>JAZDGM010000101.1:0-83561 GCA_043806915.1 Pseudomonadota bacterium | reverse complement strand
CTGGCGGCGGTTTCACGCCCCGAAACGTCCTGTTTCGAGGGCGGAAAGGGCGGGCGTCCATGCCCGCCCGAAGAAGTCCGGGGCGTTTGGAATTGCTTGGCCCGGCGCGCTTTTGCTGGCCTAGAAATAATGTGATCTCCGTAGGTTGGGTCGAGCGTTGGCGATACACAACATCTTGGTTGGCCCCGTCGGCCCGGGTGAACCAAGGACTACCCCCCTCGCCCCATCCCCGTGGGGGCGAGGGAGAAAATTGGGCGGCCCGGCCCTCGCCTCCGTTTGGAACAAGGTGTTGTCTTTTAGAATAAAAGGAACAATACATTTTCAGATGGCCAGGTTTTAGGCATTATCAGTTGGCCGCTGACACCTTGGCTGGGTTCGACTCAACCAGGCGGTGCGTTTCGAGTATCCATTCCGGCTTTTTGATCCATATCGCCTCATTTCCGAGCTGTTGAATGGGGCGCCGCATTTTGCGTCAGTTGGGGTCTTTTTGCTACAAGTTTAGGTAATAGCCTATAAACACTTGTTTTTTTGTTTTTATCCGGACAAGGGGCGTTCATTTCGCGGCGGACCTTGTTTCCCGGACCCCGTCGCTTCATTCCACGGCAGCCTATAATCCCTTTATTTTTAAATGGTTGACTCCTTAAGGCGGTTGCGTCCCTGGCCTGATTATTGCCTTGATAAGAGATGGACATGCTGCTCCCGGCTAATCGCGGGCAGCTTAAGCGCCGTGGAGGCGCCAAAAGGAGGAGGGCCATGATTAGTAAAAACAAACGCGGGGGAAGAACCCGGCAGGTCATGGTTTACGACATGAAAAGCGACCTTTGCGTCTGGAGCGCGGCCGGTGTGCTGAAACCGATAATATGCGTTTACTCCTTTGATTGCCTTGGCTGCCCGGTTGAACGAAAAATGAGACAGGAAATAAAGGAAGGCCGACTCAAGGACGGCCGGGTCCTGGCCGGGCGCAATTGGAGCGGGGAGGTCAACAGGCGCCCGATCAAGGAAAAAAAGTGCCGTCACATGCTATCCGGAAGAGTCTCGGTCAAATACTGCGTCAACGACTATGATTGCGCCCACTGCGAGTATCACCAGCTTATGATGGATGAAAGCCTGACCGAACCCTTGGGACGGCCCGAGCAGGAGATTGTCGGCGGTTTCAGCGTCGCCAGGAATTGCTACTACCATAGTGGACATACGTGGGCGCGCGTGGAATACGGCGGCCGGGTTCGGGTGGGCCTTGACGATTTCGCCGAACGCTTGTTCGGCCCTTTCAGCCGATTTCAATTACCGCGCCTTGGCCAGGCGATCAGGCAGGGGGCGCCTGGTTTCGGAGTTATCAGAGGCGAGCTGGGCGCCCGGTTTCTCAGCCCCATGGACGGCGTGGTGGCGGCGGTCAATCCGGCGGCTGGGGAGAACGGCGGAGTTCGGGATGATCCCTATGGCCGGGGCTGGTTATTAGTCCTTGAACCGCAAAACGTTCGCTTGGGGCTCCGCAACCTTCTTTTCCTGGAGGAGAGCCTCGCCTGGATGGAAGAGGAAGTTTCCAGGCTTATGGCCATGTTGCCGGGGGGGGAAGACGGATGCCAACTGGCGGCCACTGGAGGCCAGGCCCTATCCAATATTTACGGCCTGTTTCCGGGCCTGGGTTGGGACAGTCTCGTCGGGGAATTCCTGGGAGCACAGGACGCGCCGGCCTGGGCCGGCGGCAACCTTCACTTGCGTAAATGAAACCGGAGCTCCTCCTCGCAGTCTGGGCAGAAGCCCAGATAAAGGTCGTCCAACTGTTTCAGGCCGAGGGAAAAAGCCATTATGCATCTAGGGGCGCGGCAATGCTTCAATCCCAGAATATGGGCGGTTTCATGGACCGCCACCTTGGCCAACCGTTCATACATGGCGCTCGAGCTGATTGCGCGGCCGTCCGCTCCCCGGTGAAGGCGGTGCAGGGAGATAACCGCCGCGCGACCGCCCAACTGGGCTTCGCCGAAGACGTAACTCAGGATAGGCAGACAAAGGTCGCCATTAATGATCCCGAGCCGCAAACGTCCCTGGAGGCCGGCGTCCTCGGCCAGGTCTTTAAGAATGGGGAGGGCGTTGTACTGCATGCGGGGATGAAGCAAGGCGTGTTCCGGTTCCGACCAGGCCGGGGCTACGTCGACAAGCAGGCCGGTCAAGGTTTGAACGTTGGCCGCGACCACGGAAACCGCCACCTGATCGATTCGCCCCAGGGGTATCAATTCCAGGTGTCGTAACCCGCGGCTAGCCATTGGCGGGGCGTTTTCCAGTTTATGCTCGACTCAAACCGTGTTTTTTCATCTTCCGGGCCAAGGTGCCCCGATTGACGCCCAACATCTCGGCGGCCCTGGAAATAACCCCGCCGCATTCATCCAGTGTTTTCCCGATGTGGTTTTTTTCCACTTCCTTCAAGGAAGAGCCCGGCGCGGAGGCGACCTTGCCGCTCGATAGAAAGGTCAGGTCCCTGGCGTCGACCTTGCCCCCGCGACTGACGACCACCGCCCGCTCCATGACGTTGCGCAATTCCCGCACATTGCCCGGCCAGTCATACATGTCCAGCATTTTATAGGCCCCGAGAGTCAACCCTTCGATGTATTTGCTCATTTCGCGGGAGAACATCAGGATGAAATGATTGGCCAGCAAGCCGATGTCGTCGCCTCTTTCCCTTAAAGGGGGGACGTTTATGGAAATCACATTGATCCGGTAATAAAAGTCGCTCCTGACCAAGCCTTGGGCGACCAGCGCCTCCATGTTTCGGTGTGTCGCGCAAATTAATCGGAAATCGGTAACCACCTCGCGACTGCCGCCCACTCTTATCAGTTTTTTTTCTTCCAGCACCCGGAGCAGGTTAACTTGCATTTGCATGGATACCTCCCCGACTTCGTCAAGAAACAACGTTCCACGATCAGCCATTTCAAGGCGGCCCAACCGTGTTTTCACCGCTCCGGTAAAGGCGCCCCGCTCATGGCCGAAAAGTTCGCTCTCCAACAAATGTTCCGGCAATGCTCCGCAGTTAATGGCGATAAACGGACCTTGCCTCCTCGGGCTCCGGGTATGGATCGCCCGGGCCACAAGTTCCTTGCCCGTCCCGGTTTCGCCGGTAATAAGGACTGGAGCTTCGGTTCCGGCCACGTCCTCGATCATGGCGAAGACTTTTTTCATCGCCTCGGAGCCGCCGATCAAGTCGTCAAAAACCGAGGATTCAAGCTCGGATAAACGGGCTCGGACGACGCGGCATTCGTCCAGCATCTTCTTATAAGAGGCCATTTTCTGGATAAGCAACATGAGCTGTTCGGGGTCGAACGGCTTGAGCAGGTAGTCGGCGGCGCCCTCTTTCATGGCCGTGACAGCCGACTCAATGCTGGCGTAGGCCGTGATCATGACCACGATGACCGAGGGGTAGTCCCGATGCAGTTGGCGAAGCAGTTCATGGCCGTCCATGCCCGGCATCTTGATGTCCAAAAGAACAAGGTCGTATTCCCGACCGGACAGCATTTCCAGCGCTTCGTTTGCGCTGGAGGCCTTGGCGACTTCATCGCCGCCCTTTTCCAGCCAGGCGGCCAAGGATTCCCGAATAGCCTCCTCGTCGTCGACGATCATTATTCTTAGGTTATTCATAATACTCCCGCTCCGATTACCCGGCTGCCGACCATAGGAAGGTCTATCCTGAAGACCGCGCCCTTGCCTTCCTCGCTTTTTACCGATATGACTCCCCGATGTTCACGAATAATGCCGTAGACCATTGACAGGCCTAGTCCGACTCCGCGTCCTTCCTCCTTGGTGGTAAAAAACGGCTCGAAAATATATTCCATTGTTTCGGGGCTCATGCCAACGCCATTATCGGATATTTCAACCCAAACCAGGCCTTCCGTGTCGTCCACGCCGCCCTTGATCGATAGGACGCCGCCCTGGGGCATGGCTTCCATGGCGTTGAAGACCAGGTTGATTACACACTGTTGTATTTGAGTGAAATCTCCCATTATTTCCAATGGTTTTGTTTCCCAGTCCCAAACCAGCCTTATATTGGACAGCTCCATTTTGTGCCGGGTTAAGGCAATGATCTGGTCGACGACTTCGCAAAGGTCCAGGATTCTCGGTTCAACCGCCCGTTGTCGGGCGAAGGAGAGAAGATTGCCGACGATGGCGCCGCATCGTTGGGCTTCCCGAATAGTCAATTCCAGGTATTTGTCGTAATTATGGAGGTCCTTGGGGGCGGTATCGCCTTCCGACAGGGATTTTTTGATTAGTTTCGAAAAGTTGATGATTGAACAGATCGGGTTGTTAAGTTCATGCGCCACCGAGGCCACCATCTTGCCCAGGGCGACCAATTTGTCTTCCTGGACCAGCCGGACCAAGTCATTTTTCAAATCCTCGGCCCGGCGTTCCAGCTTTTCGTTCAGATCGTCGGTGATGTCCCGGATAACTTCCACCACTTCCACCACCGCGCCCTCACTGTTGAAAAGCGGGTAGGTGGAGACGTCGCAATAGGTTGTGCGTCCGTTTTTGTGTCTGTGTTCATGAAGGGTTTGAGCCGCAAGGTGGGTGTTTAGGGTTTTCTTCATGGGGCAGAGGTTTTCGGGCAGGGCGCAGGGGCTGATTTGTTGGTGGGAAACCTGAAAGCAGTACTGGCCCACCGCCTCCTCGCGCGTCAACCCGGCCGCCTTGAGCCCGGCGTCATTGATCCAGACGACTTTATAATTGGTGTCCAGGACCATAACGCCCACGATGGTGGCTTTGGCCATGGCTCGGGCAAAGGATTGGGCCCGGGTGATTTCATCGGCCTGGGCGCTGATTCTTTTACTGGCCCCCAGGACGCTCAGAACTATTTCCTGTAAAAGGCGGGAGGCCGGGTAAGGCAGGACCGTGACCTGGTCGGGGGCTGAATTCTCGAGTTCCCGGCCCAACTCCCGGCTCCCGGTCAGGTTAATGACCAACTCGAGGCCCGGAAGCTGAAAAAGACTACGATAGTCCGTGGAGGTGAAGACGCCTGAATCCCTGGCGTACGCCAATCCCACGGCCCCGGGATTGATATCGGCCACGCCTAGTATCCGGATTTTAATTCCCGGGGGCTCGCTGGATTCCAGCATGTGCAACAGGGAAAGACAACGTCGGCCTCCTCCGACCACCGCCAGGTTGATCCCGCTCGGGAATCCCGGTCCGGACAAGTCCATGGGGTTCGCCATGTCGCATCACTTCCTTGTTTTACCTATTATCTAATTTTACCATTAAAAATACCGCGGCGCCATATCCGGTCCGATGAAGCCTGTTATGGGGAGAGGCGCCGAAACAAGCGGCCGGGCCTCGGGCGGCTTAATTTCGGGTTTTTCTTGACCATTATGCAATTATCCTTTATTATTCCAATAATATAAAACCGTAAGCCAGCTAGGGAGGCGACGATGCCGATTTTCATTTGGTCCGGCGTCAATAACAAGGGCGTTAAACGAAAAGGAAAGATGGAGGCGGATGACGAGCGGCAAGTTGAAGCCATGCTCAAACGCATGCGCATCTCCCAGACCAAGGTCAAGTTGGCGCCCAAGGACCTGTTCGCCAACCTCGGCTTCATGCAGCCCAAGGTCAAGCCCAAGGACATCATGATCTTCACCCGGCAATTTTCCACCATGATCGACGCCGGCCTGCCCCTGGTGGGATGCTTGAAAATCCTGGCCGACCAGCAGGAAAATAAAACCTTCAAAGCCATGCTCCGCGAAGTCAACATGGCCGTTCAGACCGGTTCGACCTTGTCCGAGTCCCTCAAGAAATACCCGAAAATTTTCGACGACCTCTACTGCAACCTGGTGGCGGCCGGAGAAGCGGGCGGCATCCTGGACACCATTTTGCAACGGCTGGCGGAATATATCGAGAAGGCGGAAAAGCTCAAGAGCAAGGTGAAAAGCGCCATGATGTACCCGATCATCGTGGTTATCGTGGCCGTCCTGGTCATCATGATCATCATGATCTTCGTCATCCCCATTTTCCAGAACATGTTCGCCGAGTTCGGAAAGGCCCTTCCGGTGCTGACCCAGATTGTCATCAATCTGAGTAATTTCATCAAGAGCAACATCATTTACCTCATCGCGGCCGGCATGGCCTTCTCATTCGGGTTCAAGCGGTTCATCAACACGGCCAAGGGGCGGGTCATTTGGGACAGGACCCTCTTGATGGCGCCTGTTTTCGGGACCTTGGTCCGGAAGGTGGCGGTGGCCAAGTTCACCCGCACCTTGTCCACCATGATGTCCTCGGGCGTGCCTATTCTGGCCAGCCTCGATATCGTGGCCCGCACGGCGGGCAACAAGATCGTGGAGGCGGCCATTCTGGACACCAAGGCCGCCATCGCCGAGGGCCGGTCCATCGCCGACCCCCTGATGGAATCCGGGGTTTTTCCGTCCATGGTCGTTCAGATGATCTCCGTGGGCGAGGAATCGGGCGCCCTGGACACCATGTTGAGCAAGATCGCCGATTTTTACGACGATGAGGTCGATTCCGCGGTGGAGGCCCTGACGTCCATGATCGAACCCTTGCTCATAGTCTTTTTGGGCGGCGCCATCGGGACCCTGGTCATCGCCATGTACCTGCCGATTTTCTCCATGGCCTCGGCGGTAATGGATTAAAACGGAAAACCCACAAATGGCCCCGCGGCCAAGCCCCGGCCCCCGAGACGGATTGTTCCGCGACGTTCGTCCCGGGGAAGCCGAAACCTCCAACGCGGCATGATGAGCGAACCGAAAGACCTGGTTTCCGATCCGGAAAACCCCCTGGCCCGCCAGTTGAAATGGCTGATGTTCTTCCGGGTGGTCACGGCCACGTTCCTGCTGGCGGCCACGGTCCTGGTGCAGTATCGGTCGCCCCAGCACGCCTCGGAGCAGGCCCTGCCGGCCTTGTACGGCCTGATCTGCCTTATTTATTTCGTCACTTTCCTCTTCGCCTTGGTCCTGCCCCGCTTGGCCGGCGAGGTCCTGCAGGCCCATATACAAATAACGACCGACGTTCTGGTCACCACCGGCATAATCTATCTGACCGGCGGCCTGGAAAGCATCTTTTCCTTTTTATATCTCCTGCACATCATCAACGCCGGCCTCCTGATAAAGATCAGGGGGGCGATTTTGACGGCCTCCCTGTCGGCCATCTTGTACGGGGGGCTGCTCGACCTCCATTATTACCGATACATCGCGCCGTTGCAGACCAAATACAGCTTCCTCGACCATTACCAGGCCACGGACATTCTCAACAGGATACTGGTCAACATGGGGGCCTTCTTCCTGGTGGGGGTCCTGGCCGGGTATTTGTCCAAGCAGTCCGAGGAGACCAAGCGGAAGCTGGCCGAGAGTCGTTCGGACGTGGAAAGGCTGGAGGACCTCAACGAGAGCATCATCCAGAGCATCGACGCCGGCTTGGCGACCCTGGGGCCCGGCGGGGAGATCGTATCCTTCAACCCGGCGGCCGAGGCCATCACCGGGTTGACTCTCGCCCAGGTCAAGGGCCTCCATCATCGACTGGTTTTCCCGCAACTGGCGCTGCCGGACGAAACCGGCGGGCCCGGGGGCGTCGCGGTAAGTTGGAATTGGACCTACGTCCGCCGGGACGGGGAAAAATTCAATCTGGAAGTCGATTTGCTGGGTTTGATGGACCGCGCCCGCCGGCCGTGGGGACGTCTTTTGGTCTTCAAGGACCGGACCCGGCTGAGGCGGATGGAGGAGGACGTAGCCCGGATAGAAAAACTGGCGGCCATTGGGGAGCTCGCCGCCGGCATAGCCCATGAAATAAGGAATCCCTTGGCTTCCATCAGCGGGTCCTTTCAAATGCTGGAAAATAATTTCCAGCCCGAGGGCGCCCAGGGACGGCTCATCGCCATAATCCGGCGGGAACTCGAGCGATTGAATCAGATCGTCAACGATTTTCTGTTGTTCGCCCGACCACGCCCGGGGGAGCGCATGGAGATGGATTTATCGAAGACCGTGGAGGATAACCTGCGGATATTCCAGGGCCAGGCCGGCCTGGAACCGCTCCTGGCCATCGGCTCCCGGATCGCCCCAGGGCTAAGAGTGCTGTTCGACCGGCACCAAATGGAACAAGTCATGTGGAATTTGTTGAGAAACGCGATCGAGGCCATGCCGGGCGGGGGCCGGCTGACGGTTCGAGTGGAGGTTGATCCCGAGGACAGGCGGATGGCCCTGGTGTCGGTGGCGGACACGGGTCCCGGCATCCCCCTGGAAAACAGGACCAAGATTTTCGATCCATTTTTCACCACCAAGGAAGGCGGCGTGGGTTTGGGCCTGGCCATTGTGTCCCGCATTCTCGAAAACGGCGGGGGCCGGATCGAGATCGGCTTCCCGCCCGGTCAAGGGACCATCTTCAAGGTCCGGGTTCCCCTGGCCCTCCCCTAAACAGGGCTGACGCCGCTGGTATGTGCATCCTAAGACCAATGGTTCCCCATAGTTAACCACTATTAGGCTCCAACGGTCCCGACCTTTGGGCTTGACGTGGCTGGTGAAATAGACTATTAGACGATAATTTAAAAGTTAAGCGGCCCCGTGGACTATTCGGCCCTTAACCCGGCGAGGCCCGTGGGGCTCTTTTTATTATAGGAATGGTTAAAATGGAAGATACGCAAAGCATGGTTATCAGGCAGCGGCGCGAAAAAGCCCAAAGCCTTATCGAGGAAGGCCTAAACCTTTTTCCCAATAGTTACCGACCGGGCGTCTCGGCCGCGGAGCTCCGGGACCGTTTTCTCGATCACACCGCCGAATCCCTGGCCGAGCTGGAGGAAGCTTTTTCCGCGGCCGGTCGAATCATGGCCCGCCGGGATTACGGAAAATCAACTTTTCTAGACCTTCGGGACCACAGCGGACGTATACAGGTGTATGTTCGGAAAAACGAAATTCCGGAGGAGGAATTCGCCCTGTTCAAAAAGCTGGATATTGGAGACTTGATCGGAGTAACCGGCCGCGTCTTCAAGACAAAAACAGGCGAATTGACCTTGATGGCCCAGCACTTGGAGCTGGTGACCAAAACCCTCCTGCCCTTGCCGGAAAAATTCCACGAAATAAACGTGGAACTAAAATATCGGCAAAGATACCTCGACCTGATCATGAACGACCAGGCCCGGGACGTTTTCCTGCGCCGGGCCAAGATCGTGTCCCTGGTGAGAAAATTCCTGGAAGAGCGGTCTTTTGTCGAGGTCGAAACCCCGATGATGCAGCCGATCCCCGGCGGGGCCGCGGCCAAGCCGTTTGAAACCCATCATCTGGCCCTGGACATGAAGCTTTATCTCCGGATCGCGCCCGAGCTGTACCTGAAAAGACTTCTGGTCGGCGGGTTCAACCGGGTGTTCGAATTGAATCGCAATTTTCGCAACGAGGGGATATCGACCCAGCACAATCCCGAGTTCACCATGTTGGAATTCTACCAAAGCTACGCCACCTTCCTGGACATGATGGACGCCACGGAGGAGATGTTCCTTTATCTGGCCAAGGGATTGGGCCTGGGGGAAACGCTGACCTATCAAGGGGCGGAAATTAGCCTGGCCCGGCCCTGGAAACGAATCGGATTCCATGATTCCCTGGTGGAAATAGGCGGAGTTCCTCCGGAAATAATAGCGGACCGGGAAAAATCACTGGCTTACTGCCGCGATCTGGGCGCCGACGCGCCGTCCGCGGACCCCCACGGGAAAATCCTGGCCAAGCTATTTGACCTGAAGGTCGAACCTCGTCTGATCAATCCGACTTTCATCACCTATTATCCGACCGACATCAGCCCGCTGGCCCGGCGGAACGAAAAGGATCAGAGCGTCACCGACCGTTTCGAGCTCTTTATCACCGGCCGGGAAATGGCCAACGGTTTTTCCGAGTTGAACGACCCCCTGGACCAAAAGGAGCGTTTTCAGGCCCAGGTGGCCGAGCGGGCCGCCGGCGACGACGAAGCCCAATTCATGGACGAGGATTACGTGCGGGCCCTGGGATACGGCATGCCGCCGGCCGGCGGCGAGGGCGTGGGGATTGACCGGGTGGTCATGCTTTTCACCGACTCGCCTTCCATCAAGGACGTCATTTTGTTTCCCCACCAAAGACCCGAGAAGTAGAACGGAGTAGGCTTGTCCGTAGAGACTTTCATCGGGTGGAGATATCTGAAAGCCAGGAGAAAGCAGACTTTCATTTCTCTTATCACCTATATTTCCCTCGGAGGAGTAGCGGTCGGCGTGGCCGCGCTCATCGTGGTATTGGCCGTCATGAGCGGCGCCGAGGAGGACCTTAAAAAAAAGGTGTTGGAGATCAATTCCCACATCATCGTCCGGGGTTACGGCCGGGCCATGGATGAATACAAGGAATTGACTTCCTTGATCAAAACCTTGCCCGGCGTCATCTCCGCCGAGCCCTTCATCTACAGTCAGGTGATGTTGAACGGCAAGGGCGGGGTGTCCGGCGCCGTCTTGAGGGGCGTGGAGCCCGCGCAGGTCGCCGAGACGGCCTTTCTCCGGCCCCTGGTCAAAACGGTGGGCGTCGGGGTCCTGGACGCTCCCTTTCCCGGTGTTTTTCTCGGGAAGGAATTGGCCGATCGTCTCAAGGTCTCGCCCGGGGATTCGATCCGGGCCGTCTCTCCGCTTCGCGACAATCCGCGGGTCAGGCATTTCAAGGTCGCCGGGATTTTCGAATCCGGCATGTACGACTACGACCTGAGCCTGGCCTATATTTCCCTGGGCCAGGCCCAGGATTTCCTCGGCCTGGGACAGCGGGCCACCGGCATCGAGGCCCGGGTCGCGGATATCTACCAGGCGCCCGATATCCGGGCCGAAATAGTGGAAAGGCTTGGGCCGTCCTACTGGGCCAAGGATTGGATGCAGATGAACAAAAACCTTTTTTCGGCCTTAAAGCTGCAAAAGGCGGTGATGTTCATTATTCTGAGCCTGACCATCCTGGTGGCCGCCTTCAACATCGTTTCCACCCTGATGATGGTCATCATGGAAAAAAATCGGGACATGGCCATCCTGAAATCCATGGGGGCCGCCCGGGGTCTGATCATGAGGATTTTCATCTTTCAAGGCCTGGCGGTGGGCGTGATCGGGACCGTGATCGGCTTTTTGGGGGGGGTGGCGTTATGCGAGCTGCTGTCGCGCTACAAATTCGTCACCCTGCCCACCGACGTCTATTTTTTTTCGCGGCTGCCCGTGCAACTGGAAGCCCTTGACGTGGCCGTGATAACCCTCAGCGCCATTGTGGTCAGCTTTCTGGCCACCTTGTACCCGGCTTGGCTGGCCTCCCGCCTCAACCCCGTCGAAGCCTTGCGCTATGAATGAGTGAGCGAGGGGCCAGTGTCGGTTGAAACTTTCATTGGGTGGAGGTATTTGAAGGCCAAGCGCAAGCAGGCCTTTATTTCCCTCATCACTATCATCTCCCTGGCCGGGGTGGCCGTGGGGGTCACGGCCATGATCGTGGTTCTCGCGGTCATGAACGGCTTCGAGGATGACCTCAAAAGCAAGATATTGGGAGTAAACGCCCATATCGTGGTCCTACGCCGGGACAAACCCATGATCGACTACCTCTCCCTGCTGCCGCGAGTGGAGGCGGTGGACGGGACGGCGACGGTCGAACCCTTCATCCACAGCCAAGTCATCCTATCCGCCGTGGGCGGGTCGGCCGGAACCATCCTTCACGGCGTGGACCCGGTCCGGACCGCCGTTTCGGGACACCTGGGGCGAAGCCTGATCAAGGGAAAACTCGCGGCGCTTGAATCATCCGAGCCGCCGGGGATAATTCTCGGATCGGAACTCGCCTCCCAGCTTGGCGCCCTGCCCGGGGACGCCATAAAGGTCATTTCTCCCCTTGGGCAGGTCACGCCCCTGGGCGGGCGGGCGCCGCGGGTCAAGAAATTCACCCTGGTCGGACTGTTCGAGACCGGCATGTACGAATACGATTCCACCTTCGCCTATGTCTCCATCAAGGAGGCCCAGGACTTCCTGAACTTGGGGCCGGGGGTCACCGGTTTGGAGGTCAAGGCGAGGGATGTCTATCGGGCCGATGTCATCAGGGAAAAAATAATGGCGGAACTGGGTCCGGACTATTGGGGCAAGGATTGGATGCAGATGAACAAAAACCTTTTTTCGGCCCTCAAGCTCGAAAAAACGGCCATGTTCGTCATTCTGATTCTCACCGTCCTGGTGGCCGCCTTCAACATCGCTTCCAGCCAGATCATGGTGGTGATGGAAAAAACACGGGATATCGCCATACTAAAAGCCATGGGCGCGGCCAGGAATTCGATCATGCGGATTTTTGTTTTTCAGGGTTTTTTTATCGGCGCTTCCGGCGCCTTGGCCGGCTTGGCCGGCGGCCTGGCCTTGTGCAAGCTTTTGGCGAAATACAAATTCGTCCAACTGCCCAGCGACGTCTATTACATCACCACCTTGCCGGTGAAGTTGGAATTCTTCGACGTGGCCCTGATTTTGTTTTCAGCCTTGCTGATCAGTCTTCTGGCCACGCTCTATCCGGCCTGGCAGGCCGGTCGGCTGGACCCGGTGGAGGCTTTGCGGTACGAATGAACACAACCCGGTCGGACTCAAAAACATATCTTTCAGCCCAGGACCTGGTTAAAACCTACCAGGTCGGCTCCTCCACGGTGGAAGTGCTCAGCGGATTGAACCTGGAGGTCAGCCAGGGAGAGACCCTGGCCGTGGTCGGGGCCTCGGGCGTGGGCAAATCCACGCTGCTCCACCTCGTCGGCGCCTTGGACCGGCCGACCTCGGGCCGGATTTTCCTGGACGGCGTCGAACTCTCCCGCCAGGACGACAAAAAACTCGCCTCGATCCGCAACCGAAAAATCGGCTTCGTTTTTCAGTTCCACCATCTGCTGCCCGAATTCACGGCCTTGGAAAACGCGGCCATGCCTTGCCTCATCGGCCGGATGGAAAAAAAAGCGGCGCTGGAAAAGGCCGAGGCCATTTTAGTCCGGGTCGGCCTGGCCGAGCGACTGCGACACCGCATCGGAGAGCTGTCCGGGGGGGAGCAGCAGCGCGTGGCCTTGGCCCGGGCCTTGGTTCAGGCGCCTGAATTGCTCCTGGCCGACGAACCCACCGGGAACCTGGACGCCAAAACCGGAATGAAGATTAATGAATTGATATTGCAATTAAATGAAGAGCACGGCCTGACCTCCATCGTGGTAACTCACAATCTGGGCTTGGCCGGAATGATGAGCCGCCGCATAACCTTACTCGAGGGAAGAGCGGTTGAGGAAAGATGAAAAATTTGAAAAGAATATACTTTTTTTGTCTCGTATTCCTGTTGACTCCGGCGATCGTCCCGGCCCAGACCGGACCCAAGGTCGGCGTGGCCCCCTTCAACATCCTGGCCCAGGGAGATTTATCCTATTTATCCCAAGGCGTTCAGGAACTTCTGGGCAGTCACCTACTGCAACGCGGCCTGGACGTCTTTTCCTCCGAAGGGCTCAACACGGCCCTGAAAAGTTTTCCGGCCGGCCCCATGGACGAGCAAAAAGCCCGGGACCTGGCTCGCGCCCTGAATCTGGATTTTATGATTTTCGGGACCCTGACCCAAACCGGCGCCAAGATCACCATCGACTCCAGGCTCGTGGAAATCGCCGGTTCCGGCCAGATGGAGCCCGCCCTCGCGCGGGTGGAGGGCCTGGACAACCTGATGTCCGCCACCGAGGCCTTGTCCCGGGACTTGGCCGCGAAAATCCTGGGGGGCAATAACATCGCCAGGATCGCGTTTTCCGGCAACAAAAGAATCGAGGCGGACGCCGTCAGAAGGGTCATCAATTCCAAGGAAGGCGACATCTTCAACGAATTCGTGGTCTCGGAGGATTTAAAAAAAGTTTACCAGATGAATTACTTCGACGACGTTCAGGTGGACGTGGTCGATTCTCCCCAGGGCAAGGTCATAACCTTTATCGTGGAAGAGAAGCCCATGGTCGCCAAGATCGAGTTCGAGGGCGCCAAGAGGCTGGAACCCAAGGACCTGCTCGAAGTCCTGGGTTATAAGCAGTATTCCATCGTCGACTCCGGTAAGCTCAAGGACAGCATCGACCTCCTCAAGGCCAAGTATAGGGAAAAAGGACATTACAAGGCCGAGATAAGCTATCGGCTGGAACCGGCGGGGCTACAGCAGGTCACCGTCGTCTACGCCATCAAGGAAAACGACAGGTTCTATGTCCGCGACATCGTTTTCACCGGTAATAAGGCCTTCACGGACAAGGAACTGCGCAAGGAAATGGACACCAGCCTGTGGAACTGGTTCTGGTGGCTGACCGAGGACGGCATTCTCAAGGAATCCAAGCTGAAAAACGACGTGGCCAAGCTGTCAGGGTTCTATTACAACAACGGGTACATCCGCGCCAAAATCGGGACCCCGGATGTGGTTACCACCGACGATGGCCTCCGAATCACCATTCCGGTGGAGGAGGGCCCCCAGTTCAAGGTCGGACGGGTGAACATCAGCGGGGAGTTGATTGGAACCAGGGAAAACTTGTTCAAGAAGCTTGAGTCCAAGGAAGGGGATATCTATTCCCGGGACAAGGTGCGCAAGGATGTTCAGACCCTCACCAATTACTGCGCCGACTTCGGTTACGCCTTCGCCGACGTGCAGCCCCTCACCGAGGAGCGCGAGGACGTCCTGACCGTGGACCTCACCTACGATATTCAAAAAAAGAACCTGGTCTACTTCGAGCGCATCAATATCGTCGGGAACACTAAAACCCGGGACAAGGTGATCCGTCGGGAGCTGCGGGTCGTGGAAGGGAAGCTGTTCACGGCCAAGGGCATGAGGCTGAGCACCACCAACCTCCATCGCCTGGGCTTTTTCGAGGACGTCAAGTTGGGGCATTCCCAGGGGTCCACGCCCGATAAAATGAACCTCGACGTCGAGGTCAAGGAGCGCGCCACCGGGGCCTTCGCCGTGGGCGCCGGTTACAGTTCCTTCAACTCCGTCTTCGGCACGGTCCGGGTCAGCGAGGAAAACCTGTTCGGACGCGGTCAACAGGTGCAACTGGCCGCCAGCGCCGGCGCCAAGTCCACGGAATATACCCTGGGCTTCACCGAGCCGTGGCTGTTCGACATCCCGTTGGAAGCCGGCTTCGATCTTTACGACCGCAAGGTCGAATACGACGCCTACGACAAGAGAACGTTGGGCGGGGATATTCGGTTTGGGTACCCGCTCATGGACTACGTTCGGGCGGCGGTCCGCTATTTATACGAGGAAAACAGAATCACCGACGTGGCGTGGGACGCCGCGTACCAGCTTCGGGAATTGCGGGGGCTTTCCACCACCAGCGCCGTCAAGCTGGCCTTGCGCCGGGACAACCGAAACCAGGCCTTCAATCCGACGGCCGGCACCGATTCCACGATCAGTGTTGAACACGCCGGCGGCCCCCTGGCGGGAACGAACAACTTTACCCGTTACATCGCCGACTCCGGGACCTTTATCTCCCTGGGCTTTTGGGACCTGGTCTTCTTCACCCGGGGCCAGGTGGGCTACGTGGTCAAGGGGCCCGCCGGAAAACTTCCCGCGTACGAAAAATTCTATCTCGGCGGCATAAATTCCATGCGGGGGTTCGACTGGGGGTCCATCTCACCCGAGGACCCGCTGACCGGGGATAAGATCGGCGGCGAAAAAATGGCCCTGGCCAACATGGAATTGATTTTTCCCTTGTTCAAGAGCATCGGCCTTTTGGGCGTGATTTTCTTCGACCAGGGCAATGTCTGGGCCAAGAATGACTTCATGGACATGACCAAGTTGAAGCGCAGCGCCGGCGGCGGCATCCGTTATTACAGTCCTTTCGGCCCCTTGCGCCTGGAATACGGCCGCGTTATTCATCCCGTGGACGATGAACGGGACAACTGGGAATTTTCCGTTGGCACTTTCTTTTAAAAACACCCTGATTTGGGGAGGGAGAAAAATGATTAAAAAACTATTGTTGTTCGGTTTGGTTTTTGCTCTCGGTCAGTACTGGATCGGCGTGGCCGCGCCCACTACGGCGGCGGCGGCCGATGTGGTCAAGATCGGCGTGTTCGACCTGCAACGGGCCATCAACGAATCCAAGAAGGGCCAGGCCGCCAAGTCGAAGCTCATGACCAAATTCGAAAAAATGCAGAAGGAATTGAACGACCGGGAGACCGAGGTCAACAAGATGCAGGCCGACCTCGAACGCCAGGCTAGCATGCTCAGCCCCGAGGCTCAATATGAAAAAGACAAGGTTTTAAAGAGAAAGGTCCGCGATTTCCAGGATTTGTATCGTGATTACCAGGAACAGATGAAGAAGGACGAAATGGAATCCACTCAGCCCATTGTGGAGGAAGTCTTGCGCATCGCCAACAACCTGGGCGCCGAACAGGGGTACACCCTGGTTCTGGAAGGCCAGAAGTCAGGCGTGGTTTACGCTCCCGAGGCCATCGACATCACCGCTGAAGTGATCAAGCGCTTCGATACCGCCAAGTAACAGCCCCTGGTCCCCGGACCGGTTTCACGTCCCGGCGTCGCGGGCGGGCTTCCCGGACGCCTCGACCGGGCGGGTTCTTGGTTTATTTCCGGACCTGGCGGGAGAGTTTTTAAGTGGAGTTGCATCCTTCCAAAAGCCTGGCCGATCTGGCCAGGTTCGCCGAGAGGGAAATCAGGAGCCGGTTGGCCTCCCAAGGCGCCAACGACCTGAAGCACGAGGTGCGGGTCGGCCAGGCGCCCGAAGCCATGGTCGACCGGCTTTGCCCCGTGGAAGCCCTCGCTCCCGGGTGCCTGACTTTCGCCGTTTCCCCGAAATACCTGGATTTGGTCAAGGCCTCCCCGGCCGGAGCGGTGATTATCCCGCCGCATCTGGACCCCGGTTCCTTGCCCTGTATTTTCGCTCCGGAGCCGCGGTTGGTCTTTACCGTCCTCATGGAAGCGGTCCTTGGCGGCCCGACCCTGGTTCCGGGAGACCCCGGACTCGTCAGATTCAAGGACCGGGCCTCGACCAGGATCGGACCCGGGGCCGTGATCGGCGATTTTTGCCATATTGGCGCCGAAGTGGAAATAGGGGCGGGGGCCTTGGTTTATCCGCATGTTTTTATCGACGATCATGTTTCCATCGGAGACGGGGCGGTCATCTACCCCGGGACCACGATTTTTCGGAACTCCCGCCTGGGAAAAAAGGTTATTGTCCATGCCGGAGCGGTGATCGGCGATGACGGGTTCGGGTACAACCAAGTGCCGGACCCGGAGCGGGGGCGCCTGCTTCATCTGAAAAACGCCCACGGCGGCGGGGTGGTCATCGGGGACTTCGTGGAAATCGGCAGTCAGGTCTGCATCGATCGGGGGCTGATCGGACCGACCACCATCGGCGAGGGAACCAAGATAGACAACCTTGTTCATATCGCGCACAATGTCGGCATCGGCCGGGATTGCATCATTCTGGCCCAGGTCGGCATCGCCGGGCGTTCCCGCGTCGGAGACCAGGTTTTCATCCTGGGCCAGGTGGGAGTGATTGACGGGGTGAAAATAGGAGACGGCGCCATTGTCATCGGCGCCTCCGGAGTCACCAAGGACATCCCTCCCGGCCGGGAAGCCTGGGCCGGACGGCCCGCGCAAAAGGCCGACGACGAGTGGAAGCAAGCCGCCGCCGGCCGCCGGGACCTGCCCCGGCTGCGGGACTTTTTTAGGGCCTTGAAGGATTCCGTTTCCCTCGAGGACTTGAAGGCCAAGTTTTTTAAATAAAAAGGGTGTGGGAGAAAAAGGCATGACCGTAATGGACATCAATGGGATAATGGCGCAGTTGCCCCATAGATACCCGTTCTTGCTGGTCGATCGGGTGGTTTCCTTCGAGCCCCATAAGACGTTGACCGCATACAAGAACGTGACCTTTAACGAACATTTTTTTCAGGGCCATTTTCCCGGTCGGCCGGTAATGCCTGGGGTCCTCATTATGGAAGCCCTGGCTCAAGCCGGAGGAATTCTTACCTACCTGAGCTTCGGCCCGGACATGGCCGGGAAGATCACCTATATAATGGCCATGGACAAGGTCAAGTTCCGCCGGCCCGTGGTCCCGGGCGACCGGTTGGACCTCCGGGTCGAGGTGATCAGGCTGGGCACCAAATATTGGAAGCTTCACGGCGAGGCGTCCGTGGATGGGCAGAAAGCGGCCGAGGGAGACTTGATGGCCGCCAACGACGCCGCTTGAAAACCGGGACAGGCGGGCGATCCACCGGAAGGAAGCACACCTCCATGAACATACACTCCACCGCCGTTGTCCACCCCGGAGCCGAACTCGCGCCCGGAGTCAAAATCGGCCCCTACGCGGTAATTAACGAGGACGTGGTCATCGGTCCGGACACCGAGATAATGGCGCACGCCTATATCGATCGGTTCACGCGCATCGGCGAGGGCTGCCGTATTTTTCACGCGGCCGCGCTGGGCGGCGAACCGCAGGACCTTAAATTCAAGGGCGAAAAATCAGAGGTGATTATCGGCGACCGGGTCGTGGTCAGGGAATTTGTCACCGTCAACCGCGGCACCGCCGAGGGCGGGGGCCGGACCGTCGTGGGAAACGACTGCCTGCTCATGGCCTACGTCCACGTCGCCCACGACTGCCGGGTGGGCGACCGGGTGGTGCTGGCCAATAACCTGGCCATGGCCGGCCATGTGACCATTGAGGAAGGCGCCTATATCGGGGGCATGGTCGCCATCCATCAGTTCGCCACGGTCGGCGCCCATGCCTATATCGGCGGGTTCTCCAGGGTTTCCCGCGACGTTCCCCCCTATCTGCTGGGGGAAGGGGCGGTCGATTTCCGCTTGCACGGTCCCAATTCCATCGGGCTTAAAAGGAAGGGCTACGCCCCGGAAACCATCCGGGCCCTCAAGGAAGCCTTTAAAATGATTTTTCGGAACAGGCGGCCATTGGCCGAGGTCCTGGACGAGGCCGCGACGGCTTTCCCTCTCGTCCCGGAAGTACATAACCTGGTCGAGTTCATCCGAAATTCCCAGAGAGGAGTAGACCGATTTCCCAGCGCGGAAAAATAGGCCTTATCGCCGGAAAAGGACAGTTCCCCTTGTTGGCGGCCCGGGCCGCCGCCGCGGACGGGCGGGAGGTGTGCGCCGCGGCCTTCATCGGCGAGACCGAGGCGGGCATCGAGGCGGTCGCCGTCCGGGTCGTCTGGCTCAAGGTCGGGCAACTGCAGCGCGCCATCGACTTTTTCCACGAAAACCAGGTGACCGAGGCGTTCATGGCCGGTGGCGTGACCAAGGAAAACATGTTCATCAATTTCGAGCCTGATTCCAGGGCCCTGGCCGCGATCGCCCGGTTGTCCGAATTGAGCGATGACGCCGTGCTGCGGCTTTTCGCCGAGGAATTGGAAAAGGACGGGATCGCCGTCCGGCCGTCCACCTGGTTCGCCCCGGAATTGACCGCTCCCGAGGGAGTCATGACCCGGCGCGGGCCGACCCCCGAGGAGCAAGCCGACATCGAATTCGGCCGGCGCATGGCCAAGGCCCTGGGCGAACTGGATATCGGGCAGTTGGTGGTGGTGCGCAATCGAACCGTCACGGCGGTGGAAGCCATGGAAGGGTCCGACGAGGCGATTCGTCGCGGCGGAAGGCTGGCCCGGGAAAAGGCCGTGGTGGTCAAGGTCTGCAAGCCCCGGCAGGACCGGCGCTTCGACCTGCCTTCCGTGGGCCTCCAAACCATTCGGGTCATGAACGAGGTCCAGGCCTCGGTCCTGGCCGTCGAAGCCGGCGGCTCCCTTGTTTTCGACCGCCGGGAAATGATCCGCCTGGCCGACGACCTGGGAATTTGCATCCTGGGCTTTCGGGAGGAGGCCTGATTTGCCTAGGGTCGGAGTCATAGGGGGCGGCCGGCTGGGATCGTTTCACGCCGACAAGTACCGGGGGCTGGACGGAGTTCAACTGGTCGGAATCGCCGATATCGACTGCTCCCGGGCCGACGCCGTCGCCGGCAAGTGCGGGACCGCGGCTTTTTATGATTTTCACGACCTGCTCGGCCGGGTCGACGCGGTCAGCGTGGCGGTCCCCACCCAAGCCCATTTCGAGGTGACCCGGGCCTGCCTGGAAGCGGGCGTGCATGTGCTGTTGGAAAAGCCCATCGCCTGCACCCTGCGGGAGGCCGACGCCCTTGTGGACCTGGCCGAACAAAAAGGCCTGACCTTGCAGATCGGGCATATCGAACGATTCAATCCGGCCATGATCGCGGCCGCGCCCTTTGTCGGCCGGCCCGTTTTCATCGAGGCCGACCGCATTAGCCTCTTCCCCGGGCGCGGGGCGGACGTGGACGTGGTCCTGGACCTGATGATCCACGACCTGGACTTGACGTTGCACCTGGTGGGCGAGGAGCCGTCCTGGGTTCATGGCGTGGGCGTTCCGGTGCTGACGCCCAAGGCGGATATCGCCAGCGTGCGCATGGAATTTCCCGGGGGGTGCACGGCCAATCTGACCGCCAGCCGGATTTCCGTGAAAACCCAAAGAAAGATTAGAATATTTCAACCCGAGGCTTATTTGTCCGTGGACCTGGCCGAGCGTCGGGTGGACCTGGTGCGCCGCATCGGCGCCGGGCCGGGCCGGCCGACGGATATCCAGGCCCAGGCTTTGTCCGTATCCGGGGAGGACGCCCTGGAACAGGAATTGAAATCCTTTGTCGCCGCGGTTCGCAATCGGACGGTCCCGGCCGTGACCGGCTGGGATGGTCGGCGGGCCCTGGCGCTGGCGCTCAAGATCATGGAACAGATCGACGCCCGGGTCAACGCCTGGCCCGGGGGGCTCGGCTGATCGGGAACGCCGTTTCGCTACTCCACCCCCACCCTGGAGAATCATATTCATGACCAGGATTATGATCGTGGCCGGAGAAGCCTCCGGGGACCTCCATGGGGCCAATCTGGTCAGGGCCGCCCAGGCCTTGGCGCCGGGACTCGACTTTTACGGGGTCGGGGGCCGAAACCTGGGGGCCGCCGGGGTCGAGCTGCTTTACGGCCTGGATTACATGGCCCTGATGGGCCTGACCGAGGTCATTTCCGGCCTGGGCCGGGCCTGGGAAGTCATGTCCGCCCTGAAAAAATCCCTGCGCCGGGACCGGCCGGCCGCCTTGGTGTTGATCGATTATCCCGATTTCAATCTTTTTTTGGCCAGGACGGCCAAAAGGGAAGGCGTCCCCGTTTTTTACTATATCTGCCCCCAAATTTGGGCTTGGCGCACCGGGCGCATCCGAAAAATGGCCCGCCTGACGGACCGACGGGTGGTGGTTTTTCCCTTTGAGGTCGATTTTTATAGGAAATACGGCGTGACGGCCGAGTTTGTCGGGCACCCCCTCTTGGACGTCATGCCCGCCCCGCGGCCCAAGCCCCTGGTCAAGGCCGAACTGGGCTTCGATCCGAAAAAGCCCTTGCTGCTGCTTCTGCCCGGCAGCCGGAAGCAGACCGCGCGGCTGCTTCTGCCGGTAATGACGGCCTGCGCCGGTCGGCTGAAAAAACGCTTTCCCGCCCTGCAATTGGCCCTGGCCCAGGCCGACACCCTGGATCGCTCCTTTCTCGACCCCTTCCTGGTCCGGGGCGGCCTGGACGTCGCCGTTTTACCCCACCGGTCGCACCTGCTCCAGAACGCCGCCGACCTAGCCCTGACCGTTTCCGGAACGTCGACCCTGGAAACGGCCCTGATGCGAACCCCCATGGTTGTGCTGTACCGCATGAACCCCCTGACTTTTTTTCTCGGCCGCCTCCTGGTCAAGGTCGATCACGTGGCCATGCCCAATCTCATCGCCGGACGCCGGGCGGCGCCGGAACTATTGCAACACGACGCGGTCCCGGACAAGATAACCCCGCTGCTCGAGGAACTCCTGACCGACCCCGGGGTTGGGGAAGAGATGGCCCGGTCCTGGGACCTAGTGCGGGAACGATTGGGCGGGCCGGGCGCCGGCCGGCGGGCCGCGGAAATCCTCCTGGCCGCGGCCGGCCTGGGGAACACAAGCGGAACTATAATTTAACAGGTTGTTCTTATGAATCTTTATCAAAGACTGTTGCTGGAGGTTCGTCCCCACTGGTGGCGACTGCTCCTCGCCATGGCCTGCATGGGCCTGGTGGCGGCCTGCACCGCCGCGGTGGCCTTTATGATCAAGCCGCTCCTGGATGAAGTCTTTATCGCCCGGGACCTGACCAAGTTGTTCCTGGTGCCCGGGCTGGTGCTGGCCATATACGTGTTCAAGGGGGTCTTTTTTTTCGGCCAGGCCTATTACATGAACTATGTGGGCATGTCCATCATCCGGGAACTTCGGATCAAGCTCTACACCCACATGCAGACCCTGTCCCTTTCGTTTTTCCACGGGAACCCCACCGGCGTCCTTATTTCCAGGATCACCAACGACGTCAATATGATCCAGGCCGCCGTCTCCACGGTCATCACCGGCGCGGTCCTGGATTTTTTCACCATGATCGGCCTTTTGTTCGTCGTTTTTTACCGGGACTGGAAACTGGCCTGCTTCGGGATTTTCGTGATACCCCTGGCCGTGTACCCGCTCTACTACTTCGGCCGCAAGCTCAGGACCCTGGCCCGGCAGGGGCAGACCAGCATGGGGGACTTGACCGCCATAATCGAGGAGACTTTCCAGGGCATTCGGATCGTCAAGGCCTTCAACATGCAGGACCATGAAATCAGCCGTTTTTCCCGGGAATGTCGGCGGATTTTCGGCATCGAGATGAGGACCGTGGCCGTCAGGGCCGTTTCGTCCCCCTTCATGGAATCCCTCGGCGGGTTCTGCGTGGCCGGAATAATTTGGTACGGCGGTTATAACGTCATCAAGGGGCACTCCACTCCCGGGTCCTTCATTTCCTTCATGACCGCGTTGTTGATGCTGTACGAACCCATAAAAAGGTTGACCCGGATGAACGTCTCCATCCAGCAGGGCCTGGCCTCCGCCGAAAGGGTCTACGAAATATTGGACCTGACCCCCGAGATCCAGGATCGCCCGGACCCCGTGGAACTGCCTCCGGTCAGGGGTGAGCTGGAATTCCGGAACGTTTCCTTCGGGTACGGTCGGGAACCCGTGCTCCGGGATATCGCCTTCCTGGTCAACCCCGGGGAAGTCCTGGCCATCGTGGGGAGTTCCGGGGGGGGCAAGACCACCCTGGTCAACCTGATCCCCAGGTTTTACGACGCCTGGACCGGCCAGGTCATGGTGGACGGGGTCGACGTTCGGGACGTGGCCCTTTCCAGCCTGCGGTCCCGCATCGCCGTGGTCAGCCAGCAGGTGATCCTGTTAAACGACACGGTTCGCCACAACATCGCCTACGGCTCGTTCGAAAAAAGCGAGGACGAGATAGTAGCCGCGGCCAAGGCGGCGTACGCCCTGGATTTCATTCAAGCCATGCCCCAAGGCTTTGAAACAATCATCGGGGAGCGGGGCGTCCGGTTGTCCGGAGGGGAGCGGCAACGGTTGGCCATGGCCCGGGCCCTGTTGAAAAACGCCCCCATTCTGATCCTGGACGAGGCCACCTCGTCCCTGGACGCCCAGTCCGAATTATACGTCCAGCAAGCCCTGGAAAACCTCATGAAGGGCCGCACGACCCTGGTCATCGCCCATCGCCTGTCCACGGTGCGGAACGCGGACCGGATCGTCGTCATTTCCGGGGGCCGGATCGTGGAGGAGGGGGGCCACGAGGAGTTGATGGCCCGGGGAGGCGAATACAGCCGGCTGTACGAACTGCAATTCAAGGTTGACGAAACGACCCTGGGGACCGCCGGCCGGCCCCGTTAAAAACCGTTTCCGCCCCGTTTCCCCCGGCGGGAGCGCCGACCCCGGCCTCCTCCCGCCCCGCCGGACCAGGGGGCGGTTCATTGTCGCTGGTTGATTTTTAACAAACAAAGGATATCGGAAAAAATGTGGATCGGACGCTTTTTCACGCACAGATACACTCTCGCCTTCATCAACCTGGTCTTGCTCGTCATTCTGTCTAACTGCCTCTGGGAGGCGTTTTCCTATTTAACCGACGCCATCGATAACGCCGGGGAAATCGAGGACGTGCTCGACGGCTTGGGCGCCATTTTCGTCGCTTACGGCGTGGCCCTGGAGGAACGGGAAACCCTGATGAGGATTTTCCGCCTTTATCCGCGGCTTCAAAATCGCCTGGAGGAAGCGGTGGACCATGTCTGCCATGTTTCCGGCCTGCTGCTTCTGATCGTGGGCCTGTTCATGGAAGTGACCGTGGAGGCGGTGAAGCTGCCCAACAGGATATTGAATACCCAGGGGGTGGAAGGCTGGGTCTTCGGGACCGGTTTTTTCTTCGGGGCCATCGCGGCCGGTTTGTTGATCCATATGGCCGTCAAGTTGCTGTTTGTCAAGGGCTCGCGCCACGTGAAGCTTTAGGGGCCGGCGCCGGAGCGGCCCCTAGGTGTTGTTTTTTGACTCCGGAAGGCGAATGAAGCGACCCGGCGGGAAGCCCCCGCCCCGAGCCCGCGGGGAGAAGGCGGGGGGGGAATGGCGATTAAGCTTCGCCGGCCGGAAAACCGGTAGCTTAAACCGCGTCGGGTAGGGTATTCTTACTCCGGTCGATGTGTTTTCCTTCGCCGCGCCGGGGAGCGCCGGTCGAATCGAGGAGGATGGAAATCAAGCCCTGGAAGTGGACCGCCCTGGCGGGGGCGATAATACTGTCCGTCCTGTTGGACGGCCCGACGGTTCGGGGCCTGGCCGGGTGGGACGGTCCCGGCCGCGAGGTCCTGATCTGGGGGTACTGGCTCGGCCATGGGCTGGTCCAGTCCCTGGGCCTGATCGGGGCCTGGGTGTGCGGGCGGCGCTTTCAACACGTCGATCTGATTCGAGCCGGTCGGGAGGGGCTGGTCGCCTTTATGGTGTCCGGCCTGGGGACCCAGGTGTTAAAGCGCCTGGTGGGACGGCCCCGGCCCCGGTTGTCCGCGACTCATTTCTGGCCGGTCGGGCCGACCCTGGCCGACGGCTTCGACTCGTTTCCTTCCGGACACACGGCCACGTCCATGGCCCTCGCCCTGGTCTTGTCCTGGCGGTTTCCCCGGTGGGCGCCGTTTTTTTTCGCGGTCGCCGCCTTCACGGCCGCGACCAGGATTCTGGGCGGCTCGCATTTTCCCCTGGACGTCTGGGGGGGGATGGCCCTTGGCCTGACGGTCGGCTGGCTGGTCGTTTCGGGGAAACCGATCCGGGCCGGCGACGGCGGGAGAGGTAAAATTGAAGCTTGAATTATCAAAAACCTCGGTCGCCTGGGGCTTGTTCCTGGTCCTGGCCGCGACCCTCTTCCTGGCCGGCCTGGGCGGGTTGCCCTTCATCGACCGCGACGAGGGCGAGTACGCCGCGGTGGCCCTGGAAATGGTCCAGCGCTCGGATTACGTCATCCCGCACGCCAACGGAAGGCCGTATTATGAAAAACCGCCCCTGTTTTTCTGGCTGATGGTCCTGTCCTTCGAGACCCTCGGCTATAACGAGGCGGCGGGACGGCTGCCCTCGGCCTTGTCCGGCCTGGCCCTGGCGTTGCTGGTCGCCTGGTTCGGAAGAAGGCGGGGCGGCGACCTCCTGGGCCTGGTCGCGGGCTTGATGACCGTCTCTTCCCTGCTGGTGGTCATGATGTCCAGGATCGCCCTCCTTGACAGCCTGCTGACTCTTTTCACCACCATGACCCTGTTTTTTTACCTGGAAGGGGAGCTGGCGGAAACCGGCGCCCCCGGTCGAGGGGGCCGGTGGTTCTTGGCCGCCTGGGCGTCCATGGGACTGGCTTTTCTGACCAAGGGGCCGGTCGGGGCGGCGGCGCCCCTGGCGGCGGTGTTTCTGTATTCCCTTTTCAACCGGAATCTCATGGCCGCCATCGGCCGGTCGAGGCCCCTTTCCGGCGTCCTGGTTTTTCTAGTGGTTTCCGGGCCATGGTACCTGGCGGCCTTTCTGCGGGAAGGCGAAAATTTCTGGAAGGGTTTCTTCGTCAGCCAGAACGCCACGCGCTTCACCCAGGTGCTGCTGGGACACGGCGCGCCCTTGTGGTTTTACCTGCCGGTCCTGGCCGTCATGGTCTGGCCCTGGTTTCTGTTCGCCCTGTCTCCGGCCTGGCGGGCCCTGACCGGGACCGCGGCCCGGCGCCGCGAGGGGACCGCCTCGCCCCTGGCCGCCCTCGACGCCTTCCTGGCGCTCTGGCTGATTGCCGACCTGATTCTTTTTTCCGCCGCGGCCACCAAGCAGCCCAACTACATCCTGCCGGCGGTCCCGCCGGCGCTGCTGCTGGCCGCCCGGTGGTGGACCCCGCGGCTGGAATCGCCCCCGGAGGCGTCTTCCGGGAAAGGGGCCTTCCTGGTTACCATCCTGATCGGCCTGGCCCTGGCTGTTTTTTTTCTGGTCGTCGAGCAGGCGGCGCCCCTGGCCCTGGAAAAAGCCCGGGCCGGGATCAATCCGGATTCCTTCGAATACGCCTTTACCCCTGAAACTCCGGTCCTGGGCGCCTGGTTGAAAATTATCGGCCTGGTCGTGGGCGGAGGTGGAATAACGGCCCTGCTGCTGGCCCGGAAGGGTCGGTTGAAGACGTCTTTCTCGGTTTTGTGTTGCGCGGCCCTGTTCATGATTCTGGGCTTGGCGTTCGACACGGTCCCGAGGGCCATGGACTATCTTCAAACCCCGGCCCGAACCTTGGCCCGGGACTCCGCGACCATGATGGCGCCGGGCGACAGCCTGGCCTCCTTCGGACTTTACAAACCGACCCTGTGGTTCTACACCGGCCGGCCCATCCTGAGAATCCTATCCCGGGAGCCGGAAAAACTGCGGGAATACCTGGGGCGAAAGGAGCGGGCCTTTGTGCTGAGCCGCGCGACCTTGCTGCCGCTACTGGAGGCCGAACCGCGCTTCCGCCTGTTGCGGACCAGCGGCGGCTATATTTGGGGCGACAATGGGAGGCGGCCGTGAAACGGATCATCACTTTTTACCTGACGCGGGAAATAATCGCGCCTTTTTTCGTCACCCTGCTGGTGTTCACCTTCATCCTGCTGATGGTCAAGATCATGGACTTGACCGAATTGGTGGTGGTCCGGGGCGTCGAACCCGGCACGGTCTTCAACCTCCTGGTTTACAGCCTGCCGTTTTTTCTGTCCCTGACCATTCCCATGTCCACGTTGTTGGCGGTGTTGCTGGCCTTCCTGCGGCTGTCCGGGGACAACGAGATAACGGTGTTGAAGTCGGCCGGCGTTTCCCTGTGCCAACTTCTGCCGCCGGTCATTTTTTTCTCGGCCTGGGCCGCCTTGCTGACCGGGTATTTGACCGTGGACCTGACCCCCCGGGCCAACACGGCCTTCCGCAACGAACTGCTGGAATTGGCCCGGGTCCGGGCGGACATCGGCATCAAGGAAGGCGTGTTCAACGACAGTTTCAAGGATGTGACGCTGTACGTCAACCATATCCCTCCGGACTCGGATTCCCTGGAGGACATCTTCATCCAGGATGGTCGGGAACCGGGCGCCGCCAACATCATCGTGGCCCACCGGGGCATGATCGCTTCCGACCCCAAGCGCCGGGCCTTGGTCTTCCAACTGTTCGACGGCGTCATCGATCACATCTATGAGGAAGAAGGGAGCGCCGACACCATTGAGTTCCAGCGGTACGAAATGAAGTTGGACTTGGAGGACGAAGGGGAAAGCGCCCGCCTGGTCCAGCGGGACCAGTATGAACTGCCCACGGACAAGCTCTGGGCCAGGACCCGGGAATTGTTCGAGGAGGGCCACCCCCATTATCCGGCCTACCTGATGGAAGCCCACAAGCGCCTGGCCTTGCCGATCGCCTGCTTCATCCTGGGCCTGGCGGCGGTCCCCCTGGGACTCCAACTGCATGGCCGGGGCCGCAACTGGGGGCTCAGCATGGGCTTGTTCGTCTTTCTGGTCTATTACATCATTCTTTCCGCGGGGTGGAGCCTGGGGAAGTCCGGAGACTTCCCTCCGGCCCTCGCCATGTGGACCCCCAACCTGGTCATTGGCGCGGTGGGCTTGTACCTGCTGCGGCAGGCGGCGCGGGAAGTTCCCTTCCGGCCGTTTTTTTTCGGGTGGTTCAATAAATCATGAAAATCATTCACCGCTATGTGCTGGCCCAGTTTTTGAAAATATGGCTGTTGGCTCTTCTCTCCTTCACGTCCATATACTTGGTGGTGGACTTTTTCGAGAAAATCGATAACTTTCTGGAATCAGGGCTCTCCCTGGGCCGGGCGATCCAGTTTTTTATCGCCTCCGCGCCGTTCGTGGTCTTTCAAATGGCGCCGGTGGCGGTGCTGGTGGGCGTGTTGATAGCGGTGGGACTGCTGGCCCGCGACAGCGAGATCGTGGCCATGAAAGCCGGCGGCATAAGCCTGGCCGGCCTGTCCGCGCCCTTGGTCCTGGCGGCCCTGGCCATCAGCGCCCTGATGTTTTTGCTGTCGGAAACGGTGATTCCCGAAACGTCGACCAAGGCCAACGCCATCTGGAACGTCGAGGTGGAAAAAGACGCCGCGGCCGGTTCCAGGATCAAGCGCGACATCTGGCTGCGGGCGTCCGGCGGCATTTTCCATTTCGAGGCCTATGATCAGGATCGGGAGAGGCTGGAAGGCGTGAGCGGGTTCTTTTTCGGGAAGGGGTTCCGGCTCGAAAAAAGAATCGTGGCGGAATCGGCCCGCCCGGTCGACGGTAAATGGGAGCTTTTCCGGGGGCAGGTCAAAACCTTCGGCCCGCCGGGGGACATCCGACTGGAAAGTTTCGACCGTCGGGCCGTCGATCTGCCTCCGGCGCCCCAAAACTACGACCTGAAAAACCGGTCCGCCGACGAAATGAGTTCCCGGGAATTATGGGTCGGGGTCAACCGGATGGCGGCGGAAGGTTATGATTCCCTCCGACATCGAGTGGAATTCCAGATGAAATTTTCCTTCCCCTTCATCTGCGTGGTCATGGCTTTCCTGGGCCTGCCCATCGCCTTCTGGAAGGAAAAGGGCGGCGGAATCGCCCTGGGCATCGCCGCGGGCATCGGTCTTTCCTTCGCCTACCTGGTTGTCCTGGGCCTGTCCCGGGCCCTGGGGTATGCCGGCCTGCTCGCCCCCCTGGCCGCGGCCTGGCTGCCCAATCTGCTCTTCCTGACCCTGGGGCTTTTTCTTTTTTCCCAGGTCCGGCAGTGACGCCTCCGTCACGAGCCTCCGTGACGAAATCCGACGAAAAGCCACGAGGGCCGGCCGTAACGCAGTTGCGGCGGCTTGGATACGCCTGGCCGGCGGGGAAAACCAAGAGGGCGCCCACGGGGAGGCGCCCCTACGGACTTTCCCCGCCCTGTTTGTAGGGTGTGCAACGCGCACCATGTTTTTCTCAATGGCTTAAGTTAAGAGATCAGTATATAATGCGGCCTATTTTACTCGGAGATAATCCTACATGGTACAGTCTTGAGGGCGCAAGATCGCTGTTCGGCGCGCGAGGCGCACCCAATGTAAATTATCCGTGGTTTGTAGGGCGCGCAACGCGCGCCATCTTTTACTTAATGACATTGAATCAAGGGAAGGGAGCAATAATGACGGCCGGCCGACAAACCATTACGGAGATGGAAACAAAGACGCTCGAGCAGGAAGTGAAAGATCGGTTCCAGCAACTGGTCGCCGCCCTGAACCGCAAGGACGCCGCCGCCTGGTCCGACTTTTTCAGCCGGGATGGTTTCTTGTCCGCCATCGCCGGCGTGGATTACTACGCCGCGCGGGGCGCCTGGGTCGAGGTCATAACCACTTATTTCTCGACGCGGGAGCGCCAGCATGTTGAACCGGTCGAAGTGCGAGTCGCCGCGCTCACTTCCGGCCTCGCCCTCCTGACGAGCGGGGAAACATCGGAAATGTGGTTGACCAGCGGCGAGCATGTCAAATGCCGGCACGCTTTTACGATGCTCTGGCAAAAAGAGGACGCCGGCTGGATGATTCTGCATTCCCATGAATCATGGCTGGACGACTAGGGCGATTAGGGCGGCGCCGGTTTTCGTTCGGGCCCGGCGGAAAGGGAGGCCCGATGGAAATATTTAGCCCGGCTAGGACGCGCGGAGTTTTGGTCGGGCTTTTCCTTTTCGCTCCACGAGCAATTTTTTGATTTATTTGGCGTGGCCTGGCCGGTTCGGGCCGTTCCGCGGCCGGACCGGGGGCGGTTTGGAGTCGGTGGCCGCTGGCGCCGGGGCGGATTTTTTTCAAATACCGCGCCAATACAAGGCGTTGACGGCGGCGCCCCTTACTGTTTCCCCTAAAATTCACCTCGTTTGCATTTTTTTCTTTGTTATTATAACTTTTAAGAGGGGGCGGATCCATGGCTTGAAATTTACTTTTCATCCCGGCTATCCTGATCGTCCTATTTTCGGAGCGGCCTCATGCCTGAAAAAAATATTGAAGTTAAAGGGGATATTCTTGTCGTCGCCGACCAGGCCGCCATCGCCCCGGATGTGGAGTCCCGCCTCGAGGCCTGGGGTTATTTTGTTTGCGGAAAAGCGACGTCGGGCGAGCAGGCCCTGGAATGGCTCGAACGGCGCCGGCCCACCCTGGTCATGATGGACCTCGCTCTGCCGGGAAAGATGGATGGCCGGGAAGCGGCGGAAATAATAATGAAAAGGTGGGGCCTACCGGTTGTTTTGCTGACCGCCCCCGCCGGCCCCGACCCCCGGGAACAAACCGGGCCCGCCTATCCTTGCGGAACCCTAGCGAAACCTTTCCACGATCGGGACCTTAAAGCGGCGCTGGAAACAGCCCTAGGCGAGGCCCGGATGGGCCGCGGGCGGACGGAGGCGGAAACGGATATCCACCGGCTGATCCTCAAGACGGCCCTGGATGGTTTCCGTTTAATGGACAAACACGGACATACCCTGGAAGTAAATGACGCTTATTGCGAAATGACCGGCTATACCGAGTCGGAATTACTGGCCATGAACGTCTTCGATTTGGAGGCGGTGGGAGACAAGGCCTCCAGGGACGTCTACATCGAAAAGATTATTCGCCAGGGTCAATACCGTTACGAGACCCGGCATCGCCGCAAGGATGGGAGCCTGGTCAAGGTCGAGGTCGGCGTGCGCCATCAACCGGTGAAGGGGGGGGTGTTCGCCGCGTTTATCAGGGATATTTCCGAAAAAACCCGCCAACGGGACGCACTCCGGCTCAATTCACTGGTTCTAGACCAAATCAAGGACCATGTAACGGTTACCGACCTCGCCGGGGTCATCACCTATGTCAATCAGGCCCAGGTTGGGCGCCTGGGGCGTTCGAGGGATGAACTCCTCGGCCAATCCACCGGCATTTACGGCAAACATTCGGAACTTGGCGCCTCCCAGCAAGAAATTGTCGAAAAAACACTGCAAAACGGGTTTTGGCGGGGCGAGGTCGTTAATTATGCCGCCGATGGCGCTGAAATCATCATGGATTGTCGCACCCAGGTAATTTGCGATGAAAACGACGCGCCGACGGCCTTGTGCGGAATCTCGACCGATATCACGGAGTTTCGAGCCAAGGAAAAGGCCCTCGCGGAGAGCCGGGGCCGGCTCGCGGAGTACAATCGGCTTTTGACGGCCGTGCTGGAACATACCCATATGTCGGCCGCGTATCTAGACTCGAAGTTCAATTTCATCTGGGTTAACCGCGCCTATGCCGCTACTTGCCGGTTGGACTCGGACTTCTTCACGGGCAGGAATCATTTCGACCTTTACCCGCACCGGGAGAAGCAAGCCATCTTCCAGCGCGTCGTGGATTCCGGCGAGCCGTTTTTCGCGGCCGCGAAACCATTTATCTTTCCGGATCAGCCCGAGCGGGGAGTGACTTACTGGGACTGGAGCCTTTTTCCCGTCAAGAATGAAGACGGCGAAGCGGCCGGCTTGGTCTTGACCCTGGCCGAAGTGACGGAACGAGTACAGGCCGGGGAAGCCTTAAGAAACAGCGAGGAAAAGCTGCAAAGAAGCGAGGAACATTATCGAGCGATTTTCAACATAGCGCCCCATGGCATCCAGATATCGGATGTGGCTGGAAACATCATCCAAAGTAATCCCGCTCATCACCGGTTGCAAGGCTACGAGCGGAACGAGCTGGTTGGCAAAAAAGTCTGGGACCTGGTCGCCGCTGAAGCCGAAAAGCTTTCACTGAAGGAATATTACCATAAAATCATTGTGGAACAGCCGGCGCCGGAAACCTATTTCAACCAAAATCTCACCATGGATGGGCGGTTGATCGAGGTAAAGGTGGATTGGGACTATATACGCGCCGCCGACGGAGGCCTCGAGGGCGTATGCAGCATTATCACCAATGTAACCGAGCAAAAAAAAGCCGAAACCGCCCTGCGCGAGGGCGAGGCCCGTTTCCGCTTTCTTATCAAGAACGCCTCGGATATTTTGGTGATTATCAACGAGGATGGAAAGCAACGGTATGTCAGCTCCGCGGCGGAGCGAATCACCGGTTTCCCCCCCGAGGAATTGGTCGGAAAAGCACTTCCGGAAATCATACACCCCGATGACATGGCCTCGGTCCACAAGGCCTGGGACGAGGCGCTTATCTATCCGGAGCGGGTTCTTTGCGTTCAGTATCGGCACATTCATAAAAAGCGTGGTTGGGTGCATCTGGAAGCGCTGGGACAAAATTTTCTTAGGGAGCCTTCCGTCGGAGGGTTTGTCATAAGCGTTCGGGATATAACCGAGCGCAAAATGGTCGAGGAAAGGTTGCAAGCCAAGACCGACGAGCTTGATCGCTATTTTACCAATAGCCTCGATCTGCTTTGCATTGCCAATACCCGCGGCGAGTTTATCCGTCTGAATCCGGAATGGGAGAAAATTCTCGGGTATTCGATCGAGGACCTGGAAGGCCGGAAATTCCTGGACTACGTCCATCCCGACGATATCGAAGGCACGCGGGCGGCCCTGGTTAAACTGTCGGCCCAGGAAGATGTAAAATGCTTCGAGAACAGGTACCGGGCCCGGGACGGCTCCTATCGGTGGATCGAATGGCGCGCCAAGCCGATCGGCGAGACCATCTACGCGGTCGCGCGCGATGTCACCAACCGCAAGCTGACCGAGGAGGCCATCAGGAAAAGCGAGGCGGCTCATCGGGCCTTGGTGGAGGCTCTCCCCGACTTGGTCATGCGTTTCGACCGCCAAGGACGACATTTGTTCGTTTCCGAAAACATCGCCGACTTTTTCGATTTGGACCCCCGGCGATGCCTGGGCCGAACCCACCGGGAATTGGGGTTTTCCGAGGGACCGCGCCGTTTCTGGGAAGGGTCCATTCAAGAGGTGCTTGACGGCGGTCGTGTTTTCGAGACTGAATTCAGCTTCGAGGGCAGGCTGGGCGAGACGGTATTGAATTGTCGCTTTCTGCCCGAGTTCACCCCCGCGGGAGAGGTCCAGTCCGTCTTGTCGATCAATCGGGATATCACGGCGCATCGTCGGGCCGAGCAAAAATATCAGGAGAGCGAAAGAAAAGCCCTGGAATACAAAAGCGATCTTGAATTATATTCCAATTTGACCTTGCTGGGCATAATCGTTTTCGATAACGATTTTAAAGTTGTTTCCTGGAATCCCGGCGCGGAAAAAATTTTCGGATACACTCCGGAAGAAGCGATCGGAAAAGATTCCTTCGATATCTTGATTCCCGACTACGAACATGCCGGAGTTCGAAATATTCACTTGCCGACCGATCCCAAGGTCACCGTCCACGTCAATGACAATAAAACCAAGGACGGCCGGATAATCACGGTCGAATGGTTCAACTGTCCAAGGTTCGATTTCGAAGGTAATTTATCCGGCCTGATCACGGCCTGTCAGGATGTCACCGCACGCATTCGGTCCGAAAAGGCCCTGCGGGAAAGCGAGGCCAAATACCGGGTCACCTTCGACAGCATTCCGGACATCATCACCATCACCCATGTCGCCGATGGGCGCTATTCCTACGTCAATGACTCCTTTTCCGAGATCACCGGTTATTCCCGCGAAGAAGTCATCGGGCGCACGCCCCGGGACATCAACCTTTACGAAAACCCCGAGGATCGCGTCGCCATGATGCAAACCCTCAAAAAAAACGGGCAATTATTAAATTATGAGGTCAGGTTCAGAAAAAAGGACGGCACATTCTTCGACTCGCTGTTTTCGGCCAGGCCCCTGGTAATCGACAACCAGGAGTGCCTGTCGGCCCTGACCAAGGATATAACCGAACAAAAGAAAATGGAGAAGGAACGGAACCTTTTGCAGGTCCAACTTCAGCAGGCGCAAAAAATGGAAGCCATCGGCACCCTCGCCGGAGGCATCGCCCATGATTTCAACAACCTGCTCCAGGCCATCAACGGGTACACCCAAATCATGCTGATGGAAAAAAAACCGACCGACCATGACTACGCCAACCTGGCGGCCGTTCAAAAGGCCGGAAACCAGGCGGCGGAGCTAATCCGCCAGCTTCTCCAATTCAGCCGGAAATCGGACTCAAAACAGCGACCGATGGAACTTAATCACGAGATGGAATACGCGCGCGGGATACTCGAACGCACCATCCCCAGAATGATCGAGCTCAATATCAACGTCGGCGGTCGACTCTGGCCCATTCAGGCGGACCCGGTCCAAATGGAACAAGTTTTGTTGAACCTCGGGACCAACGCCGCCGACGCCATGCCGGATGGAGGCAAACTGGTTATTACCGCGGAAAACCTGTTTGTCGGCCGTGACGACGCCCCCCTTCATCCCGGCGTCGCGCCGGGGCGGTGGGTGCTCCTGACCGTGTCCGACACCGGGTCCGGCATGGACCGGGACACGGTGGAAAAAATTTTTGATCCTTTTTTTACCACCAAGGAAATCGGCAAGGGGACCGGACTCGGCTTGGCCTCGGTCTACGGCATTGTCCAGAACCATGGGGGCCGGATCGCGTGTCATAGCGTGGTCGGGCGGGGGACCACCTTCAGGATTTACCTGCCCGCCATTGAACTCCAGGAACCAGGCGAAGCCCATGACCCCGACTCCGGGCTGCCCCGGGGAGGCGAGGAGACCATTCTGCTGGTGGACGACGAGGCCGCAATCAGGGATTTCGCCGCGCAAGCGTTGCGAAAATTCGGCTACACGGTGCTGACCGCCGCCAACGGGGAGAGGGCGCTCGAAATATTCGCCGGTGGAAAAGCGGGCGTCGACCTGGTCATCATGGATATCGGAATGCCCGGCATGGGCGGTAACCGCTGCATCCAGGAAATGCTGCGCCTCGACCCCGGGGCCGGAATCATCATCGCCAGCGGTTATTCCATCAAGGGGCCGGTCCGGAAGACCCTGGACTCCGGAACGGTCGGCTATGTCGCCAAGCCATACCAACTGGTCGATTTTCTGAATAAGGTGAGAAATGTTTTGGACGGAAAGGCTCCAACACCAAACAATCCGATCGCATCGGCCGGCAAGGAGGGCGCTGCATGAGAGTCGAAGGGGAACCGATAAAAAAACATGGCTCCGTCCCGGACAGGCAGGGTAAATACCTGACCTTCGTTTTGGACAAGGAAGAGTATGGCATATCCATTCTGGCGGTTCGAGAGATCATCGGCATCCTCCCGATAACCACCGTGCCGCAAACGCCGCCTTTCGTGAAGGGCGTCATCAATTTAAGGGGGAAAGTGATTCCGATCATGGACTTGAGGGCCAAATTCGGCCTGGCGCCCATCGAATACACCGAGAAAACAAGCATTATCGTGGTGGATGTCTCGGGGGCCTCGGACAAGATTCAGATCGGGGTGGTCGTGGATCACGTGTCCGAGGTCGTCAACATCAGGGGCGAGGACGTGGAGGACACGCCCAGCTTCGGTGCGCGGCTCGACACGGCCTATATCCTGGGGATGGCTAAAATCGGCAAGGGGGTCAAGATACTGCTGGACATCGATCGGGTGCTGCGCGGCGATGAAATGTCTTTAATGGAAGGGATGAATAATTGAAGCGGGTTACCGCCCGCGAACCCAACAGCCTTAAGTGCCATTTTTTGTCAAGAAACCGGAAAACGGTTTTTAAGGCGTTAACCGCCAAGGGAGCGTATTAAATGGGAAGAATGAAGCTTGGTACTAAAATATCATTGGGGTTTGGGTTGCTGATCCTGATCGCCTTGTCGCTGGGCGGCTTGGCCGTGGTTCAGATGAGTTCAGTCAGCGGAAACGCCGATAAATTGGCCCTGGAATACGTTCCGGAAGTAAAGGTGGCCAATGAAGTCGAGAGGAACTCCCTGCTCACCATGTACGCCATGAGGGGTTACGCCCTTAGCGAGGAAGAGGCCTATTTGACCGAGGCCCGCAAACAGCTTGAAGCGGTCAATAAATCCCTCGACGACGCGGGCGACTTGGCGGACAAGGCGATTCACCTGGTCAAGCTCAAGGGCCAGGTCAATGCCGCCGCCGGCGCCGTGAAGGATTATTCCGGGTTGGCCGAGCAGACCGTGAACCGCAGCCAGGCCATCGCGCAAAACAGGGATGAAATGAACCGAGCCGCGGCGCTATATATTCAGAATTGCGCGGCTTTTCTGGAAGGACAGAATGAGGCGCTGACCCGGGAAATCCGAGAGTTCGTGGATGCGGGTAAACTGGAGGAAAGACATTTAAAAATTTCCCTGGTCAACGACATCATCGACCTGGGGAATGAGGTGCGAATCGCGGCCTGGCGGTCCCAGGCTCTCCGCGACCCCAAAATAATCCAAGACGTCATGAGGAATTTTGAGGCCATGGACGCGAAGTTTTTGGAACTGCGCGCCATCACCAGGCAAGCGGTGAACATCAAGCAGATAGACGACACCAAGGCGGCGGCCGGGGCCTATAAAAAGGGCATGACCGACTTGTTGGCCAACTGGCTGGCCTTGCAGGACCTGAATCAAAAGCGCGGCGAGGCCGCCGACCGCGTTCTGGAAGCCGCCCAGGTCACTTCCCGGGCCGGAATTGAAAACACGGAAGAGATCGCCAACGACGCGTCGAGCGCCTTGTCCACGGCTTCCACCATCATGATCGGGGGACTGATAATCGCCTTGGCGGTGGGGGCGTTCCTGTCCTTTTTCATCACCCGGAGCATCACCAAGCCGATAAACCGGATCATCGAGGCCCTGGCTTCCGGCGCGGACCAAGTCTCCTCGGCTTCCGGACAGGTCTCGTCCGCCAGTCAGTCCCTGGCGGAGGGCGCTTCCGAGCAAGCGGCGGCCATCGAGGAGACGTCGTCCTCGCTGGAGGAAATGTCGTCCATGACCAAGCAGAACGCGGACAACGCCGGCCAGGCCAACAGCCTGATGCGGGAAGCCAAGGCCGTGGTGGACAAGGCCGGCGTCTCCATGAAGGAGATGAACACGTCCATGGGCGAGATTTCCTCTTCCGGCCGGGAGATCGGGAAAATCATCAAGACCATCGACGAAATCGCTTTTCAGACCAACTTGCTGGCCTTGAACGCGGCGGTGGAGGCGGCGCGGGCGGGGGAAGCCGGAGCGGGATTCGCGGTGGTCGCGGATGAAGTTCGAAACCTGGCCCAGAGAGCGGCCGAAGCCGCCAAAAACACGGCCAACCTGATCGACGGCACGATCAAGAGGATTAACCAGGGGACCGAATTGGTCAGGACGACCGACGAGGCCTTTACCCAGGTCGCGGTCAGCTCCAATAAAGTCGCCGAGCTCATCGGCGAGATAGCGGCGGCGTCGTCCGAACAGGCCCAGGGGATCGACCAGGTCAACCAGGCGGTTTCGCAGATGGACCAGGTCACCCAGACCAACGCGGCCAATGCGGAGGAATCCGCCAGCGCTTCCGAGGAACTCAACGCCCAGGCCGAAAGCATGCTCGAGGTGGTGGGCGAGTTGATGACCCTGGTCGGCGGCGCGGCGGCGTCGGCCAAGATGCAGAGCGACCATCGGACCCGGAAACCGGTCAAAACCAGGCGGGCGGCCTTGCCCCTGCCGCCGGCGCGCCGGCGGCCCGAAAAGAAAAACGGGGCCAAGGTGGTGAAGGCGGACGAAGTGATACCCATGGACAAGGACTTCGACGATTTTTAAGGTCCCGCCCCGGCAGGGGCGGTTATCCGCCCCTGCTTTCCCGCCCGCCAGGGACTGAACCAGGCCCGGGCGCCAACGCCGCCCGCTCGCCCGACCTCCCCCCCCAGGGCCGCGGACTTGACTTGCCGCCGGTCATTTGGTAATTCTGACCCCGGATACTTATGGATATTTTTATTTTTTCCGGGATGTGGCAACCATGCTCGCCGTTTTTTCCAACCTGGACCGTTCGCTTTTTTTGGTGTTGAACAAGGCTTTCAGGAACTCGGTCCTGGATTGGCTTCTCCCTTTTATATCCACCAACCAACTGGTTTGGCTGGTCCCGGGCGTGATTCTGGCGATCTACCTGGCCATGGGATCCGCCCGGACCAGGTGGGCCCTGGCGGGAATCATCATGGCCGCGGCCCTGAGCGATTCCCTGGGCGCGTACGTCATCAAGCCTCTTTTCCAGCGGCCGCGGCCGTTTTCGGAACTGACCGGCATATTTGTGTATCTCCAGGGTTGGGTCCCGGTGGAATCCATCAAGGCCGGCCCGACCTTGTCCTTTCCCTCGGGCCACGCCGCCAGTTCCACGGCCGCGGCGGTCGTGCTCGGGTATTTTTTCCCCAAGGCCCGCCTGGTCTTGATTTTCCTGGTCCTGGTGGTCTGTTATTCCAGGATTTACATGGGGCTTCACTATCCGGGAGACATCCTGGGCGGAATGGTCCTGGGCCTGGCCTGCGCCGGGGCCTTTTTCCTGTTCCGCCAAGGGTTGACCAAGGCCTTTCCACGCCTATTCAGGCCGTTGACGCCGGAGGGGGCCAAGTGACCGAACTATCCATCGTCATACCCGTGTACAACGAAGAGGATAACCTGCGGGAGCTGAACCGGCGGCTGATAGCTTCCGCCGAAAGCGTCGGCCGGCCGTTCGAGATCATTTACGTGGACGACGGCAGCTCGGATTCGTCCTATGATATCCTGGAGGAACTCCACCGGGCCCGGCCCGATGTCGTCCGGGTGGTCAGCTTCTACCGCAATTACGGCCAGCACCTGGCCATCCTGGCCGGGTTCGAGCGGGTCAAGGGCCGGATCGTCGTGACCCTGGACGCGGACCTGCAGAACCCGCCCGAGGAAATTCCCCGCCTGGTGGAAAAAATGGACGAGGGCTACGACGTGGTGGCCACCTGGCGGGAGCACCGGAAGGATTCCATCTTCCGCAAAATTCCCTCCAACCTGGTCAACCTGGTCGCTTCCCGGGTCATCGGGGTCGAGCAGCACGATTACGGGTGCATGCTGCGGGCCTACAGCCGGGAAGTAGTGGACCAGATCAACCAATGCCGGGAGCAGTCGACCTTCATCCCGGCCCTGGCCAACACCTTCGCCCGCAAGGCGACCGAAATCAAGGTCAGTCACCGGGACCGGTCCGGGGGGCGGTCCAAATATAATTTGCGCCGCCTGATTCGGCTCCATTTCGACCTCATGACCGGCTTTTCCCTGACGCCCCTCAAAATCGCCAGCCTCCTGGGGATTCTGATCGCCTTCCTGGGCCTGGCCTTCGGCGTTTTTTTGTTCATCCGCCGCCTGGTGGTGGGACCGGAAGTGGAAGGCGTCTTCACCCTGTTCGCCATTCTTTTCGTTTTCGTGGGCCTGCAGATTTTGGTCACCGGGCTGCTGGGGGAGTACGTGGGGCGCATCTACCGGGAAGTGCGGGACCGACCTAGATACTACATCCGCCGCACCTTGGAGTAGCCGTCCATGGGGATCGTGGTTCTCGCCTATCAGGAAATCGGGTTCGTCTGCCTGGAGGCCCTCTTGGAGATGGGGGCGCCGGTGGACCTGCTCCTGACCCACCAGGATGACCCGGGGGAGGAAATCTGGTTCAGGTCTCCGGCGGCCTTGGCCCGGCGGGCCGGGGTCCCGCTTCTGACTCCGCTGGACCCCAACGCCCCGGACGTTGTGGAAACGGTGAAAAAAATCCGCCCCGATTTCATCTTGTCCTTTTATTACCGGGACCTGCTGTCCGAGGACTTCTTGAGCCTGGCCGGTCGGGGCGCCTACAACCTTCACGGTTCCCTGCTGCCCCAATACCGGGGCCGGGCGCCGATCAACTGGGCTATCCTGAAGGGCGAGGTCAAGACCGGCCTGACCCTGCACCGCATGGTCCGCCGTCCCGACGCGGGGCCCATCGTCGCCCAGGCCGAGGTGGAGATATCCGAGAGCGACACGGTGCGGGACGTTTACGCCAGGATAGTCCCGGAAGCCGGAAAACTGACGCGGGAAATCTGGCCCCGCCTGCAAGCCGGCGCCGTCGTGGAAGTCCCCCAGGACGAATCCCGGGCGTCGTATTTCGGTCGCCGCCGGCCCGAGGACGGCCGCATCTCCTGGAACTCCCCGGCCAAGCAAATCCACGACTTGGTCCGGGCCGTGACCAGGCCCTATCCCGGCGCCTTCTGTTTTCATAAGGGGCGAAAATTGTATATCTGGTCCGGTAGTTACGACAACGAAGCCGGGGCGTCGGCCCGGCCGGGAACGGTGCTGGAAACGGTTCGCGGCCGCGGCCCGGCCGTCGCCGCCGGCCGAGGCTTGTTCTTCATCCGGGACGCTTCCCTGGAAAACGGGCCCTGGCCGGCCGACCGGCCGGAAGGGGGACTCGCCCCCGGCGACATCCTGGCCTAGCCGGCGCGGGGCCGGACGGCGGACGCGGTGGAAAAATTCCCCTAGCAGCCAGTTAAGGAGCCTTGAACTTGAAGATACTGATTTTGGGAGTAAACGGTTTTATCGGCAACGCGCTGGTCCGCCGCATCATGGACACGACCGACTGGACGGTTTACGGCATGGACCTGGCCGGCAACAAACTCGCCCATTCCCTCGACAAGCCCCGTTTCCGCTTCGTGGAAGGCGATATCGCCATCAACAAGGAATGGATCGAATACCATATCAAGGGGGCGGACGTGGTCCTGCCCCTGGTGGCCATCGCCACGCCCATGGCCTACGTTAAGGACCCCCTGGGGGTTTTCACCCTTGATTTCGAGGAAAACCTGGCCGTCATCCGCCTCTGCGTCAAGCACCGCACCCGGGTGATATTCCCGTCCACGTCCGAGGTTTACGGCATGTGCGCGGACGGGGAGTTCCTGGAGGACGAGAGCAACTACGTCCTGGGGCCCATCCACAAGCAGCGCTGGATTTATTCCTGTTCCAAGCAGCTTCTCGACCGCGTCATTTGGGCCTACGGCCGACAAGGGGACCTGCGCTTCACCCTGATCCGGCCCTTCAACTGGATCGGCCCCCGACTGGACGACCTGGACGCGGCCAAGGAAGGCAGTTCCAGGGTCGTCACCCAGTTCATCCACCACCTTTACCGCCGGGAACCCATCCGGTTGGTGGACGGCGGCGGCCAGACCAGGTGCTTCACCTGGGTCGAGGACGGCATCGACTGCCTGATGAAGATCATCGAAAACGAAAAGGGACGCGCCGACGGTCAGATATTCAACATCGGCGCCCCGGAAAATGAATGTTCCATCCGCGACCTGGCCCTGCGCCTCCGGAACCTGTTCATGAAACACCCGGACCACGTCGGGGACGGCGAGTATTCGCGGATCGTCGAGGTCAAGGCCGAGGATTATTACGGACCGGGGTATCAGGATATCTCCACCCGCAAGCCGTCCATCGAGAAGGCCCGGCGGCTCCTGAACTGGGAGCCGCGGACCGGCCTGGACCAGGCCCTGTCCGACACCCTCGACTTTTTTCTCGAGGAAATCAAAAACAATCACCAGGGCTTGGACCCCGTATTGGGAGAAGGTCCACCATCGTCATGTCCCTGACCAGGCTGGCCATAAAAATCGATGTGGACACGCGCCGGGGCGCGGTGGAAGGGGTCCCGCGCCTGCGGGACATCCTGGCGTCCCGCCGGGTCCCGGCGTCCTTTTTCTTTTCCCTGGGGCCGGACAATTCGGGGCGGGCCCTGGCCCGGGTGTTCACCCGCAAGGGGTTTCTGGCTAAAATGATTCGCACCGGAGCGCCTTCCGCCTACGGACTAAGGACCCTTTGTTACGGGACCCTGTTGCCGGCGCCGATCATCGGCCGCGGCCTGGGACCCCTGGCCCGGGAACTCGACCGGGCCGGGCACGAGCTGGGGCTGCACGCCTGGGATCACGTGGCCTGGCACGACCGGCTCTGGAAGATGAGGGACGAGGAAGTCGAGGCGGAAGTGGCCCGGGGTATCGCGGCGTTCGAGGCGTTCGCCGGCCGACGGCCCCAGGGGTTCGCGGCGCCGGCCTGGCGAGTCAGCCCGGCGGCGGCGCGGGCCTTGTCCCGGGCCGGCTTGCTGTACCTGTCCGGCGTGCGGGGGCGTTTTCCCTTCCGGCCCCGTTTCGACGGCCGGGCCGAGGCCCTCCCGGAAATACCCACCACCTTGCCCACCGCGGACGAGGTGCTGGGGCGAAACGGGGTGGGCCGCGACGATCTGGCCGGATTTTTCCTCAAGGAAATCGAGGCGCCCGGGCTCCACGTCCTGACGGTCCACGCGGAACTGGAAGGCCTGGGACTGGCCGGGTTTTTCGACCGGTTCCTGGCGGCCTGCCGGGACCGGGGCGTCGAATTCATCCGGTTGATCGACCTGGCCCGGGGCCTGACCGACCTTCCGGAAATCGAGGTCATTAAAAAGGAAATCCCCGGCCGGGCGGGCCGGGTGTCGCACCAGGGCCCATGAGCTTTCCCCTGTACACCGCGTTTTATTCCACCGCACTGCTGGCGACCGCGCCGGTCCACCTGGCCCGGGGCCTAAAAAGCGGGAAATATTTCTGGAGCCTCAAGGCCCGGCTGGGCCTGGACCCTGGTCCGGTCCCGGCCAAGAAAACCCGGCGGGCCTGGGTCCACGCCCTGAGCCTGGGGGAAGTCCTCGCGGCCGTTCCGCTGGTGGAAAGCCTGGAACGGGAAGGGTGGGAGGTGTTATTTTCCACCACCACCAAGTCGGGCCATGAAATCGCGGCGTCCCGCCTGGGGCGGTTGTTCCGCCTCTGCTATCCCTTCGATTTTCCATCCTCGGTTTCCCGCCTGTTGGACCGGGCGGACCCGGACTTGTTCGTGTTGATGGAGACGGATATCTGGCCCAATTTCCTGGCCGAGGCCGGGAAAAGGAACATCCCGGCGGTGTTGGCCGGCGCCCGGGTCTCGCCCCGGTCCCTGTCCGGATACCGGCTGGCCCGAGGGTTCTGGGGCCGGGTGCTGCGGCTCTTTCATTTCATCGGCTGCCAGAGCGAGTTGGACCGAACCCGGATGCTGGCCCTGGGGGCCGACCCGGCCCGGACCGTGGTCACCGGCAACCTGAAGTTCGATCGCCCGGCCCCGCCGGTCGACCCGGAAGCCCGGGCCGCCTTCGCGGCGGAGACGGGCCTGCCGGACGGCCCGTGGCTTGTCGGCGGCAGCACTCACCCCGGGGAAGAGGACGCCCTTTTGGACGCCTACCTGGGGCTGCTGCCCGAGTTTCCGGATTTGAAGCTCTTGTTGGCGCCCCGAAATCGGCCCCGGTTCGAGGAAGTCTGGGAACTGATCGGACGACGGGGGCTGGTCCGGGCCAGGCGGACGGACGGCCGGCCCCCCGCCGGGGTCCAGGTTTTTTTGCTAGACACGCTGGGGGAATTGGACCGGTTCTACGAGCCGGCCGACCTGGTGTTCATGGGCAAGTCCCTGCCCGGCGCCGACGAGGGCGGGGGCCATAACCTGATCGAGCCGGCGGCCCGGGGCAAGCCCCTGGTCTTCGGCCCGCGGATGCAGAATTTCGTTCCCCTCGCGACCATGATGCTCGACGCCGGCGCCGGACGCCAGGTCGCGGACCGATTTGAACTGGCCCGGGCCATCGGGGAAATTCTGGCCTCCCCCGGCCGGCGAGCGGCCATGGGCGAGGCGGCCCGGGCCGCGACCGCCTCTCATCGGGGCGCCGTGGAACGGACCATGGCCCTGATCCGGGAAGCCCGGCCGTGAAGTTGAATCTGGACCTGTACGCCGATCGAACGTCCTGGCGAGCGCTTCCCGCGGCCTTTTTTTCCTGGGGCGGAGCTATCCGCCGTTTTTTTTACCGGACCGGCTTGCTGGAGACCAAGACCTTGCCGGCCAGGGTGATCAGCGTGGGCGCCCTGGCTGTCGGCGGAACGGGAAAGACTCCGGCGACCATTATGATCGCGCGCCTGCTGCAAGCCCGGTCAGTCCGGGTCGCGATCCTGAGTCGAGGGTACAAGGGCCGGGCCGCGGCCGCGGTCAATGTCGTTTCCGACGGGGAAAAAATTTTACTGGGACCGACGGAAGCCGGAGACGAGGCCTATCTGATGGCCGCGACCCTGCCGGGGGTCCCGGTCCTGACCGGGCCGGATCGGTATCGGACCGGAAAGTTCGCCGTGGAGCGCCATGGCGCGGAAACGCTGATCCTGGACGACGGGTTCCAGCATTTGCGCCTGGCCAGGGATTTGAACCTGCTTTTATTGGACGCCCGGCGTCCCTGGGCCAATGGCCGACTGCTGCCCGCCGGGCCCTTGCGGGAACCGCCCCGGGCCGCCGGACGGGCCGACGCCTTTCTGTTGACCGGAGCGACGGGAGCGGAAAACCCGTTTCGGCCGGAACTGGAACGCCTGTTTCCCGGCCGCCCGATTTTCCCGGCCCGGCATCGTCCGCGCCGGTTCGTGGACCTGGCCGGGGGCGGGCCCCTGCCCCTGGATATACTGGCCGGACGGCGCGTCCTGGTCTTTTGCGGACTGGCCCGGCCGCAAGGTTTTATCGACGCGATTATTTCCCTGGGCGCCCAGGTCGATTATGTTGTAAAATGGCCCGATCATTTCCATCCTCGAGCCGGGGACATCGAAAAAATCAAAATCCAGGCTCAGCGCCTGGGGATTGAATTGGCGGCGACGACCGCCAAGGACGCGGTCAAGCTCGAGGGGCGGTCTTTTGGCTCCCTGCGGACGTTGGTTCTGGAAATCGAAATGGAACTCTGGGACGGGCGAGACGATTTCCAGGCCTTACTGGAAAACCGGGCGACCTCGACCCCGGACCGGCGGCGGGATAATGAACCTGGCTGATCGTCATTTCCGGAGAATTTTGGTTCGGTCCACCAACTGGGTCGGCGACGCCCTGTTGACCACTCCGGCCTTGTCCGCCCTGGCCGACAACTTCCCCGACGCCGAGATCACGGTGCTGGTCAAGCCCTGGGCCGCCCCTATTTTCGCCCATCACCCGGCCGTCGCCGGAACCATGATTTACGACCGGTCGGGTCCCCACGGGGGCCTGCTGGGCTTGGCGAGCCTGGTCCGGGAAATCAGGTCCCGGCAATTCGAGTTGGCCGTGCTTTTTCAGAACGCCTTCGAGGCGGCGGCCCTGGCCTTCGCCGCCCGCATTCCCTGGCGGGTCGGATACAACACCGACGCCCGCGGCTTTTTGCTCCACCCGGCCGTGCCGCTGTATCCCGGGGACAGGGTCGTCCACCAAACCCAGTATTATCTCCGGCTGTTGGGACGGGTCGGACTGAAAACCCAAACCCGAAAGCCGGTGTTTCATCTTTCGCCCGCCATCAAGGAAATGGCCGGCTTGAGGCTCCAGGCCCTGGGGCTGGAAAACTCCTTTCTGATCGGCTTGGCGCCCGGCGCCGCGTACGGCCCGGCCAAGCAATGGCCCCCGGAAAAGTTCGCGGCCGCGGCGGACGAAATCCTGGACCAAAAGCCGGGCGGCGCGGCCCTGGTCTTCGGAAGCCCGGGGGAAGCCCGGGTGGCGGCCCGGGTCAGGGAGCGGATGCGCCACCCGGCCCATGACCTGTCGGGCCGGACGTCCCTGGACGAGGCCGCCGCGCTCATTCACCGGTGCCATCTCTTTCTGACCAACGATTCCGGACTGATGCACGTGGCCGCCGCCGTGGACGCGCCCCTGGTCGCCATCTTCGGGTCCACCGACGCCAAGACCACTTCCCCGGCGGGCGACCGGGCGGTCATGGTTTCCAGCCAGGTCGACTGCGCGCCCTGCCTGAAACCCGTCTGCCCCAAGGTGTCGCACCGGTGCATGGACCTGATCGCGGCCGGGCAAGTGGCCCGGGCCGGGCTGGACTTGTTGGACAACTTGACGAAATGAACATTCTTATCGTCAAGTTGAGCGCCATCGGCGACGTGGTCCTGGCCCTGCCGTTTTTGGAATCCCTCCGGCGGGCCTTTCCCCGGGCCAGGATAACCTGGCTGGTGGAGGAAGCCGCCGCCGGCCTGCTCCCCCCTCCGCCCCTGCTCGACCGGGTGCTCGTGGCCAGGCGGAAAACCTGGCTCAGGGAACTCGCCGCCGGACGGCCCTGGCGGGCCGCCCGCGACGTTGGGGGTTTCATTCGCGAGCTGCGGCGGGAGCGGTACGACGTGGTGGTCGACCTGCAAGGGCTGTTGAAAAGCGGCGTCTGGGTGGGCCTTAGTCGCGGAAAAAGAAAAATCGGGTTTGACCGGACCCGCGAGCTGAGTTATTTATTCCTGGGTGAACGCCTGCCCCGGTACGACCCCGAGAGGCACGCCCTGCTCCGCTATCTGGACGCGGCCGTCTACCTGGGCGGGGCCGCCGAACCAGTGATGTTTCGGTTTCCGGAGCGTCCGGAGGCGGCCCGGGAAGCGGAAAAACTGCTGGCCGGTCTTTCCCGCCCGCTCGTCGCGGTGAACCCGGGCGCCAAATGGCCGTCCAAACTCTGGCCCGAGGCGCACTGGCGGGAACTTATCCGCCGCCTTGCCGGCGACCTTGGACTGGGAGTGGTCCTGACCGGAAGCCCGGACGAAAGAGCGGCCAACGGCCGTCTCGCCCTGGGGCCGGACCCGGCCGCGGACCTGACCGGACGAACCAGCCTGCCGGTGTTGGCGGAAGTTTTCCGCCGGGTCGACCTGGTCGTCGGCCCGGATACCGGACCCATGCACCTGGCCGCCGCGACCGGGACCCCGGTCATCGCCCTTTTCGGCCCCACCGCCCCCTGGCGGACCGGGCCTTTCGGCCCCGGAAGCCTGGCGCTGCGGACCGGGATCGAGTGCAGCCCTTGTTTTCGCAAGTCCTGCCCCCGACCGCGGTGCCTGACGGATTTGACTCCGGATACGGTCGCCCGGGCCGTGGGCCGTTTTCTGGAGGGACCAGGCCGGCGGGACGGACGGCCGGTCCCGATTCACGCCGCAACCGTTTCGGACCAGGCCCATCCGACAACCCGGAAGGCCTAGGAAACAACAAGGAGGTCGCTTCATGGCCATTTGTCAGGAACTGCTCGATATTCTGGTATGTCCCCAATGCCGGGGGGAATTGGTCCTCACCCCGGGCCAGGACGGGCTGGTGTGCGGAAAGTGCCGCCTACTCTATGAAATCAGGGAAGATATCCCCATCATGCTGATCGAGGAGGCCAAGCCGGTCGAATGAACCCCGTCGCTTGGGCGTCCCTGGCCGGATTGGCGGCCCTGGGACTTGGATTCTCCTTGAGGTTCACCTTTTGGCGGCCCGACCTGCCGGGCGTGCCCATATTGATGTATCATTTCCTGACGGACAACCTGTACCGAACCAAGCTGAAAAAGCTGCGGGTCAGCCCTCGGACCTTCTACCGCCAACTCGATTTCCTGGGGGAAAACGGGTACAAAACCATCAACCTGCACGACCTCCACCGGAGCCTGCGCGGGGGGACGCCCCTTCCGGAAAAACCGGTGGTGATAACCTTTGACGACGGCGACCGCGAGTCCGTGCTCCTCGCCCGGGACGCCCTCTCGGCCCGGGGTTTTTTCGGGGTGGTCTTCATCGTGTCCAGCCGGATCGGACAGACCAACGACTGGGATCGGGGCAAGGGCGAGCCGGAATTCGAACTCCTGCGCATGACCGACCTGTTGAGCCTGACCGAGGACGGTTGGGATGTCGGGTCCCATGGTTGGACCCATTCGGACCTGACCGGCAAGGACGACCAGACCCTGACGCGGGAACTTTCCCAATCCAAAAGCGAGCTGGAAGCCCTGTTGGGACGCGAGGTCATCGCCCTGTCCTATCCCTACGGGTTGAATGACCGCCGGGTCCGGGAAGCGGCCCAAAAGGCCGGGTATAAGCTGGGGCTGACCACCCGCCACGGCAAGAATGTTCCGGGCGACGACCCCTGGTCCCTGAAAAGGATCATCATCAAGAGAAAGGACTTGCTCCTCGATTTCAGCCTGAAGCTCGGAAAGGGCCGGAGCACCTTGTGATCCCGTTGTCCGGGAAAACGAGGCCGGCGAAATGACCACTCTTTCCGTGGTGGTCATTACCTTGAACGAGGAAGCCAACATCCGGGCCTGCCTGGAAAGCGCGTCCTTCGCCGACGAGATCGTGGTGGTCGATTCGGGGAGCGTGGACCGGACCGTGGAAATTTGCCGCGAATTCACCGACAAGGTCTTTTTCCGCGCCTGGGACGGTTATCCGACCCAGCGCAACGCGGCCCATGGACTGGCGTCCGGGGACTGGATTCTGAGCCTCGACGCCGACGAAAGGGTTTCCCCGGAGCTGGCCGGGGAGATTCTCGCCGCGGTGGGGCGGCCCGACCAAAAGCTAGACGGGTTTTACCTGCCCTACCAGGTTTTCTGGAAGGATAAATGGCTCCGGCATGGCGGCTTTTATCCGGAAAGGCATCTCCGTCTTTTTCGCCGGGGCAAGGCGGAATACGGGGCCCGGGCCGTTCACGAGGCCATCCGCGCGTCCGGTCCCACCGGACGGCTGCGGAACCACATTCTTCATTACACTTATTCCTCGATCGGCGACTACCTGGCCCGGATGGACCGGTATTCCCGTTTGTCCGCCGAGGAATACGCCCGGCAAGGCCGCGAAACCGGCCCCGTGCGCATGACCGGCCGGGCCCTGTTCACCTTTTTCGGCATGTTCGTCTTGAAGCGCGGTTTCCTGGACGGTTGGGAAGGCTTTCTGACCGCGTCCCTGTACGGCGTCTACACCTTCGTCAAATACGCCAGGCTGTATGAACTCACCCGCGAGGCCCGGAAAAAATGACCGGCGGGTTCCGGAACATTCTTGTCTCCAAGCTCAGGCGCCTGGGCGACGTCCTGTTGACGGTCCCCGTTGTCACGGGACTCAAGCGGGCCCTGCCCGAGGCCCGGGTCAGCCTGCTGGTCAACCCCGGCGCCGAGGACCTGGTCAGGTTTCATCCGGACGTCTCCGCGGTCCTGACCGTCCCCCGGGGGACGGGGCCTTTTCGACAGCTCGGCTTCCTACGGCGGCTCCGCCAGGGCAAGTTCGACCTGGTCCTGGAGCTTTCCGAGGGCGACCGGGGCGCTTTTCTGGCTTGGGTCTCCGGGGCCGGGACCAGGGTCGGGTACCGGCCCCGGCCGGACAAGAAATGGGGGCGGCGGAACTTTTACACCCACGTGGTGGACGCGGACGTCAAGGCCCTGCACACCGTCGAATACCACTTGGCCATGGTGCGGGCCCTGGGCCTGGACCCGGGGGTTCAGCCGCTGTCCCTATACTGGCCGCCGGTCGCGGACGAAAAAGTCCGGGGGCTCCTGGCCGCGGAAGGCCTGGCCGACCAAGGGTCCTTCGCCCTGCTGCACCCGGCTTCCTATAACTTGTTCAAAACCTGGCGACCGGACGGCGCCGCGCGGGTCATCGATCACCTGGCCTGCAACCATGGCTTGCCGGTGGTCCTGACCGGGTCCGGGGACTTGGTCGAACGGATTTTAATCCGGGATATCACCGCCCGGACCAGGGTCCCCTTCCTGGACCTGTCCGGCCGACTGACCCTGGCCGAGCTGGCCGCCCTGATCGCCCGGGCCCGGCTCTTCATCGGCGTGGACAGCCTGCCCATGCACATGGCCGCCGCAGTCGGGACTCCGGTCCTGGCCCTGTTCGGTCCTTCCCGGGATAGGGTCTGGGGGCCCTGGGGCCGGGGACACCGGGTCTATTTCAAGGATTGGGACTGCCGTCCCTGCGACCGGGCCGGGTGCGACGACAAGGGCGTCAGCCGCTGCCTGGCGGAAATGACGCCCGGGGAAGTGCTGGCGGTCGTGGATGAAATACTGGGACGGCCATGAAGATCGCCCTGATCCGCCAGAAATTTTCCCGGTTCGGCGGCGCGGAGCTGTACGTCGGCCGACTGGCCGCAAGACTGGCCGATCAAGGGCATGAGGTGCATATCCTGGCCCGGGAATGGCCCGGGGCCGAGGCCGGGGGTCTGGTTTTTCACCCCATTCGCGCCGGCGGGCCGTCCTTTCTGCGCTTGCACGATTTCGCCCGGCAAGCCGCCGCCATCGTCGCCCGGGAACGGTTCGACGTGGTCCACGGCTTTGAACGGACCTGGTCCCTGGATATTTTTCGGGCCGGAGACGGCTGCCACCGGGAATGGCTGGATCGCCGCGCCCGGGCCGAGGGGTGGTCCAGGAAGGCCCTGGACCGCGTCAATCCCCGGCACCAGGCTTTCTTGAACCTGGAGGCCCGGTTGTTTTCCAGCCCCCGCTTGAAAATCGTCCTGGCCAATTCCAGGCTTGGCCGGGATGAAATAATGCGGCATTATGGGCTGGGAAAAGACATGGTCCGGGTGGTCTACAACGGCGTGGACCGCGACAGGTTCAACCCCGGCCTGGCGGAAAAATATCGGGCCGAGGTTCGGGCTGAATTGGGGCTGGCCGGGGATGAACCCATTGGCCTTTTCGTGGGCTCGGGGTTCGCCCGCAAGGGCCTGGCCGAGATAATCCGGAGCTTGCCGCGGGCCGAGCTCAAGGTCCTGGTCGCCGGCGCCGACCGGAGCGGACCCTACGAAAAAATGGCCGGGAAATTGGGCGTGAAGCGGAAGGTCGTCTTCCTGGGACCGCGCACGGACGTGGACCGGCTTTACGGGGCGGCGGACGTGTTTATCCAGCCCAGTTGGTACGAACCATTTTCCAACGCCTGCCTGGAAGCCCTGGCCGCGGGCCTGCCGGTGGCGATCACCAGGGAGACCGGCGCGGCGGAAGCCGTTCGCGAGGGGGTCAACGGATATTTGCTCGATTTTCCGGTCAACCCCGAGGAACTCGCCGAAAAGGCGACCCGGGCGGCGCGGCTGGATCGAACCCGGGTCAGCCGGGCGAATCAGGATATCCTGGCGCCTTTTTCCTGGGAAGCGAACCTGGCCCGGACCTTGGCGGCGTATGAAGAAATTATGGGCGGCCGTTCGATTTTTTCGACCGGGGACCCGGGGGAAGGCAAGGGGGATGAATGGGCGAACAAGTCGATATGAACAGGCTGTTGGAGGCCGTTGATCGGTTTCCCCGGGTCAGGCTCCTGGTCCTGGGCGACGTGATGCTCGACCGTTTCGTCTGGGGCCAGGTCGAAAGGATTTCCCCCGAGGCCCCGGTCCCGGTGGTGGACGTCACGGACGAGACCGAGCTTCTGGGCGGCTCGGCCAATGTGGTCAACAATATCGCGTCCGCGGGCGGCCGGGCCCTGGCCGCCGGGTTGGTGGGCCGGGACCGTCCGGGCCGCGGGATCATCCGGATGCTGGAAAACCTGGGGGCCGACCCCCAGGGCCTCGTTTCCGACCCCGACCGGCCCACCACGGTCAAAACCCGCGTGGTGGCCCGACCCCAGCAAGTGGTCCGGTTCGACCGGGAAGCCCGGACCCCGGCCGGGCCCAGGGCGTTGAAAAAGCTGACGGGTTTTTTGGCCTCCCTGGCCGGACGGGTTGACGGAGTGATCGTTTCGGATTACGGTAAGGGCGTGATCGGGGCGGAAATCATGGCCGCTGTTCGTCGCTTGTTCGACGGCCGGTCGGGCCTGATCGCCGTGGACCCCGCCGTCAAGAATTTCCATCTGTACCGGAACACGACCATTCTGACCCCCAACCATCACGAAGCGGCCCAAGGGGCCGGATTGACCGTGGATTCGGAAGAAGCCCTTTATCGGGTCGGGCGCAAGATAATCGCGGACCTGGACTGCGAGGCGGTCCTTATCACCAGGGGTGAACAGGGGATGACGCTGTTCGAACGGAGCGGCGGGCTGGAAAATATTCCCACCATGGCCCGGGAAGTATTCGACGTCACCGGGGCCGGGGATACGGTCATCGCCATTCTGACCCTGGGCCTGGCCGCCGGCCTGTCCCGGCTCGAAGCCTCGGTCCTGGCCAACCGCGCCGCCGGCGTGGTGGTGGGGAAGGTCGGCACCGCCGCGGTCACGGCCCGGGAATTGCGCGAGAGCGTTATGACGCGGCCCTCGCCCTCCGGACCGGACGCCGGGGGAGCGGGCGGGAAGGCCTCATGAGCGTCCTGACTCCGGCGGGACCGGTCAAGCCCGTGGCCGCGATCTTTTCCGCCGAGCGGAAATTTCTCGCCGCGGCCGCCGCCGAATGGGAAAAAATCGTCGGCGTGCTGGATTACGCCGGTCGGGAAATGCTGTTCGACCGGACCGACTTCTACCACGAGGAGATGGGCGGGCCCCTTTATAAAAGATTTTTCGCGGCCGAGGCCCTCGTCGACCCGGAATTCCTGGTGGAGATCAAGGTCCGGTCCATGGAACTGGAACGGAAATGGACCGTCGAGGGCCGCCGCGGGGTCAATATCGACCCCGGCTATATTTCGGCCGAAAGACTGGTCCTGTCCACCGGCAAAAACTGGATTCACCGCATTTATCTCGGCCGGGGAGTATACGCCGACTTGACTTTGATTTTCGAGAAAGGCGGCTTTCGGGCCCTACCTTGGACTTATCCGGATTTCGCCTCGCCCGAGGCCCTGGAAGTCATGGCCGACATCCGGAAAAAATTCCTGATGCAGATCAGGATGCAAAAAATGGAGAAAGCATGATCCATAGCATGACCGGTTTCGGCCGGGCGGCGGGAAAGGTCCTGGACCGGGAAACTTCCGTCGAGGTTCGCACCGTCAACAACAGGTTTCGCGATATCAATATTCGGACCCCCAAATCCCTGGCGACGCTGGAGGAAACCATCAAAAAGGCCGTTTCCAACCGGTTGACCCGGGGCCGGGTGGATGTCTGGCTTCAGGTGGACGAAACGGCCCTGAAAAAAACCCGACTCAAGCTGGACCTGGACCTGGCGCGGAGTTACCTGGACCTCCTGACCAAGCTCAAGGACGACCTGGACTTGGCGGGGGAGGTCACCCTGGCGCAATTGACCGAGTTCCGGGATATAATCGGCTATGACGACGAAACGGTCGACCTGGAGGCTTTCCAGGCCGGCCTGGCGCCCATCCTGGCGGAAGCCCTGGACGGCTTGACGGCCATGCGCCTGACCGAGGGACGGGCCATCGCCGAGGACTTTCAGGCCCGGCTCGACCGGATGAGCCGGTGGGTCGAGGAGATCGAGGCCCGCCGCGCCGTGGTCCTGGTCGAGTCGAGGACCAAGCTGGTAGCGCGGATCAAGGCCCTGACCGAGGGCCTGGAACTGGACCAGGGTCGTTTGGCCCAGGAAGCGGCCTACCTGTCCGACCGGGCCGACATCACCGAGGAACTGGTCCGCCTGGCCAGCCATTTCAAGCAGTTCGGCGCCTTGATCTCCCAGGGAGACGCCGTGGGGCGGCGGTTGGAATTCCTGCTTCAGGAAATAAACCGCGAAGTCAACACCATCGGCTCCAAAACCGGCGACGCGGCCATCACCAACCTGGTCCTGGACCTGAAAACCGAACTGGAAAAACTTCGGGAACAGGTCCAAAACATCGAATGAGACAGGGGGACTAAATGGGCTCGAAGCTTATCAACGTCGGGTTCGGCAACACCATCGCCTCGGACCGGGTGATCGCCATTGTTTCCCCGTCCTCGGCGCCGATGAAGCGCCTGAAGGACGAGGCCCGGGAAGCCGGCCGTCTCGTGGACGCCACCCAGGGCCGGCGCACCAGGTCCATCATCATCACCGACAGCAACCATGTCATCTTGTCCGCCATCCAGGCCGAAACCATCGCCCTGCGCTTTTCCAGCGACGGGCAGGCCGCCGAAGCCAAGCGAGGCGCGCAGGAATGACCGGCCGCCTCTTCGTTATCTCCGCGCCCTCGGGCGCCGGCAAGACGACCCTCTGCCAACGGCTGTTGCGGGAACACCCGGCCCTGGAATATTCCGTGTCCCACACCACCCGCGCCCCCCGGCCCGGGGAAATCGACGGGCGGGATTATAATTTCACGACCCCGGAACAGTTCCGCCGCATGATCGCGGCGGACGGGTTCCTGGAATGGGCCGAGGTGTTCGGGCGTTTGTACGGCACCGGTCGCGCCTGGGTCATGGAGCGGCTCAACCGGGGACTGAACGTCCTGGTCGACGTGGACGTGGCCGGCGCCCGCCGGATTCGTCATAATTTTCCCGAGGCGGTCTTGATCTTCATCCTGCCTCCGACCTTTGCGGAATTGACCGCCAGGCTCAAAAAGCGGGGGACCGAAACCGAAAAAGACCTGGCCGTCAGGCTGGGGCGGGTCAGGGAGGAGATCGGACAGAAGGATCTGTACGATTATCTGGTGATCAACGACCAGGTGGAACGGGCCCTGGGCGACCTCGCGGCCATTATCCGGGCCGAGACCCTGCGGTTGTCCCAGGCCGAGGATTTTCGGCCGGCGTTTTTCGGCGTGGAATGAAAGGCCGGGTAAAATAATGGCGGAAGTCATCGGCGGCGTCAATCCCGTCCTGGAAGCCTTGCGGTCCGGGGCCGCGAGAATCCAGCGGATTTATCTGGCCGAAAACCGGTCCGGCCGGGTTGCGGGGGAAATCCTGGAATTGGCCCGGTCGGGCAATCTTTCCGTGCAGCGGGTCGACCGGGAACGCCTGGACCGGATGTACGGCGGCGGCGGACACCAGGGCGTCGTGGCCGAGGTCGGGCCGTATCAATATCATGACTTCGAGGAAATCCTGCTCCGGGGCGCGGGGGACCGGTCCCTGGTCCTGATTCTCGACGGCATCCAGGACCCGGGCAACCTGGGGTCCCTGCTGCGGTCGGCCGAGGCGGCCGGGGCGGCGGGCGTGGTTATACCCCGGGAAAGGGCGGCGCCGGTCACGGCCGCGGCCGTCAAGGCTTCCGCCGGCGCGGCCGAACACCTTCCCGTGGCCCGGGTGGTCAACCTGTCCCGGGCCCTGGACGAAATGAAGGAGCGGGGTTTCTGGATCGTGGGCGCCGACGCCGAGGCCGGGACCTGTCTGTACGACGTCAAGCTGCCCGCTAGAATGGGCCTGGTCGTGGGCGCGGAAGGCCGGGGCCTGCGGCGGCTGGTCAAGGAAAAATGCGACCTGCTGGTTTCCATCCCGCTCAAGGGGCGGGTGGCGTCCCTCAACGCCTCCGCCGCCGGCGCCCTTTTCCTGTTCGAATTCGTCCGGCGGGGGGAAAAGCCGGGGCCGGATTAACTCCTCGCCCCGAATATGGCCGTCCCGACCCGAACCAGGGTGGCCCCTTCCTCGATGGCGGTCTCGAAGTCCCCGGACATGCCCATGGAAAGCTCCCACGAAGCCTCCCCGATTTTGTCCCGCAATTCCCGCAGGGCCGCGAAAAACGGCCGGGCCTTGTCCGGCTGGTCGAAAAAGGGGGGCATGGTCATGAAACCGGATAGGGTCAGGTTTTTCAACCGTCCCACGGCTTCCGCCAGGCGGGCCGCGTCCTCGTTGGTCGTCCCGCCCTTGGTTTCCTCTCCCGACAGGTTCACCTGCACCAGCACCGCCGGCCGCCGTCCGGCCGCCTCGGCTTTTTTATCCAGTTCCCGGGCGAGCTTGAGGTTGTCGACCGAGTGGATCATATCGAACAGGCGGGCCGCGTACTTGGCCTTGTTGGTCTGAAGCCGCCCGATGAAGTGCCAGGCGCAGGGCCGGCCCAGGATTTCGATCTTGTCGATCGCTTCCTGGATGTAGTTTTCCCCGATTATTTCCACGCCGGCCTCCAGGGCCGCGCGGATGGCTTCCACCGGCTGGGTCTTGCCCACCGCCACCAGGCGGACGTCCCCGGGGGCCCGGCCGGCCCGGATGCGGGCCGCTTCCAGCCGTGTTCTTACCCGCGCTAGGCGGTCCTTGATATCGTTTTCCATGGTTGGCATTTAACCTCGGAACGCCCCGGCCGGTCAAGGTTTTTCGGGCCGCCCCGGCCCGGCGCCGGGAGAAGGGGCGGGAAGCCGCTCACGGGCCCAGGAGCTTTTTCTTGCGGTACCGGTAGGTGTAGTAATTGATCCCCAAAAACTGGGCGGCCTTGCTGTCGTTGCCGCCGCTTTGGCGAAAGGCTTCCTCCACATAGATTTTTTCCACGGCTTCCAGCAGGGCGGCCAGGTCCAGGCCTTCCGGAGTCAGGGGGGGCAGGGTGAACCTCGAGTCCGGCGCGGGCTTGTCCGGGACCGGGCCGCCGGTCGGCCGGCCGAAGTCGTCGGGCCCCAGGACCGGCCCCCGGCCCGACAGGACCCCCCGCTCCATCAGGCTTTTCAGTTCCCGGACGTTCCCCTCCCAGGAATGACCGAGGAGAAAGGCTTCCGCCTCCGGGGAAAGGCCGGTGAAGGTCTTCTGGTACTTACGGCTGAATTCCATCAGAAAAAAGCGGGCGATGGGCAGGATGTCCTCGGGCCGTTTCTTGAGCGAGGGCAGCTCGATCTTGATCACGGCCAGGCGAAAGTACAAGTCCCGCCGGAACTCCCCCGCCGCGGTCATGGCGTCCAGGTCCCGGTTGGTGGCGGACACCACCCGGGCCCGGGCCTGCTTGATCCTGGTCCCGCCGACCTTGTAGTATTCCCCGGAATCCAGGAACCGCAGGAGCTTGGCCTGGGCTTCCACGCCGAGGTCCCCGACTTCGTCCAAAAACAGCGTGCCGCCTTGGGCCTGCTCGATCAGCCCGGCCTTGCCCTTGGGGCTGGCGCCGCTGAAGGCCCCGGGCTCGTACCCGAACAGCTCGCTTTCTATTATTTCCCGGGGGATGGCCGCGCAGTTCAGGGTGACGAAGGGGCCGCGGCAGTTGGGGCTTTTGTAGTGGACGGCCCGGGCGAAAAGTTCCTTGCCGGTGCCGGTCTCGCCCAGGATCATCACCGGAGCGTCCGGGCTCTTGGCCACCCGGTCCACGAACTGCATGACGTCCTGAATGGCGTCGCTCTCGGCGATGAAGCAGGGCAGGTTTTCTTCCAGATACCACTTCTGGAGCCGCTGGACTTCCTTGCGCAGGCGGATGGATTCCAGGGCATTGCGAATGCCGACCTTGAGGGAGTCCATGTATAGCGGCTTGACCACGTAGTCGTACGCGCCCAGCTTCATGGCCGCGACCACGGTGTCGACGTCCTCGTACGCGGTGATCATGATGAACAAGACTTCCGGGGCGATTTCGCGGATCAGGCCCATGGCTTCCACGCCGTTCATCCCCGGGAGTCCCACGTCCATCAGGATCAAGTCCGGCTGGTCCCGCTTGACGGCTTCCACGGCGTCCTCGGCCCGCTCGAAGGTCCTCACCCGGTATTCCCGCAGGTTCATGGCGGCCGCGTCGCGAATCATTTCCTCGTCGTCGACCACGAAGATGGAAAAATCTGTCATGCCAAGGGTCTCCCGGACTAGCCGACGCTTTGATACCAGACCTGGTACAAGGCGGGCAGGGTAATGATGAATTCCGCCCCGCCCCAGCGGGACTGGGCAACGGCCAGGGTCCCCCCGTGATCGGCGACGATGCGGCGGCTCAGGCTGAGGCCGATGCCGGCCCCGTCCTTGTTCAGGGTGAAAAAGGGGTCGAATATCCGGTCCCTGATTTCCGGAGGCACCCCGGGTCCCGAGTCGGCCACCCTGAGCACGACTTTATCTTCCTCCAGGGACGACGACGCGAGGATCGTCCTTTCCCCGTCGTGGGCTTGCAACACCTGGACCGCGTTGGTGATCAGGTTCATCAGCACCTGTTCCAACAGGTGCGGGTCGAGGTGGCAGAGCGGCAGGTCCAGGGCCAGGGACTTTTTTACTCGTATGCCGTTCTTGCGAAAGGTGACGGCCGAAAACTCCAGGGCCTGCTCCAGTATTTGGTTGACCTGCACCCAGGTCAGGCGCGGCTTGGTGGGCCGCGAAAAATCCAGGACCCGCTTGATGACTTTTTCAATTTTTTGGGAAGCCAGGTTGAGGTTGCCGAAGATGCGGCGCAGTTGGGCCTGGTCCTCCGCGGGCCGGGACTCGTCCGCGAACATCTCTTCCAGGGCGCTCAGGTAGAGGTTGATTCCGGACAGCGGGTTCCTTATTTCATGGGCGATGCCCGCCGCCACGCGTCCCAGGGAAGCCATTTTGTCCTGGGCGAGCAGCAACCGTTCCAATTCCTTGGCCTTGGTGGTGTCCAGCATGACCGCCAGGAGGCCCTTTTCCCCCTGAATGACAATGGGGTTGGCCCGGCAGTGGACCCACCTCATGTCCAGTCCGGCGGCCATGGCGCCGAAGGGGAAAAGCCGCAACTCCATTTCCAGGGCCGGGCCGTTTTCCGGAAAAAGTTCCTCGTTCAATTTCGAGAGCTTTTCCAGGTCCTCGGCCGGGGCGTCCCGGTAGTCATTCAGCCAAAAAGGATCGGGCGGCGACCCGAAGAGCCGCCGTTGCTCGGGGTTCATGTAGATCACCCGGCCCTTTTGCAGGACCAGGACCCCGACCTGGGAGTTTTCCACCAGGGTCCGGAACCGGCCCTCGCTTTCCTGGCGGGCCTCCTCGGCCCGTCGGCGGCTGGCGCCGGTCCGGATGTTCTGGGCGATCAGGTAGGCCGACAGCAACGCGATGATGGCCGCGATGCCGAACAGGACCAGGGTCAGGCGCCTTTTCATGGACGCCATTTCCGCGCGCACATCCTCGATATAGATGCCCGTGCCGATGATCCAGCCCCAGGGCCGGAATTCCCGGACATAGGACACCTTGGGCGCCACCCGGCCGGGCTCGTCCATCCATTGCCACAAATAGTCCACGAAACCCGCGCCCTGGGTCCGCGCGACCCGGACGAAAGTAACGAAGAGCTTCTTGCCCGAGGGATCGGCGTAATCGCTGACGTCCCGGCCTTCCAGGTCGGGGCGGTAGGGATGCATGATCATCCGCGGGCCGTTGTCGTTGATCCAGAAATAGTCCTTGCCTTCCGGGCCGTAGCGAAAGCCGCGCAGCAGTTCCAGGGCCTGGGCCTGGGCCTCCCGCTCGGTCAGGACCCCCAGGCGGGACTTTTCCTCGTAATAGGAAAGGACGTTGTACCCGATCCGGGTCAATTCCTGGATCATCTCCCGCTTTTTGTCCATGACCGCGTTTTCCTGCGCCGGCAGGACGAGCTGGAAGATCACCAGGGCGAAGAGGCAGAGCGCCAGCCCCGTGGGCAGAATGAGCCGCCAGGCCGAGTCCGGGGACCAGGCCCGGCGGCCGGCGAAGGGATGATTGACCCCGGTCACGGTCACGGCCGCGGCCGTCGCGGCGTCGCCGGCGGACGGCTCATTGGGGTTGATACAACCCGAAATAGGCCCCCTGCGGGTCGCTGACAATGGCGATCCAGCCCACGTCCGGGACCTCGAACGGGCCCTTTTCGACCTTGCCGCCCAGTTCCTCGACCTTGGCCGCGTAAGCCCGGATGTCGTCCACGTGGACGTAGACCGTCCAGGTGGTGGGAACGCCGGGCTCGGGCAGGCCCATCATCCCGGCCCCGGGCTTTTCCCCGGTCTCGGCCAGCACGTACGGCCCCATGGGCGTGGCCATTTCGTTCAGCTTCCAGTCGAACAACCGGCCGTAAAAGGCCTTGGCCCCTTCCACGTCGTGCGTGGTCAGTTCCACCCAGTTAAAGGGATTTCCCATGTTTCCTCCTGATAAGGCGCCGTCGCGCGATGGGGGGCCGAGCCCGGTCCCGCGGAACAGGCCCAACCCGGTGAGGGAAAAAATTTTTTGTGAAACACGGGCTTAGAATATCTTCGCGGGAAGTCCAAGGCAATAGGGAAAATGCGCGGCCGGGGCCGGGGGGATTTTTCTTGACAGGTTTGTTATTGATACTGTATCAATACGCATATTAATTTAGGGGAGGACGAAAAGTGAAGGTCAAAATCGATCGGGACGCCGACAAGCCCCTGTACGCCCAGATTCGCGACGCCGTGCTGGAAGCGGTGGAGTCCCGAGCCTTGAAGCCCGGCGACCAACTGCCTCCCGTGGCCGTCTTCGCCAAGGACTTGGGCGTCACCCAGGCCACCATCAGGCGGGCCTACGAGGACCTGACCAAGTCGCGGCATCTCTGTTGCCAGGTGGGCCGCGGCACGTTCGTGGGCGACCCGGAAGAAAGCGGACCCGAGGAATCGTCCTTCGAACCCTCGGCCGAGACCCATGGTTATTCCCCCGGGGAGGCCCAGGCCCGGCAGGCGGCCCGACGCTTGCGCCGGGGCATAGCCCAGAGCCTGGAAAACCTCATGGCCTTCACCCTGCGGCCCGGCCTGATCAATTTCACGTCCGGCATCCCGGACCCGGCCATCGCCCGGGAAGGAATCCTGGACGACATGGTCCGGGAAGCGTTGCAGGCGGGGCAGGGGTTGTACCAGGCTTCCGGAGACCCCTTGGGGATGTGGGACCTGCGGCGGGAACTGGCCGAACGGTTCACCCGGGAAGGCGCCAAGGTTTCCCCGGACCAGATTTTGATCACCAACGGCTCCCAGCAGGCCTTGTCCCTGATGGCCCAGGCCGAGTTGGAGGAAGGTCGGCGGGTGCTCTGCGAGACCCCCTGCTACCTGGGGGCGCCCGGCGCCTTCGGGTCCCTGGGGCTTTTCGTGGAAGCGGTTTCCCGGGACCATGACGGACCCACGCCGGAACGGTTGGCCCGGTTCCGGGACGGCCGGCCCTCGCTGTTGTATCTCTGCCCGGACCTGCACAGCCCCATGGGCCTGGACCTCGGTCCGGAACGACGACGGCTGGTCGTCCAGTGGGCCAGGGAACAGAACTCGCTCCTGCTGGCCGACGAAATTTACCGCGACCTGCGCTTCGAGGGGCCGCCTCTGGCCAGCTTCCTGGTCGACCCCGGCCTCGATACGGCCGTGGTGGTGGGGTCATTGTCCAAGTCCTTCATGGGCGGCTTGCGCGTGGGCTGGCTTATCGCCGGCGTGGACCGCATCCGGACCCTGGCCCCCTTGAAGCGAGCCATGGACCTGGCCTGTCCGCCCCTGATGCAGGCGGCGGCCCTGGCCCTGCTGCGCACCGGGGAATACGACCTTCACCTGGAACGGGGGCGACGCCACAACCTGGCCCGGCGGGACGCGGTCCTGACCGCCTTGAAAAGGCACATGCCCGACGGCGTCGCCTGGACGGTCCCCAAGGGCGGTTTCCACATGTGGGTGGAGCTGCCGGCCGGATATTCGAGCATCGCCTTGTTCCTCATGGCCGTGGAACGGGGCGTGTCGTTCATCCCCGGTCCGAACCTGGACCTGGACCACCGGTTCGTCAACGCTTTCCGGTTGAGCTACGGGTCGGTGGGCGTGGAACAGATACGGGAAGGAATCGAGCTGTTGGCTTTCGCCGTCAAGGAACTCCTGAAGGAACCACCCGGCGATCCCGGCCTCGGCGGCCTGGGGGCCTTTCTCTAACATGGACGGCGGCCGGCTTTTTTTCGGGATGGAAAAGTGTTCCATCCGGGGGGCTATAACATGTCGAATTGGTATTATTATAGCTGCGAGGCGAGAATAAGGCAGAAGGAAATCCAGGATGAGTTGGACCGGGCCCGGTTGGTCCGGTCGATCAGGGCGACGCGCCGGGGCGCCCGGACGGCCCGGCTAATGGCCCGGTTGGGGCGGTTCCTGGTTTGGTTGGGGCTGAGGCTCCAGGGACAGGACCGGGTTAATGGCGGCGAAAAGTCCATTCCGGGAGCGCGGGCGTCTTGCCTGCATTAAAAGTGTAAAGCAATGGCGGGCTGGAAGCCCGCGTTCCCAGGCCGGTCGGCGGGAGCGTTACAAGATGGCCGCCGAGTTGGACGCCCTCGTCTTCGTCGGCCGGAGTGGAGCCTGGCGACTGAAAGTCCATTCCGGGAGCGTGGGCGTTTTGCCTGCATTAAAGTGTAAAACAATGGCGGGCTGGAAGCCCGCGGTCCCAGGCCGGGCCGTACGGGCGTTAAAAGGCGGTCGCCGATTTGAACGCCCTCGTCTTCGTCGGCCGGAGTGGAGCATGGCGACGAAAAGCCCACTCTGGGAGCGTGGCGTGCTTGCCTGCATTAAAGTGTTAAGCAATGGCGGGCTGGAAGCCCGCGTTCCCAGGCCGGTCGGCGGGGGCGATAAAAGACGGTCGCCGATTTGAACGCCCTCGTCTTCGTCGGCCGGAGTGGAGCATGGCGGCGAAAAGTCCATTCCGGGAGCGTGGCGTGCTTGCCTGCATTAAAAGCGTAAAGCATCCGCGGGCTGGAAGCCCGCGGTCCCAGGCCGGTCGGCGGGAGCGTTAAAAGACGGCCGCCGATTTGAACGCCCTCGTCTTCGTCGGCTGGAGTGGAGCATGGCGACGAAAAGTCCACTCTGGGAGCGCGGGCGTCTTGCCTGCAACTTATGACACTTTAAATGAGTTGTTTTTTCTCCTTCAGCGCCTGGTTTTATTTTTGACGCCGTCGTTTCTTGGGCAAGGTCGGGGCTTCGTCGGGCAGGTTTCGAATCCGGCGAATCCACAAGGCCGCGTCGGGGTCCAGGCGAGCCAGGACTTCCGCCTGCTTTTCACCCGCCTCCTCGAACGCGGCGAGGTCGTTTAAAAGCCGGGCTTGGTTGGGCGCGTCGGGATGAAGATTTTCGGTCAAAAGCCCGGCGACGTCACGCATAAGGCCGGCCTCGCGGCAGTTTTCGGCGAAGGCGCCGACGATCGACGAGAGCGTGATATCCTGTTGATCGCCAACCGATTGGAAGAAACCTAATCGCTTCAGTCGGGCCAGAATTCCCTGGGCCGCGTCAAAGCCGGCGGCCCTGCCTTCGTCGTTTCCCACGCGGGCGATTACTTGACCGATAACTCCGTACTTACCCCCGGGCGAAAGGTTTTTTTCCAGCCAATCGCCGCGCCGCTCCCGGAAAACGTCCCAATCCACCCACGCCCGTGCGCTGGTCGTGGCAGCCAATAATTCAGGAATCAACGACGCCGGTATCTCCGAATCAACTGATTGCTTTTCCGGTGGTTGACCTTTGCTCCTAAGTTCGTTCTTTTCAAGCCAGCGGTCGAATAGGTTGATCACCTTGGCCCGAGGCGTGACCTGGGCCGCTCCAAGCGCCATATCCATTGATGCCGATAGAGTAGCCGGAGCATCCATCGTCAAGGCATTTTCGAACATGTTAGTGGCAAACTCAAAGGCTTCGGCCTGGCGACTGATCGTTTTGAAAAAGGAAGCCATACGATAAGTATGGTAATTCATTAGCTTATCGTCGCCGGATTCAATTGCCAAGTGTGCAGCTTTTATACCAAGGGCGATGGCCTCCTCGTGGCGTCCAAGATATGAGAGAGAATAGGCCTTAATTCCCATGGCCACTGTTTGCGGGGCTTTGTCGCCGATTTCTTCGGCCCAAGAGGAGGCTTTTTCGGCCGCGGCGATGGCCTCCTCGTGGCGTCCGGAACTGTTAAGGCTCCAGGCGTATTCTTTCAGCGCCTCACATTCTATAACCGGTGAGAGATTCCGGCCGCGCTGTTCACCCACCGTTACGGCGAACTGCACTGCTTTTGAGCGTTCCTTTAACTCCCAATAGTAAAAATCACTAAGTTCCTTCGCCGCCACGACTGTCGCGTCCGGCTGTCCCTCGGCTTCTCGACAGGCGGCGGCGAGGGTCTCTTCCGCCTTTTCAAGTAAGCCCATGAGTGTATAGGCCTGGGCCTTTATGGCGGCTCGCATGGCGGATTCCAGGGGCGTCGCGGCTGGAGGCAGAACGCGGCCTTTTTCAATCACCCCGGCTGGGGATTCCGTCAGCTTTCGTTCGATTTCCTCGGCTGTTCCGGGCCAGGCGCCGGGAGCCACGCCGAGTAGGCGAGACAAGCGCCTTGAAAAGTCGATTCGGTAAACATTATACCCCCTGGTCACTAAACCTTCCTGGGCCAGTCGGGCGAAAACATCCGCCTCGGCGGGGCGGCCGGTCTCGAGAAAACGCAGGGCGTGTTGTTTTCGTTCGGCGTGTGTGTAATAAGCGCGCAGAAAGTCGAGGATCGTCGCCAAGGGCGAGTCAATGGCCTGAAGATGACCCTGGCGGACCCGGTAGAAGTGGGCGAAGACCCGGTCCACGACCCTGAACAACTTCTCGCGCCCTCCCGGGTCCGGGACGCCCCTGATCATGTCGGCCCGTTGCAGGTCCTGGATGACCCGGGCGATCACGTTCTGCCCGTCGGCCCGCACGCGGACCGCGAGTTCCGTGGCCGAACAGGGCTCCCCGCCGCGAATCAGGGCGTCGAGCAGTCCCTGGGCCAGGGGGGGGAGGTCGTCGATGCGGCGGCGATAGTAATCCGCCAGCTTGTCGGCCAGGGCGTTCATGATTTCGGCCACGGACAAGGGTTCGCCGTCCTTCAGGCCTTCGCCCGAATCGAGCGCCTCGGCCAGAAGCTGGGCCAGGCGGGGAGCGCCGCCGATGAAGTCCGAGATGGCGCTGGCCTTGGCCGCCTCGTCCTCGGTCAGAGGGGGACGGCTGGTGAAAGCCCGCCGGCGGTTGAAGTAAACAAGGCAGTCCTCCCGGGTCCAGGGTTCGAGCCGGACTGGCCGGAAGGCCTGGAAAAGCGGTTGTTCGTAATCGATGTCCACGGACCCCGTGGCCGTGGCGAGCAGCATGCAGCGATGGGCGGACCGGGTCATCCAGCGCCGGAGCAGTTGCTGCTCGACTTTGGACTTGAAGACCGTGGACAAGAGGATGTCGAAGTTTTCGACCACCACCACGGCCAGGCCCTTGTGGTCGGCGAACCAGAGGTCGAGTTCCCTTTCCAGGCTTTGTTCGGCCTGGCGCCAGACGGTTTCGGCCTTGTCGGAGGACGGCCAGCGGAACATGGCCCCTTCCCAGCTTCGGTCGGCGCCGAGGCGCAGGTCGGAGAGTTTAAGGGCGATGTAGTCCAGGAGACCCGACGGGCCGCGGACCAGGTTGTGCTGTTCCTCCGGCAGCAAAACGAACGCCAGCGGCGCGCCTTCGGCCGCCTTCCGGCGCGCCTCGATTTGCACGGCGCGCACCAGGAACGACTTGCCGAAGCCCCGGGGCCCTTGGATGAGGACGTGCTGCAAGGCCCCCGGACTGACTCGCAGGTTGGCCTCGATTATGGCCACGACCCGGTCCCGTTCGGGTTCCCGGCCGGTCATCAAGGCGGCGACCACTTCGTCCCGCATGCGGTGGGTGTTGAAGGATTCGATGAGTTGTCCGGCCAGGCGTCCCGCTGTCATGATATGGTGTTCCTTCCCCATGGACGAACCAGGTTCGAAGCCGGCCGCCAGACTTTTCGCCCGTCCCGGTCCACGGAAAAGGTCAGGAAGCCGTCCTCGGTCAGGATGGCGAGGGCGTCGCGAAGGTCTATTTGGTCGCAACTTTCTTCAAGCGGAAGGGCCGACTCCCCGACGCCGTTCATTCCGGACAGGACGGCGCCGAGGATGGGCCGGACCAGTTTGCGCCTGAAGTCAGGCCCCAGTTCGTCATAGAATTTGTAGCGTCGGTCGAACTGCGCCAGAAACGAGTGGTGCAGCTCGGGCCGGATGCTTCCGGCGAAGATGTCGGGGAACTATTCCGGCTGGGGTGGGTCGGTATGATCGAGAATCAGGAGGCTCTTTGCCAGGAAGCTCGGATACAGCACGTCTAGTTCCTTAAAGAAGGCGTCGGTGTGGCGGCCGGTCCACTTTCCTCCCGAGGCGTGGTCAACGGCCGCCTGGACAAAAACGCGGGCCTCGAGGTCCGTAAGTTCCGGGGGATCGAACGACGACAGGTCGTTCAGGTGGTCGCCGCGAAATTTATATTTGCGAGCCAGCCCGGCGACGCCGATGGAGCCGGCCAGGGCCATCTTGAGCCCGGCGTTACGCCACTCCCGCAAGGCGGCGAGCATCTGGTCGACCTGCCGGGGCCCCGAGGTCGGGTTGTCCTCGATCATGTTTTGCAGCAGGAAAGGCAGTTCGTCGAGGCAGAGTAGCAGTTTGGGTTTATCTTCCTTCAAGGACCGCACGATATGGCCCGAGAGAAGAGGCCAATACTCGGCGATCGCGTTACGGTCGCTCGGCGCGCCCCCGCCTTTTTGGATTAACTCCCAAACGGCTTTGACCGCGGCGGGAAGAGCCGGGTCGCTGCTGACCAGGCATAGTACTTTGTCGAAGAATTTGTCATGGTTTGAGGACAAGGCTTTGAATACGCCGAAGAGCAGGTTGTCGAGGGAGCGCATGCCTTCAGCGTCGACCTCGACCAGGCCGTACCCTTGTTTGGCCATTCGCTCCGCGACGAGCCGCAACAGGGTCGATTTACCGGTCCGGCGCAGCCCGAACATCTTGACTCCGGCGCCGTTGGCGATAAGGCGGAGCAGGTTTTTTTCCAGGCCGGGCCGGGGAAAGCGCCGGTCTCCATCGACCGGGCCGCCGTAGAAGAGTTCCATGTTCTCACCTCCATATTTAGTATCTGTTTAAACAGATATCTGAGATTATATATAGTTGACTGGGCTGATTTTGTCAAGATCTAAAACAACAGATATCTGAAAAAATAGATATTTTATTTATTTAATAATACCAGATTATTGATTAAACGATTGAGAACGTGAAGCCCGAGGTCCCAGGCCGGTCGGCGGGGGCGTTACAAGGCGGCCGCCTAATTGAACGCCCTTATCTTCGTCGGCCGGAGTGGGCGCGCCTTACTGCGTTCACTCCGGCGCGACGGCGGACCCGATTTCCCGGCCCAGCAACACCTTGACCGGCCCCTGGTCGATGGGGATCGAGAAAGACGCGCGGCCGGGTTCAAAGAGAAGGATGACCGCGGACCCGCCATAGGCGAAATGCCCCAGTTCGTCTCCCTTGTCGACGAGGTCGCCCTCGGCCCGGATGAACTCGATGGAACTGATGGTGAACATGCCGACGCTGACCAGGCCCACGAGCCCGTATTCCTCGGTGTCGAAAATGAAATACCCGCGCCGGTGTTCAAAAAAATAATCAACCCAGCCGCCGGTCATGCCGTAATAGAGCCCGGCGAGCTGTTGCGCGGCGACTATTTCCCCCTTCACCGGAGAATGAAAATGGTGGTAATTGGTCGTATTGAGCATAAACAGAACGGCTTTTCCTTTGAGGAAAGCCTGGGCGAGCGGGTTTCCTCCCAGGAGCCTTTCGACGGACAGGCGGTCGCCCTTCACTTCGATCGCGGCGTCCGCCGTCAACCCGTCGGCTATGTTCATGGCGGTGGAATCGGCCGGGGAAATCAGGATGGACGGGTCGTCGGGAAAGGCGATCGGTCTCTTTTCCGGGATGATCCGCCGGGTGAAAAAGTCGTTGAAACTCGCGAACCCACCTTCGGGGATGATGTAGTCCTCGATTTTTACTTCCGGATCGGCTAGCCATTTTTCGATCGTCCCCGCCGAGTCCCGACTGTCCATGAACCGCCCCCGGGCCAGCATGAATTCATGGAGCCAGTTCTTGAATGATTCCTTTAGGACCACGGCCCGCCCCGCGCTGGAAGCGGTGAATTCGTAGAAGGCGTCCATGTAATACCGGGCGTCCCCGGGCGTGGGTTGGAAAACCAACCATTGGTCCAGGAAGTCATACAGGTCTTCCACGGTCTTGTTGTACCAGAAGGATGACGCTTCCTGACCGGCCAGGACCTCTTCCACCGCGTTCCGGAGCTCGGGATCGGATTCGATTACATCCGCCAGTTGTTGGACAATGGCGGCGCGCTTTCCGGCCCGGCCGTTGTCGCCGGTTTCACCGCCGCAGGATGTCAGCAGCAATATCACCGCCAGGCAGGCGGGCAGGAAAAACCGGGTCGGGCCAGTCGCCCTGGAGATGTTGCTCTTGGTAATGACTGGAATCATGGGTCTCGCTCCTTGCCGGGCGGCTTCCCCCGTTTCCACGTCGTTTCATGGGAAGCCCTGTTGGAATTTCCAATGAAGACAGCCTTGCCAGGCGGTCCAGGCTCAATCCCGGCATTAATGCGCCAGGTCGGAAAGGGATAATAAGGCGACGAATCGCGGCTGTCAACCAGGCGGGGCGCGCCGGGGCAGTCGGGTTAGCGATATTGGGCCTTCGAACCCGGCGCTGGTCCGGGTTCGAAGGTTTCCATTATCCAGGACGCTTTCCGAGGGAATGCCTCGGTGGGATCAAGACTCCCCGGCTACTCCCGGCCCTTGGCCAGGACGGCCAAAAAGGCGTGGATGAGCGACGCGCCGGCCAGGGCGGTAATGCCGGCTTGATCCTGGGCCGGCATGACTTCCACCAGGTCCATGCCCTTGAGGTTCTGGCCCAGGCAGGCCCCGACCAGCAGTTGCAGGGTCTGATGAGTGGTAAAACCCCCGATTTCGGGCGTGCCGTTGCCCGGGGCGTAGGCGGCGTCCAGGAAATCAATGTCGAAGCTCACGTAAACCGGCTCCCCCTCGATCCGCTTCCTAATGATCCGGAACGCCTCGCGCACGCCCAGGTCGTGCAACTCCGGGCCGGTGATGATCCGCAGACCCTTGGATTTAGGGTAATCCAACGCAACGGTGCAAACATTATGAAAAAATTTATGCATACGATATGAGAACTGTCAATTCTGTTTCCATTCGATATGAAATAATTGGCTTAATAGGTGTCGCTTGTTTTCCAACAAGTTTTTTACCTACGCACCCGAGTCATTGTCATCGAGTTTGAATTCAGGCTTTTCAAACAACTCTGGTTTAGATTTACGTAGACGATGTACCAGGTCAACTGACAAACCTCTCGCCTCGAAGAGCGATTTCACTTCAAGCAATTGCTCATATATTACTTCTGTTGTTTCATTGAAGATGGCACCTTCGAGAATGGCCATGGTTAGGTTAGCTCCTTTAAGGTTAGTTCCTTGAAGGTAAATATTCAGTGAACCCGTGTGGGGCTCGCCTTTAAAAAAAAATTTACCAAGCCCATTTTTCTCTGGACACAACGACTTTAAGGCCCTATCATAGGGTCATGGTTGCCTTCAACTCCAGCGCCCTTAACTATTCCACCGGTCGGGGAGCCCCCTTTCCGGATGCGAATATGCTTCAAGAGGAGCATGCTCGGCTCCTAATGGAGCATGCGGCGCTTCAAGAAGAAGCGGCGGGGCTGAAGAAGGCCCTTGAAGAGAAGACCACTCAGGTTCTGGAACTAACTCAACAGCTTGAAGCCCTTAAATCCCACTTGGTCTGGCTGGCCCAACAAGTCTTCGGCCGGAAATCCGAGGAGTCAAAAAAAACGGAACCAACCGAGAAGGACCATGAAAAAGACCGCGAGGACGCCCCACCCCAGGCGACAAATGGCTCGTTGGAAACCGCCAGTCAAGGCGACAATACCGCCGGGGAAGGTTCGGCCGGGGAAAAAAGGCGTCGGGGCAAACAAAAAGGGGCCAAGGGGCATGGCCGCCAGCGGCGTTCTAATTTGCCCTTCACTGAAATCTTCCATCCACTGCCTCCCGAAGAGCGGTGTTGCCCAATCTGTAAAAAACCCTTTCCTGTTTTTCCCGGCGTCGAGGAGTCCGAGGAAATTCACTGGGAAGTCAGGCTGACTAGGCATGTCCACAAACGAGCCATTTACATACCCGATTGTGATTGCGGGGCCGTTCCGGGAATCGTCACCGCTCCGCCGCCGGCCAAGCTCATTCCCAAGGGGTTGTTCGCCGCCGATTTTTGGGTCAAGCTCATTTTGGAAAAATTTCTTTTTCAAAGACCGCTTTACCGCATCCGGCAGTTGTTGGCTCTTGAGGGATTGGATGTCTCGCAAGGCACACTCACCGGAGGTCTGAAAAGAATTAGCGGCCTACTCGAGCCGCTTTACGCGGCGATCATTGAACGTAGCCGGGCCGCCCACCACTGGCAAATGGACGAAACAAGGTGGATGGTCTTTGTGGAAACGGAAGGGAAGAAAGGCTACCGGTGGTGGTTCTGGGTTGTCGTGACCAAGGACTCCGTCGTCTATATTCTTGATCCCACCCGCTCGGCGCAAGTCCCCAAAAAACACTTGGGTGAAAACGCCGAGGGCATACTCAGCGTGGACCGCTATTCGGCCTATAAAGCCTATAAGGCCTTGAATAATTCCATTCGCCTGGCCTTTTGCTGGGCACATCTGCGTCGAGACTTCATCAACATCGGGAAAGGCTACCATCGGCTGCGGGATTGGGCAGGTGACTGGATTGAGATCATCAATAGTATATACCATCTCAATGGCCGCCGTCTTAAGGTCGTCTCCGATCCGGTCGAGTTCGCCGTCAGGGACCAAGCTTTACGCGCGGCCATCGAGGCCATGGCCGACGCCTGGAAAGAACAGCTCACTCACGATAAATTACACCCCGCCCAAAAGGGTGCGCTGGAAAGCATGCGAAACCATTGGCTGGGACTGATTGTGTTTGTCGACCACCCCGAAATCCCCATGGACAACAATGAATCGGAGCGCCGGGTCCGACCCATCGCCGTCGGCCGAAAAAACTACTATGGCAGCGGCTCGGTCTGGAGCGGGCATTTGTCCGCCATGCTTTTCAGCATCTTGCAGACCGTTCTCAAAAATAAAATCGACCCCCAGGTTTTTTTGCTCGGGTATTTTGAGGCCTGCGCCAAAAACCGCGGCAAGCCGCCCGAGGATATCAACTCGTTTCTCCCCTGGAATTTTTCCGAAGAGCGAAAGGAAGCCTGGAAAATCAAGACGCACGGCCCATGAAAAAACCGGAAATGGAAAATTCCCACCGCTATTGCGGGCGAACCTTCACCGCCGAGGAAATTGATCGCATCAGGCTTCTGAGGGAATCAGACCCGGGATTGAATCGCGCCGGCCTCTCCCGCGTGGTCTGCGAGCTCCTCGGATGGGTCCGCCACGATGGTAAAATCAAGGAGATGTCATGTCGAGTGGCCATGTTGCGCATGGAAAAAGACGGCCTCATCACCTTGCCGCCGCCGCGAAAGTCACACCGAAACGGCCGGCATAAACCAAAAACAACCTCCGCCTCGGACCCCAAGCAACCGATCACCTTGTCCGCCGGAGAGATCGGGCCGCTTAGCTTTGAGCCCGTTCTCACCCGCCCGGACTCTTTCCTATACAACGAACTCATAGAGCGATATCACTACTTGGGATATACGCCCTTGCCCGGAGCACAGATGCGGTATTTGGTCTACGGCTCCGGGCGCCTCTTGGCCGCCTTGGGTTTCGGCGCCGCCGCCTGGGCCCTCGCGCCAAGAGATCAATTCATTGGATGGAGCAAAACCAAGCGCGTTCAAAACCTTCACCTGATTGTGAACAATGCCCGATTCCTCATACTGCCCTGGGTCAACTCCAGGAACTTGGCTTCTCGGATTCTGGCCGGCGTGGCCCGGCGGTTGCCGCGGGACTGGATGACGCGATACGGATATTCCCCTGTTCTCCTCGAGACCTTCGTCCATAAGGACCGCTTCCAGGGGACATGCTACCGCGCCGCTAATTGGATCCATGTGGGCTTGACTCAGGGCCGGGGAAAATTGGATCGAGAAAACCGCCGCAGCCTACCAATTAAGCACATCTTCCTATACCCCTTGCATAAGAACTTCCAACAGCTACTCGTAAAGCCATAGCCAGCCTATACGGGTTTACTGAATATTTACCCTTGAAGTTTAGCTTTTGTAAGGTTGGCTTCTTTAAGATTAGCTCCTTGAAGCATGGCAAACCGAAGAATTGAATTTTGAAGCTGAGCTTCTTGGAGTTTAGCTTTTTGGAGATCGGCATGTGAAAGTTCTGCATGCTGGAGTTTGGCTTTTTGTAGCTTGGCATCTGTGAGATTGGCCCAAAGGAGATTTGCACCTTGAAGGTCGGCCTCTCTGAGTTTGGTAGACTTAATATTCGCCCTTATAAGAATAGCCTCTTGAAGTTTGGCATTGTTGAGAATACAGCATTCAAGATTGCATTCTTCTAACCTTGTAGATTGCATGTTGGCATCTTCAAGGTTTGATTCTTTAAGGTTAGCCCCATTAAGATTGGCTCCCTTGAGGTTGGCGCTATTCAAATTGCATTTGGATAGATCAAGCTTTTGATTTTCTCCATGTTCGTAACTTAATTCTCGGCGGGTAATGACTGATAAAGCGGCTTGGATATCATCTGTAATATGGCCACGAGTATAATATTCACTGACTTCTCCGCACTCGATTAGGGGGATATGAAGAGGCGATTTGATATGTATGTATCCAGTCAAAACTTCCATAACCGTATTGTAATCTCTATGGTCGCAGCGTTTTACAGAATCTTTGGCGATCCGTTCAAGAGCGAAAATTCCGCCTATACGGACAGTGATGTTGGCTTCATTGCCGAGTTGTTCAATAGCTTTTGTGTAACGATCGGTAATTTGACCGTCTTCAATTGCCAGGACTTGGACTTCCAGGAGTTTGATTCTTCGCCATGTGTAGTAGACAGTCAGAAAAGCGCCCAAAGCAAGGTATGCTTGAAAAATGAGCCCAAATGTTTTATTGCCTTGGTCCAGGCGTTCAGTAACTTGTAAAAGCGTTTGCACACTATTTAGGTAGTTTATATGCCGGAAAAAATAATAACAGATAGCAATTGTAACAGCTATCGGAATTAACAATAATAGTATCTTGCATGACCAAATCAAATACTTTTTTGTTAATGCTCTAAGGAGGAGTTTTTTGAATCTAATCGTAGAGGTTTTCCATCTCTTATGCAAGCTCTTTGTTTTAATTTGAAGCCTAATGCTCGCTTTCGCCCGGTATAGAAGTAGTATGGCAACTAAGAGCAAAAACGTAAATATTAATACAATATGGGAGCTCCAGAAATATATGTCCATGGTCATTCCGGCCGCTAGTAGGCGAATTGTTGATAAACATGTCGGATGGATACTCTCTGAGTTGTCTAAAGCACCTTATAAATCATAACACCAGCGTGAGTCAAGCGCTGTTTAATCCCTTCGGTGGATGTAAGACATAATTGACTCGACCAGATATTTGGTCGGTTGTGGTAGTAGCCGTTGGGGTATTTGAGGTGAATCAGGTATAAGATGGATTTTCAATATGTTACCAATGCTGGCGCGGGTTAATCAGGTCACAGTCCAGATGTCAGGCCTTTAACGGTTGATGACTCCGATTTTTTGGAAGAAACCGGAAAAAGCTCCTTGATGGGAGCAGCCGTATGAAAAGGAAGCATGGTACAGTGGCCACCCCTTAGCATAACCGAGTTGTTATCATTGAATAATTTTAATGACATCCATAATTACTCGATAAGTCTTTCTGAATTTCATTTTTGCGCCTTCCCGACGCTCCCGGCCGGGCGCATTGCGAGGGGATTGCCACAAAAAACCGGGTTCAGCGGGAAAGCGGGAAGACAGCGCCGGCGCCTTGCGGGCGTCCAGGCCCGCCCGAAGAGGTCCGGGGCGCTTGGAGCCGCTTGCCCCGAATCGCCTCCACTTGTCAAAAAAATAATGTGATTTTAGTCGGTTGGGTTAGCGCGGCGTAATCCAGCATTTTGGCTGGCCCCGTCGGCCCGGGTGAACCAAATACTCCCCCTCGCCCCAACCCCGTGGGTGGCGAGGGAGATAATAGTCCGGCCAAGCCCACGCCCCTTCGGGTTGGGGGGAGGCGTTGTCTTGCGGAATAAAGGAACAAGCCCGGGGCGCTTTTTCTCCCTCTCCACCCATTCATGGGGTGAGGGGGGCTGTTCAACGGAAGACCAGGCGACATCCGCTTTTTGGTGAAGACGGGGCAAGGCCTAATAACGGGTCGGCAAACCCGTGGTCAGGGGGCCGGCGCGAACCCCCTGGCGCCGAAATAAAAGTCCTCGGGCTTGGTTAGAAGCAGCCAGTTGTTCTGCAACCGGGTTTCGGGGAAGCACAAGTCCGGAATCTCGTCGGCCCGGGGCGCCGTTTGGGCCTGCCAGGCCAGGGCCGCCGGGAGGGGTTGGTCGATATCGATCAGGACGCCGTCCAGGTCCGACCATTTTTTCAGGTCCCCGGGAGTGGGAAAGGTCCCACCCCGGAGCCAAAAAACCCGCCGCCGCATCGGACCCTCGAAGCGCCGCCGGGGGTTTTCGGAAATCAAGGTGAACATGACCGTCCGGTCTCCCGGCCCGGAATCCTGATACTGGTGTTCCACGTCCAGGAAATGGGGCCGGGCGATTTTTATTCGCGATAACAGTTTTTCCGTTCGGGGCGAACGGGGCGGTTCCAGGAAAATGACTTCCAGGGGGGTCATGGGGTTGGCCGAGGTGAGGATTTCCAGGACCCGCCCCACATAGACGTGATCCGCGGCCCGGGGGCCGAGGAACACCTGGTACGGGTGCGTCAGGCGTCGGGACAGGACTTCCAGGTCCGACAGGGGACGTTCCGATTCGAGGATTACTTTCGCGACGAATTCCCGGCCGCCCAGGTCGACCCAGTGGTCCGGCCCGCTCGCCGGGTTCACGGTTCGCCAGGCCGGGTCCAGGTGCGGCGGCGGGTGGAACGCCACGTCCAGCTTATATTCCGCGTATTCGAAGGCCAGGAAGATATGAGGCCGGGGAAAGGTCGGGGTCCCGGTGGCGAGGTACGGTGGATCGGGCGAATATTCCAGGCCGAGCTGCCCGGCCCGCCGGCGAAAATCCGTGCCCGGCAGCACCGAGAGCGGAAATACCTGAATATCGTCCTGGAGGTCGTTGGCCGCCACGAAATCCACGGACCGGATAAAACCATCCAGGTCGTCGCCCGGCAGCCCGGCGATCAGGTCGATGCGGGGAACAATGCCGTTCTTTTTCAGCAGGTTGATGCCGTTAAGAAATTTGGGGGCGTCCAGGGGCCGGTTCATGATTTCCAGGGCCCGCGGGTTGGTGGACTGAAGCCCGATCTCGAACCAGGTGAAGCCGGTTTCGGCCAAAAGCCCGGCCAGGGGCGCGTCAATGGCCTCCGCCCGGATTTCGCTGATCAGGCCCAGCCGCCGGTCCTGGTTGATCTCCCGAACCTTTACCAGGAAATCCCCGAGCCGGGGCCGGGCGTTGAGGGACGGGTCCAGCAGGTAGAGTTCCGGAATCTCCCGGTCCGCGGCCCACTTGACCGCTTCGAGCAGCCAGGACTCGTCCTTTAGGGCGATTCGGTCCCGGGACTTGGGATAGTAGCAGTAACCGCAGCGATAGGGACAGCCCCGCTGGGTTTCCAGGAGCATCATGTTTTCTATTTCCGGTTCCAACAGCCCGGCCGGGTAGGGGCTGGGGGAATCGCGGAAGACTTCGTCGGCCGGGACCGAGGCGCTTTGGACTTTCCGGAAGAGCGGGTCGGAGAGCAAACGGGGAAAAATTACCTCCCCCTCCCCGAAAACGAGAAAATCGACGAATGGGGAGCGAACCCGGGGGTTATCCGGAGAGACTTCCGGCCCTCCGAAAATAATGAACGGGGCGCTTCTTTTTTTTAGTTCCCGGGCCAGGAACAGGGACCGGTCCAGGTTCCAGCAGAAGACCGTGAAGCCGACCACGTCCGCGCCATGGGCCAGGACCAGGTCCAGCAACGCCGCGTCGCCCAGGTACGCGGTCAGGCTTTCGGGCAGGGTCGCGACCTCGAAGCCGGAAAGACCGGCGGCGGCTTGTTGCAACAGGGCGCCCGCCAAGGGGATGTTCCCGGTTTGCCGTCCTTGATTCAACTGCGGGATGGGGAGCTGCAACAGTAAAACCCTGGTCATGAAATCCGCGCTCTTTCCCGGCGGAAGCACAGCCGCCGGCCTTGATTTTTTGTTCGCCGCGCCTTTTATTATCCATAAGGCCTCGGTTCGGTCATGTTTACTACGACCGGCCGGAAAAAAACAGCGCTTGTTTGACCTTTCGGCGTCCGGCGAGGCGCCGGCGTGACCCAGGACGATTTTTTCGGACAAAAAAAGGGGGGGCCATGGCCGTCCTGGGGGGGGACGGCCATGGCCGGGTTGGCGTGCGTTGTCTGATGGGGATTTTTTTCGCGGTTAGTTTTCCGGGTCCTCGGGGCGATCCGGCCCTCCCGGCCCGGCGGCGTGACACGGCGGGGGCTGACAGCAGGGACAGCAAGCGGCCGGCCCCCGTGGTTTTCCGCGGCCCGGCCCGGCCGGCGGCCCCCCCGGGGGGGCCTCGTCGGCGGTGATGAAGCCGTCGCCATTCCGGTCAATCTTCGTGAAGAATTCCTCCCGGGAGACCTTGCCGTCCTTGTCTCGGTCAAGGTCGCCGATAAAGTCGGGTTTCTTGCCGCGGGGCGGCGGTCCCTGGGGCGCCTCGGCCGCGTCGATGAAGCCGTCCCCGGACCGGTCAAGCTGCTTGAAATGTTCCGGGGGCCCGGGGAATTCCTCCCGGGAGACCTTGCCATCCTTGTCTCGGTCAAGGTCTCCGATAAAGTCGGGTTTCTTGCCGCGGGGCGGCGGCCCCTGGGGCGCCTCGGCCGCGTCGATGAAGCCGTCCCCGGACCGGTCAAGCTGCTTGAACTGTTCCGCGGGTCCGAGGAATTCCTCCCGGGAGACCTTGCCGTCCTTGTCTCGGTCAAAGTCGCCGATAAAACTCTTCCCGCCGCCTGGAGGAGCAAGCGGGGGGGGCTCCTCGGCCCGGGCCAGGCCGCTCCAGACAAATGCCGCCAAAAGGGCCGCCAGGACCCCCACATATGCCGGCGCGCCTTTCTTCATTCTGCGTCCTCCTTTCACTTGCCGCCCGGGGTGCGTCGCCAGGCTATTTGGCGCGGAAGACCTCGAACGTTTTCCGCGTTGATTCCCGGTCGGTCATGACGCCTAATATGAACTCGCAACGAAAAGGGCTTATCAGCGGTTGGTGTGGGTTTGGTAAATTTTTTGTAAAAAAGCCGGGAAGGCGGCTCGTCCCGGGTTATAATCACGACCATGGGAAAGTGAATTCATGGAAGTCAACGACAAGAAGCAAAAAATAAAGGTCCTGGTTATTGACGACGACAAGAAGCTGTGCCGTCTGATCAAGGAATACCTGGAGCCCATGGGATACCTGATCACGGCGGCCCACACCGGTCCGGACGGCTTGGAACTGGCCTTGACCGGAGACAACCAGGCCATAATCCTGGATGTGATGCTTCCGGAAATGGATGGGTTCGAGGTGCTCAAAAGAATCCGGACGAGTTCCGACATCCCCGTCCTGATGCTGACGGCCCTGGGGGACGAGACCGACCGGATCGTCGGCCTGGAGATGGGCGCCGACGATTATCTGCCCAAGACCTTTTCCACGCGGGAGCTGCTGGCCCGGCTCCGGGCCGTCACCAGGCGGTCCCTCGGGAACGCCCGGGAGCCCGGGTCATCGCCGGAGGACGCGATTCGGATCGGAGAGTTGAAGATCGAGTCCGAGGCCCGGCAGGCTTTTTTGGAAAAAACCCCCCTGGACCTGACGCCCATCGAATTCAAGCTGCTTTTTCGGTTGGCCCAGGCCGCCGGCCGGGTCCTTTCCCGGGACCAGTTGATGGATGAAATCGCGGCCCGGGACTACCAGGCCTTTGACCGGTCCATCGACATGCACATTTCGTCGTTGCGCCGCAAGCTCGGGGACGATCCGAAGAACCCGCGGTATATCAAGACGATCAGGAGTTTCGGTTACATGATGCAAAAGGAGCCTCGACCGCGGTGACGAAACCGGGACTGTCCCTTTTCACCAAAATCCTGCTCTGGTTTTTTTTGAATATTTTCGTCCTGGCCGCCATACCGGTGGGCTTGCTCAATATCCGGCCGCAACTTCCCCCGTATTCCCCTTTCGGATTGTGGTGGATGGGCGGGCGTTTTCCCACGGCGGCCCACCTCGTTTCGGTGGAGCTCAGCGAGGCCAAGCGGGAAAAATGGCCGGCCATACTGCAAAAAAATTCCGATAGTTACGACGTCGGATTCACTCTTTTCCTGGGCAGCGGCCGGGAAATCCTCGGACAAACGACCGATATTCCGATGGAAGTCGTTCGGGCCGTCCAGGACCAATTGATCCGCCAAATCCCCTTGGACCTGGTCCCCCCGGAAGTGGACGGCCCGCCGCCGGCGGGCAGCCGGGAAGGTCCCGACTTCATCCCTTCCGCCGCGCCGCCGGGGCAGCGCTTTGCCCCGCCGCCGCCCGATTTTTTCGCCAGGCGCCCTCCCCGGCCCCAGCCCTTTTTCATCCGGACTTCCAACCCGACGCGGTATTGGCTGGGCGCGCCCGTCCTGGTCATGGCCGAGGGTGTCCGGACGCTGCGGCCGGCGGTCCTGGCGGCTGTTTCGGATTCCGTCACCGGGGGCGGGCTGTTTTTCGACCCCTGGCCCTGGATAATCGCCGCCGCCGGCGCGGTCCTGATCTCGGTGTTGCTGTGGTGGCCCTTGGTGCGGCACATCACCAAACCCCTGGCCCGCATGACGGAGGCGGCGGACCGCATGGCCCAGGGGCGGTTCGATGTGCGGATCGACGAGGACAGGCGGGATGAAATCGGCCGCCTGGCCCGGGCGATCAACGACATGTCGACCCAGTTGTCCCGGTTCATTCAGGGGCAAAAGCGTTTTCTGGGAGACGCGGCCCATGAACTGGCCTCGCCCATCGCCCGGATTCAGCTTGGGCTGGGCATCCTGGAACAAAAATCGGGGACCGAATCCGACGATCATCTGCAGGGCGTGATCGAGGATGTCGGTCATATGTCCAATTTAGTCAATGAGCTGTTGTCCTTTTCCCGGGCCGAGGCCGGCCCGGTCCGGTCCAGGCTTCAAGAAACCCTGCTTGTTCCGGTCATTAAACGGGCCGTTGACCGGGAAGCCACGCCCGACGTGGCTGTCCGCGTCGAGGCGTCCGACGGGGCGACCGCCTGGGCCGACCCGGAGCTTCTGGGGCGGGCCCTGGACAACCTGTTGCGCAACGCGGTCCGGTTCGCGGGCCGCGCCGGTCCGATCCTCATCCAGGTCATGGACGAGGGCGAGGTAGTGCATATCGTGGTCCGTGATTCCGGACCGGGGGTGCCCGAGGCTGATTTACCCCGGTTGTTCGAGCCGTTTTACCGGCCCGAAGTTTCCCGGCGACGGGAAACCGGGGGCGTGGGGCTGGGGTTGTCCATTGTCAAGGCCGGCATTCAGGCGTGCGGCGGCCGGGTGAGCTGCCGCAATTTGAAACCTTCCGGCTTCGAGGCGCGCATCGTTCTGCGTCAAAAACGGGACGACCGGCCCGCGGACTGATTTTCCGCGGTCCGGTCGGACTTTTCCCTCCGCCGGGATGGTTATTCCATTAAATCGTCGGTTTGGGGGGGGAGCAGGCGTTGCTTCCCCGTTCCGGCCGGACCCTGGCCCCAGCCGGTTTCCACGGCCTGGGTCAAGCGTCGCGGTTGAGGGGCCGCTTGCGGCCCGGGACCGGGCGACGGTTCGTGGGCTCTTCTTTTTAAACGAAAACGCGAAGTCAACCGTCGGAGCTGGGCGGACTGGCTGGACAGCTCCTCGGCGGCGGAGGCTGTTTGTTCCGCGCTGGCCGTGTTTTGCTGCGTGACTTTTTCAATCTGGCCCAAGCCCAGGTTTATCTGGGCCAAGCCCTGGGCCTGCTGGTTGCTGGAAGCGGATATTTCGGCCACCAAGTCGGTGACCTTGGACGCTCCTTCCATAATCTCGACCAGGGATTGGGCTGTTTTGCGGACAATATCCGAGCCTTTTTCCACTTTTTTCACCGAACCCTCGATCAATTCCGAGGTTTCCCGGGCCGCCTTGGCGCTTCGGGCCGCCAGGTTTCTTACTTCCTGGGCGACCACGGCGAAGCCCTTGCCGTATTTTCCGGCCCGGGCCGCTTCCACGGCGGCGTTGAGGGCCAGCAGGTTGGTCTGAAAGGCGATTTCATCGATGGCCTTGATAATTTTGGCGATTTCCTTGCTGGATTCATTGATGTCCGCCATGGCGGCCACCATTTCGTGCATCTGCTGGTCCCCTTTTTCCGCCGCGTCCCGGGCGCTGGTTGACAGGCGGTCGGCCAGGGAGGCGTTTTCCGCGTTGGTCTTGGTTTGGGAGGCCAACTCGGTCAGGGAGCTGGTTATTTCTTCCAGGGAAGCGGCCTGTTCCGTGGCGCCCTGGGAAAGGGACTGACTGGAATCGGCCACTTGACCGGCCCCGCCGGCCACCTGGGACACCGAGTCGTTGACCTGGCCCAGGACTTGGTTCAGGCTGGCCGTCATGGTGGCTAGGGCCTTTCCCAGGGAGTCCGCTTCCGAGGCCGCTTCCACGTCCAGGTCGAGGTCCCCCTGGGCGATGCGGCCGGCGGCCTCGGCCTTGGTCCGCATATATTCGATCAGCCCGGAAAAGGCTTTTCCTATGTCTCCCAATTCATCCGCCCGCTTGTTGATGCGGCCGATCTCGTCGACATCCATGCCGACCAGGTCGATATCGCCCACGGAAAACCTTCCGGCCCCCTCGGCGATGGCGGCGATGGGACGGGTCAGGCCGCGGGCCACGAACCAGAGAACCAAGAGCCCCGCCAAAAAGCAGGCCAACCCGATCACGATCTGGGTCCACATCATTCTGGAGGCGTGGGCCGTGATCTTATCCCGGGGAACGATCACGACGGCGGTCCAGGGCGTGGTCGAGGCGCCGAAGGTAATCGGCGTGAACACTTCGAGCCGGTCCTCTTTTATTTCGAAAAAGGTTTCCCCGTTTTTCAGGCGCTCCGCCTGGTTTTCCAGGTCGGGAATTATTTCCTTTCCCGGCCGTCCGATTTTATCCCGGCCCATGGCTGCGGCGGCGATGATCCCTTGGTGGCTCAAGAGAATCAACCGGCCGGAACCGTTGAATATATCCGCCTCGTCGGCCGCTTTTTGCAGAAACTCCAGGGCGATGTCGATGCCCGCGATCCCGTGGAACTTGCCGTTGAGCATAATCGGGACCACCAGGGAAGTCAGCAGGACGTCCTTGCCTTGGATGGGATAAATATATGGGTCGATGATGCATTCCCGGCCGGATTTTTTGGGAAGCTGGTAGTAGTCCCCCGCCCCTTCCTTTTCGTAATCCAACAAGGGCTCCAGGACGGGCCGGCCGTCGGCCCCCCGGGTGAAGTAGGGGATGTACCTGCCGGTTTGATCGTGGCCCGGCCGGCCGACGAACTGTTCGTCCCGGCCGTCGAAGGCGTTGGGCTCCCACAGGGTGTAGGTCCCCAGGAACCCGGGGTTTTTGAGCAACAGCTCCTGAAGCATGCCGTTGACTTGTTCCCGGGTGAAGTTGGACTTGCGGTCCTCGTCCACCACGGTCGTCAGGACCTGGGCCATGGTCCGGGCCGCGTCCTGGGCGACTTCAATGGCGGCCTTGACGCTCATGGCCTGGGCCTGGGCCGCGGCCTGGATTTCCTTCTCGGCCGTCTCGAGGGACTTGTTTCTCAGGGTGATGGTCGAATAAACGGTCAAAATGGCGACGGCCGCCAGAAGGCAGACGCCGGCCCACAGGGCTATTGTTTGTTTAATGGATTTTAATCGCATTTTTTTCTCCATGTCGGCCGGGTCGGGTGAAAATTTGGGGGGGCGCCTGCCAGGCGAACTTTTTCCAGGGCCGCCGGGTCGTTTCAAGGCGACTGGGACGCCGGCCGCGGCCGCCGGGAACGGCTGGGAGCGGCGGGGCGGCGGTCAAAAAGGCGAACCTTGGCTTTGGAACGGCGCATGGTCGGGTTCCCTTGTGGTTTAATGGTTGTATCGGCAACATTAACGCCCGGTTCCGGCCGCCCCCCGACGCCGTCTTCCGTCTAGTCAATAATATAGCGGCGGTTTTGGTTTCCTTCAATACGGGGCGTCGCGTCCGGTTTTAAAAAAAAAGCGGCTCTAACGGCGGGACAGGGAGAGGCGGGGGGCCGGGAGCGGGCCCGGCCCCGCCAGGTTGGTATGAAAACGCCCTTCGGGCATTGTCATTGGTTGTTGTGACCGACATGGCCCGCGGCCATGTCGGTTGGGCTTAGGCCAGGCCCAGTTCCTTTTCTTCCTCGGCCAGGCACCGGTCGATAAGGTCTAGTCCCTGGTCCAACTGGGCGGCGGTAATGGTCAGGCAGGGCGCGAACTCCAGGGCTTGGCCCATGGATTTGATGATCAGGCCCTTGTCCTTGGCCCGTTTGACCAGTCGGGCCAGGTTTTCGAGAGGGAAGGGGGCCCGGGTTTTCTTGTCCATGGTCAGGTCCAGGGCGGTCCACAGCCCCGCGCCCCGGGCTTCGCCGACAATGGCGTGGGCTTCCAGGGCCTGGAGGCCGTTCAGGAAATAAGTCCCCATTTCGCGAGAGTTTTCCACCAGTTTTTCGTCTTCCATGATTTTGATGTTGGCCAGCGCCGCGGCGCAGGACACGGGGTGGTTGGAATAGGTATGCAGGTGGTGGAATATCTCCAGGGGAGCGATGATCTCGTCCGCGGCCCCGACTCCGCCCAGGGGGACGTATCCGCTGGAAATTCCCTTGGCCATGGTGATCAGGTCGGGTTGGACCCCGAAGTGGTCGATGCCGAACCATTTGCCGGTCCTACCGAACCCGCAGATGACTTCGTCGGCGATCAGGGCCACGCCGTGGCGGTCGCAGGTTTCGCGGATAATTTCCCAGTATCCGGCCGGCGGGGCCAGGGCGCCGAAACCTTGCTGAATGGGTTCCCCGATAAAGGCGGCGACCAGTTCCGGTCCCTCGAATTCGATCACTCGGGCCAGGGACTTGGCGCAGATCAGGTTGCAGGCCGGATAGGCGAGTTCATAGGGACAGCGGTAGCAGTAGGGGGAATCGATAAAGACTGCTCCGGTCCCCAGCGGCTCCATGATGTGCTTCATGGGCAGGACCGTTCCCAGGAGCCGGAGGGCGCCGGAAGTGACGCCATGGTAGGCGCCGCGGCGTCCCACTATTTTGAACCTTTTTTTATCGCCCCTAAATTCGTGGTAGTGCCGGACGAGTTTGACGGCCGCTTCCACCGCTTCCGAACCGTCGCACACAAAAAAGAAATTATTGATTTTTTCCGGCGCGAGCCGGGCCAGGACCTCGGCCAGTTCCTCGGCCGGTTCGTTCGAGTATCCCATGGGGCAAAAATAAGGCAGCCGCAGGATTTGATCATGGACGGCCTGGGCTATTTCGGCGCGTCCATAACCCACGTGAACGGGTCTGGTGATGCCGGCGGTGAGGTCGAGGTATTGTCGACCCTGGCCGTCGAAAACATAGGCGCCGTCCCCGCCGGTGATGACCGTGACGCCTTCCCGGCGGTCCCGCCGGGGAGTGCGCGGCATGATCAGATGTGATTTCTTTTTTTCCGTTTTTTTGTCGTCCGACATGCTCCTTTTTCCTTTCAGGAAATCAGGCGCCGACCTTGGATGGTCGGGGCGGTATTTCTGTTGTTGCGTTGGCGAGCGGCTGGAGCATATCATTTCGAGAAATAAAAAACATCGGGATTCACCGCTCCGGCGACAAGTCGCGTTTATATCGTCGTTGATATTGTTTAACGCCTCGGCCGTCGGGCCGCGACGGACGCGACGCTGCCGGAACGGAACCGGCCCTCTTTGGCGTGACCGGGATTGTCGCTTGGCCTATCAATGGATGTCCCGCTGGATTGTGTTAGAGGGCGCCCACGGGGAGGCGCCCCTACATTGCGCCGCCGGCGGTGGTTATTTTGGGTTTGCAGGGGCAGGTCCCCGCGAACGCCCTCTTCTTGTCATATTGTTAGCGGCCGGTTGAAATGACCATATTCCCCTGCTTGAAAACCACGCCCGGAACGTATAGCTTATACGAGGTCAAAAAACGGCCCGCGCGTTTCCGAGT
>JAZDGM010000100.1:0-9213 GCA_043806915.1 Pseudomonadota bacterium | reverse complement strand
TTCCGGCAGGGGGGGCGCGCCAATGTATCCCTCCCCCCCAGCCCCTCTCCCCGAGGGAGAGGGGAGTAAAGACCCACGGTTCATTTGCTTCGGCCGGTCGACCACCTTTAAACCCTGGTCCCGCTTGATTCCGGCAGGGGGGGGCGCGCCGCTATATCCCCCGCCCCCAGCCCCTCTCCCCAAGGGAGAGGGGAGTAACGGCCCACGGTACATTTGCCTCGGCCGGCCGACCAACCTTAAACCCCGGCGAGCCGCGGGGCCGGGCGGTCGCCTTGTTTCACTCGTCCAGGGCCTCGGAGTTGGTCGACTCACAGTTAAAAGTGACGGCTTCCACGTCCGCCGGGGCCGTTGACTCGGAATCGCGCTTGATAAATTCGAGCTCGGTCTGGGCCGGCAGAATGGACGGGTCGCCTTCCAGTTGGATGAACAGGTTGAACCGGTGCTCGATGCCCGTGAGTTCCTGGCGCTTCTTATTGAGCAGGTAATTGGCCACGGCCGGATTCAGCTTGCCCACGACCTTTTCCACGGAGCCCTTGGAAATTTTCTGTGAAATCACGCGCAGGACGGCCAGGGCCGTGGTTTCCACGGACCGGACCACGCCACGCCCGCCGCAATAATCGCAGACGTGAAAGGTCCCGAATTCGATGGGCGGGCGAATCCTTTGCCGGGACATTTCCAGGAGTCCGAACTTGGAGATGCGGCCCAGCTCGATCTTGGCCTTGTCCTTCTTGGCCTCGGTTTTAAGGGCTTTTTCGACTTCGCGCTGGTGCTTCTGGTCCCGCATGTCAATGAAGTCGACCACGATCAGCCCCCCAAGGTCCCGGATGCGAAGCTGCCGGGCCACTTCCTCGGCGGCCTCCATGTTGGTCTTGAAGGCGGTGTCTTCCAGGCGGGCTTCCTTGGTGGAGCGGCCGGAGTTGACATCGATGGACACCAAGGCCTCGGTCGGGTTGATGACAATGGCGCCGCCGGATTTCAGCCTGACCTTGTTGCTGAAAATAGCCTCGGTCTGCTCCTCGATCTGGTATTTGGAAAAAATGGGGCGCTTGTCCCGCAGCAGCTTGACCAGCTTGTAATGTCGGGGAGCGATGACCTTCATGTATTCAACGGCGCGGTCGTAGACGTCCGGGTCGTCAATGAGGATTTCCTTGATCTCCGGGGTGAAGTGGTCGCGAATGGTCCGGAGGGCCAAGTCTTGTTCCTTGTGAAGCAGGACCGGGGGAGACAGTTCCATGCCCCGTTTCCTGATGTCTTCCCACAACCGGGACAGGAAGCTCAGGTCCCGGGCGATGTCCTTCTTGTTCCGGCCCTCGGCCACGGTGCGGATGATGAACCCGCAGCCTTCCGGGGCCGTCAGCTCCTGGGCGATTTTTTTCAGCCGGAGCCGTTCTTCCTCGCTTTCGATCTTCCGGCTGACCCCCACGTGTTCCCGTCCGGGCATGAGGACGGTGAACCTTCCGGCCAGGGAGATATAGGTGGTCAGGGCCGCGCCCTTGATGTCGGTCTGCTCCTTGGTCACCTGGACCATGATTTCCTGGCCCCGTAGCAGGGCCTTGCGGATATCGATCTGGCCGCGGGCCGGAGGGTCGATGTTGAAATATTCGGGGTGTATTTCGCCCAGTTGCATAAAGCCGTTGCGGTCCGCGCCGTAGTTCACGAACGCGGCTTGCAGGCTCGGCTCCACGTTATGGATCACGCCTTTATAAATGTTGCCCAGCTTGAGTTCCTTCAAGGAGCTGTCGGTGTAGAACTCTTCCAGGCGGCCGTCCTCGACCAGGGCAATCCGGCACTCCTCCGGATCAGCCGCGTTGATTATCATTTTCTTCAAATTTTTTCACCTTGCGATTTATTATCCCGGTATTGATGTACTTGGTGCATGAACGCCTCCAACCGGGTCAGGGTATTTGTCTGTTCTTGTCCGTCGTAGGCCAGGTTAAGGAAGGGGATGCCGCGGTTGTCGTCGCGGAAGCGTTTGAGCAACGCCGTGACGATAATGCCGGGCATGCAGGTGAAAGGCATGATGTTGACCAGGCCTGACGCTCCCTTTTGAATGAAATCCTTGCATTTGCCCATGGATAGAATGGCTTCCCCCTCGAAGCTGGGGTCTAGGTACGGATCGGCGTACTCGAAGGTTTCCTTGATGGCGGGTTCATGGAAATTCTTCAAAAAGCCCTTGTAAACTTCTTCCAGTTGGTGCAGGTCCTTTTCCTGGAAATGGTGATGGAGCTTCAGATGAGCCAGTTCGCCCCACGTGCCATTCAGCTTGGCCCGCCTGAAATTGGTTTCGTTGGTGTATAGGAACCACTCGGATATGGGCGGCAGCCAGGCCTCGCCGCCGAACCCCTCGATGGCCTTGAGGGCGTTTTCGTTGGAAAATTCGTTGCTCCGGACGTAAATTTCCCCCACTACCCCGACCACGGGTCGGGAAGCCTTGTTTTTTACCGGAACAGCGTCCTGCCTGGCCCGGCATTTTTTCAGGCAAGCGCGCAATTCGTCCAGGTCCGCTCCCGCGGCCACGACCCGGCAGATTTCTTCCAGGCAGTCCTCGTAAACCCGGTCCGCCTCGCCCGGGTTGACTTCGTAGGGCCTGGTTTCCAGAAGGGCTTTTTGGAGCACGTCCACGGCCACGATGCCGCGCCAGGCGATGCGGCTGAAGTTTCCGTTGGCGGCCATGTCCAGTTCCCGGTACATTTCCTCGCTCTGGTCCGGGGAATAGATGGGGACGTTGGCGAATCCCATTTCATCCAGGGCGAGGCGCTGGAAACGATGGTATTGGCCGAAACGGCAGGGGCCGTACGCGGCGGGCATGAAAAAAGCGGTCTTGTCCGGATTGAAATCCGTTTTTCGAACCAACTTGGCCAGGTCGCCGGTGGTGAGAATGGCGGGGTAGCATTCCTTGCCCGAGGTGAGTTGCCGCCCCAGAACCAGGGTTTCGTTGTCGGACTTGGGCAGGGCCTCGGCGTCGACCCCGCAGGCCCGGAAAGCGGCGGCCAGGGGCCTGGCCTGGTCCGCCATGGCGGGAATGTAAACCTTGCGGTGGTTTTCGACCGGTTTTCGGCCCCTGAAGGTCAGGAGGCTCTGGCTCCCTTCCGGGACTTTCACGTTTTTCAAGCTGTCCAGGAAGGCTTCCAGCCTGGTGACCGCGCCCACGTCGGAGCTGTGTTCGTCTATCTCGATTTCCAGATAGGGCTTGCCCCTCATGAGGTCCCGGAAAAAGTGCAGAATGAACGAATCGGGGCCGCAACCGAAGTTGGTGATGAAAATCCCGTACAAGCGCGGGTCCGAACGGATAATTTCCGCCGCCGCCAAAATTTTCTGTCCGTACCGCCAGTACTGATGCTTGGCCTCGGTGTTGTATCGCGGATCATCCAGGGGCAGGAAATCCTGGGGCACGCCCATGATCCCCAGGTCCCGCAGCTTGCCCGAAAGGTTGAGGTTGAGGCCGGTGTCGAAGCCATTGTAGGGCCGGGACACGACGATCATGGCGATCTGGTCCGACCCCAGTCGGCCGAGGACTTCCTGGCCCCGGGCGATAAGGCGGTTGTAAAAATTATCCTGGGCCGCGAGCGCCAGGCTGACCGCCTTCTTGACTTCGGCGGGCTTCACCCCGAAGCGGGCCGTGATATCGGTCATGGACTTGACCAGGACCTTTTCCCCAAAGTTGAAGTACACCGGCCCCTGTATCAATTCCACCCCTTTTTCGGCGAAATCGATGGCGGAATGGACCGTGTAGGTCAGGGTCTGGGCGTAGGGGCAGGCCTTGGAATGCTTCGGTTCGTTGCTTTTCTTGGGCAGGTTGATGACGCTGGGCAGGAAAATTCTTTTGACCCCCTTTTCCACCAAATCCAGAAGATGGCCGTGTCCGACCTTGGTGGGAAAGCAGGGCTCGCTGACCACCACCTCGCAGCCGCGGTGGATCAGCTTTTTGTTGGATTTTTCGGAAATGACGGTTTCAAAGCCCAGAACGGTCCAGAATGTTTTGAAAAAAGGCATCAGTTCGTGGAAAAACATGGCCCTGGGCAGGCCGATGATTCCGCGATGCGGCCGGCCCGGGAACTCCGCCTCGGGTGGATTTAGCAGCCACTCGGTCCGTTCCGCGAACAGGTCCGGGATGCCGCTTTCGGAGGTTTTCTTTTTGATGACGTCGTATTTATCGCATCTGGAACCGTAGAATAGTGGTTTTTCGTTTTCCACCGAAACCTTGCGGATTTCGCAGGTGTTGGCGCAGCCGTTGCACTCGAAACTGGAAATGTCGTACCGGCGTTCCGAGAGATCGAAACCCTTGAAGTTGCTTTCCTTCCAGTCCCTTTCGTTACGGGCCAACAGGGCCGCGCCAATGGCCCCGGTCACGTCGGCGTGGTCCGGCACGGTGATTTGTCGTCCGGTCACCTTTTCGAACGCGGCCACGATGCCCTTGTTGAAGGCCGTGGCGCCCTGGTAGAAGATGCGCTTTCCGATGCGGCGGTCTTCCACCACCTTGTTGATGTAGTTATAGACGATCGAGTAGCAGAGCCCGGCCACCAAGTCGGGCAGGGTCGCGCCCTGCTGCTGGTAGTGAACCAGGTCCGATTCCATGAACACGGTGCACCGTTCCCCCATCTGGACCGGATTTTCCGCCGAGAGGGCGATCTTGCCGAATTCCTCCTTGATGTTGATGCCCAGTTTTTCGGCTTGTTCCTCCAGAAAGGAACCCGTGCCGGCGGCGCAGACCTTGTTCATCATGAAATCCACGATGGCCCCGTGTTCCAGGGAGATGAACTTGGAATCCTGGCCGCCTATCTCGAAAATGGTGTCGACTTCCGGGTCGATGGCCGCGGCCGCGGTGGCCTGGGCCGTGATTTCGTTGCGGACCACGTCCGCGCCGATGAAATCCCCGGTCAAATACCGGCCCGACCCGGTGGTCCCGGCCCCGACGACCCGGACCTTGTCTCCGACCAGATCGCCGACCGCGCCCAGCCCCTGCTTGATGGCTTCCAGGGGCCGGCCCGCGGTCATCAGGTATTCGCGGGCGACCACATTCATGTCCGCGTCGATGAGCACGACGTTGGTGCTGATGGACCCGACGTCGATGCCCAGGTACACGTCAACTTTTTCTCCCGGGGCCAGGTCGTCCAGGCTCCGGCGAACAGGGCGGGGGTCGGCTTGGGAAGGAGTGAGCGGGCCGAGTCTTTTGGTTTCCGGTTTTTCATGGGCCAGGTAATACCTCAACCGGTCCAGGCCGGGAAAACCAGCGGCCTTGATGGTCCCGGCGGCGATTTGGTCCATGCTCCCCAGGGCCGCGCCGATGGCGCCCATGGACAGAAAATGCTCCGGAATTATCAATTCGCCCTCGCCAAGTTCCATGACCTCGGCCAGGGCCTTGCGAACTCCCTGGTTGGCCGCCACGCCGCCATGAAAGCTGACGGGCGGGATGATCTTCTTGCCCTTGGCGATGTTGCTTTTGAGGTTCCTGACCATGGCGTAGCAAAGGCCGGCGATGATCTCGAAGTCGGGAGTGGCGCCCTGCTGCAAGTGGATCATGTCGGATTTGGCGAAAACGCTGCAGCGGCCGGCGATGCGGGGAGGGACCCTGGAACGCAGGGCCTCGGAGCCGAATTCCTCGATGGTGTACCCCAGGCGGTGGGCTTGCTGGTCCAAAAAGGAGCCCGTGCCGGCGGCGCACATGGAATTCATGGCGAAATCGGAAATGGTCAACCCGCCCCGACCGGTCCGGGCGGTTAAAATGAGCTTGGAATCCTCTCCGCCCATGTCGATTATGGTGCGGGCCTGGGGAACGTACTCCTCGGCGGCCCTGGTTTGGGCGATGATTTCATTGACAAAGCTCCCCCCCAGTATCTCGGCCATGAATTTGGCCCCGGTCCCGGTGACGGAGACCGAGGCGATTTGGGAGGGATCGAACCTGGAGATCAGGCCCTCCAGCACCAAGACCGCCTTTTCGAAGGGCTGGCCCTTGATCCGGCTGTAATCCTCGAAGAGAATTTCCTTGTCATCCGTAATGAGAATAGTTTTTAAGCTGATCGAGCCCACGTCCAGGCCAAGATGATATTTATAGCTCATGGTAGCGTTAAAGGCCTCCTCTTATGCGATTTCTTCCCGCGCTCCAGGGTTCGATTCCCGGAAAAAGAGCTGTCCGTCATGCTCTTCGCCATGAATCAACCCGCGCTTTTCCAATTCATCAAGTATTGATCGGGTTTCCCGCCAGGTCAGTCCCAAGGCCCCGGCCGCGTCCTCCAAGGTCAAGGGCCGCCGTCCCAGCATGGCCAGTATTTCGGACTGGAAGTCGCGGCGACCTGTTTCCTCGCGTCCCCTGGAAAAAGTTTTAACCGAATCCGCTCCCGGGCCCAGGAAGCGGGCGGCCGCGGCCAAAAATTCCTCGGACACGGGTTTGGCGGAAGCGAAGGCCGGCGGGCGATAAACGGTGTTCATCTGCACCAACTCGGGTTTGATCCGGCCGATGGCTTCCCGCAGGGCCTCAAGTTCTTCCGGGCTATCGTTGCAGCCCTTGGTCAACAGCACTTCCAGCCAAAAACGGCCGGGGAATTCTTGCCGGAATTTTATCAACCCTTTTATTATTTCGTCCAGGTCGAGTTCGGCGGCGGGGCGGTTGAGTCGAGCGAAGGTCTCCTTCCTGGCCGTGTCCAGGGAAGGGATGACCAAGTCGGCCGACATCAGCTCGGCTCTCACGTCCGGGCGGTGGAGCAGGGTCCCGTTGGTGAGAACGGCGACCGGGACCTCGGTCAGGGTCTTGACCCGGGTCAGGATAAGCCCGAGCTCGGCGTTGAGGGTCGGTTCCCCGGAACCGGCCAGGGTGACGTAATCCAAGCGGTCGCCGCATTCCTCGAGCGCGATTTTCAGCTCCCCGAGCAGCTTGTCGGCAAGCCCGAGATTGAACCTGTCCACGGTTTTATTCGTCGTCCGTCCGACCTCGCAATAAAGGCAATCCAGCGTGCAGGTCTTGCGCGGCGCCAAATCCAGCCCCAAGGACAAGCCCAGGCGGCGGCTCGGAACGGGTCCAAAGACTAAACTCTCTTTTTTGATCTTCACTTTTTCGCCTGTAAGGTTCCCCGATAAACACGGCCCCGCCGACCTTGTTAAAGCGCGGTGACCGTTTCTAAATTCATATAGTATATACATTTGGGTGTCAATGGCGCAATGATTCAATTATCAAGGACCCCTTGGGATTAGCCAAGCCGCCTTCCGCCCCGAAAACAACGCGGCCGCGCCTTGACACCGCCACTGGGTTGATGTTAGGAAAGTCAGACTGGACAAACGTGAATATGCTCTTTCCCGATAGAGAGGTTAATTAGGTGTCGAACATGAAGTCAAGAATCTTTTTTCTAGTGATAGCGGCGGGTCTGCTGGCCACTTTCGCCGCGGCCGGCTGTTCTTCCGGCAACTCTTTGTGGCGGGAGGACAAAACCAGCCAGGTCCTGGTTCTGCCGTTTAAAATAAACGGGCCCCCCGAAACCCAATACCTCCAGCAGGGCATTCTCGACATGTTGGCCTCGCGATTGGCCAAACCCGGAAAAGTTATCGTGCTGCCCAAATCCGAGGCCCAGGCCGCCTTCGACAAGGCCGGCGGCGCCGTGGACCGGGCCAAGGCCCAGGAAATCGGCGAATCCCTGCTGGCCGACTACACGCTGTTCGGGTCGGCCACCGTCATCGGTAACAACGTCAGCATCGACGCTAGCCTGGTGGACGTGGCCGGAGAAAAGGACCCGATAAACTTCATCGCCCAATCGGAGGGGCTTGACGGCGTTATCCCCAAACTCAATGAATTCGCCGGTCGAATCGACAGCACCGTCTTCTCCGGCATGAACGCCCAGCCCTCGCCCCAGCCCATTCCCGCCGGGACCGATATGACCAAAACCGATGCCGCGCCCATTAACCCCAATTTTACCGCCATTCCCCAGATCGGGACCCAGGACTCGGACAACCTGTTCTGGGAAGGCCCCGTTCTGGACGAGGCCCTGGTGGGCCTGGCCGCGGCCGACCTGGACGGCGACGGAAAGAACGAGTTGGTGTACGCCTCCCGGGGACGGGTCGTGGTCGGACGGGTGGAAAACAAGGAATTCCACCAACTCGACGCGTTCCAGGCCCAGTCCCAGGATAAGCTCCTGTCCGTGGATGTCGGCGATTTCAACAAGGATGGTCGACCGGAGATTTTCGTCTCCAACCAACGCCGCTTCGAGGCCTCCAGCTACGTCCTGGACTTCAAAAACGGCCGCATCTCCGTGCTGGTCAAGGACGCTCCCTACTTTTTCCGGGTGGTCGCCCTGGCCTCCGGACCCGAACTGGTCGGACAGATGTCCGGCGTGGGCGAACGCTTCGGCGGCCGGGTCATGAAAATGGAATACAAGGGCGGCCGGTACATGCCCACCGATGTCCCCCCCTTGCCCAAGGCCGCCTATGTCTTTAATTTCGCGGTCGGCGACTTTACCGGCACGAAAAAGAAAAACGTGGTCCTGGTCAAGGGGTCCAACCTGACCGTCATGAGCCCGGAAGGCCGCGAACTATGGACCGGCGCGGATTCCTACGCCGAGACCATGATCTTCATGGAGGAATCCTACAGCCTCGACCGGGACACGGCGGACCGGCACGATAAACCCAAGAAATATTTTTTGCCTTCGCGCTTGATAATCACCGACCTGAACCAGGACGGCATTAACGAGGTCGTCGTCTCCAAGACCGATTCCAGATTCGGCTCGGAATACCTGCCCAACTGGCGCTCCATCAAGGGCGGTCAGATCGTATCCCTGGGTTACCGGCAGATGGCCCTGCGGCCCGACTGGATTTCCCCGGTCTTCTCCGGCGCCCTGGTTGATTACGCCATCGCCGATTTCGACAATAACGGTCAACTCGACCTGGTCGCCGCGGTGTGTTTCTCGCCCGGCGGAGGATTATTCGAAAAACCCCGGAGCGGTCTGTTCGCCTACGAGCTGAAACTCCCGGGCCCGCCGGCCGGCGCCGAAGCCCCTAAACCGGCCGAATGATTTTTAAATAAAAAGGCGGCCTATTGAAAATTTTGGTTGACACCAAAAGGGAAATCGTCGATACATAGGCTCGCTCTGGCGGTGTAGCTCAGTTGGTCAGAGCATGCGGCTCATATCCGCAGTGTCCGGGGTTCAAATCCCTGCACCGCCACCAAAACGAAAAACATGACAACCCCTCCCCGGAGGGGTTTTTTATTGGACGACCAACTTGAAACAGCCC
>JAZDGM010000099.1:0-22701 GCA_043806915.1 Pseudomonadota bacterium | reverse complement strand
CGCCGGAGCCGGCGCCCCCGGCGACCCCCGGCTCTTTTTCCGGAGAACCCGCCTGGCGGCGGTTTCACGCCCCGAAACGTCCTGTTTCGAGGGCGGAAAGGGCGGGCGTCCATGCCCGCCCGAAGAAGTCCGGAGCGTTTGGAATTGCTTGGTCGAGCACGCCTGCGCTGGCCTAAAAATAATGTGATCTCGGTAGGTTGGGTTGAGACGTAGGCGAAACCCAACATCTTGGCCGGCCCCGTCGGCCCGGGTGAACCAAGGACTCCCCCCTCACCCCAGCCCTCTCCCCCCGTCGGGTGGCGAGGGAGATAATTGTCTGGCCTGGCCCTCGCCTCCGTTTGGAACAAGGTGTTGTCTTTCAGAATAATTTGAATTGCCCAAGTATTATTGTTGGGGTTCAATAGGTATAGAAATGGATGTCAAATGATGATCTTGGTAACTGATTGGATGTCCTTCGAATACTTCCGTATCAAAATGGATGTCCAAAATAATTAATAATCTTAATAACAGTATATTTCGTCGGTTTGTAACTAATTGGATGTCCTTATAAATGATAGCTTATTGTCAAATGGATGTCCTTATAATTGGGACTTGGGGCTGGCTTGACTTTTCTAGGGGCGGCGTCTAATCTTTTATCGGAAAATTCGGGTAATCCCTCGGGGGTATTGTTCCGGTCGTTTCGCCGGGGACGGATTAATGTAAATATCAGACCGAAAACGTTGGTGAATAACATGTGCGAATCTTGTGGGACGCCCCTAGCCGGGGTCCGCATGGAAATAGAATTCCTGCGTAGATATTTACGGGACCGGGAATCCGGCCCGGACCAGGGCGAGGATTTGGAAAAGGCTCGGGAACTGCTGGCCTTTTTGGAACAATCCGAAAGGAGGCCGGTCGAGTGAGCCTGGAGCAAGCCTTTCAATATCAGCGCCGGACAGTCTACAGCCACGCGGGTGCGAGCGGCGGGGCCATGGACTGGTCCAACAAGCCGACCCCCTATAAGACCTATCCCCAGGCCGTTCAGATTCCCTTGCCCCGGGACTTGACCTTGCCCAAGGCGCCGGCCCGGGCCGTACTGAAGGACCAACTCGCGCCGCCCCGCCGCCCCCTGTCCCTGACGGCCTTGTCCAACCTGCTCTTCATGGCCTACGGGTTCACTTCCAAGGTCGATTACGGTCCGGAAGTCTTCCTCTACCGGTCCGCGCCCTCGGCCGGCGCCCTCTACCCGGTGGAAATCTACCTGGCGGCCCGGGGAATCGAAGGCCTGGCGGACGGGCTTTATCATTTTTCAGTCATCGATTTTTCCTTGGAATTACTCCAGGCCGGAGTTCCCGAGGGTCTGCCCGCCCCGGCCCTGATCCTGACCGGAATATTTTTTCGCAGCGCCTGGAAATACCGGGATCGAGCCTTTCGCTACTGCCTCCTGGACGCCGGGCACGCGGCGGAGAATTTTGTCCTGGCCGGGCGGACCATGGGCCTAAACCCTCTTTTTACGGCTGAATTCGATGACCGCCTGATCAACGCCGGCCTAAACCTTGACCCGGCCCGGGAAGCGGCCCTGGCCGTGATCCGCCTGGATGGCGAGATCGAACTTCCGACTTCCGGGGAGATTCCGGCCTTTTCCCCGGACAGGTTTCCCCTCGCCGAGGCGACCGCCCCCCATGAACAGATTTTCGACTTGATCGCCGAAGCCGTCCGGTTGACGTCGACTCCGCTCCATCGGTCGGCCCAACCGTCCCCGGAGCGGTCCGAAGGCGTGATCATGACCATGCCCGAGCCTGATTGGTCCGGCTTCGAGGGACCAAGCTTGGTGGGGGCCATGCAGAACCGGCGTTCCCGCCGTAACTTCACCCCCAAGGCCGTTAGCCGGGAGCAGTTGGTTAAACTGCTGGACCTGATGCAAACATCCGATCCCCGCCGGACCCCCAACCTGGGATTCGTGTCCAACCATGTGGCCGACGTCCCCGACGGGTACTACCACTGCCGGGAGAGGTCCCATAACCTAGCCTGCCGGCGCAAGGGTTTTTTCAATCCCGCCCTGGCCGACGCGGCCTTGAGCCAGGACTGGCTCGGCCGGGCCATGGTCACTCTCGTGCTTACCGCCGACCTGGGCCGCCTGGAACAGGAGTTCGGTCCCCGGGCCCTGCGCCTGGCGTATCTGGAAGCCGGGCGGATCGGACAACGGGCTTATCTGGCCGCCGAGGTGCTGGGGTGGGGTTGCTGCGGGGTCGGCGCCTTTTTCGACGGCGACGTCGTCCGCATTTTGAATCTCCCCGAGGGAGAGGAACCGCTTTATCTCATTCCGGTGGGTCCAATCAAAAAACGGACCCACGGGGGCCGTCCCGACCCCGAGTGACGAGTCAAAAAATCATGGCGGGGAATGGGCCGGGCCAAGGCCGCTTCCCCGCCATCCTAGCCCGGGAGGTCGAACGAATCCAAGCCGCCGGGAAGCGGCCGGGCTTGGCCGCGCCTTTTTCAGCCCGCCTTTTCGATTGACCGCGCGCCCTTTTTTTGGAAAAATATGGAAACGCCCCGCCGGGGCGGGCCTTAGCAGGCCACAACCAAGGAGGATGTTTTTATGGACTGGGGAATGAAGAATCGCCTTTCCAGGCTGGTTCAGGCCGACGGCCATTGCTTTTTTCTACCCATTGACCATGGATATTTTCAGGGGCCGACCCGAAAACTGGAAAAGCCGGGCGAGACCATTGCCCCGCTGATTCACCTGGCCGACGGGCTGTTCGTCACCCGCGGGGTGCTGCGGGCCTGCGTGAACCCGGCCGACTGCCCGCCGATTATTCTCCGGGTTTCCGGCGGAAGCAGCGTGGTCGGCAAGGACCTGGCCCAGGAAGCCATCACCACCGGCATCGAGGAAGTCCTGCGCCTGAACGCCTCGGCCGTGGGCATGTCCGTGTTCGTGGGATCGGATTACGAATACCAGTCCATGGTCAACCTGGGCAAGCTGGTGGACGAATGCCAACGCTACGGCATCCCGGTCATGGCCGTCACCGCCGTGGGCAAGGAATTGGAAAAACGGGAGGCCCGGTACCTGTCCTTGTGCTGCCGCATGGCCGCCGAGTTCGGCGCTTCCATCGTCAAGACCTACTGGTGCGAGAATTTCCACAAGGTTGTGGAGGGCTGTCCGGTCCCGGTGGTCATGGCCGGCGGTCCCAAGGTCGAGACCGAAAGGCAGGCTTTTGAGTTCGTGCACGACGGCATGTCCAAGGGCGCCATCGGCCTGAACCTGGGACGCAACGTTTGGCAGCATCAATACCCCGTCGCCATGATGACGGCCTTGCGGGCCATCGTGCACCACAAAGCCTCCGTGGACGACGCCGTCGAGATTTTCGAGGACGAAAAACGGAAGGCCTAGTGAAAAACCTGTACGATCAAGATCAGGCCCGGGATTTCGTCGCCGCGAATCCCGGCCTCGACCCGGACCTGGCCCTGCGGATTTACACGACCAGGCTTTTGGGCGGGGACCCTGACCTAGTCCTGCACGGCGGCGGCAACACCTCGGTCAAGCTGACGGTCCGGGACCCGTGGGGCGAGCCGGTGGACGTTTTATACGTCAAGGGCTCGGGCTGGGACATGGCCCGCATCGGCCCCGAGGGCTTCACGCCCCTCGACCTCGACAAGCTGAAGCGGGTTCGCGAGTTGGAGACCCTGTCCGACCTGGAGATGGAGAACCAGCTTCTGACCAGGCGTCTCCGGTGGGACGCTCCGGCGCCGTCCGTGGACGCCTTGAGCCACGCCTTTCTGCCCCGGCGCTTCGTGGACCACACCCACGCGGACGCGGTCCTGGCTTTAACCAACCAGGACCGGGCCGGGGAATTGATCCGGGAAGCCCTGGGGCCCAAGGCCGCGGTCATGCCGTACGCTCATCCCGGGTTTCCCCAGGGCCGGGCCCTGGCGAACCTTTACGAGGCCCATCCCGAGGCCGAGGTTCTGGTCATACTCGGGCACGGTCTCTTCACTTACGGCGACACGGCCCGCGAGGCGTACGAAAAAATGATCGAATACGTGGACCGGGCCGAGGCTTTCATCCGGGCGCGGCTGGACCTGGCGCCCCGCGTTTTCTCCCCGGGGGGCCGGGAGCCAAGCCTCCGCGACCAGGCCCGCCTGGTCCAGGTCCTGCGAGGCCGGGTGGGCCGCGCGGCTGATGCCTGCCATCCGCCGCGTTACGCCGTGGAGATCAGGGCCGCGGCCGACCTGGTCGCGGCGTCGCTTTCAGCCGGGGCCGAAGGATTCTGCCGGTCCGGGGTCCTGACTCCGGACCACGCCATCCGGACCAGGAACAAATGGGTGTTCCTACCCGGCGTCCCGTCCGACGACGCGGCCCTGGAAGAGCTCGTCCAAGCCGGGGTCGGGGCCTACGCCGAGGATTACGAGCGGTATTTCCGGGAACATGCTTCCGCCCTCGACCCTCGCCCGGAAAGACTGGAACCGACGCCCCGGGTTTTCCTGGTCGCGGGGCTCGGCCTGGTCGCCCTGGGGCCGACCAGGAAGGAAGCCCTGATCGCGGCGGACGTGGCCGAGCACGCCGTGCGAACCAAGGTCGGGGCCGCGGCCGCGGGCCGGTATCGACCGGTGTCCGAGGGCGACGTCTTTGAGTTGGAGCATTGGTTCCTGGAACAACGGAAATTGAAATCCGGCGACAAGAATCCTCTTTCAGGCCAGACGGCCCTGGTCACCGGCGCGGGCGGGGCCATCGCCCTGGGCGTGGCGGACCGGCTGCTTATGTCCGGCGCCGCCGTCGCCCTCGCGGACGTGGACCTCGCGAGGTTGAACAAGGTCCGGGACATTCTGGCGGACCGTCATGGGCCGGAACGAGTGGTTACGGCCCCCTTTGACGTGACCGATTTCAAGCAGGTGGAGGAAGCCCTGGACCTGGTATCCACCAGGCTCGGCGGGTTGGATATTCTGGTCCCCAACGCCGGCCTGGCCCATGTGGCCGCCCTGGCCGACCTCGACCCGGACCAGCTCGACCGGCTTTACGCCGTCAATCTCAAGGGGACCTTCCATGCCATCAAGGCCTCGGCCCCCATATTCAAACGCCAGGGCCTGGGCGGTAATATCGTGATTATCAGCTCCAAGAATGTGTTCGACCCCGGAGCGTCCTTCGGGGCCTACAGCGCCACCAAGGCGGGCGCCCACCAATTGGGTAAGATCGCGGCCCTGGAACTGGCCCCCCTGGGGGTCCGGGTCAACATGATCAATCCCGACGCGGTGTTCGGGCAAGGGGAAATCTCGTCGAAACTCTGGGACTTGGTGGGGCCGGACCGGATGCGGTCCCGGGGATTGGACCCTTGCCGGCTTCAGGAATACTACCAGGGGCGCAACCTGCTCACGGCCCAGGTCACGGCCGAGCATGTCGGCGCGGCCGTGGTTTTCTTCGCGACCAACCAGACCCCCACCACCGGGGCGTCGCTGCCCGTGGACGGAGGCGTGCAGGGAGCTTTCCCCAGGTAAGTTCCCGACGGAAGGAGCCGAAATTAATGAGATTGAACCATGTGGCCCTGGTCTGCCGCTCGGAGGAAAATTCCGACCGTTTTTTTCAAGGGCTGTTGGGTCTGGCCAAATTGCGGACCAAGACCGCTCCGGCCGACCTGGTGGCGGCCTTGTTCGGGTTGGAGCGGAGTTTTTCCATGATCGACTACGGGAACGAGTGGATGAAATTCGAAATTTTCCTCGATCCCGGGGCGGGGATTCAAGAAGGGAACACGGCCCACGTCTGTCTTGAGGTCCCGGACCGGCCCGGATTGATCGAGCGGGCCAGGGGCCTGAATCTGGAAGTCCGCTCCTTTTCGCGGGAAGGGCGGGACGTTCTGTTTATCCGTGATTTTGACGGAAACCTTTTCGAAATAAAATAGAGATTGTTCCTTTCCCTGGCCCGCCGCCCGACCTCGCGGCTTGGAGGGGGCGGGAAAAGCCGGAACGGCGGAGTCGTTCCGGCTATTTTATCAGGAAGTAAAAAAGTCGGGTCCTTCCTCCTCGGGGTCGGGTATGAACTCGAGTCCGTATTGAAAATGTTCTTCCGGGCTTTTTCCGGCCCAGACCAGCCGGGCGGTTTTTTCCGAGCGGCCTTCCGGGGCGTCGAAACGCATCCGGATTAAAATGGGGTTTTCCGTGGAGAAACGAATGCCCGTTTCCGAAAAATCGACCGCCACGGCGTTGATGATGTCCGCGTCGACAAAAAATTCCACCTGGGTCTGAATAGGCCGGCGTTCCGCTTTTCTTTTTTCTCTGCTCATGATCGAAGGTCCTTTGGGGAATGCTTGGTTATGCCGCTTACCTTGTCCGGCGTTCCGAAGGGCGTGTTTTTTCCAAAAAACATGTTATAAGATTGCCACATCAAGTCCGTTTTTTCAACCGCGTCCCAGGATGATCCCGGCGGCTTGTTCCGCCCCGTCGCGTGGCCAGGGCTGGGGGCCGGCCGACCGGAGCGCTTCCAGGTGGTTGGGGAAGCCTGGCCAGCGGCTGGCCGAAGGCGTCTCCGAATCCAAACCCGAAAAAAGGTATTAAGCGAGTCGTTTCATATCTTCCTGAATATCCTCAACCGGATGCCGCTGTCAAAGGGCCCCCGGGGAAAAAGCATTTTTCAAACCCCTTGACAAGATCATTGACTATTTATTAAAAGGGTATCTTGTCTGGTATGAATTCCCTGTTTGGATCGGGCTGGAGAAAAAAAGCTCCCGAAGTTTTTTTGTCGCTCCATGTCAGCGGGGGATGAACGTGCACAGGCGACGCTGCCCGGCGGGATACCCGCGGAGGCAAGACAGGGCCAAATTGGATCTAAGGGAGGATAACCAATGGCTGAAATAACTGCGCCCATGAGCGGCAAAATGTGGAAAATATTGGTCAAGGTCGGCGACGCTGTCACCGAGGACGACGAGGTGGCCATACTGGAGGCCATGAAGATGGAAATCCCCGTGGTAACTCCGGAAACCGGGACCATCAAGGAAATAAAAGTCAAGGAAGGCGAAGCCGTCGAGGCCGAGGCGGTGATTATGGTCCTGGGATAGCGTCCTTCGGACCCCGGGCCTTTTCACAACATAGCGAAAAGTAAGGACGCGCCTGGAAAACATCCACCGGGGATGGTTTCGGGCGCGTATTTTTTATGACCACCATTCTCGGCGGTCTTTTCGAGGCCGTCTTGGGTGGGAAAAAATTGACGCCGAGGAAAACGGGGATGAAACACAGACTATTTTTGTTTTTGGGCCTGGCCGTCCTCCTCTGGGGTGGATGGTCGGCGGCGTGGGCCGAGCCGGCGGAAATGCCGGACGAGGCGGCCCAGGTGGTGGAAAACCTGCTGACACTGCTCGATCAAGGCAAGTTCAAGGAATCATATTCCTTGGCCTCGGCCTTGGTCACCGAGGAAATCACCAGGGATACCTGGATCAGTAAGATGACCGAGCGGGCGGGCATGGGGGAACTCAAGTCCCGGAAACCGGCCGGAGTGGAAAAGATCGACGTTTTCGGAGACCTGCCCAAGGGGGAATACCTCAAGGTGGTTTTTGACTCCGAATTTTCCAAGGTTGAAAAAGCCCAGGAAATAGTCGTCCTGCACCCGGGGCCGGATGGAAGCTTCTCCGTGGCCGGTTACCAGATTCTTTACAACCGCTGGCCCGAAGCCCTAAAAATCATGGGCAACGGCCTATTTCTGGTTTTTTTCATCATGTCCCTTTTGGCCTTCCTCACCTGGTTGATCGGCAAGATCGTCCAGGCGGCGGAACGGAAGCCGAAGACCCCGCAAGAGAAAGGTTAGACGGCCATGCTTGGAATCAAAATGGGTTTTGCGTATTTGACCACCGGGCAGGTGGTGATGATCCTGGTCGGGCTCGGCTTCATATTCCTGGCCATTAAAAAGGAATGGGAGCCCTATGAACTTTTACCCATCGGCGCGGGCATGGTCCTGGCCAACCTGCCCTTGACCGGCCTGACCACGCCGCCTTCCCCGGACCTGGCGCCGGGCATGGCCGGGTTCCTGGGCATTATATTGAAATACGGCCTGTTCACCTGGACCATTCTGCCCCAGTTCATCTTTTTCGGCATCGGCGCCCTGACGGATTTCGGCCCCATGATCGCCAATCCCAGGGCCTTTCTGCTGGGCGCCGCGGCCCAGGTCGGCATCTACACTTCCTTCCTGGGCGCCATCGCCCTGGGCTTCACGGTTAAGGAAGCCTGCTCCATCGGCATCATCGGCGGGGCGGACGGTCCGACCACCATCTACACCACGGGCCTCCTGGCCCCGGACATCATGGGCATCACCGCCACGGCGGCCTATTCCTACATGGCCATGGTCGCCATTATCCAGCCGCCGATCATCAAGCTGCTTCTGTCCAAGAAGGAACGCATGATCCAGATGAAGCCCATGCCGCGCAAGGTGTCGAGGCTGGAAAAAATCCTGTTCCCCATCTATTCCTCGATCATTATCATCCTGCTTATTCCCAAGAGCGCGCCCCTGGTGGGCCTGCTTCTCCTGGGGAACCTGTTCCGGGAAAGCGGGGTGGTGGAACGGCTCAGCAACACCGCCCAGAACGAGTTGATCAACATCATCACCATCCTGCTCATGCTGGGCATCGGGGCTTCCATGCCGGCGGAAAAGGTGCTGCACGGCCGGACCCTGATGGTGCTCTTCCTGGGCCTGGCCGCGTTCTGCGTGGGCACGGCGGGCGGAGTTCTCTTCGGAAAGATCATGTCCTGGTTTTCCAAGGAGCCGTTCAATCCCATGCTTGGGGCGGCCGGCGTGTCGGCGGTGCCCATGAGCGCCCGGATCGTGCATCACCTGGGCCATCAGGAAAACAAGAAGAACTACCTGCTCATGCATGCCATGGGCCCCAACGTGGCCGGAGTCATCGGGTCGGCCGTGGCCGGCGGGTATTTCCTGTCCTATTTCAATATGTTGTTTTAGCCGGGTCGTCTCGGCTCGGTTGCGGGCCGGCGCCCAAGCGCCGGATTGAGGCCTAAATCGGGGAAGCTCCGGCTTCCCCGCATTGGCCCCGCGTCGCGTGAACGCGAAGTTTATCCGGGCCGGCGGCCGACCCCGGGCGGGAAAAAGGACGTCGCATGAGTAAAAGGACCAAGATAATTCTGGCGACCATCCTGGCGTCGGTTTCGGCCGTCGCCGTTTTTATTCTTATCACCGCGCATGACGCCGGCGAGTTCAAGAGCCTGGTCTTTCGTCCGCCCCAAAACTGCCGGGTCGTGACCGGGGTCCTGGGGTCCGAGGATATCACCGTCCATCCGGGCCTGGGGTTGGCCTTTATCTCGTCGTGCGATTTTCGGACCCTGTTCGCCGGTAAAAAAAGCCCCCGGGGCGCCGTTTTCGGGTACGATCTCGCCGGCCCGGAACCGGTCCTGACGGACCTGACGGCGGATTTCCCGGCGGATTTTCACCCCCATGGCCTGGGTCTCCACACCGCCCCGACCGGGGAAATTTCCCTGTTCGTGGTCAATCACCGTACTGACGGAAAGTTCGTCGAAATTTTCGACGTTCGCGATAAACGCCTCGTGCATCGCCGGAGCGTGTCCGGGACCCTGCTGGTCAGCCCCAACGACGTTATTCCCGTGGGGCCGGACCGCTTTTACGTGACCAACGACCATGGCTCGGCTTCCGAGACCGGCCGGACCCTGGAGGATTTTTTCAAGTCGAGGAAGGCCGGGGTCCTTTATTTCGATGGAGACAAGTTCATCCCGGTCGCCGGCGGCCTGGCATACGCCAACGGGATCAACATCAGTCCCGACGGCCGGACCGTCTACGTGGCTGAAACCACCGGCCGACGCCTCGACGTTTTTTCGCGAGACGTTGACTCGGGGGCCCTGACCTTGCGGAAAACCCTGGACATCGGTTCGGGAGTGGATAATCTCGACGTCGACCCGGAGGGGAACATTTGGGCGGCCGCCCACCCCAAACTACTGACGTTTTTAAGATACTCCCTGAATCAAGCGGCCTTGGCGCCTTCCCAGATATTCAAAATCAGCCCGGGGCCGGATGACCGGTTCAGGATCGAGGAAAAGTACCTTAGCGACGGCGGCGACCTTTCCGGGGCCAGCGTGGGCGCCCGGTACGGCGGCCTGTTGCTCCTGGGCTCGGTCTTCGACGATATCTTCCTGGTCTGTCCGGATTGAGTTCGGGCTCGACCGCGCGGTCGAGGGTAATCATTATGGAGGAAGAATTTGGAAAATAAAGTTTGGGCCGAGGTTGTGACCATCGGGTCCGAATTGGTCCTGGGGCAACTGGTGGATACCAATGCGTCCTTTATCGCGTCCAGCCTGGCCGAGATCGGGGTCGGGCTGGCCTACCACACCACCGTGGGGGATGATTGGGACAGAATGTTGGAAGCCCTGAAACTGGCCTTGAGTCGGGCCGATATCGTCATCACCACCGGCGGCATCGGCCCCACCGAGGACGATTTCACCAGGGAAGCCGCCGCCGCGGTCCTGGGCGTGGAACTGGAAATGCGTCCGGACCTGCTGGAATTCATCGAAGGGCTGTTTCGACGCATGAAATACAAAATGGCGCCCAACAACCGCAAGCAGGCCAATATTCCCAGGGGCGCGGAGGTCATTCACAACCCCAGGGGCACCGCTCCGGCCTTCCGGGCGGAAAAGGACGGCCGCGTTCTGATCTGCCTGCCCGGCGTTCCCTTCGAGACCGAGCCGTTGATTCGGGAGGCCGTGCTGCCTTATCTGAAGGAAAGGTTCACTCCGGGCGGGCGGCTGCTGGTCAATCGGGTGCTCAAGGTCTGCGGGGTGGGGGAAAGCAACGTCGATAACCAGATCAAGCAGATCATCAGGTCGTCCAAGAACCCGATCATCGGCCTGCAAGCTTCCCCCGGGGAGATCAAGGTCCGGCTGACGGCCCTGGCCGACGACGAGGAACGGGCCCGGGAACTGCTGGACCAGGGCGAGGCCCAAATCCGGGCGATAATCGGCGACCTGATCTTCGGACAAGGGGATGAAACCTTGCCGGGAGTGACGGCCCGGCTTCTGGAAGACCGGGGGCTGACCCTGGCCGTGGTGGAAGTCCCGTCCGGCGGAACGGTCGCCGCGGAGCTGAACCGGCGGTTGAACCCGGGAACTCTACGGGGCGCCATGGTCCTGGAAAAGCCCCTGCCGGCGGCGGAACTGGCCGAAAAGGCCCTGGCGGATTTCCAGGCCGACGTGGCCCTGGTTGTTTCCGGAAATGTGGACCAGGACGGCCAGGCCATGATCGAAATACTGGTCCGCGACCGGACCGGCCGGCAAAGCCGCCGGGATTTGCCCCTGGGCGGGCCGAGACGCTTGATCATGGACCGGTCAGGCGCCCTGGCCCTGTTCACGTTGTGGGGTTTTTTGAAGGAATTGCCCTAAAACGCGCTCCCGGGGCGGTCCGGGGGCGCTGGGTTTCGCCAGACGGGGGAACCCATTTGTCGATGCAGGTAAAAGGCATGGAAGCGGAGTAGGGGATGGTGCGCGTTGCACACCCTACAACAAATTGATTTAGCGAGGAAAGTAGGTTTGTATGAAAATGCCCGAAGGGCATTTTCATTGGTTGTTGTGACCGACATGGCCTGCGGTCATGTCGGTTGGGTTAGCCGGCCCGGAGGAATCGTCCTCGGCGGAGCGTTTTCCGGCGCAACCCAACATTTTCCTATCTTAAAACCTTGGGGTCGAACCCTCTTTTGAGGACGCCCAGGGACTTGGTGCGGGGGAGTTCCTCGAACAGGCCGGAAGCCAGGGCCAATTTATAAACGTTGTACGGCGCCTGGCCCCCGTCCTCGGGGCGCTCGAACAGGTCGTGAAACAGGAGAAAGCCTCCCGGAACCAAATGGCAGGCCCAGGAGGCGTAATCGGTGTACGCGGTTTCAAAGGCGTGCCCGCCGTCGATGAAGACCAAACTCAGTTGACCGTTCCACATCCGGGCGGCCGCCTGGCTGGAAGAAACAATGGGAACGACCGTGTCCTCGAGGCCGGCTGCTTCCAGGGTTTGGCGGAAAAAGCGGAAGGTGTCGATCCGGCCGGAAACCGGGTCCAGGAGTTCCGGATCGAAATATTCCTCTCCGGGCTGCTGTTCCTCGGACCCGCGATGGTGGTCGATGGAAAAAAGCACGCCGCCTTTTTCCTTCACCGCCGCCCCGAGATACAGAGCCGACTTGCCGCAATAGCCGCCGATTTCCAGGCACGGCCCCAGGGCCGCCGCTTCCAGGGCGACGTCATGCAACCTCAAGCCTTCGTCCTGGTCCATGAACCCCTTGGTGCGCCTGATCAGGTCATGGTTCAAGGGGCGATGGTCGGTCCCGGCTTTTCCCGGCGCGATCGGACCGGCGCTCACAGGTAATCCACCCATTCCCAGCGAAGCCGCCCATTTTCATCCCGGCGCCTGATGTTGTTTTTCTCGAAGGCGTTTTTGAAGGCGCCCTCGGCGATGGTCCGGTCCTTGCCCGCGTGTTCGGCGGCCAGGGAGATGAGCCGGTCGAGGGCCTGTTCGTCGCCGGGAGTTTCCGCGGCGGGCCAGGAGGCTTTTTTCTCCATGAATTCGTCCATCATCAGGTCGTAGATCAGGACGGTCCGTTCCAGGTTGACCAGGGGCCAGGCTTCCTCTTCCGTGGCGGTCCCCAGCTTCATCTTTTCCTTGATGAGAACCAGGTAATCCTGGAACTCCTTTTCCCACTTGCCGGCCACGGCGTCCAGCAGGGCCGCCGGCGCCTCGGGGGTTTCCACGATGGCCCGGTTGGCGTGGTACTGGGTCCAGTCGTTGGTCAGGACCCGAATGCCGTATTCCTCGGCCTTGTCCCGGATCTCGGTCCCGGGGAAGGGGGCCAGGAGATGGAATCCGTAGGCCGTGCCGTAGGATTTGATCTTTTCCCCGAAGGCCACTGTTTCCTCGACCGTGGCCGGGGTTTCCCCGGGCAGGCCGAGAATGAAGGAGGCGTGCGGCAGAATGCCCGCGTCCGCGCACATTTTGACGGCCTTTTCCACCTGTTCGAGGGTGATGCCCTTTTTGATGGTTTTCATGATTTGCGGGTTGCCGGTTTCGACCCCGAAACTGACGGCGGTGCACCCGGCTTCCTTCATGCGCACCATGACTTCCGGGACCACGGTGTCGACGCGGGCGAAGGACGTCCATTTGATTTTCAGGCCCCGGCGCAGGATTTCGTCGCATACGCCGAAACAGTGCTTTTTATTGGCCGTGAAGAGGTCGTCGGCGATGTTGACCTGGGGAAACCCCAGGGACCCGAGGTATTCGAGTTCGTCCACCACCTTGAGGGGGTCGCGGTACCGGACCTTGGCCCCGACCATCTTGCGTCCCACGCAGAAAATGCAGTTAAAGGGGCAGCCCCGGCTGGTGGTCATGCCGATGGCCAGGTTCATGGCCCGGTACCGGCCCAGGGGCACGAGATGCCGGGCGGGCGGGGCCAGGTCGTTGACGTCCAGGCCCGGGGTCCGAACGCCCGTGATCGCGACGCGGCCGTCCCGGCGAAAGGCCAGCCCCTCGATCTCCTCGAAGCCCCGGCCGCGCTCCACGGCGCGGGTGAGCTGCACAATGGCTTCCTCGCCTTCCCCCATGACGATGAAATCGAGTTCCGGCAGCAGGGCCATGGTTTCGGCGGCGCAGAAAGTGACGTGGGGCCCGCCCATGACGGTCTTGATTTCCGGGGCCAGGGCCTTGACGTCCCTTATCAGGCCCGCCGCGAAATCATAGGTCATGGTCACGGCCGTGGAACCGATGATGTCCGGGGAAAAGTCCTCGATGACCTTTTGCAGCCTGTCCCGGCTGTAGGGCGTCACCACCAGGTCCAGAATTTTGGTTTCGATATCGGCCCGCTCCAGGGCCGCGGCCAGAAAGGACAGGCCCAGGGGAGGGGAAGGGCATTCCGAGACAGGATAGAATGGATTCACTAATAGAAATCGCATGGGATGGTCGCACTCCGCTGTAAGGTTGCCGGTCGGAATTCCTTGGTCGTTTCTTGGTTCCCGGCCGTGTTTCGGACCCCTCGTCGGTCCGGAAAAAAATCAGTCGTCGTCCCCGGGCTTGGAAACCACCGGGTAGATCAAGGGCGCCTTGCCCCGGGCCTTTTCCACCATGCAGACCAGGACGTTTTCGTCGTCGATGGATTCCGCGTTTTTGGCGAAACTGAGGCTCAAGGTTCGATCCGGGCCCATGAATTTATGTCCCATGACCTTCACTCCCTTGACGACGATATACCCCCGCAGAACGGTTTCCTCGTCGGCCAGGAGGTCGGCCAGTTCTTCCATCTGGTTTTCCATCATTTCACCTCGATTCGGGATTATCCAGTTCGGCCAGGAGTCGTCGGACCAAGCCGAGCGGCCCGTCCGGACCGGGAGCGTCGTAAATCGGGTCGAGCCGGAAATAGGGTTCCGCCAGCCATTCCGGCGCCCTGGACAGCATCTCCTCGGCCCGCAGCCAGGATTCCCGGGCCTGCCGGTCCCGACCGAGCTTCCGGCGGGCCTCTCCCTGGAGCATGTGGCACCAGGGCCGTTCCTCCGAAAAGGAGTTGACGCGGCCGGCCAGTTCCTCGGCGTCCCGGGGCCGATTCAGAAACAGATGAGTCCGGGCCGCGAGCCCCAGGGCTTCCCCGGAAATTTCCCCTTGCGCGGCCGCCGCTTCCTGGACTTCCTCCCAGTAGGGAAAGGCCTGCTCATACCGCCCCGCTTCCAGTTCCCGGCGACCCTGGTCGAGAATCAACAGGATAGCCATTTTCAGGGGTTCGCCCTGGGAGGGCGCGGTGACTTGGCGGGAAGTCCGGGCTTGGTCCCTTGGGGAGCGACGGGAGGCGCGGCCGGGGTTGGCCTTGACTTTTTTGTCCAAGCGGCGGTGAAAGATCAAACCGCTCAAGCGTTCCGGCGAGAACCGGCTCGGATCGAGGGCCAGGCCTTCCGTCGGTTCGGAAACCAGTATTCCGGCCGGCGCCAACAGCCTGGCGGCCAGCTCCTCGGCCTTTCGCACCGCTTCCGGCGCCAGGCCGGACAACACGTTGCGCATCAGCAGAACGTCGACCCGACCGGCGATTTCCGGCCAGGGCCACTCGTCGGGGGCGATCAGGTTGAAAACCGACCAGGAAGCCATTTCCTGAAGAATGTCGCGGGCCTTAAGCTTGCCGGCGTGAGGGCGGAACCATCTATGAACCCGGGCTCGCCCCAATATTTCCAGGTCCTGGGGAGAATAGAGCCCCGAGCGGGCCTGGTCGATGGATTCGGGGTTGATATCCGCTCCAAAGGTCTCCACCAGCCAGCCCTTGTTGGTCAGCCCCGATTCCCGGACGTGGATGCACAAGGAATATAATTCCTCCCCCGTGCCGCAGCCCAGGCTGACCATGGTCAACTTTCTCTCTTCCAGGTACTGGGCCTGGTTGTTCCAGAGTATTTCCAGGGCCTCGAACTGGGACATGTTTCGAAAAAAGCCGGTCCGGTTGTCGGTCAGCTTGGGTATCAAACGGTCCCATTCCTCGGGGTCGGTTTCCAGAAGCCTTTGATAATCGGAGGGCGTCCCCAGGTGGAGGGCCTCCATTCTCCGGGCGGCGAATTTTTCGAGGGCGGTCCGGCCGGAAGGGTTCCAGGCCAGCCCTGTTCCCTCGATGACCAGTGCGGCGGGTGGATCAAACAAAATATTTCTTTTTTCCGTCATGCGCTCCACGGTTTCAATCTTTTCCGGCCAGGGCCAGCCCCAGGCCCAAGGCGATGAACATGCTTCCGGTAAGGCGGGCCTGAAGCCGGGCGGCTTTCCTTTTTTTCAGCCATTGTCCGGCCCGGCCGAAAAAGAGGCCGACCAAGCTGTTGACCATGGTCCCGGTGGTGATGAAAACCAAGCCCAGGAATAGTATCTGCCGGGTGAAAAGAGGAGACGACGGATCGGCGAACTGGGGCAGAAAAGCCAGATAAAACAGGGCGACCTTGGGATTCAGGACGTTGACGGCCACTCCTTGCCGAAAGATTTTGCCTAGGGGTTCGGCGGCGCTCCCGCCGGTCGGGGCGTTGGTTCGGGATTCGAGCCAAGCCTTGACGCCCAGGAAAATCAGGTACCCCACCCCGACCCATTTGACCAGTTCGAAGCCCCAGGCCGAATACATGACCAGGGCGGACAGTCCCAGGGCCGCGGCCGCGGTGTGAAAGATGCTGCCCGTCCCGATGGCCAGGGCCGAGACCAGGCCGGCCGTGCGGCCGCCGGCCGCGCTCCGGGTGGCCACATAAAGCATGTCCGGCCCGGGAGTGAAATTCAGGGCCAACCCGGCGGCCAAGAACAACCAAAAATTTTCTATCCCAAGCATGGGGCGCCTTCCCTTTCGTAAGCTGTTAATTATAACCCCATGCTTGGAAATAAGTCAAAAAATCTTTTGGCTCAACGAAACGGCGCGGCGTCCCGGAAGTCGGGGCGCCGCGGGAGGCCGGCGCGTCGAGCGTGGACCGGACTTGGTCGAGGTTGTCTGTTTACAGACCGGCCGGCGCGGGGGGAAGAATCGAGTCGATCAGCCGCGTGAACATCGGATGGCTGAAGCGGTCCAATTCCTCCATGTTGTCGGACTGCTCGACCAAGCGGCCTTCATGCATGACCGCCAGCCGGTCGGAGACCTTCAACAGGACCCGGAGGTCGTGGGAGATGAAAAGAAAGGTGGCGCCGAGTTCCCGTCGCAGGTCGAGCAGGAGGTCGAGGACCTTGGCCTGGATGAGCATGTCCAGGCTGCTGACGGCCTCGTCCAAAACTATCAGCATGGGGTTCAAGGCGATGGCCCGGGCGATGCACACCCGCTGTAGTTCTCCACCGCTGAACTGGTGCGGATATTTACTGGCGTCGGACGGGGAAAGCCCCACCCTTTCGAGAAGGTCTCCTATTTTTCTTTTCAAGACCACCGGGCCGGGCGATTCGAAATTGAGAATGGGCTCGGCGACGATCCGTCCGGCGGTGAACCTGGGGTTGGTGGAGCCCAGGGAATTCTGGAAGACCACCTGGGTGTTTTTTCTGAATTCGCGATATCGTGCCTTGGTCATGGTCCGGACGGGACGGCCCAGAAACAGGACTTCCCCGGCGTCGGGAGGTTCAAGGTCCAGGGCGATCCGGCCCAGGGTGCTCTTGCCGGACCCGCTTCGCCCCAGGAGGCCGACGCAGGAACCCCGTTCCAGGTCGAGGTCCACGCCCTTGAGAGCCTCGAACCGGTCCCTGCTTCCGAATAAGCCGCCTCGGCGGTACGATTTATAAATGCCTTTCAGTTCCAATAGGTTCATGTCTTTCTCCTAGCCGGCCGCGGCCGCGGTCCGCGGGTTTTCAACCGGCCGGTCGAGGAGCTTTTTCAGCTCGGGGCCATACAGGCTCGAGTGGGCTTGCAGCAGGGCCTTGGTGTACGGATGACGGGCGGCCCGGAAGATGTCCCTGACTCGGCCCGATTCCACTATGGCGCCGTCCTTCATTACCACCACTTCGTCGGCCAGCCGGGCGACCACGCTCAGGTCGTGGGTGACCAGCAACATGGACATGCCGCGGTCGTCGCGAAAGCCGGCCAGCAGGTCGAGGATGCGCGCCTGGGAAACAACGTCCAGGTCCGTGGTCGGTTCGTCGGCGATCAGCAGGGAGACGTTCATCATCACCGCCAGGGCCGCCATGACCCGCTGGAGCATGCCGCCGCTCATCTGAAAGGGGTAGAGGTCCAGCATGGCCGCGGGGTCCTCGAACCCGACCTCACCCAGGGCTTCCCGAGCGGCGCGGTCCGCTTCCTCGGGGGTGGCGGCCTGGTGGGAAGCCAGGGTCTCCCGGAAATGATGCCGAATAGAAAAGACGGAATCGAAGCAACTGAGCGGGTTTTGCAGGATCATGGCCGCGGTCTTGCCCCTGAGGGAGCGTTTTTCCGCCGGCCCCAACTTGCCCAGGGCGCGACCCTCCAGGAATATTTCTCCGCCCACCTGGTGGACGCGAGGAGGGAGCAGTCCCATGATCGACAGGCAGGTCAATGACTTTCCGCACCCGCTTTCCCCGATCAGGCCCAGGACCTTCCCCTTGGCGATTTGAAAGCCGACGTCTTTTACCAGCCGGGTTTTTTCTTTCCCGGCGTCAAGCTCCAGGGATAGATTCCCGACCGTCAGGATGTTTGGCGTGGACATGTCAGGCCCCTTCCGCTTGGGCGACCGGGTCGAGGCTGTCCCGCAGGACATCCCCGGGTATGTTGAAGGCCAGGACGGCCAGGAAGATCATCATTCCCGGATACATGATCAGTTCCGGCCTGGTCCAGATGTATTGGCGCGCGTCGTTGATCATGACTCCCCATTCGGGCGTGGGGGGCTGAATGCCGAGCCCCAGAAAGGAAAGTCCGGAAACGTGCAGCATCATGTGGCCTATGTCCAAGGTGGCCAGGATGACCAGTTGGGCCATGACCGGCGGGACGATATGTTGGATGATTATCTTCCAGGTTGGGGAGCCGGCGATCCGGGAAGCCAGGATGTACTCCCGGTTCCTCAGACTCAGGACCAGGCCGCGGATGATGCGGGCGTACCAGGCCCAGTGCGTGAGCACAATGGCCAGGATGACGTTGACGATGCCCGTGCCCAGGACCCCGATCAGGAACATGGCCAGAATAAAGGTCGGAAAGGTTAGAAAGACCTCGCAGACGCGCATGAACAGCGAATCCACCCAGCCGCCGAGGAACCCGGAGACGCACCCGACCACGAGGCTGAAGAGAACGGTCAAATTGATGATGATGAAAACGGAGCCCATGGAGGTCCGGGCGCCCCAGATAAGACGGGATAGAATGTCCCGGCCCAGGTGATCGGTCCCCAGCCAATGGCCCCGGCTGGGGGAGAGCAATTTTTGGCCCAGGTCCACTTGGTCGGGCGGGTGGGGCGCGATCCAGGGGGCGAACGCGGCCATTAGCAGAATGGCCAGGATCATCGGCAGGGCGAACCAAGTCAATTTTCGCCTGAACAGTTTTTTTAGCGTGTTCATTTCGTTGAGCCTCCCTCGTATCGGATGCGCGGGTCTAGCCAGGCGTACAGTATATCGACGCCGAGGTTGCATATTACGAACAAGGCGGTCATCATCAGGATGAAGCATTGCATGACCGGAAAGTCGCGGTTGAAGATCGCGGACACCGCGTACCGGCCCACCCCGGGCCAGGCGAAGATCATTTCCACCACCACGGAGCCGCCGATCATTTCCCCGATGTGCATGCCCACGGCCGTCACCACGGGTATCAGGGAATTTTTCATCACATGACGGCCGATCACCCACTTTTCCGGCACGCCGCGAATCCTGGCGTACAGGACCGAGCGGGTGAACATCTGTTCCAGCATGCTGCCGCGGATCAGCCTGGTGTTGATGCACATGGACATCAGGGATAGGGTCAGGGCGGGCATGATCACGTGCGACAACCCGCCCTTGCCCAGGGGCGGAAGCCAGCCCAGTTTTACGGAAAAGACGAAAACCAGCAGGAACCCCAGCCAGAAGCTCGGCGTGGACACGCCCACGTAGGACAAGGCCCTGACGGCTTGGTCCGGCCAGCGGTCCTTTTTCAGGGCCGAATATATTCCCAGGGGAAAACTGAGCAGCAGCGTCAGGACCAGGGAGACGCCCCCCAGGTACAGAGTGTTGGGAAGATAATACAACAGGCGTTCGGTCACCGGCGCTCCCGTCACGTACGAGACGCCGAAATCCAGGCGCAGGGCCTTGCCCAGCCAGTCGAAATACTGGACCGCCACGGGACGGTTCAGGCCGAGCTGTTCCCTGGCATGGGCCAGGGCTTCGTCCGTGGGCGGTAGTTGCGACAAGCGCAAATAGGACATGGCCGGGTCGTTCTCGCCCATTCTCAGGGTCAGGAAAACCAGGAGGGAGACGACCAGCAACAGGGGAATCAGGATCAGCATCCTGCGAAGAACATATTTGAACATATCGAATCCCCGTCTCGGGGGGGCCGGAGAAGGTCCCGGCCCCTGGGAGAAGAACGTTATTTTTTTATCATGGCTTCGAAGGGGATTTCGTATTGAGTGGACCCGAATGCCGCGCCTTCGAGGTTTTGACCATGCACGAGCAGTCCGGTGGTGTAGCTGAGAGGCAGGTACACGGCCTGTTCATGAATGGTGGTCAGGATTTTACGATATAACGCGGCCCGTTCGGCTTCGTCGACGGTGACCAGGACGCGGCCGATATCCGCGTCGATCTCTTTTTTCATGGGCAGGCCCGACTGGGCCCTGAAGTCCGCGTGGGACGGCACGCGCCAGGAACTCAGGTAGGAATGCGGTTCGTAGGGCGGACCCCAGGTGTCGTTGAAGATTAGGTCGAACTCCCCTTCCTTCTGTCGCTTGTAGAAGGAGTCGTCTTCCTCGCCCAGGAGGTTGACCTTGACGCCGACTTTCTGAAGGTCGCTTTGCAAGACCTCGGCCGCGGCCTTCATGACGGCGTTGGCGCCCAGGAAGCAGAGGTCCACGGCCAGTTCCTGTCCGTCCCGGGAACGGAAAGCGGCGCCCGGTTGAAGCTTCCAACCGGCTTCGTCCAGCAGCCGGGCCGCCTCGGCCGGATCGCACGCATAAGGTTTCAGTCCCAGGTCGCAGTAAGGAATATTCTTTGAATACAGGGCGTCGGCCTTGATTTCCGTGTTCAGAAACACGCCCTTGACCATGGCGTCCTTGTCCACGGCGTGTTGAATGGCCCGGCGGACCGCCAACTCCTTCAAGGCCCCGCGGGCGCTGTTTAGGGCTGCGGCCCGGGTGGCCAGGGGTTGTGAAACCAGGGTCTTGTAACGCGGGTCGTTCCGGAAACGGTCGAAGGTGTCCAGACTGATCTGTCCGTCGCCGTATATCAGGTCGATTTCCCCGGTTTCAAAGGCCACGGCCCTGGTATTGGGGTCCGGGATGACCTTGACCAGGATTTTTTCGACTTTTGGTTTTGGTCCCCAGTATTTTTCATTTCTGACAAAAAGGTCATATTCCCCCAGTTTAGTTTCCTTCAGGACCCAGGGACCGGTCCCGACGGGGGCCTTGAGGCCGTCGGCGGTATTTCCGCTGTCGGGAAAGGCGGCGGGGCTTAGGAATCGAAAGGGCCTGACCAGGGCCGTGTCCTGTAAAAAGGGATAATACGGGTCCTTCAGAACGATCTTGACCGTGTGATCGTCCACGACCTCGGTTTTCTGAATTTGATGGACCAGTTCGAGCCAGTCATGGCGCTTGCCGTTGGCCAGGACGGTCTCGATGTTTTTCTTGACCGCCTCGGCGTTGAAGGGGGTCCCGTCCGAGAAGACCACGCCGGGTCTCAATTGGATGGTGTACTCCCTGCCGTCCTTCGACACCTGCCAACTTTCGGCCAGGCAAGGGTGAATGTTCCCATCCAGGCCATAGCGCGCCAGGGGCTCGTAAACCATGGCCTGGGCGAACATCTGGCTGGGGGAATAAAGGTGGGGGTTCAAGGGGCCGACGTTGCTGTCCCAGGAGTAAACCAGGGTCCCGGGTTCGGCCCGGGCCTCCGAAACCGCCAGGACCGTGAAAAGAAACAGAACGACAACCGACAACCACGTGAAAAATCGCTTCATAAAGGCCTCCTGTCTATTATTTGGGAACAGGGGCGTAAAAAAGGCCGCGAAAACCTTGCCCCTTCCCAGTTAGTCGGGGATTTAGCCTTCGTGGCCTTGGATTTTTTATGTTTTGTCGATTTAAAGGCGGCCTTCCTGGCCCTGATTCGACGCATCGATACCACGTCCTGATTTTACTGTCAATGTGAAAACAGCGGGGGCCTAATAATGACGCGGGTTTCATCGCCCGGCTTCGGTTTAGGCCCCCGGTCCGACCGCGTCAGTCGATGATCCCGGATCGATGGGACGTGATCAACCGCGCGTACACGCCGTTTTTTTCAACCAACGCCTCGTGGGTCCCAGTCTCCGCGACCCGGCCCCGGTCGAGGACGATGATGCGCCCGGCGCTTCTGATCGTGGACAGCCGGTGGGCGATAATCAGGGTCGTCCGACCCCGGCCCGCGGCGGCGATGGCCGTCCGGAGGGCGAATTCGCTTTCGGCGTCCAGGTTGCTGACCGCCTCGTCGAGCACGAGGAGTGGGGCGTCCTTGAGCATGGCCCGGGCGATGGCGATCCGTTGACGTTGCCCTCCGGAAAGAAGGACCCCGCGCTCGCCGATGATCGTGGACCACCCGTCCGGCAAGGCCTGGATGAAATCCAGGGCCTGGGCGGTCCGCGCCGCTTCCGTTATCCGTTCCAGGCTCGCCTCCTTCCGTCCCAGGCGAATGTTTTCCAGGACCGAGCGGTTGAACAGGTAGACGTCCTGGGGGACGTAGGCGATGAGCCCGCGCAGGTATTCCTGGGGAAAGTCCCTCAGGTCATGGCCGCCGATGGCGATGCGGCCCTGGCCGACGTCCCAGAGGCGCAAGAGCAGGTTGGCGCAGGTGGACTTGCCGGCGCCGGAATGGCCGACCAGGGCGACCGTCTCGCCCGGAGCGATATCGAAGGTTACTTCTTCAAGGGCGGCCGGCAGGTGTGGTTGGTATCGAAAGCCGACCTTCTTGAACCCGAGGCGCGGTTCCAGGGGGCCGGGAGGCGGGTCCACGACCAGGTCCACCACCGGCGGTTCGGCCAGGAGAATGGCCTGGATGCGGTTCATGGCCGAGATGACGATTGGAAAGTTCCGGCCGGCTTCCATCAGGGTGTGCAGGGGCATGAAGGTGGAAGCCGCCAGGGTGACGCAGACGGGCAGCATGGCCCGGGGAATTTCGCCCCTGGCCAC
>JAZDGM010000098.1:0-11243 GCA_043806915.1 Pseudomonadota bacterium | reverse complement strand
TGGTTCCCAAGCTCTAGCTTGGGAACCTCGGCCAGGGAAGCTCCAGCTTCCTCACTCTAGAGATGTTGAGCCCCCGCCCCGCCCAAAATCGCAGGCCAGATGATAGACCTTACCCGGTGTGCCGTCAGATCTCTGTTCAACGAGACGGATGAACTTTTAAACCGTGGAATATCGAGAGGTTCACGGCCGCCCTACGACTACGGGATGGAACCGCCGCGTTGATTCCCCTTGGGTGCTTTCCGGATAAAGTGGGGAAGCTAGAGCTTCCCCTTCTCGGGTTCCCAAGCTAGAGCTTGGGAACCAGCGATATTACAATGGATGTCCTTTTGTTTACGGACATCCACTAGGACTTGATTGCACCCGCCCTCGTGTCTTAGGGACATCCATTTCGAATTGATCCTTCTTTTTCGGTTAACATGATTTGGATGCCATGAATAAAAGTTGCTTGGTAGCCCAATGGATGTCCTTCTGTCAGCCTGGCGCCATGGATGTCCTTCTCTTAACTTAACACCGCCGCGATATCCAAGCCGGGATTCGGGTTTCTTTTCCCCCCGGGCGGCCCGTGACGACACAAATGTCGGTTTCGGGGGGTTATCCTACGAAAATGTATTTCATCGCTGTTTTTAACTGAAAAGCGTTATTATTTAACTGCTTGATTTTAATAAGTGTTTTTTTGCGTTGCCCTGGTATGCTTGTTGCAATGTATGCGCCAAACTTATTTCGGGAGGTATTGGGGAATGAACACGGGCGACACGGCTTTTGTCCTGATTTCGGCGGCGCTGGTCATGTTGATGACTCCCGGCCTGGCGCTTTTCTACGGCGGCATGGCGAGGAGCAAGAACGTTTTAGGCACCATCATGCACAGCTTCATCTGTTTGGGGTTGGTCACCATCGTCTGGGTGCTGTGGGGTTTTTCCCTTTCCTTTGGTCATGACCTGGGGGGGATCATCGGCGGTTTGGAATTCCTGGGTCTGTCGGGCGTCGGGATGGAGCCGGCGGAAGGATCGACCATACCGTACCTGGCCTTCATGGTTTTCCAGTGCATGTTCGCGGTCATCACGCCGGCCTTGATCACCGGGGCGTTCGCCGAGCGGATGAAATTTTCGTCCTTTATTCTGTTCGTTATTTTCTGGATAACCCTGGTTTACGCCCCCATGTGCCATTGGGTGTGGGGAGGCGGCTGGATGGCCAAGATGGGCGCCCTGGACTTCGCCGGCGGGGCGGTGGTGCACATGAGTTCCGGCGCCTCGGCGTTGGCGGCGGTTTTGGTCATAGGCAAGAGAAAGGGTTATCCCCATGATGCCTTTATTCCGCATAACCTGCCCATGACCATACTCGGGGCGGGGCTGCTCTGGTTCGGGTGGTTCGGGTTCAACGCCGGCAGCGCCCTGGCGGCCAACGGCCTGGCGGCGAGCGCCTTTGTGGCGACGCACCTCGCGGCGGCGGCGGCGGCGGTCAGTTGGACCGCGGCGGAATGGCGTCACCGGGGCCAGCCCACGACCTTGGGCGCCGCTTCCGGCGCCGTGGCCGGCTTGGTGGCGATCACGCCGGCGGCCGGTTTCGTGGGACCGATGTCATCCTTGATAATCGGTTTGGCGGCGGGGGTGATCTGTTATGGGGGCATAATGCTCAAGGGCAAGTTCGGGTACGACGATTCCCTTGACGTGGTGGGCATCCACGGCGTGGGCGGGGCCTTCGGGGCCTTGGCCACGGGGCTGTTCGCCAGCGAATCCATCGGCGGGGTGAACGGACTGTTTTTCGGCAACCCGGCGCAACTGGGAATCCAGGCTTTGAGCGTGGCGGCCACAATTATCTTCTGTTTCGTCATGACTTTAATTATACTGAAGGTGGTGGGCGCTCTGACCGGAGGACTCAGGGTGAGTCTGGAAGACGAAGTCAAGGGACTCGATTTGAGCCTCCACAGCGAAACAGGGTATCAGTTGTAAAGGGAGAGGAAGCATGAAAAAGATTGAAGCCATTATCAAGCCGTTCAAACTGGAGGAAGTCAAGGACGCCTTATCCGCGGTGGGCATCGAAGGCATGACGGTGACCGAGGTGAAGGGTTTCGGGCGGCAAAAAGGGCACAAGGAAATTTATCGGGGCGCCGAATACGTGGTGGACTTCCTGCCCAAGATTAAAATCGAGATTGTCGTGGGCGACGACAAGACCGAGAAGATAATCGCGGCGATAAAGGACGCGGCCAGCACCGGCAAGATCGGCGACGGGAAGATTTTTGTCCTGCCCGTGGAGGAAGCGGTCCGCATCAGGACCGGCGAGCGGGGAACGGACGCCATCTAGTAAAATGGTCCAGGGGTCGGCCGCCGGACCCTGGACCGGGGAAATGTAAAGGGGGCGAGTTCCCGTATTGTCATGGAAACTCGGCCCCTTATCTGTTTTTGGCCTCCAGGTCGCCCGGGCCGCCTTGACAATTGAAACGGCCTTACGGTAGTTTTATTTCCGGCGGAGAATAACGGTCCGGGGAAATGGACCGCTCGCGCCGGCTCGAAAGAGATTAAAAAAAAAATTGGGGGAATTATGGCCAAAAAAAACACTGTTATTGCGTTTCTTCTAGGCGCCCTCCTGGCGTTCGGATTGGCGACGGTCCCGGCTTTCGGTTTCGAGGGGGGTGTGGGAATTCAGATGACCACCTTGGGCCCCGGGGCCGAATTCTGGGGCAAGGTGGATGGAAATTTCGGGTTCCGGGTGATGGCCGAAGGCGTCCCCAAGACTAGCTTTCAGGAATACACCGTTTCCGACATCGACTACAAAACCAAACTGGACATGTTTTCAGCCGGGGCCCTGCTGGATTGGTATCCGGTCACCGACGTCGGCTTTCGGGTCAGCGGCGGCGTTTTCTACAACAACATGAACGTGGACATCAAAAGCACTCCCGAATACGGCAAAAGCATCAAAATCAACGGGACCCATTATTACGGCTGGGAAGTCGGGACCTTGGACGGAACCGTCAAGTACAACTCCTTGGCGCCCTTCCTGGGGCTCGGCTATCTGGGCCGAATCACCGATAATTGGCGGTGGCACGTTGACGGCGGCGCGGCCTATCTTGGCCGTCCCAAAGCCAACCTGAGCGTGAAGGGCGGCGCTTCTCCCCGGACCGCCGGCCTTATCGCCAACGTTAACAAGGAAGAAGACAGGATCGAGGACGAGGGCGCGCGGTACTCTTTTTACCCGGTTTTTTCCGTGGGCATTTCCTACGCTTTTTAAACCGTTCTTGCGCCTTCATGGCCTCCCCGGCTTGGTCGGGGAGGCCTTTTTTATTATGGGCGCCGGATCGTGAATCGCGCCCCGCGCGAGCCGGGAAGGGTCTTGTCCCCCGGCGTCGGCCGCCCGTCGGTTTTGTCTGGCCGCGACGCCTCGCGCCGGATTCTCGTGGGTTGCTCCTAATTCGCCCTTTCGCCTCGGCCCTCCCACCCGTCGAGGGCGCGGGGTCGACGCGCTGGATATACCCGTCGGCTTTCCCCTTCCCTTCGAGTGGACGAAAATTTTGGATGTCCTACTGATTATGCTTTGCTTCGGGTTGAACGTAGTAATGGATGTCCTTCTTAATTAGTCTTAATTGTGGTAATTGTGGATGTCCTTCTTAATTAGTCAGGCGGCTGAAAAGCGGGCGGGGCCAGGCGCGGCGGACAGGTTAGTATGTTTTACTAATAATTTAAAATTGCTGACATATTTAAATTTTTTCAAAAACATCTTGACTTCAACCGACCATCGTCGGTAAGTTTCACCCTACATTTACATACAAAATCAGGCAACCCCACCGGCCCGGCCCGGAAACGAAGGTTCCATCCCGATACCGTGCAGGAGTAATTCGACCATGCTGCGGGTAAATAATCTAGAAGTCGTCTACAACGATATCATCCTTGTTCTACGCGGCATCTCCCTGGAAGCTCCCACCGGCGGCATCGTGGCCTTTCTGGGCTCCAACGGCGCCGGGAAATCCACGACGCTCCGCGCCATTGCCGGGGTAATCGAATACGAGGACGGGGAGATCATGAAGGGGACCATCGAATGGAACGACCGTCCCATCCACGGCTTGCCGCCCCAGGAAATCGTGCGCCGGGGAATAACCCTGGTTCCCGAGGGGCGGCGTATTTTCGCCGACCTGACCGTGGAGGAGAATATCCGGGTCGGGGCTCACACCCGCAAGGGGGGGCGCGGCGAAGTCCAGCGCGATTTCGAAATGGTCCTGTCGTATTTTCCCGCCTTGAAAAACCGCTTGAAAATCCAGGCCGGGTATATCAGCGGCGGGGAACAGCAGATGTTGGCCATTGGGCGGGCCCTGATGGCCAAGCCGTCCCTGATGATGCTCGATGAACCGTCCCTGGGCCTGGCCCCCATGCTGGTTTCCGAGATATTCGATATCATCAAGCGGATCAATCGCGAGGAAAAGGTTTCGATCCTGCTGGTGGAGCAGAACGCCTTCATGGCCCTGGAAGCCTCGGAATACGGCTACATCATGGAAAACGGAAAAATCGTCCTGGATGGTCCCAGCCATAAGCTGATGGAAAACGAGGACGTCAAGGAATTCTACCTGGGGATGAAGGACGGGCTCGAAAGAAAGAGCTTTTCCGAGGTCAAGCATTACAAGCGCCGCAAGCGGTGGTTGTCCTAGAACCGGCCGGGCATGATTCAACTGGTTTTTTATCGGGACAAAGGAGGTCGGGCGAGGGTCAATGGGCATTTTGGAAATCGATAATCTCTCCCTCAATTTTGGAGGCATTCAGGCGCTGAGCCAGGTTTCCCTGGACATCGGGGCCGGGCGGTTGTACGCCGTCATCGGACCCAACGGCGCCGGCAAGACGTCGCTTTTGAACTGCGTGAGCGGGTTTTACAAGCCGAGCCGGGGGAAAATACGGTTCCGGGGCCGGGATATATCCCGACTGCGGCCGGACCAGATCGCCAAGCTGGGCATAGCCCGGACCTTCCAGAACGTCGAGCTGTTCAAGAACATGAACGTGGTCGACAACATGCTCCTGGGGCGCCATCATCATTACCTTTCCGGGTTCCTGCACAACGCGTTGCTCGGTTATTTCGACCCCGAGGAATCCGAGAACCGTCGGCATGTGGAGGAAGTGCTGGATTTCCTGGAGATGGAGAAATGGCGGAAGCACCTGGTGGGAAACCTGCCCTATGGGGTCCAGAAGCGGGTGGAACTGGGGCGGGCCCTGTGCCAGGAACCGGAAGTCCTGCTGCTCGACGAACCCATGGCCGGCATGAATCAGGAAGAGACCGAGGACATCGCCCGGTTTGTCCTGGACATCCATGAGGAGCTGGGAACAACGATCGTCATGATCGAGCACGACATGGGCGTGGTGATGGATATTTCCCAGAGAATCGCCGTTCTTGATTTCGGCGTCAAGATCGCCGAGGGGAACCCCGAGGAAATCCAGGCCGACCCGGACGTCCAGAAGGCCTATCTTGGGGACGCCTTCCAAGGCGCGTCGCAAAAAGAGGCCCACCGATGAGACTCGATTCCCTACCCCATCTTTTTCTCGGGCAGGTCAGGAAACACCAGGATCGGGTCGCCTTGCGGGAAAAGGACCTGGGCATTTGGCGGGAGATATCCTGGAATGAATACCACGGCCATGTCCGCTGGTTCTGCCTCGGAATGATCGAACTGGGGCTTCGGCGCGGGGACCACGTCAGCATTTTCGGGAACAACGAACCGAAGTGGCTGTTCGCGGACCTCGCCACCCAGAGCGCCGGGGCCGTGGCCGTGGGCGTCTATCCGACCAATCCGGCCAAGGAGGCCAAGTATGTCATCGGGCATTCCGATTCCATCCTGGTGGTTTGCGACGATCAGGAACAGGTGGACAAGGTCCTGGAGATAAAGGACGACCTCCCCTTGCTCCGGAAAATCATCGTCATGGACATGAAGGGCCTGAGGAATTACCGGGACCCCCTGATCATGTCGTTCGAGGCGGTGGAAGCCTTGGGCCGCCGGGTCGAGGACAGGGACAAGGAAGCCTATTTCCGGCTGTTGGAGGAACTCAAAAGCGAGGACGTGGCCATCATGGTCTACACTTCCGGGACCACCGGCCCGCCCAAGGGGGCCATGCTGAGCCACCGGAACATCATCAACTTTTTGAAGGCCCAATCCCAAATCATTCATCAGTCCGAGGATGACGAGATTGTATCCTACCTGCCGCTCTGCCATGTGGCCGAGCGGCTCATGTCCGTGTTTTTGCCCATGCATTCCGGCGCGACGGTTAATTTCGCGGAAAGCGTGGAAACCGTGACCGCGGACATGCGGGAGATACTGCCGACTTTTTTCCTGGCCGTGCCCCGCATCTGGGAAAAGATGATGGCCTCGGTCATCATCAAGATCAAGGACGCGTCCCCCCTCAAGCGCAAGATTTATCATTCGTGCCTGCCCTGGGGCCGGGCCATGGCCGAGGCGCGCCTGTCGGGCGGGCCCATTCCCTGGCTGGTCGGTTTCAAATACCGGCTCGCCTACACGCTGCTCTTTCGTCACCTCAAGAAGGAACTCGGCCTGCTGCGGGCCCGGTTCGCCCTGTCCGGCGCCGCGCCTATTTCGCCCGAGGTCCTGCGCTATTTCCATTCCCTGGGAGTGGAGGTGGTGGAAGGTTGGGGCATGACCGAGGAAACGGGAATCGGGACCTGCAATCTGCCCGGGGACATCAAGATCGGGACCGTGGGCCGTCCCATCCCGGGAACGGAGATCAAGATCGCCGAGGACGGGGAAATCTTGCTGAAAAACGACCACGTCTTCGAGGGGTACTGGAAGGACCCCGAGGCCACGGCCCGCACGGTGGTCGACGGCTGGCTGTACACCGGCGACGTGGGGGTCATGGGGCCGGACGGGCGCTTGAGCATAACCGACCGTAAAAAGGAAATCATCATCACCAGCGGCGGGAAAAATATCGCGCCCTCGGAAATAGAGAACCGCCTCAAGTGCAGCCCCTACATCAACGAAGCCATCGTGGTCGGGGACGGTCGGAAATTCCTGGTCGCCCTGATCCAGATCGAATACGAAAACACGGCCAAATGGGCCAGCGAAAAAAACATTCCCTACACCACCTTTAGAAGTCTGTCCGAGAACCCGGAAGTGATTGAAATGATCGGGCTGGAAGTGAACGAAGCCAACAAGGATTTTTCCCAGGTGGAAACGATCAAGAAATTCCGGCTGTTGACCAAGGAACTCGATCACGACGACGATGAGTTGACGGCGACTTTAAAGTTAAGGCGGAAGACGGTTTACAAGAAATTCGGAAACCTGATCGAGGAGATGTATTCCGGCAAATAGACCGGCCGCGTTTCGACGCCGGGGCGGGCCGGCGTCCGCCGCGCGGGTCGGGAACTCGAACGGAGAAGGCGAGGGGTTTAACCTTGGAAACTTTCCTGCAACTTGTCATTACCGGGTTGGCCTGGGGCAGCGTTTACGCCTGCATCGCCCTGGGATTCGTGCTCATTTACAAGGCCACGGACATTTTCAACTTCGCCCAGCCCGAACTGATGATGCTGGGCGCCTACATCGCCTTCTCGGTGATCACCGGCCTGAAACTTCCATTTATTGTGGGGTTCGTCCTAGCCCTGGTCATAATGGGGGCGACGGCGGGAATCCTGGAAGTCCTGGTGGTCCGCCCCATGGTGGGGGAGCCGGTCCTGGCCGTGGTCATGGTCACCCTGGGGCTGGCCAACGTCCTGCGGGGCCTGACGTCCTTGATCTGGGGGCCGGAGGAGTTGATCTTTCCCTCCCCCTTTTCCGAGGAGCCGATCCTGATCCTCGGCGCGTACTGCAACCAGGCCGAGCTTTTCACCATCGCGGCCGCGGCTATCCTGATCGCCGTCTTTCTGCTGTTTTTCAAGTATTCCAGCGCCGGTATCAGCATGAGGGCCACGGCGGAAGATTCATCCACCGCCTTTTTGATGGGCATCAACGTCAAGCGGGTCTTCACCGCGTCCTGGATCATCGCCTCCCTGGTGGCCACCGTGGCCGGGGTTTTTCTGGCGAGTTTCACTTCCTACGCGGCGCCGCTCATGAGCTTTTACGGCTTGAAGGCCCTCCCGGCCATCATCCTCGGCGGCTTGGACAGCATCGCCGGGGCTATTGTCGGGGGGCTGATCATTGGAGTGGCGGAAAACCTGGCCGGTTTCTACCTGCAGGAATATCTCGGGTCGGGCATTAACGAGATAACCGCCTTTGTCATCGTCCTCATCGTGATGATGATTCGTCCTTACGGGCTGTTCGGTTCAAAATTGATCGAACGCGTCTAGATAAATCCGCCGCCCGGCGGGGCGGGTCAGACCTAGCAGGGAGCGTTATGGCCGTCACCAGATTTTGCGTTCGGACTTATCGACAGGATTTGCACGTATTCCCCAGCGCGGCCGCCCGGGTCGGCTTGCTGGTCCTGGCCTTGTTTTTGCTCAGCTTTCCTTTTTGGGCCGGGAAATATTGGGTGCATGTGGCCTCGGTTTGCGGCGTGGCCGTGATCTCCGCCCTGGGCTTGAACATCCTGACCGGCTTCACCGGTCTGATATCCATGGGTCACGCGGCTTTCATGGGGATTGGCGCCTACACGGCGGCGATTTTGTCCATCAAGGCGGGCTTCCCCTTCCTGATCGCCCTGCCCCTGGCCGGGTTGACCGCCGCCTCGGCCGGGGCCGTGGTCGGCATACCCACCCTCCGGCTAAAGGGCTTGTACCTGATCGTCACCACCCTGGCGTTTCAATTCATCGTCGAGCATGTCATCTTTCACTGGGATTCGGTGACCAACGCCGATACCGGGCTGGACCTCCCCGCCGCCGGCATTTTCGGGCTGACCTTTGATACCAAGGAAAAATTTTATTACGTCATCCTCTTGATCGCGGTCCTGACGGCGGTTTTTTCCAAGAACATCGCCATGAGCCGCACCGGCCGGGCCATGGTGGCGGTCCGGGACCGGGACATCGCGGCCGAGATAATCGGCGTCCACGCGGCCCACTACAAAATACTGGCCTTCGTGGTCAGCGCCTTTATCGCGGGAATCGCCGGGGCCTTGTACGCCTTCCTGGTGGGGCATATCGGTCCGGACCTGTACACCTTCGAGAAATCGGTCCTGTACGTGGCCATGATCATTGTCGGGGGAATGGGCGCGGTGTTGGGGACCATCCTGGGGGTTATTTTCATGACGTTCCTGCCGGTGGGGCTAGGGGAAGTCCTCGGGCCCCTGGCTTCCAAGTATCCGGCCCTGGCCACCCGCATCGGGGCCCTGGACGTGACCATCTACGGCTTGGTCATAATATTCTTTTTACTGTTCGAACCGGACGGACTGTTCGGCATCTGGCTCCGCCTGAAGCGGTATTGGACCCAGTGGCCGTTCACTTATTGAGCGAAGTCTCGGATGATTGTCGGTTTTAGGGTTTCAACCAAACCAAGGAGGGAATTATGAAAAGAATGTCGTGGGCGGTCGCGGTTTTATTTCTGGTCGCGGCCCTGGCGGGCTGGGGCGCGGGAACGGCGCGGGCCGAGGTCGGGGTGACCGCGGATACGATCAAACTCGGAACTTTTCAGGATATGTCGGGTCCTGGAGCATACCTGGGCCGGATGTGCACCACCAGCCTGGACATCTGGATGAAATACGTCAACAACCAACTTGGGGGCATCCACGGCCGCAAGCTGGAATTGGTGGTGGAAGACAACAAATACGACCCGGAACTGACCAAGACCGCCTTCACCAAGCTGGTGGACAAGCACCAGGTTTTCGCCATTGTCCTGGTTTACGGGTCCGGGCCGTGCGTGGCGGTCAAGGAAGACATCACCAAGGCCAAGGTCCCGGTCTTCCCGACCATGGCCACGGTGGATTCGATGTTCGAGCCGCCCAGCCGGTACCTGTACTGGTACGCCTGCAACGACGCGGACAACGCCATCATGATGGTCGACTTCATCAAGGACGACCTCAAGATCGGGACCAAGGACGCGGTTATCGGCGTCTGCTACCAGGATGACGAATGGGGCAAGTCGGCCTTGAAGGGGGCGGAGATCGCCGGTGAAAAGTACGGTTACAAGGTCGTGGCCGCGCCCTATAAAAAGGGTTCGAAAAACCTCAGCCCGGAAGTCATGAAAATGAAGGCCGCCGGCGTCACCCATTGCTTCTATGCCGGGTACGCCCCGGTTTACGCCATGCTGCTCAAGGAAGCCAATAAAGTCGGCTGGAAGCCCACCTTCTTCGGGGACTACGTCACCGTGGACCCGCGGACCTTCGCGGCCGGTCAACTGGCTGATGGTCACTACCACTTTTTCAATGTCGGCCTGCGCAGTGAAAAAACCCCCGGTTGGCAGGAAATCGAAAAGTTGTTCAACGATGCCGGCGCCCAGGAACTGCTCAATGTGCCGCTTATCCCGTTGTTGTGGAATTCCCTGACCTTTCTAACCAAGGCCCTGCAGGACGCGGGTCCTGACTTGACCAGGGAAAAATTGATCGACGCCCTGGACAGCATCAAGGGCTTCGACACCAAGGGCAACGGCGAAATCGAATACGGCCCCAACATCAGGAAGGGGACCCACAAATACCGGGTCTTGAAATGCGACGCCGCCAATCAGATTTTCGTACCGATCACCGATTGGCGTGAACCCAGCATCAAGTAATTCTTAAAACCTCGGCGGCGGGGGGGCCTATTTTCTCCCCCGCCTTTTTTTCGCTTATTTTTTATAGGACATCCAACAATAAAAATAAAAAGGACATCCAATTTCTGTAGGACATCCAAAAAATTCATCATGAACTGATTGCACCTAGGCCGTTATTTCGATTTTTCCCCTTTAGGAATTGCGTTGTCGGCGCCCAGGCGCTGTTTTGTTTTCTTTTGGCCGGCGTCCCAAGGCGGGAGAGGCCCCGAAATGGGGAAACGTCAGGAGGAGGAAGACCACGAGCCGGAAGCCTCGCCTTGGAAGACACGTTCGCGGGCGGGGCGGAACGGACCGCGCTGGTCGGCTTACCCATTTAGCCAAGATAGATGGAAATAGGTCGAGTTGCCGGCCTAGGCCCACCGGAAAGAGCTCTGGGCCGGGATGACCGGGGCCGGGTTATTTATAAAACGCCTCGCCTCCGGCCCGGACCCCCCTCAACCAGCTCAAACCCGCCTTTTGGGCGGCGGCCCGCATCAGTTCAGGCCTTCCGGCGGCCCGGAAAAACATGCGTCCAAAACCTTCCACGGTTTCCAGCCAATGGTCTTTTTCTATTTTGAGCCGATGCATGATCGGGTCAAGGCTTTCCGGAATGGCCCCC
>JAZDGM010000097.1:0-40759 GCA_043806915.1 Pseudomonadota bacterium | reverse complement strand
TTCAAGTGCCAGTCCTTGCTGGACGACGCGGCGGTATTGGCCTGCCTGACCTATGTGGATTTGAACCCGGTACGGGCCGGACTCGCGGACTCCCCCGAAACCAGCCTTTTCACCAGTGTTTATGACCGTATTTCGGACCTCGGATCCCGGGACCGGGCCGAGGCTTCCTCGGAAAAGGCGGTCGATCCAGCGCCGGCCCCCAGCGAACCTCGCGGCCGGGCGGCCATCGGTTTCTCGTCCGCCGACTGGCTTTGTCCCCTGGGCGGTGGAAGCGACGGCTCCCGCCGGGGAATATTGGACCTGACCCTGGATGACTATTTATCTCTTCTGGACTGGAGCGGCCGACAATTAAGAACCAAAGCCGCCGGGACCATCCCCGAGCATCTGGCCCCCATCTTGGACCGGCTGGGGATTGAAAAGGACAACTGGCCGCGACTGGTGGAGAATTACGGCGTAATGTTTCATCGGGTCGTGGGCCAGGTCGGATCGCTCCGGAAGGCGGCGCGGAAGGCTGGATTGAGGTGGTTTCAGGGACTACGGTCCAGCCGGGAGTCGTTTTCCAGTATTTCAAGATAGTGGTCGCCTCTTTTTTTGAAAGCGCCGACTTCGTCGGCTGGGGGAGCTTTGCCCGAGGAAGTCTAATTTTCAATGAAAAATCCCGAAAACAACCGATTTTCCTTTCCTTCCAGCCGGCTATTTACGCGGAAATAAAAACATTGCAGTTCAAGGTCGATTATGGCGCTTAATTGATGCCGGCCTCATGAACATGCTTATTTTTTTAAATTTGGATGTCTTTTTAATTTGATGTCTAAAGGCTCGCCGAGCAAGGTCTATCCCCTGGCCGCCGATTATGGGCGGGGGCGGGGCGCTACATCTCTAGAGTGAGGAAGCTGGAGCTTCCCTGGCCGAGGTTACCAAGCTAGAGCTTGGGAACCAGCCTTACTCATTTTAATTTGGCCATTTTACTTAAAATTTAAAACCGCCGCTGACACCCAGGGACGGGAAAGAGAATGTCGCGGTCCTAGTGACTCAAAGCGAGGGGCGGAGCAACTCCTCCCGAGGCGGACAACCCCGCCCGCAAGGCCTGGCCAACGTCTCCAATTTACCCGGGTCAGGCCCGAAAAATAGCAAAAGATGGCGTTCGTGGCGCACCCTACAAACAACCCCGCGGCGCCCTTCGAGGAATTAGACCCGAAGGGATTAAAAATATTAAATAAATTTAGGATATTACATCTCATTGCAATTATATCGGCCGGCGAGTGATGAATTCCTCTCGTTTTTTCTCAAGTCCCGGGCGGCGGGCGCCGATAAGAATTTCAAATATGGCTCCTCCCCGGGAGACCATATAGAACTTGTAATGCATGAATCCGGCAGAACGCCGGACCATATAACCCCAGAAAAGGAGAACATCATGGGTTACAATGTAATGTTGACATCCAACATGTCCAGCACGCTTTACAGCCTCCAACAGATTTCAGACCTTATGTCAAGCACCAACAACAACCTGGCCACCGGAAAATCGGTTAATTCGGCGTTGGACGATCCGGTCAATTATTTCGCCTCGGAGGAACATCTGGACCGGGCGGACGACCTGCAGGGCCGGAAAGACGAGATGTCCGAGGCGATCCAGTTGGTGACCACGGCCAACAACGGCGTGGAAGCCCTCCTCGATCTGATCGACTCCATCCAGTCCCTGGCCAACTCCGCCCTGACCGCCACGGACCAGACGGAAATCAACAGCCTGGAAGCCCAATTCAGCGACATACTGAAACAGATGGACCAGATCGTGGACGATTCCTACTACAAGGGCACCAATCTCCTGGGCGGGGCGACCGAGACGTTGGACGTCTTTTTCAACCCCGACGGCTCCTCCATGCTGACCCTGACCGGCGAGGACGCGTCCTTCACGGGCCTGAGTATAACCGACCTGGTCACCGACGACTGGTGGGACGCCACCAACGGCGTCGCCGACAAAACGGCCATCAACGCCTCCCTGGACCAACTTATCGACGCCAAGACGGAGTTGCGCACCATGGCGCAGAACCTGTCCCTGGACCTAAGCACCATCGAAATCCGCCAGGATTTCACGTCGGAAATGATCACGGCCCTGACCGACGGCGCCTCCAACCTCGTTTCCGCCGATGCGAACGAGGAAAGCGCCACCCTGCTCATGCTGCAGACCCAGCAGAGCCTGGCCATCAACTCCCTGAGCATCGCCTCGGACTCGTACCAAAGCGTGCTGCAACTTTTCAGCTAGTTTTTTTAAAAGGGGGCGCCTTGGCGCCTCCTTTTCTGTTAAAATAGGGAGAAATCCAAGGCGGTCCCGAAGCAGCCGGCAACCGCCGAAACACCTGGACAACTCCCATGCCCTTAAAAATTACCCTCAAGCCTCACGAACGCATCATCATCGCCGGCGCGTCCCTGATCAACGGAAAATCGTCGGCCGGGTTCGTGATCGAAAACAATGTTCCCATTCTAAGGGAAAAGGACATTCTGAGGGAACCCGAGGCCAACACTCCCGCCCGCCGTATTTATTTCGTCATTCAGTTGATGTACCTCGACCGCGTCAACCTGGTCGAATACCACCAGGTCTACTGGCGCCTGGCCAGGGAATTCCTGTCCGCGGTCCCCAGCAGCCTCAAGATAATCGACGGCGTCAGCGAGCACATCCTGGGAGATCAATTCTTCAAGGCCCTCAAGGCGGCCCGGAAACTGATCGAATACGAAACCAAGCTCCTCGCCCCAACTGTCGTCACGGAAGACTGATCCCCTAAACTCCCAGGGAACGAGGCCAAGTCCGGCGGTCGCTCCCGTCCTTCACCCGCCCGCGCCGCGGTCAGCTTTTGACCTGGATGGGGCGAAAACTGTACTGTTTCGGCGGAGCGGCCCGCAACCCCTTGGCCAACCCCCGGTTGATATTGATGATGGGAGTCACGTATCCGGGCAGGGGGGAGGCCATGGCCTTGAAAATCTGCTTGTCGATAAAGGCGCTCAACTGCAACATGTTTCTCCGCAGTTCCAGGGGAAGCGGGCAATCATCGGCCACGACCGCGGTCTGGAAAATGGTCCAGATTCTTTGATTGAAGCGCAAGGCCTCGTTTAGCTCCTCCCGCTTGTCTTGCGGGTCCCAGTCGTCCAGGACCCGCTCCAGCCGCAGGGCGCCCTCCGAGAGGGCCCGGGCCTCGTTTTCCCTGGCCGTGCGGTGCATCTTTTCCACGACGTTATAAGCTTTCAATTTATAATTACTCATAAAATCCTCCATTTATAACTCGGCGAAAAACCGTTCTATTTTCGGACAAACCCATCCCGGCGACCCGACCGGGGCCGCGTCGACCAATTCACCCCGCCGGCTAGCCCTGCTAGTTAAATCAGGGAGATCAGGTTGGTCAGGCCAAGTATTTGCGACGCCGTCTGCATGGTCACCTCGTAAGCCGTTTCCAAGGTTTCGAGGTTGATCGACGCTTCCGTCGCGTCGGCCGTCTCCAGGGCGCTGATTCTGCTTTCGTACGTATCCAGGCTTAACTCCAGCCGGTCCGCGGTCGCGGTCAGGCGTCCCGACACCAGGGACATATCGACCATGGCCTTTTTCAGGTCCGCCATGGCGGCGTCCAGGTCGCCGACGGCGGCGTCGAGGTCGGCGCTGTCGTGGGTTTCCGCATTCAAAGCCGCCGCGGCGCGGCTGACCGCCATTATGGCGTCGCCGAAAAGGCTCCCCCCGTCCGTGTTTATGGAAATCGCGGTGGAGTCCCCGACCATGATTTCCTTGTCACCGGAGTCTCCCCGGTAGGTGGGGGAGGCGGCCGTCGGGGCGCCCGAGGAATCGGCGGCCTTGACGCTGAATTCGTAGTCCCCGTCCGGAAGGGCTTGACCGTCGTCGTCGAGCCCGTCCCAGGAAACGGTGTTGGTCCCTTCGTCCCCGGATGACAGGGAAATGGTCCGGACCACGTTCCCCGATCCGTCCGTGATGGTTATTTCGACTTCGGCGGCTTCCCCCGCCAGGTCGAAGACCAGGTCCTCGGCCGTCCCCCCGGATATCGCGGCTTCGTTGGAAAACGGCTGGGCTTCCGACTTGTCCCCGGAAAAAAGATAGGTCCCGCCGTATTTGGTGTTGGCCTGGTCCACGATTTGAGCGAGGCTGTTGTCCAGGGTCTGGGCCAGTTCCTCCCGGTCGGTCAAATCCCCGGCGGACTGGTCGATGGCGATGTCCCGGGCTTCGTCCAGAAGGTCGTAAACCGATTCCAGGACCGTTTCCGAGACCTCGATCCAGCTCTGGGCCTGCTCGGCGTTGCTCAGGTATTGCCCCAGGCTGGACAGGGTCGTCCTATCCGCGAGAATCCGGCCGGAAGCGAGGGGGTCGTCGGAAGGCTGGTTGACTTTCTTGGACGTGCTGGAGACGGTTTCCGCCTCGTACAAGGCGGCCGCCCGCCGGGCCAACCAGAATTGCATGCTTTCGGCCATCATTTTTTGCGTCACCCGCATACCGCGTCTCCCTATAGGTCCAGAATGGTTTCCATCAGCTCCCGCAACACGGTCATGACCTTGGCCGAGGCGTTATAGGCCTGCTGGAACAGGACCAGGTTGGCCGTTTCCTCGTCCACGGACACCCCGGAGACTGATTCCCGGTAATTGTTATTTAATTCCGCGATGTTTTCGGCTTGTTCGTAATCGTCCCCGACCTTTTCGACATCCGCCCCGACCTCGGCGACCAGGGCCTGGTAAAATTCATCCAGGGTCGAGGTCCCGCCGTTCATCACGTTTTCGTCTTGCAGTTCCACCATGGCCTGGGCGATGGTCGCGTCTCCGGACCCTGATTCGGAACCCGCGGCGGCCAGGAGGTTGGGGTCGTCGGCCAGGGTTTGAGCGACGGCGATGTCGCCGGCCCCGGCGCCGGTGAAAAGGGCTGTTCCGGGATCGCCGTTAAGGTCGTATCCGCTTTCGAGAAGATCGTTGACTTCCTGGATCAGGGTCGCGGCTAGGCTGTCAAGGTCCTCGAGGTACCCGGGAATGAGTTCGTCCCTGACCTCCAGGCAGCCCCCCAGGGCGCCGGATGTGATGACGTCGTCGACGGAGCTGGAACTTCCGCTGCCGTCGTTCCAGGTAATGGTCAAGGACCCGGCGTCGGAATCGACTTCCGCGGCTAGGGAATAGGAGCGGCCGCCGCTCACCAGGGGCTTGCCGTCGGCCAGTTGGATCGCGGCTTGGCCGTTATCGGAATAGGAAACGTTGATATCGACCAACGCGGCCAGTTCCTCGGTCAGTGAATCGAGGGAGTCCAGCAGGGTGTTGGCGTCTTTTCCGGCGGCGGCGGCCTTGGCGATACGGCTGTTGAGGTCGGCTATCCGCTCGGTCAGGTTGTTGATTTCATCCACGGTCGAGGAAATTTCCTGGTCGATTTCATTTTGTAGGCTTTCAAGCTGCTCCACCGCTTCGTTCAGGTTGGAACACAGGGTTTCCGCGCCTGAAACGATGGCGGCCCTTTCGGCGTACCCGGAAGGGTTATTGACCAGTTCCAGCCAACCGTTCCAGAAATCCGACAAGGCCTCGTTCACGCCCGAGCCTTCCGACTCGTCAAAGACGGATTCCACGTAGGACATGTATTTGTCTTCCGTTTCCAGTTTCCCCATGTCTTCCGTGGAACTCACGACCTGGGAAAAACAGAACCTGTCGTTGACCCGTCTCACCTCGGCGACCTCGACCCCGTCGAGGTTCGAAACCCCGGAGGAATCCGACCGGATAATCACGGCCTGGCGGGAATAACCGGTCGATTCCGCGTTGGCGATATTAGATCCGGTCACGCTGATGGCGGCCTGGTACGTGGTCAACCCGCTGAGCAGGGTCGACATTATGCCGGTGGTAATGGACATTTTTCTTTATCTCCCCAAAAGCCAATCCCCAAACCGACGGTTGACTCCGCGCCGGTTACTTCATGTTTATCAGGACTTCCAGCAGTTCGTTGGCGGCGGAAAAAGACTTGGCGCAGGCCTGGTACGCGGTCTGGGAGAGTATTATCTCGGCCATTTCCGAGGACAGGTCCACGTTGGAAGATTCCAGGGAGCTCGGGCTGATGGAGCCCAGCCGCCCGGCGTCCGACGTCCCCAGTATCGCCTCGCCCGAGTCGGTGGTGGCGGAATAGAGATTGCCGTTGACCTTGTTCAAGCCGTTCAAGTTGTTAAAATCGGCCAAGGCGATCCGGTAGGGCGTGCTGACGGCCTCGTTGGAGTACGAGCAGACCACGTTTCCCGATTCATCGATTTCCACGGAGGTCAGCTCTCCGGCGGGATACCCGTCCTGACTGCTGTCGGTCATGAGGGAAGAGCCGGAATATTGGGTGATGGAACCATTGGTTGTTCCGGAATCGCTATAGAGGTCCCAGGTGATGTCTTGGTCGGCCGCCCCATTGGTCAAGGATAGTTCGATGACCGGGTCCGCGCCGCTCGTCAGGATTCCGTTGGAATCAAAGGTCAGGGTCCCCGAGGCCCCGCCGGAGACGGACCCGTATTCCTCGGCAATCTCGGCCGTCCAGGTCCATTCGTTGGCGTTTTCGGTTTTGGTGTAGGTAATGGTCAACGGAACGGTGTTGCCAAGGGAATCGTAAGCCTCGACGGTGGACGAATAATAGTCGTCGGTTTCGGCCGAACTGTTCAGGTTGACGGTGGTGGAAATGGAAGTCGTGGCCGCTGGAGGAGAATTTTCATAGGACAAGTCGATGTCCGTCAGCGCGCCCAGGTTTCCGTTGGCGTCCAAGGCGTACCCTTGCACGACATAGTCGTCGTCGTAGATCAACCGGCCGTCCGTGTCGAACCCGAAGGAGCCGTCCCTGGTATAATAGGACAGTCCGGAGTCGGAGTCCTGGACCACGAACAGGCCTTCGCCGTCAATAGCCAGGTTGGTTGTGCTCGAAGCGTCGGTTATGCTTCCCTGGGTCCAATTTTCGCTGATGGACTGGACATTGACCCCGCTGCCCGAATTACTGCTCGAAACACGGCTGAGGGATTGAGTCAGGACATCCTCGAAGGACGCGGTATTTGACTTGTATCCGGTGGTTTCCAGATTGGAGATGTTGTTGCTCGCCACTCCGATCTGGGTTGAAAAAGCGGACATTCCGGTGACGCTGATAAATAGGGCGTCAAGCATTTTGAACCTCCTCCAGGGCTAGGGATGTCAATGATCCGGCTCGCATCATGAAAAAAAGCATTGGCCGGGCCTCAAGCCGCCATGGCCATGTCGACATCTTCATAAAGAATTTCCTTGCCGCCCGTGGTGACCAGGTAGGCCTCGCTGTCCCGGTTTGTCGCCGCCGCGATGGAATAGGAAACATATTGGACGATGTCCTGGTCGGCCGCGGTTGAATCGGTCAGGGAGACCAGATAGGTGTAGTTTCCATCCTCGACTTCCACTCCGTCGTCGTCGGTCCCGTCCCATTCGATGGTGTTCTTGCCTTCCGACAGGTCCGTCGCGGAAATGGTCTTGACCAGGTCCCCGGCCTCGTCGTAAATCGTGATAACCGCCGAGGAGCAATCGCTTTCCAATTCCACGATCATGTCGCTGGTTTCGTCGTTGTATTTCTCCAGTTCGTTTCCTTCGACCGAGACCGATTTACCTATCAACTGCACCGCTTGGGAGTTGCAGATGGATTGCTGAAGCTGGATTTGCTCCGCCAGGTATTCATTCGTCTGCTGCTGCTGCTCGAGTTGGCTCAGGCTGCACAACTGAGACGTCATTTCCGAGGTTTCCATGGGGTCCAGGGGGTCTTGATTCTGGAGTTGGACCAAGAACAATTCCATGAAATCGATGGATGTGGAATCGTCGGCGGTTGTGGTTGTGGTTGATGTACTGGCGGTTGTTGAAGTCAAACTGCTTACCAAATCGACCGATGACATGTCCCGCCTCCCTATAATGATGACGTTGGTTGTCGATTTCCCGCCGGAATCGCCTTCGCCGGGCCAATCCGGGCTCCCTTGAACGCACTTGTCCCTAGCCGCAGGGAACGGTCTTGCCTTGGGAAGGGCCAACCGGGAAAAATTCCGGACGACGGCCCACCCGGGCTCGCGGGTTGAGGATGAAGGCGGCGGTCAGGGCCCGGTCGACCGGCGTCGCGTTCCGAATCGCCCGCCCGAACGGATCAATAAATTTTGAAACCGGGCCGAAAATCCGGGAATCGAACCCCTGTTATGGGCAAACGCCTGGCGCCGTTGGGTGTTTCCGATAAAATCCCAATGAAATCAAGGTAGATACACATCAGGGAACAAGATTCCCGGGCTGTTTATCCGGACGGAGGGGAGGCAAAAATTTCCCACTTCATTTTCGAACGAATTATCGAGTCAATCCGTCGAAAACGTCAATATCCGTCCAGGCGACAACCGCGGGAAATCCAATCCGCATCGGATATCCCAATGGAGCTATCATCCTGTAATTATTATAAAAGGAGGAACCAAGAGAGGGCCTTGACAACACAAGGGAAAGGAAGTATTATGTAGATATTGTGTTGGGTGCGTCGCAAGGCCGCTCACACCGAAAGCCAAACACCGGGACCGCCAAGTCGCGTGTTTGGCTTTCACATTTTTGTTCCGTCCCGGCTTTCCATCACATTTTTTTTCTCGCTTTCATTTTATGATCCTGTTTTAAGAATTTTCCCACGGACGATTTACTTTTTCCTGCAACCCTCTTTTGCAAATACAATGCCTGATTACAAAACAATAACATCCCCAAACGGTCTAGCGGGGCTAATAAAAAAAAATACCTTTAAAAACAAAAGCTTATATTGGTCACAGAAAATGAAAAATAATTCGAATCAAACATCGGCCTTTATTTTTTATCTGGAAAAAAGTGAAAATGTACTTTAATTTTAAAAAACTACATGATTACTTCAAGGACTTTAAGAGCTATCGAAAGCCTTACAAACATCACCACTGTCGGTTCCTTTTTTCTCCATTTTTCTTTCATGTTTTTTCTTCAAAAAAATCGATGGGAAAAAATTTCCCACCCGCCTCATTTCACCGACCGCGAGGGAACTTTTTTCCCAGGTCCACCCCCGCTGTTGGGCCCGGAGAAAACCCCCCGGGGGCGCCCGTTCCGAACATTTTGTTCACGACCGTTCCCGGCTTCGGGCATTTTTGGTTCAAAAATTGCTTCTAAAGCGTTATTTTCCACGGAGAGCCAAACATGAACCACCGTCAACCCTTGGTCAGCGTCATCCTCTGCACCTTCAATCGTCCCTGGCGCCTGGGGAAGGCCATCCGGGGCGTGACCCGGCAAACCCTGGCCTCCTGGGAGCTGCTGGTCATCAACGATGGCGGCCTTGACGTCGGGGAGATCGTCCGCGAAAACCCCGACGAGCGGATTCAATACCATCAGCGGCCGCAAAACCAGGGCAAGGCGGCCTGCTGCAATTTCGGGATCGAACTGGCCCGGGGTAAATATGTCGCCTACCTGGACGACGACGACGCGTGGGCGCCGCGACACTTGGAAATCTTGACCGAGGCCCTGGAAAAAAACCCGGAATACGGGGCCGCGTATTCGGACCTCCACCGGACGGCCTACATCCTGGACAGGGCTTCCGGCCAAGGAATTCCGGTTAGTCGAAGCGTTTCGGGCTCCCGCGACTTTATCCGGGAACTTAATTTTCACGTCAACATCGTCCCTCACGTCAGCCTGTTGCATCGCCGGGACCTGGCCCGACGGGCCGGCGGCTACGACCCGGAAGTCACCGCTCTGATCGATTGGAACATCAGCCGGAAGCTGTCGTATCTGACCGACATTCTGCACGTCTCCCAAGTCACCGGGGAATTCTGGGCGCCCCTGGATGACGGCGCCTCCCAAAGAATAAGCGACGTCCAGCGTCGGGACCGGGAAAAATTCCGAAAAAACGCTTGTAGGATAAGGGCCGACCACCCGCCCAAGCCCTGGCCGAAAGTTGCCGAGGTCGCCGTGGTTTTCCCGGCGCTGAACCCCGCCTCCGATATCAAGGCCATCAACGAGCTATTGGATGGGCTTCATTATCCCGTCGAGTTCGTGATTGTCGACGCCGGGGGCGCCTCGGCGGGTCCTGACCTTTTACGAAACGAATTTGGATATTTAAAAAATGTCAAGATATTGACCCCGCCCCACCGCCTGACCAGGGCCGAGGCCGTTCGCCGGGGAATCGAATCCGCCGGGTCCCGGTACATCCTGGCGGCCTCGACCGACATGGCCCTCCCCTTGTACGCCAATATTTTCGGTCCCCTGGAATATATCGCCGCCAACCCGGGAGCGGGGTCCCGGGCGATCTTCCGCCAGGGTTGGGACAGGACCAAATCCGCCGAAGCCGGCTTGTTCGCCGCGCGCGAAGTCCTGCTCCGGGAAAGTTCGCCGGTTCCGGAAATTCTAATCGAACGCCCGATTCCCCGGGCCTTGCTTTTTGACGCCGTGATCAACGACGCCCTAACCGCCCTCGAACGCCGGGACTGGAGAAAAGCCGCCGACGCTTTTCTGGAAGCCCGGGCCATGACCAGGGACGGACGGCTGCCGGCCAATTTTGTCCATCGCTTGGCCATGGTCCATTTATGGCTGGAAGAATTCGAACCGGCCGAGGATGAATGTCGCTATTGGCTGTCCCAGGGCGTCGGGGGGGATGTCTGGGTCGACTTGGGGCTGTTGCTGCAAGGCCGGGGCGAATTCGGGCCGGCCGCCTCGGCCCTTGAACGCGGGCTGAACGAAATAGGCTTTAGGCCCTTGGCGGAAGAAGTACCGGACCATATTAAAAATATCTTTTCCGCGACGCCCGCCTTTCGGGCCTTGATCGGGCTGGGCGCGTGTTGGACCGAACTCGGCCGACCGGACCAGGCGACCGCCGTCCTTTCCCAGGCCGCCCGCCTGTTGCCCGGCGACAGCCTGGTTCACCAGGAATTCGGCCGGCTTTTTCTCCGGCTCGGGCGTCATGACCAAGGCGAAAAAGCCCTGCTCGCCGCCGTGAACGCTGGAGTCGGCAGTCCGGAAACCTTTCGTTTATTGGGGGAGCTGTGCGAAAAAAAAGGGCGGGTCGAGGACGCCTATTCCTTTTACCAGCATGCCGTTGAAATGGGAGGAGGCGCTTCCCGGGCCCTGGGGCCCTTCCTGGCCTCGGGACTGGCCCTCAACCGCGCCGCGGAGTTGAAAAAAATCCTGACGGAGTTCCTCGCCGTCCACCCCCGCCACGCCCGGGCGACCGAGCTCTTAAAAAGCCTGACCGAACCCAGGGAACCAGGGAGCGACGGTTCTCGATGAAGGGGAGTGAAAAAAAAAACGGCGACGGCGGCGGCCGCCCTCATTCCAGCGCTTCCAGGGGCAGGACCAAATGGAAGACGCTGCCTTGGCCGGGAGCGCTTTCCAGCCATATCTTCCCGCCCATGAGGCCCACTATCTTTCGGACCATGGTCAGCCCCAGGCCCAACCCGCCATATTTCCGGGTCCGCGAGCCATCCGCCTGGGTCAGATCGTCAAAAAGCCTCTCCATGCTCTCGGCCGCGATCCCGATGCCGGTGTCGGCCACGGAAAAATGAAGGCCGCCGGGAAAATCCGGGCTTGGTTCGGAAAAGACCTTGATCGAGACGCACCCGGACTCGGAAAACTTGACGCCGTTTCCGATCAAAATGGACAATATCCGGGTCAGGCGCTTGAAGTCTCCGACCACAAGGGATGGAGTCCCCGGTTCAAGCTCCCACGTCAGGGCGATGTTCTTCTTTTTCGCGGCCGCCGCCTGCTCGGCGACCGCCGCGGCCAGGACCGACCGCGGTTCGAACCCCTGCTCGGACAGGCGGACCCCTCCGGTCTCGATACTGACGATCTCGATAACGTCATTGACCATTTCCAGGAGTTTGACGGCCGAGTCCTTGACTGCCTCCAGATTTTTTCCCGCCTGCTCATCCCGGTTGATTTCCAGAATGACATCGGTTAATCCGATGATGGCGGTCATGGGGGTGCGGAACTCATGGGTAAGGTTGGCCAGGAACTGGCTTTTGGCCCGACTAGCCGCCTCGGCCAGTTCCTTGGCCTTGATCAAATCGACCTCAACGGCCTGGCGCACCTCTATTTCCTTGTTCAACAGTTGATTGGCGACCGACAACGCCCGGGTTCTCTCCCCGACTTTCGCCTCGAGCATCTGCTGGTATTCAACGAGTTGGTCCCGCTTCAGTTTCAGTTCCAGGTGAGTCTTCACCCGGGCTTTCACAATCGCCAAACTAAAGGGTTTGGAAATATAGTCGACCGCGCCCAGGGACAGGCCCTTGGTTTCGTCATCCTCCTTTCCCTTGGCCGTCACGAAAACCACGGGAATGTCCCGGGTCGATTCTTTTTCCTTGAGACGGCGACAAACCTCGTACCCATCCATTTCCGGCATCATAATGTCCAGGAGAATCAAATCCGGAGTGAAGTCGGATTCGGCGAGGGCTAGGGCGCGCTTCCCCGAGGTGGCCACCATGACGTCATAATCGGCCTTGAGGGCTTGGCCCAGTATGGAAATGTTTTCCGGTATGTCATCCACGATCAATATCTTCGGCTTTCCCATGTCGATTCGATTCCTAGGGCCGTTTCTTCTCAACCGCCCAGCATTAGGGACATTTGTCGTAAAATTTCCAAGCCCTGCTCAAAATCGAAACGACTGACGCCGGCTTGAAGCTTGTCCACCTGTCCCTGGAACAAGGGAGAACCGAAGATGTCCTTGAAGGTTTCCAAATGATCGAGGGCTTCCAGCCGGCCGTTTTCGAGCTGTTTTTTCATTTCGTCAATCGCGGCCGCGGCCCGGCCCCGGTCCAACTCCCAGCCCGCCGAATCCAATACTCGAGAAAATGAATCCGCGGGGAGACCCGCGACGCCGGTCTCCCGGTCCCCGGCTTCCAACCCGATGGCGACCGGCCGGGTTTGCAGGCGCGGCGCCGGTGGGGGGAAGTCCCGGGCGCCGGCGGGCGGACCCTTTTCAAGCCAACGTTCCAGAATTCGCTGCAATGGCTTCCTCAGGATCGGCTTGGCCAGCATGTCGTCCCATCCGACTTCCAACCGCCCGGCGGGACCATTCAACCGGAGGCCGGGGGTCAGGGCGATCAGGGGCGGGTTCCCGGGTTTGGTTTCACTCCTGATCCGGCGGACAACCTCATGTCCATCCAACCCGGGCGTCATCAGGTCCAGGAACACGATATCGAACCTTTCCGCCCTGACCGGATTGAGCTCCTCCGCCCCGGTCCCGGCCAAGACGACTTCCAGCCCTAATGCTTCCAAAAGCTCCCGGATGGCCTGGCGGCCGGCCTCGCTGTCGTCGATCACGAGGGCCTTTCGCCCTTGGAACCGGCCGGCGTCCTCGCCGGCGCGGATGGAAGCGGGAGCGTGGAAGGGACAGGTGAAACCGAATGAACTGCCGACGCCCGGAACGCTCTCGGCGGTGATGACTCCACCCATGATTTCGACCAGGTTCTTGGATATGGCCAGCCCCAGTCCGGTCCCGCCGTATTTTCTGGTAGTCGATCCGTCGGCCTGGGTAAAGGGTTGAAATAGGGACGGCAACAATCCCGGCGCGATGCCGACGCCGGTGTCCCTGACTGAAAAATTCAAAAAATAGTCGCCGTCCGCATAGGCTTCCAGTTTGGCGGAAATAACCACCTCGCCCCCGGTGGTGAATTTCAAGGCGTTATTGACCAGGTTGATCAGGACCTGACCCAAGCGCAAGGGGTCGCCCACGAGCCGGGGAGGGAGGTCCCGGGAGAGGTGAAAAACGAGTTCCGTCCCCTTTTCCGCCGCGCTCACGCCCACCATGTCGGCCAGGCCTTCCAAGACTTCATCCAGCTCGAATTCGACCGACTCGATCGTCATCCGGCCCGCTTCTATTTTGGCGAAATCAAGGATATCGTTGACAATCGCCACAAGGGCCCTGGAAGCGCCGCTGATTTTGTTCAAATATTCCCTCTGGCCGGGGCTCAGTTCGGTTTCCAGGGTCAGGTGGGTCAACCCGGTAATGGCGTTTAGGGGGGTGCGGATTTCATGGCTCATCCGGGCGAGGAACTCACTCTTGGCGTTATTGGCGGCCTGGGCCTGGGCCGCGTAATCCTCGGCCATTTTCTTGGCTTCCTCCATGTCTTCCCGCAGGGATTCGGACACCGCCAGGGTTTGTTGCAGTTCCATGGCCTGGAATTCGGCCGCCCGTTTCGCCGCGGCCGACTCCTCCGCGGCCTTTAGGCGCGGAGTGATATCCTGGGTTATGGCCATTCCACCCACGATCCGGGAATCGTTTTCCTTGACCGGAATGGCTCGGACCTCGTAAAACCTGTCGGCAAAGCCCACTTCCTCGACGCTTTCCTCCCCGTTCAGGGCCTTGCGGTACTGGCGTTCGGTCAGCTTCGCGACCTCGGGGGGAAACACCTCGAAAATATCGCGTCCTTCCAACAATTCCTTGCTTAAACCGACCGCCGCCAACCCCAATCCGCCGGCAAAAGTGTATTTCAAGTCATGGTCGAACATCACCACCGCCCCATTGGGAAAATTCCCGATGAGGCGCCGGTACCGTTCCTCGCCGCGCCGGAGGGCCTCGTCGGCCTGTTTTTGCGCGGTGATATCCTGAATTACCCCCACCATTCTTTTCAAGCGCCCGTCCGGCCGCCGGGAGGCTTCCACATTGAGGCGGACATGCTTAATTTCCCCGCCAGGCCCCTGGAGACGGTGCTCGAACGCGAAGGATGAGCCGCCGACGGTCACTTGCCTTGTTTCGTCCTTGAATTGCTCCAGGTCTTCCGGAAAAACCCGTTGGAGATAGGAAGATAAATTCGGCGGGAATTCAGCCGGCGCCAGGCCCACTATCCGGAATAACTCCAGGGATAGATGTTTCCAGCCGCCCTGTTCTTCCCACTCCCAACTTCCCATCCGGGCCATCTGCTGGGCCCGGGCCAGAAATTCCTCGCTGCGGCGGAGAGCGATCTCGGTCTGCTTGCGTTCGTTTATTTCCAGGGTCAATTCGGAATTCAGCCGCGACAATTCGCCTGTTCTGGCCTCCACGGCCTTCCTTAGCCGGCGGTTAAACAACAGAAGCCAGCCCGTATACCCGACGCCGCCGAGAAAAACGCCGGACAAAATAGCCAGTAAGACGTAAATCCAAGTCAAATCATAATGTTGCTCGGGATTATAGATAAACCCGGCCAGGGAATGCTTCGCCGGGGCCATGCCCAGCTTGGCGTAAACATCGGCCATGTGCTTCCACCGCCCCGGATTCATGTGGCCGATCTGAACCAGCTCCGGACGGATCAACTCCCTCATGGCCCGGGCTTCGAACAGCAGATGATCCCTCGACTTCGCGGATTGGTATTTGTTTATTATCAGGTCGATGATTTCATCCCGGTGCGACATGGCGTATTCCCAACCGGCCAGGGACGCGGCCCGGAACCGCCTGACCGATTCCGGGTTTTCGGCGATGAATTCCTGGGATGCAAACAGACCGTCGCCGTAAAAATCCACGCCATAGGTCCGGGGGCGAATAATGGTCAGGGGCAGTCCCCGTTGCTCGAAAAAGAAGGGGGTGTTGGTCAGGTAGGCCGCGGTGGCGTCGATGCGGCCGTCGGCGAGTTCTTCCATGTCCCAATTGGGGGCGGCGATGTTCAACTTATCCTCGGATAGCCCCTCGTTCAGCAACATCGCCCACAGATCGGTTTCCCCCTCCCGGGAAATCATCAGCTTGCGGTTGATCAGGTCATGGGGAGAATTGATTCCTGAACCTGCCCGGGCCAGGATAACCGAGGGGGAATGCTGAAAGATGACGGCCAGGGCCGTGACCGGACGGCCCCCGAGCCGGGCCAGGAGCAATTCCGGACCTCCGACGCCGAATTGCGCCCGGCCGGACAATACTTCGTTGACCGGGTTAATCCCGGCGCCGCCCTCCTTGATGACCACGGCCAGGCCCGCCTCGCGATAATACCCCTTTTCCAAGGCCGCGTAGTACCCGGCGAACTGAAATTGATGATACCATTTTAGCTGTAATACAACTTCTTCAACCGCCTCGACCCGTCCGGCGGCCAGGGAAAGGAAAAAAATAACGGCCCTGAGCGCAAAAAACAACAGGGGCCTAATCTTTTTTTCAACTTGCATGGCTGCCATCGAACCCGCCCTCCGGAAAACACGGCCGCGAAAACAGTTTATTCAGCCCGGCCGACCTCGTCGCCGAGGCCTTGGAAGAAGGTTCGGTGAATGGCCTTCAGGGCGGTGGTAAGGTCCTGGTCCACCAGGAGGAAGTACAAGGCCACCCTGGAAGGGCCAAAGGATATCATCTCGATATTGACGTCGCTGTCCGCCACGGCGGAAAAACAGCGGGCCGCTATGCCCTTTTGTTGCGACAAACCTTCGCCGACGATGCCCACCAGGGCCAGGTTCTCGATTTTTTCCAGATGCAGAAAAGGCTTGGGGTCCTTGCCCTGCAAGGCCTTGTATCCCTTGTCCAGGTCCCGGTGGGACAACAGCAGGCTGATGCAGGTCTGGGAGGTAATTACCGACCGGATATTGATCCCGCCGCCGGAAAGCAACCCGGTGATGGTCGCCAAAATGCCCGGCCTGGCGCCGACCCCGGAACCGTGAATTTTCAAGACGCCGATATCCGTGTCGTACGCAACGCTTTTAACCACGTTTTTTGGCTTATCCCCCTTGGCGGTGATCAGCGTTCCCGGAGCGTCCGGGTCAAGGGTGTTCTTGACCGCGATGTTCAAGCCGCTCTCGCGCAAGGGTTCGATGGTTCGGGGATGCAGGATTTTAGCCCCGAAATACGCCAACTCCGCCGCTTCCTCGTAGGAAAGACTGGGGATAAGTTGGGCTTCCGGGACGAACTTGGGGTCGGCGCTCATGAATCCGGCGACATCCTTCCAGGTTTCCAGGATATCCGCTTCCAGGGCCGCGGCCACGACGGCCGCGGAATAATCGCTGCCGCCCCGACCGAAGGTGGTGATGTCGCCTTCCTCGTTCACGCCGTAAAAGCCCGGGATAAACATGTAGCCTTTGGGGTCGAGGAGCGGTCGCAGGTTTTGTTGAAGATTTTGGGACGTTTTTTTCATATTGGCGGAAGCGTCCCCGAACCTTCCGTCGGAAATGATTCCAATATCCCGCGGGTCCCGGCTGTCGGCGGCCAGCCCCCGGCTTTGCAGGGCCATGGCCAAAAGACAGGCGGACAGGCCTTCTCCCTGGCAACTGATGACGTCCCGGAGCCGGGGGGAAAATTCCCTGGTAAAATTGAGTCCGTAAAACCACCGGGCCAGTTGATCCATGATTTTGTTCAGGTGGTTGTTGAACTCCTTCAATTTCTCGCCGTCCACGATCACATGCCGGGCCGCGGTCAGGTGCTCGTTTCTCAACCTGGCGACGATATCGGGAATACGCTCCTCATCGGCCAGGGCCTCGGCCGCGCCGTCGAGCAGCATGTCGGTCACCCCGCCCAGGGCCGAGACCACGAACACATCCCCGGCGCCCCGCGCGGCGATTAGTGCGAGAACACTTTTAACGTTTTCCTTGCCCTTGAGACAGCCGCCGCCGATTTTTATAACCTTCATCTTCCCATGCCTCTTTTTTGATGCCTTGTTCTTTTTTTTCGCCGCCGAACAGCCCGCGCCCTCCGGCGGTTTTCCCTTATATTTCCAGCTTCCCCACCAGGTCGGAGAGCCGGCTGAATCCGTTGGCCGCGCCATAGGCGGAAATGCCGTCCAGGATGTCCAGGGTCGCCCTGGGGTTGATGAAATTAGCGGTCCCGACCTGCACGGCCGAGGCCCCGACCAGCAAAAATTCCAGGGCGTCCTCGGCGGTCATGATCCCGCCGCCGCCCACCACCGGGACGTCCACGGCCGCGGCGGTCCGCCAAACCAGGCGCAAGGCGACCGGCTTGATCGCCGGCCCGGAAAGCCCTCCGATGACATTGGCCAACCGGGGCCTTCTCGTGGCCAGGTCCACGGCCATGGCCGGAATGGTGTTGATCAAGGACAAGGCGTCGGCACCGGCCGCCGCGGCGGCCCGGGCCACGGCGACGATATCCGCGACCAGGGGCGTCAACTTGACCAGCAGGGGCAGCCGGGTGGAATCCCGAACCGCGCGCACCACCCGGGCCGTGGCCTGGGGATCGGTCCCAAAGGCCAGGCCGCCGGCGGCCACGTTGGGGCAGGAGACATTGATCTCGATCATCCCCAATCCCGGGGCCCGGTCCAGGCCCCGGGCCAGGGCCGCGTATTCCTCGATGGTCTCGCCCAAAATATTGGCGACCACCACGGCGCCCCGTTCCACCAGCCAGGGCAGCTTTTCCCTGACAAAAACATCCAGGCCCACGTTTTCCAACCCGATGGCGTTCAGCATTCCAGCGGGCGTTTCCACGATCCGGGGCGGTTTGTTTCCCGGCCGGGGCTGGAGGGAGATGCCCTTGGTCACCACGGCGCCCAAGGCGGCCGGGTCGACGAACTCGGAAAATTCACGACCGTATCCAAATGTCCCGGAAGCCGACATGACCGGGTTTTTCAGAACCAAGCCGCCCAGGTTGACGGTTAAATCGCATCCGGTCGCCATGTGACCTCCTCGGCCCTAAAAACCGGGCCTTCCTGACAGACCCGGGCGTATCCGCCGCCGGGCTTGGGCGCGACGCAGCCCAGGCAGGCGCCCAGGCCGCAGGCCATGTGGGCTTCCAGCGACACCTGGGCCGCCACTCCGGCCCGCGCGGCCAGTTCCGCCGTCGCCCGCAACATGGGATAGGGCCCGCACGCGAAGATGGGAGCGGGTTGTTCGGCCAGGGCCCGGGCCAACGGCGCCGCGACCAGGCCGGGAAGCCCCCGGGAGCCGTCCTCCGAGGTCAGGACCACATTTCCGGGAAACAAGGCCAGGTAATCGTCGGGCGGGGCTTCCACGCCGGTCTTGACTCCGTAAAACGTGACGAACCTGGTCCGGCCGCGCAAGGCCTCGGCCAGGGCCAGCATGGGCGCCAAGCCCAAGCCGCCGGCGGCCAGGTAAACCCGGGCCGGAATTTTTTCCAGATCGAACCCTCGGCCCAGGGGACCTAGTATTTCCAGGGTCTCCCCCGGCCGAACCCGGGACAGAAGCCGGGTGCCCACCCCGACCACACGAAACAGGATGGAAATTTCCCGGCCCGGCCCCAGCCGATGCAGGGAAAAGGGGCGCTTCAGAAGCGGACCGCCGCCTTTTTCCGGATAGGGACCGGTCCTAACCATGACAAAGCGGCCCGGCCGCCCCGTCGCGGCGATTTCCGGGGCCTCGAGCCGCAACAGGTTGGTATCCCGGGCCAGGACCCGGTTTTCCAGCACGCGGCAGTCGCCTAGAAAAACCTTGGGCACGTTTCAGTCTCCAATCCGGCCCGCGGCCAGTCCGAACCGACCGGTTCGGCCTTCTCCCCGGTAGGAAAAAAAGCCCTCGGACCCGCATTTGGTGCACATATTCGAATACTCCACGTTTTCAGGCCGCAGGCCGGCGTCGACCAGTTGGTCCCGGCTGATGGCCCAAAAATCGAACAGGCTCCCGCGCCCGTAGTCCCAGAATTCCCGGGGAAGCTCGTCCCGGAAATTGACGAATTCGGCGCAACAGGGCCCTAAAGACGGGCTGATCCCGGCCAACATGTTTTCCGGCCGGGCGCCCAGCTCGTCCTTCATGCGCCGCGCCGTCTTCCCCAAAATGTTTTGCACGCTCCCTCGCCAACCGGAATGAACCACGGCCAGGTTTTTCGAAACCGGATCGTACAGCAGCACGCCCTGGCAGTCCGCCAGCTTCACCAGCAGCCCCACGCCCGGGTCGGGAGTCATCAGGGCGTCAAAGCCCGGGACCACGTCCGCGGCCCGGCGGGGCCGGTAATTGTCCTCGGACCGAACCAGCATGGCCTGGTCGCCATGAACCTGGCCGGCGAAGGCCAGGTCGGAAAACCCCAGGGCCCGGGCCGCCTTGCCCAGATTGGCGGCGGTGTGTTCCTCCGGGAACCCGTCCTGGAAACCCAGGTTCAACCCGTCGTGGGGCGGGGAACCGACGCCTCCGGCCCGGGTGAAAACCCCATGGGCCAACTCCTTGACACCCTCGAATATCTCGAACCGATAATAAACCAATCCCTCGGACTCGACGCGAATCATCGTCTTTTTTCCTTGCCTGCCAAAGCGTTGTCGGCGCCGCCCCATGGCGACGCCTTCCAGGGGGGCCGGGCCGTCACCTTTTGATCCGCCCGAGAATCGCCGGATTCGTCAGTTCCCTGATGGCGTCGGAAGATATCCAGCCGGCCGCCCTGGAACCCCGTTTTTTGATTCGGGCCGCTGTTTCCAGGGCCAGGCCGTTGAGGTGAAAACTCCTCTTCCCTATCTGGCGCAAGGCCCAGTTAACGGCCTTTTTCACCAGGTTGCGGTCGTCGTCCGCTTCCCTCTCGATGAGGGGAAAAAAATTTTCAAACTCCTTGTCCCCGGTCTTTTTGTCGCTCACGGCCAATCGGGCCATGAGGACGAATCCGGCCCGCTTGAAGAATTCATCTTCCCGGCCGCTCCATTCCCCGGCCTTGGACCAGGCCAGGGGGGACTTTTCAAACAGGTTGGCGCAGCACTGGTCGCAAATTTCCCAGTCGTAAAACTCGGCGGTCCAGGCTTCCATTTGCCCGGCGGTCAACATCGCGGGGTCGTCGGTCAGGGAAGCCAAAATCCTGGTCTCGCGAAGACCGCGCGCCCATAATTCGAGGGCCCGGGTCCGGTCTCGTCCGAGTTCCCGGGCCAAGCGGCGCAGGGCCGGGACCCTGACGCCCAGGGCTTTTTCCGGATTGATGCCGAATCGGGCCATGCCCGCGAGGTTGCCCGGGTCCGCCTCGGCTTGTAGCCTTTCAATTATTTCCTCAACCCTCACCGGGTCCCTCCCCGTCGATAACTCTATATTTTTCGGCCAGGTCGAGGAACCGGCGGCTTTCCTCGAGACGGCCGCGCTTGAGACAACCCTGGGCGAAGACCAGGGCTTTCTTGAAGAGCGCCCCACCGGCCGCGGCCCGCTGCCGGGGCGTCAGTATGCCCGATTCCAAAATTTTTTCCAAGGCCCTGACGCGATATTGATCCAGGCCGACGGTGGTCCGGGACAATTGGTCCGCGTGCCCCCCGGTCTTGAAGACCAGGGGGCGGTCGATGAGAAAGACCGGGGTCCGGGCCGAGACCCGGAGCCAGAGATCGTAATCCTCGCAGGCCGGCAGGGTTTCGTCGAAGGTCCCGACCAGGTCGAACAGTTCCCGCCGCATCATCACGGCGGAAGGGCTGATCAGGCACAGTTCCAGGCTGCGATAAAAAACCTGGCCGGAAGGTTTCCCATGCCGCTTTTTGGGATTGACCCTGCGGCCGTCCCGAATCCAGATTTCCTCGGTCTGGCAGATCAGGGCCTGGGGGTTTTCCCGGAAAAACAGTTCCTGGGCGGACAGTTTTTCGGGCGCCCAGTAATCATCCGAGTCCAAAAAGGCGATCAAGCTTCCCGTCGAGGCCGCCAAGCCGGCGTTCCGGGCCGCGCTGACGCCCCGGCGGGGCCGCCGAAGGGCCTTGATCCGGTCCCCGAAGGAACGCAACACCTCCCAGGTCCCGTCCGTGGAGCCGTCATCGACCACGATCAGCTCGAAGTCCCCGTGGGTTTGCGCGAGCACGGATTCCACGGCCCGGGCCGCGGGCTCGGGCCGGTTATACACCGGGATGACGACGCTGATTAAAGGGTTCAACCTGTTTCCTTGCCTTTATCCGGCCGCGGCGGGTTATCTGTTTCAGGACCCCAGGGAGGCCCACAGCCGGGACAGCAGCCCGGCCAGAATGAAATTGGCGTCGATCAGGGCCTCGAAAAAAGCGGAGCTCATAATCTGGTCCCGCTTGAACAACAGCAGGTACAAACCGGCGTACCCGACGCAGAGCAGCAGGACCAGGGCCAGGGACGGCAGAAGTCCGGAAAGATAGCCCAGGACCAGGGCGGCGGTCAGGACCAGGAGCACCCCCCACAGCAGGCCCAGGGTCTTTTTTTCCCCGATAATGATGGGTATGGTTTCCCGACCCACGATGCGGTCCCCCTGGATTTCCACGATATCCCCCAGGGCGCTCCGGATGAAAACCAAAAGAAAAATTATAAAGGCGGTCAAGACCGTGGCCCCGCCCACCTCTCCGCCCGGGGCCAGGGCCGGCGTCAGGCTGAGGGTCAGGGCCCAGCCGCCGGACAGGGACAGGGTCTTGGAGACCGGAACGTCCTTGAGCCGCCTGAACCTGGTTTTGGGGGCCCAGGCCTTGGGGGCCAACGGCACGGCGTAAAGCAGCCCCAGGGAGCTCATGAGCAGCAGGAAAATAAATACCTTGAGCCCCAGGGTCAGGCCCAGGCCCAGGGCCAGCAGGGCCGAAACCAGCCCCGACGTCAGGAGCGGGCCGCGATGACGCTCCAGGAACTTGGCCCGGTCCGGGTCGGAAAATTGACTCGCTTCCTTGTCCAGGAACAGGTTCAAGACGTGCATGGCGTGGACGTAAAAGAAGACCACCCCGAAAAAAACCGGGGAAGCGGGAGCGCCTTGCAGCCTGGCGCCGGCCAGGCAGAGAAGGCCCGCTCCCAGGGCCGCGTAAATGTTGCTCAGGATCAGTATCCGGAGCAGGCGGTAGGAAACGGTGCGAACGGAAACATCCCGGCGGCGGGCGCTGCGTTCCAGTTCGCGAATGACTCGCTTGATCATCCAGTTGGGCGTGGAGGCGCCGGCCGTGACGCCGACGTTTTTAACGCCCGCCAGCCATTCGGGGTCCAGTTCGTCCTCGGTTTCGATCCGGACGGTCTTGACGCCCTCGTCCTCGGCCGCGGCGGCCAGGCGCTGGGTGTTGCCGCTATGGCGGCCGCCCACGATAACCATGGCGTCCACTTCCCGGGCCAGGCGGCGGACGTCGTCCTGACGTCGCTGGGTGGCGCCGCAGATGGTGTCGAAAATCAGGGCTTCCGGCCACCGGGATCGGACCGCCGCGGCCATCTCGGGGAATTTTTGCTGGTTCTGGGTGGTTTGGGCGACCAGGATCACCTTGTCCAAATCCGGGAGGGTCAGAACATCCTCGACGGACAAGACCACCACTCCCCGTCCCCGGCTGTGCCCCAGCAAGCCCTTGACTTCCGGGTGGTCCGGGTTCCCCCAGATGATCGGGGTGAAACCCGAGGCGGAATGCCGCTCGATAATGGCCTGCACGCGAATGACCCGGGGACAGGTGGCGTCGATGACCTCCAGTCCCATGTCCTTCAGCGCCTTTTTTTCTTCCGGCGGCACACCGTGAGCCCGGATGATGACCACTCCCCGGCTGGTTCCGGCCAGGGCCTCGGGCGTCGGCGCCAGGTCGATCAGGCCCTTGCTCCGGAGCAGGTCCACGGCCTGGGGATTGTGAATCAGGGGCCCGTAGGAAAAAAAGGGGCCGTCCTTGTGGTGCACCGCCTCCAGGGCTTGCTCCATGGCCCGGCGGACCCCCATGCAGAACCCGGAGCTTTGGGCCAGTTTTATCTTCATTCCATAACCGTCCAGGGGAATTCCATGGTGGACAACATGTCGAAATAACTTTCAATTTTTTCGATAAGCCGCTCGAAGTCGCCTTCCTGGTTGATGGACCGCCGAAACGTGGAGGAATCGGCCAGGCCCTTGGTATACCACATCAGGATGGACCGGAGCCGCTGGGAGGCCCGCTTGGGCCCGATGTATTCCCGGAGAAGCAAGGCGTGGCGGCGGGTCAGCTCGGACCGTTCCGCCAGGTCCGGGTCGACGGCCGCCCGACCTTGCAGCAGGTCCAGGGACTGGCTGAATATCCAGGGGTTGCCTAGGGCCGCGCGTCCGATCATCACTCCGGCGCACCCGGTGGATTTCAGCATGGTCAGGACGTGCTGGGGCCGGGTGACGTCGCCGTTCCCGATGACCGGACCGGGGAAAATTTCCACGGCCCGGCTGATGACGTCCCAATCGGCCTGGCCGGAAAATCCCTGCACTCCGAACCGCGGGTGCACGACGACCGCGTCCACGCCCAGGTCGGCCAGGATGGGCAGCAGGCCTTCCACCCGTCCTTCCTCGGAGCTCCAACCGGACCGGGTTTTGACGGTCAGGGGTATTTTAACGGCCTGGCGCACTTCCGAGACGATCCGCGCGATCAGGGGGAAGTCCTTCAACAGCGCGCAGCCGTTGCCGCTGCGGATCACCTTCCGGGCCGGGCAGCCCATGTTGATGTCGACCACGGCCGCGCCTTCCTCCTCGGCCAAGGCCGCGGCCCGGGCCAGCCAAGCCGGTTCGTGGCCGAATATCTGGACGGCCAGGGGTTGTTCCCGGGGCGAGGACGCCATCAGGTCCCAGGTTTTATTGCCCCGGCGTCCGAGCCCGGCCGCGCTGACCATCTCGGTGACCACCAGGGCCGCTCCTTTTTCCCGGACCAGAATCCGGAAGGGAAGGTTGGTGATGCCGGCCATGGGGGCCATTATCAGGGGATTTTCCAGGCGCAGGGCGCCGATGTTGAAACCAAGGCTTGACATTTCGACGTGGATTGTAGACGATAGCTCGATTAAATTCAATCCCGCGTTTTAACCTCGGGATTGACAAACCGACGAGGCCTTGTATGATAGGCCCAGAGGAAGTGCCTAGCTGCCTGGTGGGGCTCCTGGACTTCAAATCCAGCGGCGGGCGCCGGAAACGTCCGCGGTGGGTTCGATTCCCATGCACTTCCGCCATTTTTTACGAAAAAGGCCCCCGGTAAACCCGGGGGCCTTTGGTTTTAGGGGGGTGGCAAGACCCCGCGTGTATCAATCCAGGCGCGCCGGCCAGGCAACATCATCCTTGTTTTTCAAGTTGGACTTTTAATAGACGCCCATTGTTTTGTCAGGATTGCCGGTTTCACATCCAAACAAAGCCGTGGTAAAATCCCCCCATGAACGGAATCAATCAACTCAATCATGAATCCTTGGCGCGGGCCAGGTCGGAAATTTTCCAGGCGGATGGAATCGCCGTCCTCACCGGCGCCGGCATTTCCGCGGAAAGCGGCGTGCCGACCTTCAGGGGTCCCGGAGGATTATGGAACAATTACCGGGCCGAGGAACTGGCCACTCCCGAGGCCTTTCGACGGGACCCCCGCCTGGTGTGGGAATGGTATCAGTGGCGCCGCAACCTCATGGCCGAGAAAAAGCCCAACCCGGGACATCTGGCCTTGGCCGAACTCGAGGAGCGAACCCCGGACTTCACCCTGATCACCCAAAATGTGGATGGGCTCCACGCCTTGGCCGGAAGTCGCAACATCCTGGAACTGCACGGGTCCATCTGGCGGACCCGGTGCGTTTCCTGCGGTGGGAAAGCCGCCGGCCGGGAGCCCTGGCCGGAATTGCCGCCCAGATGCCCGACCTGCCGGGGGCTGGTCAGGCCGGATGTGGTCTGGTTCGGTGAAGCCCTCAACGAGGCCTTGTTGGGTCGGGCCTTTGCCGCGGCTTCGGCCTGCCGGGTCATGCTGGTGGTCGGGACGTCCGCCCTGGTCCAGCCGGCGGCGACGGTTGCCTGGCTGGCCCAAAAAGCCGGCGCGGTTCTGATCGAGGTCAATGTGGAACCGACGCCGTTGTCCGCGCGGGCCCAGTTCAGCCTCATGGGTCCGTCCGGCCGCATTCTGCCGCTCCTGATCGAAAAATGACCGCCATCATCACCTTGACCACCGATTTCGGGTTGGCCGACAACTTTGTCGGAGTGATGAAAGGGGTCATTCTAAAAATCAACGGGGCGGCGAAGTTAGTGGACCTGACTCACGAAATCCGGCCCTTTGACCTGGCCTCGGCTGCGTTCGCCCTGGGCTCGGCCTATCGTTTTTTCCCCGACGACACGGTTCATTTGGCGGTCGTGGACCCTGGGGTCGGATCGGCCCGGTCCATCCTGGCGGTCAGGGCCGCCGGACAGTTCTTTATCGCTCCCGACAACGGCCTTTTGAGTTCGATTCTGGAAGAAGCCCCCGGGTTTGAGGCCCGGCGGGTTGAAGAGCCGGACTTTTGGATCCACCCGGTCAGCCGGACCTTTCAGGGTCGGGACATCATGGCCCCGGTCGCGGCCCATCTCTCCCTGGGTGTGAAATTGGCCCGGCTTGGCCCCTTGGCCGAGGATATCGTCCGGCTGCCGCGCCCGAAAGTCCAGTCGGGGCCAGGTCGAATCCTGGGGCGGGTTATATACGTGGACCGTTTCGGCAACCTGATCACCAATATTCCGGAGGAACTCGCCGTTCGGGTCGAGGGACGCTCTCCCGTGGTCAAGGTCGGCGGCCTAACCGTGACGGGGTTTTCCCGGGCCTACGCCGACCGCGCCCCCGGGGAGCCCCTGGCGGTGTTCGGCGGCAGCGGAAACCTGGAGATCGCCCGCTTTCAAGCCCGGGCCGAGGCCCCGCCGGACCTGGCGGCGGGGACGCCGGTCACGCTGGAATGGAGCCCCGATCGCGAGGAATAAAAAAAAACCAATCAGACAAGCTTGTTTATGCTATCATAGGAGCCTATGAACGCGCCCGAACCCTTTTCCGCGAGATTGAAAGCCTTGGGACGAGAGATGGCCGACGCCGCCTTCCCGGCCCTTCTGATCGGCAAACCCGAAAACCGCCGCTACCTTTCCGGGTTCACGGCGCTGGACTCCCAGTTGGACGAGACTTCCGGCTATCTACTTATCACCGCGGACCGTCAACTCCTTTTAACCGATTCTCGCTATGAAATTCAGGCGGAAAGGGAAGCCAAGGGCTTTGGGGTCCGGATATACCAAAGCGGAGCGCCCAGGCTTATCTCGGAAATATTGAAGGAAAGCCGTATTTCCAGGTTGGGATTCGAGGAAGATCACTTGACGGTGAAAACCCATCGGCTTCTGAAAGCCGAATTCCCGGGTTTGTTTTTGGAAGCCGCGCCGGGGTTGATGGAAAAATTGAGGATACTCAAGGATCAGCAAGAGATCAAGCTGCTGACCCGGGCGCTTGGGATTACCGAAAAAGCCTTCGCTCACACCCTGTCCTTTCTCGAACCCGGACGGACCGAAAAAGAGACCGCCCATTTCCTGGACGAAGCCATGGTGAAACTCGGCGCCGAGGGTCCCGCTTTCGAGACCATCATTGCTTCCGGCCCCAACGCCGCCCTGCCGCACGCCGTCCCCTCCAAGCGTAAAATCAGGGCCGGCGAACCCATCGTCATGGATTTTGGGGCCAAATACGACGGGTACGGCGCCGATATGACCCGCACCATGGTCCTGGGGACGCCCCCCCCCTGGCTCCGAAAAATTTACGGGGTGGTCCGCCAGGCCCAAGTCGCGGCCCTAGGTTTCCTGGGCCCCGGTAAAAGCGTCATCGAAGCCGACGCGACCGCCAGGAATATCATCGCTCAAGCCGGGTACGGGGAAAATTTCGGTCACAGCCTGGGCCATGGCGTGGGCTTGTCCACCCATGAACCCCCCTCCCTGTCCCGGTTTCGGGAAGGGACCCTTCAACCGGGAATGGTGGTAACCGTGGAACCGGGGATTTACCTGAAAGGCCGGGGCGGCGTCCGATTGGAGGAAATGGTCCTTATTACGCCGGAAGGGGCCAGGGTCCTGAATCGGGATAAACATTTTTACAGTTGGCCAGTTTGAATTCGTATGTTTCCCGCCCCATCGTCCTCGAAGCGGGGGGTGGAAAATCCAAAAGGAGTATGAAATGCGAACAATAGTCAAGGGACTCTTCGCTTTAATTATAGCTTGCGGCCTTACTTTTTCCTTCACCGCTCCCGCTCGGGGAGAGGACAGCATTGTTTACCTTGAAACCATCGCCGGCTTCTGCGGAAGTTACCTTCTCACCAGCTATGGCTACATCGCCACAACCGCGGACGCCTACGCCAAGGACCTCTATCCGGCGGGCCAGGTCAAGTTCATGATGGAAAACACCATCAGCAATTTAACCTCCGTCGCCGGGCACCTGCAGCGGGTCAAGGCCACCAACATAGCGGAAAGCGACAAAAAATTCGTCGACTCGGTGCTCGAGGTCCTGGATGTCTTGAAACTGGAGGCCGAGTCCCTGGCCGCGGTCACCTCTTCCAAGAACCAGGCCGACGTGGAAAAATTCGACCAGGCCAGCGAACAGGCCTGGCAAAAAATTAAAAAACTCTTGAAGATCAACTAACAACCAAGGCTCCCGCCAAGGAGCTCCGATCATCCGGCGCCCTGGAACTATCGGCCGGAGGCGTTCTCTTCCTTCGGAACGGCTCGGAAGGGCCCCGGGAAGCCCCAAGCCGATCGTCTTCCTCGCGGCAAGCCGGGGGGCGAGGTCCCGGGAGGAATTAATCACTTTATGAAGCGCGGCCGGTTTTCAGGAGTGGAACCGCTTCAAGACCTGACGGCCGGCCGTGTTCGGGCCGACGGAAAGGACCCGAATCGAGAAAATCCTTTTCAAGGGGAAAGGGATGACGTTTCCGGTCAAAGCCCGGAAGCGGTTGTTTTTTTGTATTTTGACCCGATGTCGCCTGGCGGCGGAATATTTCGGGCCGAGGACCGCCATCCACGACACGGACCATTGAGCAGTCAACTGCCGGCAGGATAAGAAGACAGAGGGAATGCCAAGAAAACAGGGGCTCAGTTCTAGCGGGGATGGAGAACAAATCCTCGTTGTCGACGACGATTCCAACATCGGTGAAATCATCCAAAGCGCCCTTTTGCGAGTCGGGATCGAACCGGTGGTGGTCAGTTCTCCGGGGGAAGCCCTGGCCGCCTTTGACAAAAGCCCCTTTGACCTGATTATCAGCGACCTCAACATGCCCGACCTGGACGGGATCGAATTGATCTCTCGTCTCAAGGAACTGGACCCGGACCTCGCGGCCATCCTGATGACCGGGTACGGCACCAAGGAAACGGTCATCAAGGCCTTCACCAAGGGCAAGATCAATTATTTTCTTTCCAAGCCCTTCAAAATCGACGACCTGTTAAGCGTGGTCAGCGCCGCGGTCAAGGAGCGGCGCTTGAAGCTAAGCGAACTGGAATTCAGGGAACGGCTAGAAAAGGAAATAAATAACGCCACCAGTGAATTGGAGCGAAAAAACATCCAGCTTCAAAACAAGCAAAGGGAAACCGAATTCCTGAATCGGGAGCTCCAAGCCCGAAACCAGGAAATGGAAAAGACGAAAAACTACCTGGAAGGTCTCCTGGAATCTTCCATCGACGGCATTGTCACCACGGACCTGGATTTTAATATCACCTTTTTCAGCCGCGGCGCCAAGGCCATGTTAGGTTTCGATCCCGAGGAAACCGTCGTCGGACCATTACAGGGCTTTTTTTTAGCGGGAGACGACGGCTACAACCGACTGCTCGACCGGATCGCCACGCAAAAAAGGGTTCGTAATTTCGAGTGCGACCTGCGAAAAAAGAACGGGCCAATCCTTTCTTCCGATATCTCGACGTCCCCGTTGAAACAGGGGACCGAGGCCAAGGGGCGGCTGTTCATAATCAAGGACGTCACCGACAGAAAACGACTGGAAAACGAGCTGCTGGCCAAAAATATCCATCTCCGGAAGCTATCCATCACCGATGGGCTGACCGGGCTTGGCAACCACCGCTATTTCCAGAAAAAATTGTCGGAGGAATTCAATCGGGCCAAGCGCTTCCGGACCAGCCTGACCCTGATCATGCTGGACCTAGACGATTTTAAGCAGGTCAACGACACCCACGGGCATCAGGCCGGAGACCAGGTTCTGACCCAAGTTGGAGAAATTATTCAGGCTTCTGTCCGCGAGGTCGATACGCCGGCCAGGTACGGCGGAGAGGAATTCGCAATAATTCTTCCCCAAACGGAACTGGACAACGCGGTCATGGTCGCGGAACGACTCAAGCATTCCCTGGAATTTTCCCATCGGTTCCAGGAAATTCGGCCCGGTTTAAAACTGACGGCCAGCATGGGCGTGGCCTGTTTTCCCGATGCGGGCGTCCGAACTTCCCAGGACTTGATTCGGTTCGCGGACAAGGCGCTTTATCGGGCCAAGCAGATTGGAAAAAATCGAGTCGTTATCGGCGGGGCCGAGGGCGAACGCCCCTTGGGGCCCGGAGAAATACTGAGCCAGGGCGAGAAAAAAATAATCCTCCGCCGCGTGACCGACACTCTTCGGGGAGCCCTCGATCTGGATAAGATATTGAACGTTATTCTCCGGGAGATTTCCGACGCGGCTCGGCGAGACGCCCTTGAACCTCCCGCCTGCTCGATCATGTTGATGGACAAGAACCAGGGACTGAAAATCAGGGCGGAACTGAACCCCAACGAAAAAAAACGCGCGGACTTCGATATTTCCGCCCACCTCGCCCTGGAAAAAAGGTCGATTCACGTTTTCAGCGAGTGGGAGGAGCACGGCCCGACCGCGAGTTTTCCCATCATCACCCCCCTGGAACACCAGGGCGAGGAGGTTGTTGGGGTCATAAACATCGGGGAAGTGCCGACCGACTTGGATTTCTTTCGGGACCTGACCGGTCAGGCTTCCCTGGGCATTGTCAAGGCCAAGCTGTTTTCGGAGGTGGAAAACTCCAGGTCCACCCTGGAAACCAAGGTCAATCAACTGATGACCCTGTCCCTGATGGGGATGGCCCTGCAAAGAAACGCCCTGAATTTCGAGAATTTTAGCCGCGAAAACAAGATGCTTTTGGCCCGTTGCCTGGCCCGGGTCGGCTTTGAAGCGGTTTATGTCTATGATCTCGACAGGGAAGGAAAACGGCTGTTTGACGGAGTCGACGATTCCCTGCGCGGCGAAAACGCTCCTCCGGTCATCTCCCTTTCGGCCCTGGAAGAGGACAGCCGCCTTTTTCAATTGATTTTCACCACCCCGCAGCAAGCAGCCCCGTTGTTCTTTTTTCCCGCCAGGGGAGACCTGACCCCCGCGGAAAAAGAACTCGTGGATGAAGTGAATACCGGCGGCAAGGAACTAGCCGCGGCGGTCATCATTCAAAACGCCCTCCCGACCGGCTTGGTTTTCGCGCTCAAGGACAGGCTGCTCGACGAAGACCTCGAAGCCTTGTCCATGTTCGTTCTGCATGCCGGACTTATTATGGAAAACCTGGAGCTTACCAGGAAATACCAGGAAAAGACCCGGCGGCTGACCCTGCTCCACCAAATCGGTTTGAACATCTCCACGGCCTCGTCCATTCAGGCCCGGACCGTCGCCGCCCAGGAAGCGCTGGACGCCCTCGGCCAGGTGTTGAAAGCGTCGGAAATATCCGTCTACCTTTATTCCACCAACCTGGAGGACCTGGAACTCTGGAGCTACACCTCGGCCTCCGCCAAGTCAAAAAGTCGGCCCAGTCCGCGGACCACCCCCGAGCAGAGCCGAATAATGGGACGCGTCGTCAAGAACGTTCTGGAAGCGGGGCAAACTACGCCGGTCATTTTCAACAACCTGGAAGAGGAATTCGGTAAAAAACTCAAAAAACGGTTCGCCACGCCCAGCTACATGGGGCTTCCTCTTTTCGGCGGCGGGGAATTCCTGGGGGTGATGAACGTCACGGACAAAGCGGATCATTCCCAATTCACCTTCGAGGACGCCGAACTGGCCCAAATAACGGCCGGAATGCTGGGGACGGTCCTGTGCTCCCTGTGCCTGGGAAAAACCATCGAGGAGGAAATAACCCAGGCGAGCGGCGCCCTCCTTGAATACCTCGAAAAAAGCCTTACGGGGACTGATCAGGCCGAGAGCCGGAGAGTAACCGGACTAGCCGAAACCCTGGCCGAGACCATGGGCGTTTCCTCCCTGGTCCATAAAAGAATTAAAAAAGCCGCCCTGTTTCGCGGTTTCAAAAAACTGCCGCTCCAGGCGGACGTTTCGCCGAATGGCCCAACCGCCTCCGTCTTGGAAATCCTCCTTCCCTTGCTGGAAAAGCTTTCCACGGTGACTCCGGAGTGGGGCGCCTGCTCGTCCGGTCTAAACAAGACGAATTGGGAGATTCAGGATTCGGCCCTCTCCAGGATTATTCCCGTCGCGGAATCCTTCGACCTGAATTATTGGGGACGAAAGGCCCAGTCCCGGCCCTCCCTGGGCAAGGTCCTGGTCGAGATGCTGGACCGGGCGGACAGGGATTTCGATCCGGAAGCGCTCGAAGCCCTGTTGAAAAATATCGCCTGGAAAAAAATAAGAAACGGCCGGAAGCGGCTGCCGGCGGATGAGGCGGACATAACCACGGTGCGGGAGTGGTTGGAAGCAGTGATGGCCGGAACCATTGAAACCCGCCTGACGCCGGACTTGGCCAAGCGTTTTTGGGAGGTGTTGAAGTAGGGGGCCGGCGACGTCAACACCCGCCCGAGGGCCCGACGCGATCCTCGGCGGGCGTCAGTTGGACCGGTCCGCTTGGAAACCGGCCGGCGAACTCCCTGGCGAACTCCCTGGAACGAAGAGTTGAGAAACCGTAACAAACAGTTTATTTTAAATTAGCCCAGGCGGGCCAGCCCCCGCAAGCCCCGCGGCCTTAAAGATCATTTCCTAGGTTAATAAACAAGAAAATGATCTTTAAGGCGCAAAATCGTGTAATTCAGGTTGAGTGTGAGCAAAAAAGCCCGAACATCCTTTAATCGCCTCAAAAGCCGGATGAAGGACCTGCCCAGCATCCCCTCTTCCCTGGCGCGCATTATTAAAATCCTTGACGATCCCGGCAGTTCCGCCCGAGACCTTGGCCGGGCCATCGGTCGGGATCAGGCCGTGACCGCCAAAATCCTGCGCATCGTCAATTCGGCTTATTACGGCTTTCCTCGCCGCATCGACGCCTTGGACCACGCCGTGGCCGTGCTGGGATACCGGTCGATCAGGGAAATAGTATTGGTGACGACCTTGCTTGACGAGGCTTCAAACTCCAGAAATATCCCCACCCTGGACCGGAAGCAGTTATGGGAGCACGCCGCGGCCTGTGGTGGAGCGGCCCGGACCATCGCTCAAAAAACCGGTGCGCTCAAGGCGGACTCCGTGTTTCTGGCCGGCCTGCTCCACGATATCGGCAAGGTTTTTCTCGACGCCTTTTTGGGGTCTGAATACGAAGTGGTGGTCAAGACGGCCAGGGAGCAAGGAATCTTGTTGATCGAGGCCGAGGAAAAAATACTGGGAGCGAATCACACCGACTTCGGGCACTGGCTGTCGGAAGAATGGAATCTACCGCCCAACCTTTCCCAAGCCGTCCTTTATCATCACCAGCCCCATTTGGCCTCGGACCATTATATTCTGGCTTGCCTGGTTCATTTAGGAGACATCATGGCCCGAACCCTGGAATATGGACATGGCGGTGACGACGCCATGCCGGAGGTCAACCGGCAAGCCTGGGCGTCGCTTAACCTGACCCCCAGGCTTTGGGCCGAGATTACCAAGGAATTCGGCGAGCAGCATTCCCCGCTGGGCGCGCTTTTTTAAACCCGCGCGGCCCCGCAAGAGGAGCAAGACGGTTCATCCTTCCTTCCGTCGCCGGCCTCATCCTTCAGATGGACCCGGGCTTTTTCGGCCAGGCTTTTAAGCCGGTCCTCCACCAGTCGGTTGAATGATCCCTCCGGGAAGACGCCGTCGTCCCCGCGGCTTCCGGCGGGCCTGTCCGTCAGGATTTCCAGGGCCTCGTCAGCGGTCCGCACGGCGTGAATCGAAAACAGCCCTTGCCTGGCGGCGTCGACCACTTCATTTTTGAGCATGAGGTCCGGCAGGTTGGCGGCGGGAATAATCACCCCTTGGTCTCCCGTCAAGCCCCGGGCCAGGCACAGATCGAAAAAGCCTTCTATCTTCTGATTGACCCCGCCAATAGGCTGTATTTCTCCTTGTTGACTGATCGCCCCGGTCACGGCCAGGGATTGCTTCAACGGGACCCCGGAAATTCCGGACAGCAAGGCGAACATCTCCGCGGCCGAGGCCGAATCGCCGTCGACCATGGAGTAACTCTGTTCGAACACCAGGCTGGCGGACAGGGATAAAGGATAGTCCTGGGCGTACTGCGCCCTAAGGCGCCCTTGCATGATCAGCAGCCCCTTGGTGTGGAAATTGCCGGAAAGCTTGGCCTCCCGATCGATATTCACCACGCCTTGACGCCCCACCGAAATGGAGGCGGTGATTCGCGCGGGCAGCCCAAAGGAATGGTCTCCGAAATCGTACACCGAGAGGCCGTTGACCTGTCCGACCCTTGTTCCGGTGGTGGATATGTTGACATACCCGTCCAGGACAAACTCCCTCATTTTTTCCTCCGGCAGCGCGGAGCGAAGGTTTTTCCGGCGGATCGCCGTCTCCACATGCCGGCCGGATATCATCGGGGCGGCGTCCTGGGCGGCCCAATAATCGGCTTCCCTCAATATGTCCCGAACCAGGGCCATCTTCAGGGTCAGTTTTTTTCTCCGCCCGGCCACCTCGACCCCATATTCCAGGATTCTGGCCAAACCGGTCTTGTCGACATGACGAAGCCCCCGTTGCTTGACCATCCGGGCCACAAAGGAGATGTACATTTTCTGTTCATCGGGATGGCGCTCCACCTGGTCGTCCAGTTGAGCCTGGACCTTGAAGAGCAGCTTGAACTGATCGTCATATTCGTGGAGCATTTGATAAAGATACGGCTCCCCGATGAGAATTATCTTGATCTTCAATGGAATCGGCTCGGGCTTGATGTTCTTGGTGCTGATGATCCCCATCATTTCGCCCGGGTCTTCAATGATTATTTCCTTGTTTTTGATGGCCCGCTTGAGCGCCTCCCACGACAGGCCCCATTTCAGGAGGTCGCGGGCCTGGATAACCAGATACCCGCCATTGGCCCGATGAATGGACCCGGGCCGGATCATGGTGAAATCCGTGAAGACCGTCCCGAAGCTCGCCTTCCTCTCCAAGGCGCCGAAAAGATTGTTGTATGTGGGGTTGATTTCGTAGATCACCGGGGCGCCTTCGGCCTCGGAGTTGTCGATCAGAACGTTGACCTGATAGCGAGTGAAATCCGGCTCGACCTGGGGAAGGGGAAATGGGGCCTGGGGCTGTTCCTTGGGGCGGAATTCATCCAGGTTCCTGATCACGTCGTTTTTCACTTCAACCAAGTAAGTCAGGACGGCCCTGAATTTTTCATATTTTTCCTGGAGTTCGTCGATGAGATGGCCAATCCGGTGCAGGGCCATCCGACTTTCCAACTCCTTCTGCTTGGTCTTGGCTTCCCTTTCCATCACGCGAATGCGCAGGGCGGTCTGATTCATCTCTTCCTGGAGAAGCTCGCTGCGGCGGCGCAGCTCGCCTTTTTCCTCCTCGCTCAATTTTTCCAGGTCTTCCTCGGTCATGGGCTTGTCTTCATGGGCCGGGACGACCATCATGCCCACCTGGCTCATATTCAAAATAAAGCCGTTTTGGTTGACTATTTTTTCGAGTCCGCCCAGGGCCTCGTTGCGAGCCAGGGTGAACTTCTTGATGATTTCCTCCCGCCGCTGCCGATATTCATCGCTCTCGAAAACCTCGGGAATGTCGCCGCGCAAGTCAGCCAACAATTCGGTCATGTCCCGGGCCAGCTCCCGGGCCAGGCCCCGGGGAAGGCTTATGGCTTTCGGCCGATCAGGGTCCCGAAAATTGAAGACATAACACCAATCGAGGGGCGGTGATTCTGATTTGGCCGCTTCCTTGAGAAACGTCCGGGTCAGGTAGGTCAATCCGGTGCGCGGTTGGCCGGACACGAAAATATTGTAGTCGTTTTCCGGCATGCTCATGCCGAATCTCAAGGCCGACACGGCCCGTTCCTGGGCGATGACCTTTTCCTCCAACTGGTTGACTTCGGCCGTACCGGCGACTCCAAGGGAATCCGGGTCGCAAGTCCAACGTAATTTATCGGTTTCGACCTTCCAGGCGTTAAAGCGATCTTCCATGATTCCTCCATGCTTGTTTCAGGAGCTTTTCAACAGTTTGATCTTCCACCCCGGCGCAGTCAAGGCAAGGGCCGACCTGATTTGACCCATTATACCGATTCTGTTATGTTCCCGTGAAAAAATCGGTTCGAGGTGGAGCGTCGTGAGTCTATATCCGGAAGTCCGGGAATCAAATTCCAAATCACCAGGTCTGGGCCTGATTCATGTTTATTTCGGCCAGGGAGTCGGCAAAACCACCAGGGTCGTCGGCTTGGCCGTTCGCGCGGCCGGCGCCGGGCTCAAGGTCGCCTTCGTTCAGTTCATGAAGACGGGGGATTCCGGCGAAGTCGCGATATTTAAAAAAATAGACAATATTGACTATTTTTCTCCCGGGCGACACCCCTTTGTGCGGGAGGCCGGCCCCGAGCGGGTCCATTTCGACCATGCCGCCAAGGCCTTGGAGCGGGCGTGGGAAGCCGTCGGGCAAGGCGTGGATGTCTTGATTTGCGACGAAATCCTGAACGCCGTTTTTTTTAAAATCCTATCCCCGGAAAATATTCTCGACTTGATCCAGGCCTGCCGGGGCCGCGTGGAATTGGTCCTAACCGGAGCGGACGCCCGGGATGAAATAATTGAAGCCGCCGATTACGTCACCCAGTTCGTTCAAATAAAACACCCCTACTACGCGGGGGTCTCGGCCCGGCGCGGCCTGGAATTCTAGCCGCGGCCGCCTCAAACCGGAATGGGGGCGATGACCTGCGTTGAAACCATCATCCAGGTCACGATCAGGGCCACGATCAGGGCCCCGGGGCGGATTCTTCCGGTCAGCAGGAAAAACCAGGTGGAGATGGGCGTTATCAAGATCAGGACGCCGATAATATGAAAAAGATTCATGACGAAGGACGCCAGCATCCCGCCCGGGCCGACGAAAATTATCCCGCCGGTCGCCAACAACGGAACGTATTGGACCAAAAGCAAAACCACTAGCGGCGCGGTCAGGACCAGGGTGTTGACCGCCGACCAGTTCAGCCAGGAGCCCCAAAAGGTCCTTTTTTCCGGCCGCCTCATCTGACCGTGCACGAGAACTCCTGTTTGGAAAAAGCCGAAATAGAAAAACGGAAAATAGAGCAGGCAGAGCAAGGCCCGGTGGAAGGTCAGGTCGCCGGCGAAGGGAAAGATGAACCGGTAGTCCACGATAAAAATGTTTTCCAGGATATGCTCCACGCCATAAACCAGGAAGAAGAGCAGCAAGGCCAGGCCGGCGTCAAGCCCAAGAAGCTTCCAGCCGCGGCCTCCCTCGGCCGCCCCGAGCCCAAGCTCCCGGGGCGCTAGGCCCTCCCGGCCGGCCCACCTTTTCCGAAGAAAAAGTCCGATCAGGTTGATCACGAAAAACCACCAGACAATGGCGTTCAGAAGCATCATGGGAAAGACTCGGTCAATGGGGACCACGTAAATATGGAGGCCGAACAGAACGAAAATCAGCGGCAGGTAGAGCCACATCAACAGGGCGTTGACCGACGCGGCTTTCAGAAAGCCCCGGCCGGAGCAAAAAAAGGAAAACCCCGCCGTCCGACGAAGCCCCCGGAACGGCGTCCACGACAACAACAAGGCCCCCAAGGGTAAAACCAAGGCCAGGCCGGCGACCAAGGCGACCAGGGTCGCCCATTCCTTGATGGGCCAAATCTGGTCCAGGGGATCGACCCATGACTCGGATGGCGGCGAAAGGGCCTGCTTCATCCACGACGTCGCCTCGGCCACTGCCTCGCGGCTGTGGGAAACCTGTATATGGATGGCCCCGGGGACGACGACCCGGCGCGCCGTTCCCCGGGAAAAATCCCCATATGTGCGGCCCAGGTCCGGGTTGGGCGTCGGAATGACCTGGCGGACGATGTCGCTTGTCATCCAGTCCCGTTCAATGTCCGCGACTCCGGTCATTCGTTGGCGATATTCATCCCATTTGCCGATAATCATCAACATGTTCCTGGGGGAATCAGCCGAAGCGCCGGCGTTGAAGGCGAAACCGGTCAGCACCAGGGCCTTGACCCGGGGGTCCATCAGGGCGGTCTTGTAGGCCATTTCCGCGCCCAGGCTGTGTCCCATCATTCCCGCCCGCCCGGGGTCCACATAGGGCAGGTTCAGCAAGTACTGGAAGGCGCTCTTCCCGCCGTAGGTGGGGTCGAAATCGGGTTCGCCCGGGGGGCCCGGAGCGCCGGAGTTACCTCGGCCCACGGCGTCGATATTCAGGACCACGAAGCCCCGGCGGGCCAACTCGATGGCGTAGGGATCGCCTGTTTCCCGGTTGTTCTGGTAGCCATGAATATAAACCACCCCCGGCGCCGGTTCCCGGGGCGTCGCCCCGAGGGGCCTTAGCAGCTTGGCCCGGATGCGGATGCCGTTGTAGTTGGGAAAAACGACGTTGGCGACTTCCACGTTCCCGAAGTCGGTCTGGACCCTCGAGGCCAGGAATTCGGCCGTTAGCAGCGCCGACATCAATATGAAGATAAAAACCCACGCGACCTTGTTAGTCGGACCTTGCGGAAAAGCGGATGGTTCCATGGCGTGCCCCCGATAAGTTGTCTGTAATTCAGGGGAGAGTAACACTAACCGACGGGGAAATGCAACCGTCCCGCTTTCCCCTTCTTCCGGTCGGTGGTATATTTGTCTAAACCTTAAGTCAGCGCCCCGTCGCCAGTCGCGGGGTAATGTTTTTTCGTGGAGGAAAAAAATGACCCTATTTACCATCGATCGGGAACTATGCCGCCGGGACGGACTTTGCGTGCAGGCTTGTCCGGCCAGGCTGATTGCAATGAAAAGCGAGGAAGATTTTCCCGCGCCCGTGGACCAGGCGGAGGAGATTTGCATCAATTGCGGCCATTGCGTCGCGGCATGCCCCCACGGGGCCTTGGCCTTGGTCAACATGAACCCCCGGGACCTTGAACCCGTCAGCAAGGACCTCCGCCTGACCCTTGAGCAGGCCGCCCACTTTTTAAAGACCAGAAGGTCCATCCGGGCCTACAAGACCGACCTGGTCCCCCGGGAAACCCTGGAAGGGCTGATCGAACTGGCCCGTTACGCGCCCACGGGGCATAACAGCCAATCCGTGGAATGGCTGGTGATACAGGACCCGGCCGAGGTTAAACGCCTCGCCTCCCTGGTCGTGGAATTCATGACCGGATTGATCGCCCAAGGCTTTCCCTTGGCCCGGGAAATGCGTATGGACCGCGTGGTGGAGGCCTGGGAACAGGGGTTCGACCGGATTTGCCGCGGCGCGCCGCACCTGATTTTCGCTCACGGCCACAAGGACGACCGTTTCGCCGCCACGGCCTCGACCATCGCTCTTACCTACCTGGAGTTGGCCGCGTTTGCCATGGGACTGGGGGCCTGCTGGGCCGGCTACGTCCAGAGCGCCACCGCCTTTTACCCGCCCCTGGCCCAGGCGCTCAACCTCCCGGAAAACCACGTCAGCCTGGGCGCCATGATGATCGGTCGCCCCCGGGAAAAGTATTATCGCATTCCGGCCAGGAAATCCCCCCGGGTTATCTGGAGGTGATCCCAACCGCCACGCGACCGCCGGGGAAGCCCCCGGTGGTCAAAAAGTCAACATCACCGCGGAAAGACTGAAAAAGGACAGCAGGGTCGACAGGACGATGCAGGCCGAGGCGAGGTCGGCGTCGCTGTTCAATTGCGAGGACAGGATGAAGGCGGCCACGGAAGTGGGCATGGCCAGGTACAGCAGGCCGGCCTTGAGGGCCACCCCTGATACTCCCAGGTATGGCAACAGAAAAAAACCCGCCGCGGGCAAAAAGCCTTGCTTGATCATAGCCGCGACCAGGGCCGGTCGGAAATTTCCCTTCAATTTTTCCAAGGTCAGGGAATTGCCTATGGCCAGCAAGGCCAGGGGCAGGGCCGCCACGGAAGCCAGCTCGAAGGTGTTACGGAAAAAAACCGGCAGGGGAATTTTCAGGTTCGAATAAAGAAGTCCGGCCAGGCAGGCGATGATAAGCGGGTTGGCCAGGGCGGCCTTGAAAAAAAGAACGGTTTTGTCCCGGAAGGAATACTCGGATTGGGAATGCCAGATGAGCGTCGAGACGGCCATGAGGTTCAAGGTCGGGATCAAGAGGCTGATCAGGAGACTGAATTCCCGAACCCCTTCCTCGCCCAGGGAGCTCAGGACCACGGCAAAACCGATGTAGGTATTGAAGCGGTAACAGCATTGCGAAAAGGCGCCGACCTGGAAATCCGGGGCGCGGGTCGCCTTGACGTAAACCAGGCTCAGCAGCCAGGCGGTCAAAAGGAGACCCAGGACCGGACCGGTCAGGGACCAGTTGATGCGGGACGACTCGGCCCCGCCGATTTTCCAAAAAAGCAGGGCCGGGAAGAAAATGAAGTAAACCAGGCGGTCGGAAGCCGCGAAAAATTCCCGGGGAATGAACTTGGTCCGCCCGAGCGCCCGCCCCAGGGCCATGAGCACGAACACGGGCATGACGTTTTGAAAAATAAGCAGCATTTCCGCGGCCGACCTCCGGTGTCGCAGGGAATCCGGGGAGTATAGTCAAGCCGGGACGCATAATCAAGCCGGGCAACGTATATTTGCATCACCTTTCTTTTGCCTAATAATCATGATACCATTATTTCAACAACATTAAGGGACGGGTAGAGGGGGGCAAGCCAACGAAAGAAGACTGAAACAGAGGCAGTTGAAAAAGGCCAAAAATCGCTTGAGTCATTGTGAATCCTTTCGATGGAAAAAAAGTCCGCCCATTCGCGGAAAAACCCGCCGTTTGGGTCTTTTATTATAAAAAGTATCACCGTGTTGTATATGGAAATGCCTTCCCCAAAAAGACGCTAGGGCTGTTTCAAGGGCGGCCCGAATGTTTTGCCTTACTTGAAATTGGAGATTTTTCCAAATTGGGATATAATACCCCAAGGAGGAAACATGAGCAAGCGAGCACGCCGATACATTAGCGCCGATGAGAAGGTAAAGCTTCTTCGTCTTCACCTGTTGG
>JAZDGM010000096.1:0-7847 GCA_043806915.1 Pseudomonadota bacterium | reverse complement strand
CTTTTATAAACCATGTTTTTCCACAACCCCATTCTCCCTTTATAAGTATGGCATATTGGGGAAATGACAATGAACAATAATACTTTAAAAACTCTATAACATGTTGATTTGATGAGCTCATATTTATATCTCAATCCTTGCTATTCCATACTAAATTAAATTCCTAATAGAAGTCTTGAACACTTTTTAGCATTTTGTAATAATTCTAAATCTATCCCATCATTTGCTCATTAGTTGGGATTCGCCGTTATTCTTAATCCCCTTAGTTATCAATCAGATAGGATTTTTTACCTCTCCCCTGTCCTATTCGCCCCAAAACTAATCCCAAGTATATATCCCCTATACCACCATTCTTAAGGAGGGAGAACTCCTGTGTCAAGGAATTTTATTCACCCGGTCAAACAATCCCATATCACGGTTGAACCCGTCCGAGACCCTCAGGACATTGAAACCATCCAGCGACTCCTAAAGGACCGACCGAGAGACCTTTTCCTCTTCACGATGGGAGTGAACAACGGATTGAGAGCCAGTGACCTGCTAAAACTGAAAGTCGGTCAAGTGCGACACCTCAAAACACCTTGCGCCGGTGGCGAGGGTTTTAGGGCTTGTAGGGGCAGGTCCCCGTGCCTGCCCTTCGATGTGTGATCCTAACAAGAGGGCGCCCACGGGGAGGCGCCCCTACATGCGCCGGTGGCGGTGGTTTTAGGGCTTGTAGGGGCAGGTCCCCGTGCCTGCCCTTCGATGTGTGATCCAAAAAGGAGGGCGCCCACGGGGAGGCGCCCCAACATGCGCCGGTGGCGGGGGTTGCCCGGGGCTTGTCGGGCAAGGAGGGCGCCCACGGGGAGGCGCCCCTACCCGCGCCGGTGGCGGGGGATGCCCGGGGCTGGTCGGGGCGGGTTGCCGGGCCGGTTCCCTCGGGCGCCAACGGGATGGGCGCTAGGTCTATTTCCCGCCGGTCCGCAAGCCCAGCTTTTTCATGCGGGAATAGAGGGTGTTGCGGTGGAGGCCCAGCAGTTCGGCCGCGCCGCCCCGGCCCCTGATCCGGCCGCCGGTCCGGTCCAGGGCCTTCAGGATCATGCGGCGTTCATTTTCTTCCAGGGTCAGTATTTCCCCGGATGAAAACCCTTCGCCTCCGGCCAGGTCCAGTTCCGGGGTCCGGAAAAACCGGTCCACGCCGAGGAGGACCCCCCGTTCGATAATGTTTTCCAGTTCCCGGACATTTCCGGGCCAGTCGTACCTCATGAGCTTTTCCAGTTCCCGGTCCGGGATCGAGTCCATGGCCTTGCCCGCGCGGGCCGAATGAATCCGCAGGAAATGCCGGGCTAGCAGGGGCAGGTCTTCCTTTCTTTCCCGGAGGGGCGGCACGTTGAGGGGAAAGACGTTGAGGCGGTAATACAAATCCTGGCGGAATTTTTGGTTTTTCACCGCCCGGCCGAGGTCCCGGTTGGTGGCGGCCACCAGGCGGAAATCGGAACGGAGGGTTTCCCGGCCCCCCACCCGCTCGAATTCCTTGCTTTGCAGGACCCGCAGCAAGGTCGCCTGGAGGTTGAGGGGGATTTCCCCGATTTCATCCAAAAAAATGGTTCCGCCGTGGGCCAGTTCAAACCTCCCGGGGCGCCTGGCCGCGGCCCCGGTGAACGCCCCTTTTTCGTGGCCGAAAAGTTCGCTGGAAATAAGCGTTTCCGGCAGGGCGGCGCAATTGACCTTGATGAAGGGCTTATCGGCGCGCGGGCTGTTGCGGTGAATGGCCCGGGCCACGATTTCCTTGCCGACCCCGGTTTCGCCCAGGATCAGGACCGCGGCCTCGGTTCCGGCCACCCGGCCCGCCAATTCCAGGGTTTTGAGAATGGCCGGGCTTTTGCCGATGATTTCCTCGTAGCGCGGGTTTTCGAGGCGTTGTTCCTCGATATATTGCTTTTCCTTGCGCAGCGCCTCGTTGAGGTCCCGGGTTTCCTCGTGGGCCGCGGCGTTGGCCAGGGCCATGGCCGCCTGGGCCGCGAAAAAGGACAGCATCTTCAAATCGGGTTCCAGGAAGACGCTCGGCAGAAAGCGGTTGTCGTGGTACAGGGCCCCGACCACGCGGCCGCCCAGTTTCATGGGAACGCAGACGCAGGACCGGATGTCGCGGCCGGAAGCGGCGGCCCGGGTCGGGTCGTCGGAAAAATCCCTGATCCGGCCCCGGCCCGAGACCGCCGTTTGCCGAATGAGTTCCATTGAGGGGGCGAAGTCGGGGTCGGCCAGGTCCTCGACCGCGAGGTCCCGGGCGGCCCGCAATACTAGTTCCGGCCCGGTCCCGGGGTCTTCCCAAAGGAAAATCGCGCCCCGTTCCGCCCCGGTTATTCTGTTGACCGCGGAAATAATCGCTTGCACCAGGGCCTTGCTGTCCCGGATGGTCACGACTTCCTGGCCCAGTTCCAGCATTTCGTCGAGAAGGTTTTCCCGGGCCGGGCGGGTCTTTACTAGGGGCCGCAAATCTTCCGGAATCAAGGACCGGTCCAGGGGCAGCAAGGTTTCGGCGGCCCGGGCCGCCTCGTCCCGGGCTTCCTCTTCCCGGCCCTGGTTTAGGAAATGACGGGCCAGTTCGAGCCTGGTGCGGGCCAGCTCCATCCGGTGGCCGGACTCTTCCAGCAGGGCGACCGACGCGCGCAGCGCCCCGGTCGCTTCCCCGGCGGGCCGTCCTTCCCGGAGCAGCAGCAAGGCCTGATAGCGAAAAGCGGTCCCCCTGACCCAGACGTTTCGGCTAGTCAGGGATTGGGCGATCATCTTTTCCAGGTCCAAACCCGCGGCGCGGGGGAAGCGCCCCTGGGCGGCGGCCCAGCAGAGTTCCAGTTGGGGCGGCCCGGTCATGACGTTGATATCCTTGGCGGCGCCGAGGCGGGCTAGGTCCCGATGGTAGGCCGCGGCCCGCCGGTTATTCCCGGCGCGGTAATGGCAGTAGGCCAGGAGCTGCAACAAGCCGGCCTCGTGCAGGATGCCCAGCATTTCCTTCTTGCGGCCGCAAGCTTCTTCCAGTTGGGAAATGGCCTCGTCCAGCCGGTTCATTTCCATGAAAATCCAGCCCAGGCCGTTCTGGGCCACGCCGGCGATCTGGCGGTCGCCCTTGTCCCGGCAAAGGGAATGGACGGCGTGCAGCATGCCCAGGCCCTGGCTGACCTGCCCGGTCAAGGCGTAGCAGGTCCCGATGGTCGCCCCGGCCAGCAGGGGGAACCGGCCCCGGGGGTACGGGGCCACATCCGGGACCAGTTGCTCGTAATTCCTGACCGCCTCGGCGAACCGGCCGTGCCAGTAGGGAAAAAAAGTGCTGAAGACATTCACCGAGCGCTTCAGCCGGGGATCGTCGACTTCCCCCGCCGCGGCCCGGCCCCGTTCGAAATGTTCCAGGGCCGTCTCGTAGTTGTTCCGCAGCCATTCGTTCTTGGCCAGGTGCATCTCCAGCAGGGCCTGCTGGACCTTGTCGGTCCCGGGCCCGGTCCGGGCCGCCGCTTCCCGGAGCCTGTCCAGCACGCTCTTGGCCTCGTGGGCCGAGGCCGTCACCTTGGAATACCCGATGGCGGCCTCGCCAAACAACCAGTTCGAATTCCGGTCCGCGCGGTCCTTCAAGTCCGCGAAGATTTTTTCGTAACACCAGAGGGCCGAGGCGGGTTGATAGTCCCGGCGGAAGATGTCCCCGGCCCGCAGCAACAACCGGCAGCCTTCCTCCCCGTTGGTCGCGTGGAGCAGTTGGCCGGCCGCGGCCTTGATCCGTTCCGGTTCGTCCGGGACCTCGGCCAGGACTATTTCCGCGATGCGGCCGCGCAGCCGCGACCTTTCGGCGGGGGGGACGTCATCGAGCAGCCGCCGGCGCTCCTCGTCCGGACCGAAGGCGTACACTCCCGTCCCCCGGCGGACTATGAGGCCCTGTCCCACGCCCTCTTCCAGGGCCAGGAGGATATCCGAGGCCTTGGCCGGCTCGAGGGCCTGGAGCCAATCAATGGAAAAGTCCCCCTGGAACAAGGCGGCCAGGGTCAGGAGCCGGGGCCGGCGGATGTTTTCCGGGCCGAGGCCGGGGGTGGGCTTGGTCATGTCGCGCTCCGGTTCGGGGTCGAGGTTTTGGGCGTGGCGTTGGGCGGATGTTACCAGGGTGGACCGGGAAGTCAACCTTTTCCGGGACGATATTTCGTCCAGGGACGAAATGGCGGCCGAAAAAGCCGACGACGGGCGTGGCCTTGTCTGTAATAAGTTGAAATTATGGTTAATTATTTCAAGTGTTCTTGGCGCCGGGATTGCCTCTTCCAGGGGGAGCGCAAATTTAAGGATGATTGAAATCACGACGAGGTTGGAACTCATGAAGGAATTGTTAGGGGACCTGGCCGAGCGTCGAACCCGGAGTCTGGCCATGGGCGGGCCGGAGAGGGTGGAACGCCAACATCGAAAGGGCAAGATGACCGTCCGGGAGCGGGTCGACTTTTTATGCGACCCGGGTTCCTTTCAGGAATACGGTCTTTTGGCCAGCCACTACGCCCCCCGGCCCGATGAACCGATCACCCCGGCCGACGGCGTGGTCGCCGGGTTCGGCCTGATCGACGGACGGCACGCGGCGATAATCGCCGACGACTTCACGGTCCACGGCGGTTCCATCGGCCCCACCAATATGTACAAACGGCTCCGGATCATGGAACTGGCCCACAAGGAGTTGGTCCCCCTGGTCTTCCTCTTCGACGGGGGAGGGGCCAGGGCCCAGACCCTGGGGCGCATGGCCGAGGGGCTGCCCCTGGTGTCCCAGTTCATCGCCATGGCCCGCCATTCCGGGCTGGCGCCGCAGGTGGGGGCCGTGCTGGGCCCGTGCGCCGGGGAATCGGCCCTGGAAGCGGCCCTGACGGAATTTTCCATCATGGTCCGGGGGGAGGGCATGATCGCGGCCGGAGGCCCTCCGGTGGTCCTGGCTTCGCTAGGCTTGAAGGTGGAAAAGGAGGAACTAGGGGGCGTGGACGTCCATTGTCGACGCACCGGGACCATCAGCAACCCGGCGGAAAACGACCGGGACGCCCTGGAAATGGTCAAGCGCTACCTGTCGTATCTTCCGACCAACGCCCATGAATATCCGCCCCACGCGCAACCGGACGACAGCCCGGACCGGGCGGACCAGGAACTGCTGGCGATCGTTCCCGAAAACTACAAGAAGCCCTACGACATGAACAAGGTCATCGCGCGCTTGGTGGATCGGGGAAGCTTTTTTGAAATACTGCCGCTCTTCGCCCCCATGATGATCACGGGACTGGCCCGGCTCAACGGCCATGTCATCGGGATAGTGGCCAACCAGCCCCTGGTCCAGGCCGGGGCCATCACGGCCAAGGCGGGGCAGAAGCAACGCCACTTCATCGATCTCTGCAACTCCTACCATATCCCCCTGGTTTTCCTGGTCGACACGCCGGGGGTCATGACCGGTCCGCAATCGGAACGGGAAGGCAGCTTGAAGTTCGGCCTGGCCACGGCTCATTCCCTGGCCTGGGCGGATGTCCCCAAGTTCACCGTGGTCATCAGGAAGGCCTTCGGGTTCGGCGGCTCGTCCATGTGCGGGTACCAGGGCGGCCAGACCCTGGTCCTGGCCTGGCCCACGGTGGATTTCGCCTCCCTGCCCGTGGACAGCGCCATCATGACCGCGCATGGAGCGGAATTGTCCGCCGCCGCCGATCCCAAGGCCCTGTGGAAAAAATACGAGGATGAATACAAGATGTTCACCGGGGTCTATCCCGCCGCGGCCTCCTTCAACATCGACGACGTCATCGACCCCCGGGAAACCCGGCCGAGGCTGATCCGGGCCCTGGAATTGAGCCTGAACCGACGGTCCGCCCGGCCCGGCCCGGCCATGCGGCATGGAGTCATGCCGTGACGGGGCCGCCACGCCGCCACGCGCATCATCGAGCCGCGCGGCTCGCGCAACCGATAAATAATGAAAGGAAATTGGCATGAATCAAGCCGAGTTGGAAAAAAGCCTGGCGCCGTACGGCGAGGCCTTCATTCTCAAGTTTCAGGAACACGCCGCCGCCCGGGGCGACAAGGTCTTTTTTTACTACGGGGAAGAGGACCGGTCCTACTCCTATGACGAATTCAACCGGCTGGCCAACTGTTTCGCCGGGAACCTCCTCGACCTGGGAGTGCAAAAGGGGGACCGGGTGGCGCTGTTCACCTTGAACCCCTTGGTTTCGACCCTGGCCATGTTCGGCCTCTGGAAGGCCGGCGCGGTTTTTTGCCCCATCAACTATAATTACAAGGGCAAGCTGCTGGCCTACCACATCAATGACGCCGCGCCCAAAATCCTGATCGTGGAACAGGCCCTGATCCCGGCCGTGAACCAGGTCGAAGCCGACCTTCCGGCCCTTCCCGTGATCATCCACCGCCCGCTGCCCCAAGACCACGATTTCAACGCCGAGGCCGACGGCGGCCGCCTGGCCGAAAAGTTCACCGCCCGGATATTCAAGGACCTTCTAACCGGAAACGATGCCAACCCGGGCGTTCCCCTGTCGGGAAGCGACACCGCGAGCATCATTTACACTTCCGGGACCACCGGGGACCCCAAGGGCGTGGTCCAGCCCCATCGGTACCTGCATAATTACGTGTTTCCCTTCCTCAACCTGGCCCACCCCGACGACGTGGTGTACAACGACCTCCCGCTTTATCACGTCGGCGGGGCCTTCGCCAACGTGGTTCGGGCCGCCTGGGCCGGCTGCCGGGTCGCGGTCTGGGACAAGTTCAGCCCGCGCGAATTCTGGCCCCGGGTCAAGCAGAGCGGGGCCAACTGCTGCATCCTGCTGGATGTCATGATCCCCTGGCTGATGATGATGGAACCCACGCCCGAGGACGCCGCCAACCCCATGAAAATGGTCCACATGCAGCCGCTGCCGCAAAATCATCACGAGTTCGCGCGAAGATTCGGCGTCGACCTGATCACCATCGGGTATGGGTCCACGGAGTCGGGCGCGGTTTTCGCCGGCGGCATCGACGAGTTCGGCGACGGTCGGGGGACGCCGGAACATTTGTGGAAGGGACACTCCAAGGAGCGGCTTATCGAGATCACGAAAAAATTCGGCATGCCCATCGTTTCGGGCCTGGAAGAGGTCCGCAAGGGTTTCATGGGCCGGCCGTCCCCCTTGCTGGAAACAAGGGTCCTGGACGAACAGGGCCGGGAAGTCCCGGTGGGGGCGCCGGGGCAACTGGCGGTCAAATCCCGGCTGCCCCACTTGATGATCAAGGAATATTTCAACAAGCCCGAGGCCACGGCCAAGGCCCTCCAGGACGGCTGGTTCCTGAGCGGGGACGTGGTGGTCGGGGACGAGGACGGGTTGTACCGCTTTTTCGACCGGTTGGGAGGCTTCATCCGGGTGCGGGGCGAAAACATGTCTTCCCACACCGTGGAGGGACTGCTCTGCGCCAATCCGGCGATCGGGTCCGCCGCCGTGTTTCCCGTTCCGGCGGCCCAGGGAAACGAGGAAGATATCGCCGCCTTCATCGTCTTGAAGCCGGGCGCGGCCCTGGGCGAGGACGAACTCCGGGCCTGGATGGAAAAGGAAATGCCCAAGTACATGCGTCCCCGGCATCTCAGGTTCGTCGCGGCCCTGCCGGTGACTCCCACTTTTAAGGTGCAAAAATATTTGCTGAAATCGATTATCCAACAGGAATTGGGGCGATAGTGTTAGCGGCCGGTTGAAAATGTAAGGAAAATGACCAACTGAAAATGAGTAAGTAGGGTGCGCAACGCGCACCATCTTTTACTGTTTTGCGGGCCCGACCACGGTAAATTGGAGACGTTGGCCGGCGCCTTGCGGCGGGGCTGCTCCGCCCCCCGCGCGCCTAACGTTGGGCTTCGAGAG
>JAZDGM010000095.1:0-51617 GCA_043806915.1 Pseudomonadota bacterium | reverse complement strand
TGGCTTTATTTATTTCCTGCACCGGGGAACCCACAACAACAATTTGCCAGTCAATATTCTTCTGCATTCAAACGCCTTGTCAGCGCACAGGCGCAACCGATGCTTGATCCCATGGTGCTGAGTGAATATCTCAACCGATATTGTCGCATCGAATATAAGGGACATTTCAAAAGGCTGTATTCAACGTTTAAACAGTTCAGGCAATCGCGAGATTTTTCGGAAGTCGCCTCTGGTGCTGAAATTTTTGCTTTTAAAATATTGAATTTTTGTCAGGTTCATTCGCTTCCCGCGAATCAGTTGGACCTCAATCAGGCGCTGAATGATTTTGCATCTGGCCAGGCCGACTTCAACGATGCTCTTCTGATCGACATCTGCAAGAAACGTAAGTTGAAACTGATGACCAACGATGCCGACTTCCAGCGTGGCGGTATAGAAGTGCTGACAACCCATCCAAGATTGCTGAGAGCATGTCCGTGAGAACGTATTGTGGAAACATCCCACCGGCAATATAGCGCCGTATATAATAGCGCCTGCAAGGTCTATTGAGGAACAGACCCTGTGGGGGCAGCAGGCGGTATGCCGTGTCTGGTTGCCAAGCCAGGACGCGGTGGTGTGTGCTCCCCGCTCCGCCCTTGCGGCCGCTGAATGCCGACGTGAAGCCGGAAATCGAGACTAGACGCATTGCCTATGCGGCGGCCGAGGCGCTCGAAGGCTCCACCAGCGCCACCGACGGCCGGATCAAGATTCCGGGGAAATAATACTCATTTTGTTTTTTTCAGCCTGGTTTTCGTCTCCTCGGTGTACGGATTTAGCATTGCGTCCCCGAAATTATTAGAAAAAAAGGGCGCCCACGGGGAGGCGCCCCGACATTGCGCCGCCGGCGGCGGTTGTTCAAGGCTTGTAGCGGCGGGTCCAAGCGCCGGCCCGGGAGAATTTCCCCCTCTGTATTTCGGCCGTTGTTCCGCTTCCCAGGCGCGGACGGCCCCCAAGGGGACCCAAGACAGGAGTGGTCTAATCGGTTGATAACAAAAGTGAAATACCCCCCTCGCCCCCGCGTTCCCCTGAAAGGGTGGAGAGGGAGGTTATCTACCCACGAAACAGGCTAGGGCTGGTTTCTAGTCCCTTGCCCCAGGACCCAGACAAGGAAGCGCCGGCTTCCCCGCTTTACAGGGGACGCCCCGCGGCTCAGGCGACAACGGGTTCGATCCTGACCGGCAGGCCGTTGAGCACGGATGTTCCGGACAAGGGGTCCATGACGTCCAGGTCGGCCAGGACGTTGCTATTGACCCCCGGCCTGGACCGGGCCGTGGACAGGCGAATATCGGCCGGAGTATGTCCCCAGCCGTGCGGCAGGCTGACGACGCCGGGCATGACCTCGTCCGTGATTTCCACCTTGACCACCACTTGCCCCCGGTCCGAGGCGACCCGGGCTTGTTCGCCATGTTCCAGGCCCAGTTTCCCGGCGTCGGCGGGGTGGACCAAGAGGGTGCAACGGTCCTTCCCGTTCACCAAGCGGGGAATGTTGTGCATCCAGGAATTGTTGGAGAGCAGGCTCCGCCGGCCGACCAGAAGCAGCCCCGCGGCGGGAGACTTGTTTTCTTCCCTTAACCGCCCGATATCGGCGACAATCTGTTCCGGCGCCAGTTCGATTTTGGCGGAAGGCGTGGCCAGGGCTTGGGGCAGCCGGGGTTCCAGCGGCCCCAGGTCCAGACCGTGCGGGTTTTCCTCGAGTTTTTTCAGAGTTAGGCCCTCGGGCCGGACGCCGAACCAGTCCCCGTACGGACCGGTCCGCAACAGAAAATCGAGCATCCTTTCCGGGCCCTTTCGTCCGGCCAGGGCCTGGAGGATTTCCGCGGGGTCCCGGCCCGCCGCCGGGGATTCCGGGTTTTTCAATTCTCCCTGGACCAACTGGAATATGGCGAAGTCGTCCAAGGCGGAAGCCGGCGGCGCGGCGCCCTGTCCCGCGGCGACGAGGGCGAGTTTGGCCAGAATCTCCCATTTATCCAGGCCGTCGGAGGCCAGGGCCGGGGGAGAATACTTGGCGATGTTCCGGACGGCCAGGCCGTACAGCATGAGGTCGTAATGCCCGGAACACAACGGACCGGCCGGCGGCAGGATTACGTCGGCCAGCCTGGTTGTTTCGTTGACGTAAAAATCCACGGCGACATAAAAATCGAGGGAAGAGAAGGCCTTTTCCAGCCGGGGGCCGTCCGGCAGGGTCAGGACCGGATTGGCGGCGACGGTGAAGAGGGCCTTGACTTGACCGGGTCCGGGCGTTTCGATCTCCTCGGCCAGGGCCGCGGCCGGAAGTTCGCCGCAGACTTCCGGCAACCCCTTGACCCGGCTCTTCCAGCGTCCCATGGTAAAACCCCGGCCTCCGGGCTTGTTTTTCAGCCGGGCGTGGGCCGGCAGGGCGAACATGGCGCCGCCCGGTCGGTCCAGGTTGCCGGTCAGGACATTGAGGGCGTCCACGAGAAAGTTGGCCAGGGTCCCGAACTTGACCGTGGATACGCCCATGCGGCCGTAAACGGCGGCGGTGGGCGCCTGGGCGAGTTCCCTAGCCAGGGCGACGGTGATTTCCGGGGCCGCGCCCGTCACCCGGGCGACTTCGTCCGGAGTGAAGTCCCGGACCAGTTCCTTCAATTTTTCCAAGCCATTGAGCCAGGGGGCGAGCCGGTCGGGCTTGACCAGGTTTTCCGCGAAAAGAACATGAATCAAGCCCAGCAGCAGATAGGGGTCGGTCCCGGGCCGAATGAAAACATGGCGGTCGGCGAGTTCGGCGGTCTTGGTTCGACGCGGGTCCACCACCACCAGCTTGCCGCCCCGGCTCCGCAGGGCTCGCAGGCGGCCGGGAAAGTCGGGCGCCGTGCAGAGGCTGCCGTTGGAAGCGAGGGGGTTGGCCCCGATCATGAGCAGGTAGGAGGTCCGGTCCAGGTCCGGGACGGGAATGGTCCCGGCCGAGCCGAACATGAAACCGCAGGAAACCTGCTTGGGCATCTGGTCCACGGTGCTGGACGAATAGACGTTTTTGGTCCCCAGGGCCTTGATCAAGGGCCGGAGGAAAAGCTGGCCGGCGAGGGTATGCACGTTGGGATTGCCCAGGTAAACCGCGGCGGCGTCCCGGCCATGATCCTTCAGGATCGGTCCGAGTCGTTTTTCGACTTCCTGGAAGGCCTCGTCCCAGGTCGCGTCCTCCAGTCGGCCGTTCTTTCTCACCAGGGGGCGGCGCAACCGGTCCGGGTCCAATTCCAGGTCCGCCAGGGCGGCGCCCTTGGGGCAGAGATACCCCCGGCTGAAGACATCGTCCTTGTCCCCCCGAACCTTTACGGGCCGGCCGTTTTCCAGGATGATTTCCAGACCGCACGTCGCCTCGCACAACGGGCAAGTCCTATAGCCTGTTTCTTTTTTCATGGTTTTTCCTCCAAACCGGGTTTTCCGCGGGACCGCCCCCCAACGGGCCTGGAGCGGAAGTGGTGAAAACAGCTTAGCGATTTTTCCAATTTTTTAAAGCAAAAAGGATGGACCGGGCTGAAACCGCCGGCTTGACATCCGGGGCGCTAGGGCACAAACTTGGTAAAATATTTTCGGCCCGCCCGGAGGAATAATTTGTCGCCGCCGCGAAACAATAATGACCAGTCCCCGGCCTGGGGAGCGGTCTTCGCTTTTACCGCTTTCCTGATCTGGGGGTTGTGCCCCTTGTATTGGAAAGTCCTGAAACCGGTCCCGGCCTTTGAAATCCTGATGCACCGGGTGCTCTGGTCCTTCGCCGCCCTGGTCCCCCTGATGGCGGCGATGGGGCTGGGCCGGGAATTTATCAGCGCCTTAAGGACCCGGCGGGTGCTAGGGACCCTGGTCGCCTCCACCCTCTTCGTCAGCATCAATTGGTTTCTCTTCATCTGGGCGGTCAACCACGACTTGGTGCTGCAAACCAGCCTGGGTTATTACATCAACCCCCTGGTCAGCGTCTTCATGGGCGCGTTGTTTTTGAAGGAGCGACTGCGGCCGCTGCAACTCCTGGCCGTGGCCCTGGCGGCGGGAGGGGTTTTGTACCTAACCGTGCACTACGGAAAATTTCCCGCCATATCCCTGGCCCTGGCCTTTTCCTTCGGCACATATGGCCTTATCCGCAAGGTCGCCCCGGTGGGGGCCGTGGTCGGCCTGGCCGTGGAAACGTTCCTGCTGTCCCTGCCGGCGGCGGCGTACCTGATCTACTTACAAGCGACCGGCCAGGCCGCCTTTCTGCACCAGGGCCTGAAAATCGACCTTTTCCTGGCGGGGACCATCCTGGTGACGGCCTTGCCCCTGGTCCTGTTCACCCTGGGGGCGCGGCGGCTTCATCTGTCCACGGTGGGGTTTCTCCAGTATCTCACTCCCACCGGGACCTTTCTCCTGGCCGTCTTCGTGTATAAGGAGCCGCTCCTCAAGGCCCAACTGTATTCCTTTATTACCATCTGGATCGCCCTGGGACTTTATTCCTACGATTCGACGGTCAATTATCGCCGGGCCTTGCGGAAGGCCCCCTAGTTTTTTTCCCGGACCCGAGGACGGCCGGTTACAATTCCACTTCCTCCTCCTCGTTCGGAACGCCGAACTTGTCCAGTTCGATTCTTTTCTTGACCACGGGCAGGTCGGGAACGGCGTCCAGGATTTTCAACTCATCGGTCCCCAAGCGGGCGATCAGGAATTTAGCGGCCTTGAATTCCGGGGCCATGAGCAAGGCTTCCTCCAGCAGGACCTGGGCTTCGTGGGGGCGGGCCGCTTCCAGGTGCGCCCGGGCGATATTGAACAACAGGTGTTCGTCCTCGGGGTGGTGCAGCCGGGCGTTATCGTAGAGTTGCAGGGCTTTTTCGAATTTTCCCTGCCGGCGATAGGCGATGCCCAGTTTGTTGAAGACATGGGCCAGATTGGGGTCGATGCCCAGGGCCGCCTGGTAATGTTTCTCGGACTCGGCGAAATACCCCTTGGTCGAGTAGGCGTCGCCGATATCCGACTGCAGATTGGCGTTTTCCTGGTCGTATTCAATGGCCTGCTCGAAGGACTTTTCCGCTCCGGTCAGCCTTTTGAGCCGGAGCTCGAATTCCCCGATGAAAAAATTGATTTTCGAAACCGATTTCGAGCCGGTCTTGACGATCTTGGCCACTCCCAGGGCCTGGTTCAATATTCCAATGGTCTGTTCGTATTCCTCGGAGCGTTCGTAAATGTCGGCCAAGCCGATGTAGGCGGGCAGGCAGAAATTGTTGATCCGAAGGGCCTTGAAATAGGCGTTCTCCGAATCCTCGTATTTCCCCAACTCGCATTCGGCCGCCCCGAGGCGGAGCCAGACGTCCAGGCAGTTCGGAAACAAGTCCAGGCCCTTTTTATATTTTTCCGCCGCTTCCTTGAATTTGCCTTGCCGGGAAAAGTCGTCGCCCTCGTCGAAACAGCCGTACGCCTCTTCCTGCCCGGGGTCGATCAGCGGGTCCAAAAGTTCCAGGATGACCCGGGCGAATTGTTCCTTTTCGAGGGGCAGGGCCGCGAACCTGGCCAGGGGAATTTTGGCGACGTTGTCCGCCAAGCCGCCGGGCTTGAGGTCTTCCTTGTCCCCCAGGATGAGAAACGGGACGGATTGCGCCAGCTTGTCCTTGCGGGCCGCGGATAGTAGCTGCGCGCCCGAAAAAACGGAAAGCCCTCCCGAGGCCACCACTAGGTTGGCCTTGAGCCTCTTGAGCAGGGGCAGCACTTTCTGGGAATCGTGCGTGGTTTCGATGCGTCCGAACCCGAGGGGAGAAAGGAGGTCCGCGTACAGGCCCATGGTGAGTCGGTTGGACGCCAGCAGAACGGTGTAATCGCGGAATACTCTACGCATGCCTTGAATATCCTGTTTGAAACAAAATCACCCTCCCCGGAAAACCCGGCCGAGGCGGCCTTTTTCGACGACAATCCGACCGCGGTCGGAACTAATGGATATTCCAACGCGGTTTCGATTTGCCCAAAAAATTTCGTCCCCGGCGGAAGCGATTGTATCCCAGGCCTCCTTTTTTTTCAACAAACCAAGCCGGGAAGCTCATAATGTCAAGCGACCCGACCGAATATAATTAGTTTTGGAGTAAACGGTTTACTATCCCGGGGTCCATGGTTAAAATTAGGATAAGGGCCCGGGGCGACCCAAACGGGACCCCGCCCGGCCGGTCGCGGAAAAAAGCCGGCTTGGGCTTTCGGTCGTGAATCAGCCTCGTCGTTTTTTAATCGGAGCGCTTTGAATCCAATAGCCGGAAAAAAAATACTGGTGGTGGACCCCCGGGCGACCGAGAGGAAAATCCAGGAAATCTTTCTCCGGGACATGGGCTGCGGCGAGGTGCTGCACTCCTCCGAGGCGGAGGACGCCTGGGTCCTGATCAAGCGCTTCAAGCTCGATATCGTGATCAGCTCCTGGCGGCTGGGGACCGACATGAACGGCTTGGCCCTGCTGAAGATTGTCCGGGCCGACGACGCCCTGGGCCTGCTGCCCTTTCTCTTGTGCCTGGTGGAGGCCACCCGGGGGCAAGTCCTGGCCGCCGGCCAGGCCGGGGTCAGCGACATCGTCCTCAAGCCCTATTCCCGCGTTATTTTCGAGCGCAAGGTCCAAAAGGCCCTGTCCCCGGACGAGGACCCCCGGGTCCGCGAATCCGCCCAACTGTTCGAACTGGGCGAGCGCCTGATGAGGAAAAAGGATTACGACGGGGCGGTATCCTGTTTCAAGCAAGTTCTCGAGGTGTTCGAAAAGGCCGAGGTTTACTATAACATCGGTTACATCAAAACCGCCCAGGGCCGATACGAGGAAGCCATCATGGCTTTCCGCCGGGCCGCGCAGATCGACGGGGCCTTCGCCCAGGCCTACCGAAAAATGGGGGAGGTTTACGCCAAATTGGGCCGCCGGGACGAAGCCGCCGAATGCCTCAGCAAGGCCGCCGAGATTTTCCTGGAAAAACGAATGGAGGGCGACGCCGAGCAATCCCTGCGGGACGTGCTCAAGCTCACCCCCAACACCCCCAATGTCTTCAATTCCCTGGGCATCGTCTATCGTCGCCAGGGCAAGCCGAGGGAAGCGATCCGGATGTTCATGAAGGCCCTCAAGGTCAGCCCGGCCGACGAACATATCCATTACAACCTGGCCCGGGTCCTGGTTTCGGAAAACAGGTTCGAGGACGCGGCCCGGATTCTAAAATCCGCCTTGACCCTGAACCGGGATTTCGACGAGGCGGCCAATTTGCTGAGGTCGATTGAATTGGGACTGACAACCGCTTAAACCGCCAAACCAAGGAGGCGTCCCCATGAGCACCGTCGCCCGGATCGAACTTTTCCATGTGTCCATCCCCCTGCCCGCGACCTTTTACCCCAGTTGGATACCGGGGTTCCCCCAAAACGAAAACCGTTTCACCCTGATTAAAGTCATCACCGACGACGGCGTCGAGGGCTTCAGCGCCGGACCGGCCATGGGCAGGGAGCGGGCCGGCCTGGGCGAACTCCTGGGGCCGTACCTCCTGGGCGAGGACGCCACCGACATCGGCCTTATCCAGCAACGGCTGCGGGAAATATCCTATCTGGGCTGGCGGAACTGGTGGATCGAGCCGGCCTTCTGGGACATCAAGGGCAAGCTCGCCGGCAAGCCGGTGTACGAGCTGCTGGGAGGCAAGCCCCGCGCCATCGGCCTTTACGCTTCCACCGGGGAAGTCAAAAGCCCGGGCAAAAGGATCGAGGAGGCGGAAGCGCGATACCAAGAGGGCTTCAGGGCCATAAAACTCCGGGTGCATGATTTTGACGAAGCCGCCGACATCCGCCAGGTGGAGGAAACCATCAAGGCCGTGGGCGACCGCATGAAGATCGGCGTGGACGCCAACCAGGGCTGGCGCGTGACCGTGGTCAAGGACGCCCCGCTCTGGGACTTGGCCCGGGCCAGGCGGTTCGCCGATTTCTGCGCCGACGCGAAAGTGGCCTGGCTGGAGGAGCCCTTGCCCATGGACGGGTACGACGACCTGGTCGCCCTGGCCAATTACAGCCGGATACCCATCGCCGGCGGGGAACTCCATACCTCCGCCCTGCCCGAATTGAAAATGATGATCGAGCGGGGCTGCTACCACATTTTCCAGCCCGACGCGGTCTTTACCGGCGGGATCGCCCAAACGATCGAGGCGACGCGCCTCTGCCGCGAACACGGCCGGCTGTACACCCCCCATACCTGGACCAACGGGATCGGCTTCGCCATCAACCTCCAGGTCTTCGCGGCTTCCGGGTTCGCCGAAAACAAGGAGATCGAATACCCCTTGAGCCCTCCCGGCTGGGTGGTGGAAGCCCGGGACGGCATCCTGGAGACGCCCTTCAACCACGTAGCCGGGACCCTGACCACGCCCACCACCCCGGGCCTGGGCTTTTCCATCGACAAAACCGCCCTCAAAAAACATGGCCGGCGCTTTTTCGTCATGGACAAGAAACGTTTGACCTGGTTTTCCCTGCGCACCCGCGGCCTCAAGGCTTCCCGGGAAATCGACAAGGCCCGGAAGGAAAAAAAGAAGGCCCGGCGGAAAGATTGAGACGGTCGCGGAAGGCGGCCGGCGCGCCTCGCAACAACAAGGAGGGGAATGTGAACAAGCTGATCTGGTTGATTGTTCTGGTTTTGACGTCCGCGGCCGGCCCGGCTGGGGCCAAGGTGGACCTGGCGGCCCTGCCGGCCCGGGACAGCGTCAAGCTCACCATCTACAACTCGGCCGACCTGACCCTGGTGCAGGACCAACGGACCTTGATCCTGAAAAACGGCCTGAACCGACTTCAGTTTTCCTGGGCCAACACCCTGATCGACCCCACCAGCCTGGAAATGTCGCCCCGGGCCCGGGTGGAGGAAATCCAGACCCAGGACCTCTCCTTCCCGCCCCGGGTCCGAAACCTCGGGGTGTGGAACATCGAGAGCCGCGTTTCCGGCCCGGCGCCTTTTGAAATCAGCTACCTGACCAGCGGCCTGTCCTGGCGGGCCTTTTACCTGGCGACCCTGACCCGAGACGAAAATTTCCTGGACCTGGACGGGTTTGTCCGGGTGGACAACCGGAGCGGCGAAGATTACGAGAACGCGGTCACCCGCTTGATTGTCGGCCAGGTCCGGCTCCTGGACGACATCGCCATGCTGGCCCAACGCGAGCACCCGCATGGAACGCCCGAGCATGAACCCCGTCCTGTCCCGGCGCCCCTTAGCGACCTGGCCGGGGAGGCCGAAAGCATGCCGCGGGCGGCCAAGGCCATGATGGCTGAACTCGCCCAGCCCAAGGAGATCGCCAAGGAAGCCGTGAGCGAATACTTCCTCTACACCATCGAGGGGCGGGAGACCATACCCCACGGCTGGGCCAAGCGCCTGCCGAGCTTCAAGGCGGCCCAAATCCCGGTGGTCAACCTTTACAAGTTCGACGAGGACCGGTTCGGCGACCAGGTGATGCGCTTTTTGAGTTTCAAGAACGACCAGGCCCACCATCTGGGGGAAACGCCCATCCCGGGCGGCGAGATCAAGGTCTTCCGCTCCCGGGACGACGAGGGCCGCCTGGGCTACGAGGGGGAATCCAACTTCCAATACATCCCGGTGGGGCAGGAAGTCGAGCTGGCCCTCGGTCCGGCCGAGAAAGTCTTGGTCAAACCCGTCCTGATGGATTTTCGGACCGGCGCGTACCTGTTCGACCAGAACGGCGACCCGGCCGGCTGGGAGGAAACCAGGACCTTCGTGGTCCGGATAAAAAACACCCGCGAGTCCCCGGTTAAAATCAGGATCGACCGCCGCTTCGGGACCAAGTCGTGGAAGCTCGAACCCATGGGCGACTACGGCAAGTTCGAAAAGCTGGATGTCGAATCGGCCCGCTTCACCCTGGAAGTCGGGGAGAAGTCCGAGAAGGAATTCACCTATGTCCTGACCACCCGGCACGGCTTGCGGGCGGACGAGTAAGGAGGGAGCGGGATGAAGAACATCGGGATGGTATTCGTCGTCGCGATTCTGGCGGCGGCCCTGGCGACGCTCTCGGCGCCGGGGGCGGCCCTGGCCCGGACCACGTTGGTGGCCCTGCCCGAGCGGGGGGCGACCATTATCAACCTGGCCAACCCCCAGGCGGCCCTGATCGAGGAAGAACGGGTCCTGACCCTCCAGGCGGGAATCAACAAGGTGGATTTTTCCTGGAAGGGGGTCCGGATCGATCCGGATTCCATCCGGCTCGCGCCCCTGTCCCATCCGGCGGACGTCAGCCTGTTGTCGGTGTCCTATCCGCCCGGCGAATCGACCCTGGTCTGGGACATCGGCAGCCGCGAGGCTTTCGAGGAAAAGGTCCGGATCAGCTATCTGCTGTCCGGGATCGACCGGTTGATCGCCTACAAGCTGTCCGCCGACCGGGAAGAAAAAACCGTGGATTTCAAAAGTTTTTTGATTTTACGGAATTTTTCCGGCGAGAATTTCGACCGGGTCCGGGTCCGGCTGGATCATGGCCGGGACTTCGACCTGGGTCTCGGGCACGAGGAAACCAAGCAGTTGCTTTTCCTGACTCCCGGCCGGGTCCCCCTGGCCAAGGTCTGGACCTTCGACGCGGCCCTGGAACCCTGGGACCCCGAGCTTGAAATCGAGAATATCGGAATTCCCGTCTCCTACGAGGTGGCCAACGTCGAGGCGTCCGGCCTGGGCGGGTTCGTTCTGGACCCGGGCAAGACCAGGGTCTTTCAGGACGACGGCGCCGAAACCTCCATTTTTCTGGGGGAGGACCAAGCCGGCAAGGCCCTGGTCGGGGAAAAAATGAAGGTCGGGATCGGCCGGAGCCGGGACATCGTCATCACCCAGCGGAAAACCTCGGAACGGAAAGTGAACGTCCGCCGCAACAAAAACAACGACGTGGTCCTGTTCGACCTCGAAGAAGGAATAACCGCCAAGATCGAGAACTTCAAGAAACAGCCCGCGGTCCTGACCATGATCCAGCATATTCCCGGGGAATGGGACATGGTGGAATGCAACCTGAAATACGAGAAAAAAGACGCGGAAACGCTGGAATTCAAGGTCGACTTGCCGGCCGGCGGCCGCCAGGCCCTGACCATGCGCTATATCCGCCGCAATATCCGGCCTTGACCGCGGCCGGGAGGCTATATTCGCCCGTTCTTTTTTCCTTCCGCCCCTGGAAGGAACGGGCGAAGGAATATACAATTCACTAATCGCCCTTTTCCTTATCCATAATTCGGGGGATGCCGCCATGGATGGATTTTTCGACGCTCTCTTTCTATCGCGCCTTCAGTTCGGCCTAACCACCGCCTTTCATATTCTGTGGTCCTCGCTCTCCATTGGCTTGGCTTTTTTTCTGGTTATAGTGGAAGTCATGTGGATCAAGACCGGAGACGAGGACTATTACCGCCACGCCCGGTTTTGGGGCCGACTTTTCGTGTTGGTCTTCGCCATGGGAGTGGTCACCGGCTTTCCCCTGGGGTTCCAGTTCGGGACCAATTGGTCGGAATTTTCCAAGTCGGCCGGGGGCTTTTTCGGCAACCTTTTGAGTTTCGAGGCCGCCATGGCCTTCATGCTCGAATCGGCCTTTCTGGGGATCATGCTGTTCGGATGGGACCGGGTCTCCCGGGGAGCGCACCTTTTTGCCACCATCATGGTTGCTTGCGGGGCGTCCCTGTCGGCCTTCTGGATAATGGTGGCCAATTCCTGGATGCAGTCTCCGGCCGGCGGGGTTTTCGAAAACGGCCGGTTCATAATCAAAAGCTATTACGACGCCATTTTCAATCCCGACTGGTTTCTGGGGTTTTCCCATATGTGGATCGCCTGCCTGGAAACCGGCTTTTTCGTGGTGGGCGGACTTTCCGCCTGGAACATTCTGATCAAGCGCCGGCCGGAATTTTTCGCCAAGGCCTTCCGCGTCGCCGTCGCCGGGGCCATTCTGGTCGCGCCCCTACAGTTTTTGTTGGGGGACGCCTCCGGCCGCCTGATCACGGCGCACCGGCCGGCCAAGCTGGCCGCGGTGGAAGCCCATTGGGAGACCAACCAGCCGGGCGAGGACGCGGGCTGGAACGCCCTGGCCTGGCCCAATGTCGCGGAACAAAAAAACGACTTTCAGATTCGCATCCCCTGGGGCCTGTCCCTCCTGCTCACCCATTCCCTGACCGGCCAGGTCGTCGGGCTGAGGGACATTCCCCGGGACGAGCATCCGCCCATCCTGCTTATCTTCTATAGCTTCAGGTTGATGATGGCCATCGGTTTCGGAATGATTTTTCTGTCGTGCTGGACCATCTGGCTCTGGTTCAGGGGACGGCTCCGGCCCGAGGCCATCGCCGAGCAGAAACAGGTCCTGTTTTTATGGGTGCTGACCATTCCCCTCGGTTATTTGGCCACCGCGGCCGGTTGGATGACCCGGGAAGTGGGGCGGCAGCCCTGGGTCATCTACGGCCTGCTCAAGACCGGGGACGCGTCGAGCGATACGCCCGCCCCCGCCGTCGGCCTGACCCTCCTGGGGTTCGCCGTCGTTTACACCGTCATTTTTTTCGTGTTTCTATTTCTGGCCCAAAAAGTCTTCGCCGCCGGGCCTGACTTTTTCGTCCGGAAGGAAAAATAAGGGGGAGGCCTGGATCATGGAAACTTCAAGCCTGGCCGGGGTCTGGTACGCGATAATCGTCCTGGCGTTTCTATTCTACGTCCTCGTGGACGGCTTTGACCTGGGTTCCGGGATTTTAAGCCTGTTCATCCGGGACGACGAATTCGTGGGCGCCTCCGTCGCCGGCATCCATGGGGTCTGGCACGCCAACCAGACTTGGCTGGTGGTGGTGGGAGCGTCCTTGTTCGGGGCCTTCCCCTTGGCCTACGGCGTCATTTTTTCGGCCCTGTACCTCCCCGTCGGCTTGATGCTTTTCGGTCTGGTCATCCGGTGGTTGGCCCTGGAATATTACTATTCTTCCGCCAACCGGGTTTTGGTGGGCCGGGCCTACGGCGTCGGCAGCCTGATCATGGCCCTGGCCCAGGGCGCCGGCGTGGGCGCGATCCTGGCCGGCCTGCCCGAAGCCGAGGGCAAATTCGCCGGCGACGTCTGGACGTGGCTGAACCCCTTCGCCCTCCTTCTCGCCGCCGGCTTGCCGGTGTTTTACTCCCTGTTGGGAGCGACCTGGCTGGTCTGCAAGACCGAGGGAAAGGTTCAGGAATCCGGCCGGCGGGCGGCCCGGCGGACCGGGGTCCTGTCCCTGGCCGGGGCCGCGGTCGTGGCCGGGTACGGCCTGGCGGCCCATCCCTTCTGGGCCCGGGATTGGTTCGCCCAACCGGGGTTCACGACCACCCTGCTGCCCCTGCTGATCGGGTTTCTCGCGTTCATTCCCTTTTTCCTGTCCCTGGCCAAGGGCGGGGAACGCGGCCCCTTCGTCTTTTCCCTGGCGGCCGTGTCCTTTCTGTTTTTGGGAATCGCTTCCGGGGTTTACCCCTACATCGTTCCGCCCGCGGTAACCGTCTCGGCGGCCGCGGCCGATCCGGCGGTTTTGAGGTTCATGCTGACCGGAATGTTGGTCGTCTTTCCGCTGATCGTAATTTACACTTTTTATATGTACCGGGTTTTCGGCGGCAAGGTCCGGGAATTGGGGTCCGAGTCCTGAGCGGACCAACCACGGAAAAAAAGGTAATGAAAGAAGCTTCCCCGTCCCCGGCCCTGTCTTGGGTGGTGTTATTCGGCGCCCTATCCCGAACTCCCCACGGCGTCATGGACTTGGCGTCCCCGGCCCTGGCGGCCCTGCTTTGCCTGGGGACCGTGCCGTCCTTTCCCTTGATCGCCCTGGGTATGCTGACGGCCTTCGCCGGTTACACCGCGGTTTACGCCCTGAACGATATCATGGACTGCCGGGCCGACCGGGAAAGGATTCGCCGGGGCGGTTTCCGGGACACCGAGATGGCCGTGGAAGGCCGGTTCATCCGCCATCCCGTGGCCCGGGACGCCCTGAGCCTGGGGGACGGCCTGACCTGGGTGGGGCTGTGGGCCGCGGCCGCCCTGGTCGGCGCCTGGCTGCTCAATCCGGTTTGCGCGGCGATTTTCGTGGCGGGGGCCGCCTTGGAAGCGGTGTACTGCCTGCTGCTGAAAGTCAGCCACTGGCGGACCTTGGTGCATGGGGTGGTCAAGACCTGCGGCGCCCTGGCCGCGGTCTTTGCCGTTGACCCGACGCCGCCCCCGGTTTATGTCCTCACCCTGTTTTTGTGGTTGTTTTTCTGGGAAATAGGCGGGCAGAACATCCCGGCGGACTGGCACGACCTGGAAGAAGACAAGCTTTTAAAGGCCCGCACCATGCCCCTGGTCCTGGGGCTGGAAAAATCCGGGCGGGCGATCCTGGCCGGATTAGGAATCAGCGTGGTCCTCGGCTTCGTCCTGGGACTGACCTCGCCGGGGCGGCCCCGGCCGGCGTCCTTCGCGGCTCTTTTCGCGGCGGGCCTGTTTTTGCTCCTGGCCCCGGCCTGGCGGCTTTATCGCTCTCAAAAACGCCGGGAAGCCGGCGCCCTTTTTTCCCGGGCCAGCTTTTATCCCTTGGCCGCCTTTGTTATCATGGCGGTCGATTTTATCGCCAGATAGCGGACCCGAAACGAATCGGCTCACCGAACGGAGGACAAATTGCCCCAGGAACTTAAGGAATTCACGCTTGAATCGCTAAGGGAATATGACGGCCAGGACGGTCGGCCCGCTTATATCGCGCACCAGGACCGGGTGATCGACGTCAGCGCCAGCAAAAGGTGGAAAAACGGCCTGCACATGAACCGGCACCACGCCGGCGGCGACTTGACTCCGGACCTGGCCGCCGCGCCCCACGACCAGGCCATGCTGGACCGCTGCCCCCAGGTCGGGGTGTTAAAGAAAGAAGCCCCGGAACCCGAGGATTCGTCCTTGCCCTTGTTCGCGCGGGTCATGCTCGACGCCTTTCCCATGCTCCAGAGGCATCCTCACCCCATGACGGTCCATTTTCCCATCGTGACCATGATCTTCACCGCGGTCTTTTCCTTCCTTTACGTAACGTCCGGGGTGAAATCCTTCGAAACCACCGCCTTCCATCTCCTGGGCGCCGGCGTCTTTTTCACCCTGGTCGCCATGATCACGGGGCTGCTGACGTGGCGGCTCAATTACCTGGCCCGGCCCATGAAGGAAGTGAGCATTAAACTGACCTTGTCCGTGGTCATGTTGTTCGCGGCCGCCGGCGCCTTTATCTGGCGCTGCCTGGAACCGGACATCCTGGACCGACTCGACGGAACGGGCCTCGTTTATCTGGGCCTGGTCCTGCTCCTGTTCCCCCTGGTGAGCATTATCGGGTATTTCGGGGCGGAATTGACCTTTCCCACCCACGGCGGCCGGGGGGACCATAAATAAGCGCCTCGCCCGGGACCGGAGCCCTATTTCGCCAACAGTTCCTTGATTATTTTTACGGTCACCGCGGCGGCGTCCGTGACGGCCGAGGTGGTCGCCGCCAGTCCCGAAACAACCCGGGCGATATTGTGGTCGGTGCGATTGGCCTGGCTCCAGACGGACCTTTTCGGGGCGGCTAGGTACGCGGAAAACGTGTGGTGCATGCCGCCCGGCCGTTCTCCGATGAGGTGGACGAGGCAACGCGGCTCCCGGCCGGCGGGATCGCCGCCGAAAAGGATCTCGCCGATGCGGTACCCCACGCGAACGCGGCCGTTTCGCACCACCAGCAGGTCGGGGGACGCCGCCAGGCCCCGCCGCTCCAGTTCCTCGTTCAGGGCCGCCAGATAAGGGGCCAAATTCCCTCGGTCCATGATGGCGTTGGCGTTCAATCCGTCCGAAATGACAATCTGGACTTCCCGCGCCGCATTCCGCGCGCGCCCATAGGCCTCGACGGCCTGCCGGGATTCCGGCGCGAGCCGTTCCCCGGTCTGGGGGTGGAGAATGTAGTCGGCGCGGTCCCGGGAAGTGGTCGCCAGTTGTATACAGCGCGGCAGGGCCGCCACAAAGTCGGTCGACAGAACGGTCCACAGGCATTTTTTACTGTCGTGGTAGACGTCGCGGATTTCTCGGTCCAGTTCCGGGGTCAGGTCCCAGGGCTGGGCCCCGCGCCCCTCGGCCAGCGGGACCCCGCGCGCCCGGACCGCGCTCATTTGTTCCCGCCCCTCGGCCTCGATGGCGTCCAGGGGGCGCTGGTCGCCCTTGGCCCGGCGATACCTGGTCCAGACCCGGAGCGGTTGCCCGAAATGCTCCGACGGCCGGCCCTGGGCGTCGATCACTCCGAGGTCCTCGAAGAACCGCCGCATGGCGTCGTTGACCTTGAGCCCAAAACGATCCCGGAGTCGCAGGTGATCCTGGAAGGATGTCGTCAGATATCCCAGCATGGGGTCCATTTTTGTGGGCAGGGCCATGAGATAGGCCGGACAACCGGGCGCTATTCGATCCATGCACCAGTCGAGGTCGTCCAGCGAAACATCCATGTGCAGGGTCGAACAGATATCCAAGCCAATGGTCAGGCCGTGAAGCTTGCCCATGACAATGTCTTCCAGGCAGCAACGGACCAACTGTTCCCGGGTCCGGAAGACTTCCGGACCAATGAAGCCGGCGACATCGTTGACATGGACCCAGGGCGCCGGGTCAAGCCCCGCTCGTTGCTGGACCTCCGCCGTTTTACGCTTGAGAAACCTCGCCAAGCCGTATTTCCGGGACTCATGGATCACCATGTCCACGCCCTGGCCCTGCCCGTTGGTGAAATCGCCCCCCTGCCCGGTCTCGAAGTAAAAACCGTATTTGCCGGAACGGCGTTGCGCCAGGGCCAGCAGCTTCTCGAGGCTCAGGTCGAAGACGGCGTTCGCCTGGGTGCTTCCCGCCAGGCTTTGGAACCAGATGCCGGTTGTTCCAGGGGCTTTTTGCTCGATAAGCGCTTGGATATCGATATGGGAAAGGACGGAATGAGGCAGGACATCCTCCAGCCCGAAGGTCCGACGGATGTCCAGAAGCGTGTTTTCGACCAGGGCCACCGACTCCGGTTCGCTGCTGACCGGGTTGGAGCCCAGCAGAACGTCGCCGACGGCGAAGGAAAAGCCGGACATCACCTGCCACAAGATGTCAGTGGGATTATCGGTGGGGGAATTGGGTTGAATTCTGGCGCCGAGATAACCGCGCGCGCCGATCATCGTTCCCGGAAGCGCGTGGTGAAGCTTGCTCCCCACGGCGACCAGGTCTTCCTCCGTCATCAGCTTGACCAGGCAACCGACCACGTCGCTGGATAGGCCCGGAAGGAGTCCGATTATTTCGTCTTCATCCCGCCGCCGGAGGAAGTCCCGCAGTTCCCCCAGTTTCATCGAATCGACGCGGGCCGAGGCCGCCGGGTCGAGGTCCGCCGTGATCGTATCGTACATGGGGTCGTCGAGCGCCGGGCGCAAGCGGATGTCCTTGACCGCGGTGTTGGCGAGCAATCGTCTCGCCGCGGCCCGGGAGTCCTCGTCGGCGGCGGCCAGGCCAATGATGCGGTCGCCTTCCTTGAACTCGTTGGCGGCGCCGATAATGCTCCGGTAGAGCCCCGGGTCGAACTCGCCCTTCTTCCGGATGATGTAGGAAAAAATAGTGTCCCCGGCCCGCGCGTCGTCGATATGGACGCCCGGGGGGGAAGCTTCCGGCATATCGCCAACATTAACTTTAAAAACGCTGGATAACGTCACTTTTTCATTCCTTTGCGGGGGCAGCCGGGGTGAATCAAGGAGCCCTCCCGCCTTTTAAAATGTACTCTCTCCCCCCGGTTCAGTCAACACCCCGCGAAACGTCCTGCTTCGCGGGCGGAAAGGGCGGGCGTCCAGGCCCGCCCGAAAAGATTCGGGGCGCTTGGACGCGCTTGGCCCGGTTCGCCTCCGCATGTCAAATATTAATTCGCTGGTTCCCAAGCTCTAGCTTGGGAACCCGAGCATGGGAAGCTCTAGCTTCCCCACTTTTTTTATCCGGAAAGCAACCGCGCGGAATCAATGCCCAAGCATGAGCTTGGGAACCAGCCTGCCGGAGGGGCCTGGCTGTTGGGTTTCGGTCGTGGGGTTGAGCAGTAGGCGAAACCCAACATCTTGGCCGCCCCCGCACAAGCCCGGGTGAACCAAGGCCCCCCGCCCCGGCCCTCTCCCCCGTCGGGGCGCGGGAAATAGTCATCCGGCGTCGCGCCCGGACCATTTGCGGCAATTTAATGACATAACCAAATGTCGGACGCGGATGGCGCCGTCATGATGGGCCGGTGAAAACCGGGCGGGAGCCGGAAGCCGGATCGCGGTTTTTCCCCCGGAGTTTTTCCGCGGCATTAAGGGCTTCCCGGGCCTGATCCATTTTTCCTTGCCCGCGCCAAACCCCGGCCATTCCCAGAAACGGCCCGGGGTGAAGGGGTTGAAGAACCCGGGCGTTCCGGAACATTCTGCCGGCTTGGGGAAGCCGGTTCAATTCCAGATAGCATTCGCCGAGGCCCTGCCAGGCCCGGAAAACCGCTGTGTCCACTCCGTCGGGAAGGGGAAAGGCCTCGGACTGGAGTTCTCCTTCGTGCAGGCCGATTTCCATGAGCCCTCGGCCGTAGGCTTTCACGGCCTCGGGGAACCGCTTTTGCGCCTGTAAAACTTGACCGAGCCAGACCAAGTTGTCTCCCCCATACCCCTTTTCGATCCAGAAACGGAGGCGGTCCTCAATTTCCTTCCATTGGCCCAGGGGGGCGCAGACCTGGAAATAAAGGTCCAGGATCGCCGGACCCGGGTCCTCGCCCGTTTCCCGAGGAATGGCCGTCAATTTTTCGTGGGCTTTTTTACAATTTCCTTGGGCGAGATTTTTCCAGGTTTCCGTTAACAGGGCGTCGAATTGAAATCCCGGGGCCGGGGCTTGGGACATTGGTTCGAGATGAAGGTCCCAGGGGCCGGCCCCAGCTCGAAAAGCTTCGCGGAGAACGGACCGCTCGATGAATACCTCGAAACCGTCGTCCGTTCGGCCCCAAGGAAAGGACAAACCCTGGGCCGTGGTTTTTTTGATCTGCCCCAGGGCGGAAAAAATTCTCAACGGGACGTCCAGGGGCGTTGCCGGCGAGGCCAGGTACAGGTAAGCGGCTTCAATTTTTTCGACGGCGTGCTTGACGGCCCGCCAGGGGTCCATATCCCGGGGCGCGGGGACGAGATGGACGTTTTTAAGCCCGTCCAACCCGCCCGGGGTTGGGGTCCCGGCAGGCGCGGGCTCGCCGGCCGTCAGTAGAAAAAATTCGGCGGGATGCGAAATGACGTCGAACAGCCCGGCCGCTTTTTCAAGGTTGGCCGGGCTTGGTTGAGGCAAAGGGAGGATCACGGCGACCTTTTCCACGAAAGGCCAGGGGCCGGGAGGAAGGTCGGCCTTGATTTTTCTAATGGCTTGCCTTCTTTTCCCGGTCTGTTCCCCATAAATATCGGTGATGCGGTCGGACGGCCCCACGGGGGCGAAGTATGATCCGGTGACCTTCCGGACATGGACGAAATCGGTGAAGAAGGCCAATTTTCTGGTCATGTTCCAGTCGATCAGCGCCTTGACTTCTTCGTCATAACCTCCGACCTTCAGAGCCAGGTCGCGCTCGTGCATCAAGCCGAGGTGCGGGGCCAGATTGGCCGCCAGGAGGAAATTCCGGTTGAATTCCCGGCCCAGCTTGACTCGTTTATGAAGCGGGAGGCGGCGTCCCGCGCGGACGTCTTCCACAAAAAGGATTTCATGCAAATCCGCATAAGCGGCCTCGCGGCCGGGGTTTTCGTCAAGGGCGCGGTTCAAATCCGCCAGGTGATTGGGAAGCCAGTAGTCATCATCATCCAGGTAGGCGATGCGGCGCCCCCTAGCCTGGTCGAGTCCCAAATTGCAGCAAGCCGCCTTGCCAATATTTCGAGGGGATGAAAAATACCGGATGCGGGCGTCGCCGGAAAAAAGGGCGACCTCCTCGACCTCCACTCCGCCGTCGTTAATGACCAGCAATTCCCAATCCCGGAAAGTTTGTTCGAGCACGCCTTGGATGGCCCGGCCCAAGACGCGGGGCCGATTTCTGGTGCAGAGCAGCACCGATGTCAGGGGCATGCCCCGTCCTCCACTTTTTTCACCCGGCCCAGTGAGAATGGCGCCGGATGGTTTGTTTTTTCCCGCCGGGTTTCCCTTTATTTCAATCCAACCCACGGCTCGCCGAAACATCGTCGGGTCTGTGGGGGCGCAACCGGCCGAGGGGCCACGCGAAAACCTTCATCGCCCTTGCCGCCCTGGGCCCGGCCCGGAACTAATTGATAATAAAACAGAAGGAACGAAACCTGCCTCGGGGCTGTTTCCACGGAGCGGCCGCCTTGCCGTTCCTCAAACCTGGGATAGGGAAATGCCGCATCGCTCCCGCCTTAATTTTTTCATACCATTCTATCATACTTGGGGGAGGACGGGACCGAAACAAGCGCGGGATTGCGGCCAGCGTGGAGAAGAACAGAATAGTGTCGCGTCTTCAAGTAACCCCGGCGGGCGGGCCGGTCTCGGCGGTCGTTAAAGGTTCGGGAATCCGTGGGGGCGCCTCCCCGTGGGCGCCCTCTGTGGTAATCCCCGCCGGCTGGGCCGGTCTCGGCGGTCGTTAAAGGTTCGGGAATCCGTAGGGGCGCCTCCCCGTGTGAGCCCTCTTGGTTAACCCCGCCGGCCGAGCCGCAAGGCCAAATCCCCTCACCCCAGCCCCTCTCCCAACGGGCGAGGGGTTCTAATTCCCCATAATCGGGTCTCTCGCCGCGACGAAAACCGGGCATGCGGGCAAATAGCGGGCGAAACCGCTTCACTCCCCACAGTCGAATCGACCGATCCCCAACCCTCTCCCGCCGGGGGGTATTTGATTGGTCCATCGAAAGGACGGGGCAAGGAAGGCGCTAAAATTCACCGGCGGGCGGGCCGGTCTCGGCGGTTGTTAATGGTTCGGGAATCCGTGGGGGCGCCTCCCCGTGGGCGCCATCTTGGTAAACCCCGCCGGCCGGGCCGCAAGGCCAAATCCCCTCACCCCAGCCCCTCTCCCAACGGGCGAGGGGTTCTAATCACCCCTTAAGCGGGTCTCTCGCCGCGCCGAAAACCGGGCTTCCAGCAAACAGTGGGCGAAACCGCTTCACCTCCCCACAGTCGGATCGACCGATCCCCAACCCTCTCCCTCCGGGAGAGGGCAGGGTGAGGGGTATTTGCTCCCTCGTTCTAACGGGAAGATCAATGAAGCCGGATTTCCTCCGCGCCTCCGGGGTGCATCATCTTTCGTTTTCAATCCCTTTAATGGCGAGTCAGGCAATGCGACCAAGACCAATGACTAAGCGCTCAAATTCATTAAGTTAAGAGTAATTTTTAATTTCGCGTTAACCTGCTGATTTTAGAAATGCCAAGTCATGGCGCGAAAATTCGCCGGCGGCCGGTGGACTTCCCGCTAGCTGTGTCGGCCGCCGGCCCAGATACTAACCCACGCCAATCAGCAAAAAAACGGAAAAAAATATGGGCGCCCCGGCCGACCCCGCGAGTTTTTCGGTGGAGCGGTGTTTAAGTTTATATGAAAACGCCCTTCGAGCCTTTTCAGCGGTTGTTATGACCGACATGACCCGCGGTCATGTCGGTTTGTATGAAAACGCCCTTCGGGCATTTTCATCGGTTGTTGTGACCGACATGACCGCGGTCATGTCGGTTAGGTAGAACGTAATTTTGGCGCAAGAGGAGCAATATATGTATTTTCCGGTCTCCGGGGTCGAGGTTTCCCCCTTTATTCCCCCGTTGGTGGCTTTTGTCGTCTCCTTTTTCACTTCCATGGGAGGCGTTTCCGGCGCTTTTTTACTCCTGCCCTTCCAGGTCAGCTTTCTGGGCTTCGTCAGTCCGGCGGTCAGCCCGACCAACCTGGTTTTCAACATCGTCGCCATACCATCCGGAATTTATCGGTATTTGAAGGAGGGGCGGATGGCCTGGCCCCTGACCTGGGTCGTGGTCCTGGGCACGCTGCCCGGAGTGGCCATCGGGGCCATTCTAAGGGTCAGATACCTGCCGGACCCCAAGTCCTTCAAGCTTTTCGTGGGCTTGGTCCTGCTATATATCGGAGTCAGGCTGTTCCGGGACCTGGTCAAGAAGAAAAGCGGCCGGAGCGGCGCCCAGGAGGCGGAAAAGCGTTTCAACGAGCGCCTGAAGTCCATCAGGAAAGAGGGCGGGGCCGGGGGAGGGGCCGCCCTGACGGCTGAGTCCAGGGTCAGGACCCTCGAATTCAGCCTGAATAAAATATCCTATGAATTTTACGGCGAAGTCTTCACTTTCAGCACCTGGGCGGTTTTTTTCATGGCCTTTCTGGTGGGGATTATCGGCGGCACGTACGGCATCGGCGGAGGCGCCATTATCGCGCCCTTTTTCGTGGCCATATTCAAGCTGCCGGTCTACACCGTGGCCGGGGCGGCCCTGGCCGGGACCTTCCTAACCTCGATCTTCGGCGTGTTGTTCTATCAAGTGATCGTCCCGATGTTCGCGCCTTCCGGCATGGCCGTGGCGCCGGACTGGCTGCTGGGCTTTCTTTTCGGGTTTGGCGGGTTGGCCGGCGTTTACTGCGGGGCCAGGTTGCAAAAATACATGCCCGCCTCGTTCATCAAGGGCATGCTGGCGGTGATAATCATCGGCACGGCGGGCAAGTATGTAATCCAATACTGGTTCCAACCCTAGGCGAAGGTTTCCAAATCGGAGCGAAAAGGCTATGATGGCCCGGGTGGAGAGCGCGTCGAGGACGCATGGAGTTTTCCAGGACAGGATTGAATTCGGGCTGGCCGTGAACGATTCGGACCGAGACTTGATAAATGAAATTAAGGCCGGCGGGCGCGAACCTTTCGAACGGTTCGTGCAAGCCTACCGGCGCCGGCTGTTCAATTTCATTTACCGGCAGTTGGGGGATATCCAGGCCGCCGAGGACGTCCTGCAGGAAACCTTTATCAAGGTCTATTACGGGGCGCCCGAGTTCCAGGAGCGTCCGGACGCCCGCGTTTCCACCTGGGTTTTTAAAATCGCCTACAACCTTTGCCAAAACGAACGACGACGTCGCCGGCGCTTTTTTTTATTTTTACAACGATTCCATAAAGAAACCGAGGAACGGTCCCAAGTTTTTCACGAAAACCCGGACGATTGGGACGGTCTAGGGGAAAAAGCCCGGGTCCTTTTCGACCGCCTGCCGGAAAAACAGCGGGCCGCGCTGCTCCTGAGGGTCAACGAGGACCTTTCGTATCAGGAAATCAGCCGGGTCCTGGGGACCTCGGTTTCCAGCATCGAATCCCTGCTTTTTCGGGCCCGGCGCCGCTTGAAAAAATGTCTCGAGCAGATTCGAGGGGAGGATTGACGTGAACTGCCGCCAAGCCGGAAAAAAACTATCCGCCTATCTGGACCGGGAACTGGACCGGACCGGGACCGCGGCCCTGGCCGCGCATGTAAGGGATTGCCCCGGATGCCGGGCTGAATTGTCGCGGCTCCGGCAGGTCGATGACTGGCTCCGGGACCAACCCTGGGCCGAGCCGCCCCTCGTCCCCATCCGGCCGCCCTTCCTCCGGACCGCCGGCCGCCGGGTCTCGCGGCGAAAAACCCTGGCCCGGGCCGTCGCCCTGGCCCTGGAAGAGATGCTGTCCCTTTTCGGGGCCGAGGGCGGATATAGGACTAACTCCCTGGAAGCCTTTCGCGACGCCCCGCCCTTTTTCATCAGCCAGATTTACCTGCCCCTGTTGGGCGCTCGGCATATCAAGGAGGCATGATGGCCGCGGTTTACTTTTTGTCGGGTCTTGTGACCGGGTTGGCCGCGGCGGCCGGAGTCATTTTTCTTTTTTACCTTAAGGGTAAGGGCCGGCGGGCGTCGGGGAAAAAAATCCAGGGCTACCTCGACCTCATTCCGGGCCTGACGGACCTCCAGAAACAGAAAGTCCAGGAAATCCGGCGGGTCTTCCTGCCCCGGGTGGACGGGATCAGGCGGAGCATGAAGGCGAACCGGGCCCGGCTGGCCGAGCTTTTATTCGCCGAACCGCCGGACCGGGACTCCATTTACCGGGTGGTCGGGGAAATAACCGGGTCCCAGGCGGAGTTGGAACGGGAAGTGATCGAGCATATTCTGGAAGAAAAGGAACTGCTGAGTCCGGAACAGAACAAAAGGTTCCGCGAGATAATCATGGCCCAGTTCTCGTCCGGCGGCCTGGGGGTCCACGACGTCAAAACGAAAACCTAGGCGCCGGGGTCCAGCCTCGGGCTCAAGCCTGGCCGACGCCGCTGGCGGTGGAAAGCGCGACTTGATTTCTTCCCCTATTCTTGGCCAGGTACAAGGCTTCGTCCGCGGCTTTCAGCAACGCGGTCGGACTAGTTTCCCGACAGGGCGTGAGGCAGGCGACGCCGAGGCTGACCGTCACCACGGACGCGACGGATGAGGCGGAGTGGGCAATGGCCAACCCCTCGATATCCCGCGCGATTTTTTCCGCTACCTGGCCGGCGCCGTCGAGTTCGGTTTCCGGAAGCAACACCACGAACTCCTCCCCCCCATACCGGGCGGCCAAATCGGCCGGTCGCCTGGCGTTGGCGATGGTCGAGCGGGCGATCTCGACCAGGACATCGTCTCCCGCCTGGTGCCCGTAAGTATCGTTGTAGTTCTTGAAAAAATCGACATCCAGCATTATGAGCGACAAGGGGCGGCGGGTTCGTTGGGCCCGTTGCCATTCGGTCTGAAAATATTCCTCGAAAACCCGCCGGTTCGGGGCGCCGGTCAGACCGTCCTGCTCCGACAATCGCCGGAGTTTTTCCGCGGCCAGGTTCATTTCCTCGATATGCCGGCCGATCCGGGACACGGCCGGTCGAAAGACAAACAAGGCGTCGCAGAGCAAGACCGCGAAAACAGCGAACAGAAAAAAGTAATTTATAAATTTTATTCCGGCAACGCGTCCCTGGGCTTCCGCGGAGTATCGGGACGCCGCCTGATCCAGCCAGTCCAAGGCCTGGCGGCCGTCCCTCTGAATTCCAGAGACCAAGGCCCGGATTCTTTCCAGGCTGTCTTCCTGGTCCCAAATGACCAGAATTTCCTTGGCGGCCGCCGCGACGGCGGCGCGACTCGATTCCATTTGATCGAAGAGTTGTAACATTTCCGGGCTGTTATCACCGGAAAGCCCGAGGTCGGGATCGCCGTCCAGCAACCCCTGGTGAACCCGGTTCCATTGGGCCAGGTTTTCCCTCAGGCTAGCCGCCGCCCGAACCTTGAGGGACCTTTCCGGAGCGGCCCACAGGGTCACGGCGTCCTGGATGAGCAGGGAGCAAACTAGGCGTTGCCGCCCCGCCAGGTTGATGGTGTTGGAGTCCCAATCCTGGGAGGCCAGCACGTATTGCACCAATAAATGACCGGCCAGGCTCAGGAGTGCGATCAAGCTGATGGTGGTCGTATATCGCCGGGTCAGGGCCCGCGGCGAAGCGCCGTTTTTCGGGTTCGGTGGCACTGGGCTTCCTTTTCCAAAGAATTCGCTGGAGTCATGGGCGTTCGCGCGCGGGGCGGCTGTTGCTAGGCGGCGCGCCGCCCGGGCGTCGTCGTCTCCCCGAGGCCCTGGCTAGGAATATAAGAGTTTTTGACCGCCAATACAATATGGGGAAATTATGTTCGCGGCCGGGCGTTTCACTTTCCCGCCGCCGGGCCCGGCGGGATGGCGGGGCGCCGCTCGACAAATTTTTCCTTGACAACCTCCCGGACGTGAATTATAGGAAGCAAGCAAGGAAAACCAGGATGAACGAAATGAACGCATACCAAGGCTATTATTACTATTATTATTACGGGGAAACCTGTATGGCCTGAGTGTGCGGGACATATATGGGTTGAAGAGGCGGAGCGCACACTCCGCCTTTTTTTTTGAACAAAACACGACTTAAAACCGGGATAAAATCCCACCGAAGGAGAAGGACGGATGAATAAAACCTGGATGTTACTGCTTGCCGCAATTGTTCTCGGTCTTTCCGGCATGACCGCTCCCGCGATGGGAGCCGAATTCACCCTCAGCTACAGCAATTTTTTCCCTCCGACTCATATCCAGAGCAAGATGGCGGAAGCCTGGGCCAAGGAAGTCGAAACCCGCACCAATGACCGGGTTTCCATTCGCTATTTTCCGGGCCAGACCCTGACCAAAAGCGCCAACTGCTTTGACGGGGTCCTCAGCGGCGTCAGCGACCTGGGCATGTCCGCCCTGGCCTACACCAGGGGACGTTTTCCGGTGTTGGAAGTCACCGACCTGCCCCTGGGCTACCGGAGCGGCGGGGAAGCCACTTTCACGGCCAATAAAGTATTCGAAAAAATTCACCCCGCGGAGCTGGGCGAGGTGGAAGTTATGTACCTGCACGCGCATGGCCCGGGGCTCCTCCACACCCGCAAACAGGCGGTCCGCGTCCTCGAGGACATCAAGGGCCTGAAGATCAGGTCCACCGGCACCAGCGCCGTGGTGGTGCAGGCCCTGGGCGGCGTCCCCGTGGCCCAGCCCATGCCCGAAACCTATCAACTATTGCAAAAGGGCGTGGTCGATGGGTCTTTCTACCCCGTGGAATCGAATCAGGGCTGGAAACTGGGGGAGGTTGTCGACTACATGACCAACTGCCACCAGATCGGGTACTCCACCGGTTTCTTCGTGGTCATGAACAAGCAAAAGTGGGCCGGACTCCCCGGGGACATCCAGGACGTCATCCGGGAAATCAACCAGGAATGGGCGGTCAAGACCGGCCGGGCCTGGGATGAAAGCGACCAGGCCGGCTGGGATTATCTCAAGGCCCGGAAGGTTGAAGTCGTGGAACTTTCCGAAGCCGAGGCCGCCAAGTGGACCGCGGCCGTGCAGCCCATCTTCAATGACTATCTGGCAAAGGTGAAGGCCAAGGGCCTGAATGGAGAAGAAGCCCTGGCCGCCGCCAGGCAGGCCCTGGAAGAATATCGCGCCTCAGAGACTAAATAACCGGACGACTTAACCTCCTCGCGGCCGGCCGCGGGGACTCGTCCCGATGAAATGTTCAAGCCGGGCGCGGGGAAAAGACGCCGGCCGGGGCTTTCCGGCCGGCGTGAATTCGCGGGGCCGCGTCCCCGGCCCCCCGCCCGAGACGGTGAAAAATGGAAAAAACAATAACTGGCTTGGTCGATGTATTGAAGTGGTTGGGCGCCGCGGCCCTGGCCGGAATGATGGTCCTGACCACCGTGGACGTCGTTTTGCGGGCTTTCGGGCGGCCGTTTTTGGGCGCGGTGGAAATGGTGGGGCTTCTGGCCATCATGGTCGTGGCCGGGTCCCTGCCCATGACCCATGTCCAGCGGGGCCACGCGGCCGTGGACATGATCGTCCGCAAACTCCCCCCCCGGGTCCAGGGGCTGGTGGACGGCCTGGCCGGAATTCTGGCCCTGGCCCTTTTCCTGGTCATAACCTATGAGATGTTCGTTTACGGGCGAGGGCTTCAGGCTTCGGGCGAGGTGTCGATGACCCTCGAGCTGCCGACGTACTGGTTGGTGTATTTCACCGCCCTGGCCTGCCTGGCCTTGTGCCCGGTCTTCATGTGGGAAATATACCAGTCCCTGGGAAAGGCGGCCGGCAAATGAATCCGACCACCATCGGACTAATCGGAATAGTGGTTCTGGTGCTTCTTTTTTTCAGTCGCCTGCCCGTGGCGTACTGCATGGCCCTGGTGGGGACGGTCGGCTTCTCGATAGTGGTCACTCCCGAGGCCGGGCTCCGGATACTGGCCACGGACATATTCGAGACTTTTTCCTCCTACGGCCTGACGGTCATTCCCTTGTTCATTTTGATGGGGCAACTGGCCTTCAACGCCGGAATCAGCCGCAAGCTTTACGACACGGCCTTCAAGATGATCGGTCACATGCGGGGCGGGCTGGCCCTGGCCACGATCATGGCCTGCACGGCCTTCGGGGCGGTCTGCGGGTCCTCGGCGGCGGTGGCGGCCACCATGGCCACCGTGGGTCTTCCGGAAATGAAAAGATACGGCTACGGCGACGCCATCGCCGCGGGCTCGGTGGCCTCGGGCGGCACCCTGGGGATGCTCATGCCGCCCAGCGTGGTGATGATCGTCTATGGAATCCTGACCGAACAATCCATCGGCGCGTTGTTTATCGCCGGCATCATTCCGGCCGTCTTTATCGCCCTGCTTTTTATGATCGCCATTTACATCTATTGCCTGTTCCGTCCCGCTGAAGGCCCGCGGGGGGCCCGGGTCGGGTGGAAGGAAAAAATCCTATCCCTGGGGGAGATGGGCGAAACCCTGTTCGTCTTTCTGCTGGTCATGGGCGGTCTTTTCCTGGGGTGGTTCACTCCGACCGAAGCCGGCGGCATCGGGGCCTTCGGGATTTTCGTCTTGTCCCTGTTCCGGCGGAGCCTGACCTGGCAGGGTTTCGTCAAATCCCTGTACGAAACCATGCGCACTTCCTGCATGACCATGATGCTGGTGGCCGGGGCGGTGATTTTCGGGCATTTTTTGGCCATCACCCGCATTCCCTTCGAAATCGCCGGCTGGGTGGCCGGCCTGTCCCTGCCGCCCCTGGCCGTCATTGGAGTGATCGTTCTGGTCTACCTGATCGGGGGGTGCTTTATCGACGCCCTGGCCCTGATCATGCTGACCATCCCCATGTTCTACCCCATTATCCTTCACTTGGGCTACGATCCCATCTGGTTCGGGGTGATCATCGTGCTGGTGACCCAAATGGGCGTCATCACGCCGCCGGTCGGGTTGAATGTCTACGTGGTGGGCGGCATCGCCCAGGACGTGAGCCTGGAAAAAATATTCCTGGGGGCGCTGCCGTTCCTGGCGGCCCTAGTCGTGGGGACCGGCGTCATCATGGCCCTACCGGAACTGGCGACTTGGCTGCCGAAACTGATGTACGGCATGTGAAGGGCTAGGCGTGGTCGGGACGCGGCCGCGCCCCGAAAAATACGGCCGCCGGGACCGCTTTTGCGGTATTATTAATTTTCGAACTTTTTTTCGGAATAACCGGCATGAGGCGACAATGAGCGACGTTGGGCCGGCCACCATCAGGCAACGGATATTGAATCTTCTGGCGGAAAATGAAATGACCGCGCGGGAGCTTTCCCAAGCGCTGGGGATTAGGGAGCGGGAGGTCTTGACTCACCTGGAGCACGCCGCCCGCACGGCCAAGTGTTCCGGCCGGAAACTCCGGATACTGCCCTTCGCCTGCCTCTCGTGCGGCCATGCCTTTTCCGACCGGACCAAGTTCGGCCGCCCGGGGCGCTGCCCCAAATGCAAGGAAACCCACATTCAGGAACCGCGGTTCACCCTGAAATGAAAAACTCGACGCCGGCCGCGACCGGGCGCCGAGTTTTTTCAGGTCAAGCCGCTAGCCGAGGTGAAGCCCTCGGGCAGGTCCGAGGCGGGCGTGCCTTCCGCCACCCAGGACAGGTCGATGATGGTGTAGGTCGGGTTGACGGTCCGGAAGATCGGGACGACCCTCGCGCCGATCCTGGGCTCGCCCGCGGAGAGGTACCCCATCAGAATGGTCGACACGCCCTCGAATTCCACGTTAATGAACCGGATCGGGGTCTTGAGGGAATTGAAGGCGCCGGAACGCGCGCAGACCATGAAGGTGTGAATCTTGGCTGTTTTCCGGCAAAGGTCGGTCAGGTCCACCACGGTGTTCTTGGCCAGGCAGTCGGGGCAATGAGTCCGGAAGGGCAGGTAAACCGTTCCCGGGAACTCGCAGTTCGGGTTGTCGCACCTGGTCCCGAGTATTTTCCCGAGGCCCAGGCTTTCGAAGAAGATCGCTTCCCCGCCGTACATATGGATATGGGTGATGTCCCTGGGATTGGTCACGCCCATCAGGCGCCAGCCCTCGTCCTCGTTGCGGATGGGGACGTTCTGGGACATGTGGTGAAAATCGCCGTTGATCTTGTATTTGCCGTCCTTGACTTTGACTGTTCCGAAGGTAGACATGGGTGCATCCTCCTCCCTGACTAGGCGTCAGCTTTTAGCAGGTGGTCGGGGTCCATTAGTATGGTGGCCGTGACGTGGGAGCCGACGCCGGCGTGGCTGATGGCCAGGGCCCGTTTCGCGCCCTTGACCTGGAGGTCGGTCCAGTCCGCCGGTTTTTCCCGGCCGAATTCGTCCCAGAGCTTCCGGTCGCCGTGAATCTCGGCCCAGCGGTTCCACAGGTGGGTCGCGATTTCAAAGGTCTGCATGATGCCCGTGGCGCCCACGGCGTGCATGCAGCCGATCAATCCGCCGGAAAGGTTGGAAGGAAGCTTGCCCGGCTGTCCGGTGTGGGGGTTGATCAGGTAGCAGTCCCCGGATTCGACGTATTCACGGCCGTATCCGTAGGGGCGCAGGCCGATGTCCTCGTAGGTCTGGACATCGCTGATGGTGAAGGCGTCATGGAGCTCGATCACGTCGAGGTCCTCGGTGGGGTCCTTGATCCCGGTCATGCGGTAGGCGTAGTACGCGGCCATGCGGGCGGCCAAAAAGCCGGTGAAGCCGGGGTATCTTTCCCCGCCGGGAAAACGCTCGGCCAGGTCTTTATACTGGTCGGCGGACTCGTTGGGCAGAAGGGGAATGGCCATGTCGCGGCGGCAGGCCGGGCGGAGGGTGTGGGAGCCGGCGGTGACCCAGATGCGCAGGGGCTTGTTCTTGGTCCCCTTGGTCAGTTCCAGGGCCGTGGCTTCGTCGCACAGAATGCCGCAGGCCGCGCCGACGCTCATGAGGCAGCAGTCCAGGGCCCGCAAGGGATAGGCCACCACCGGGGACGCCAAAACGTCCTCGACCGTGATCTTCATCGGGGCCTGGGCGAAGGGATTGAAGCGGGCGTACCCGTGGTGCTTGACCGCGATTTCAGCCAGGGTGCGGCGGAAGGAATCCTCTTCCTTGCCGAAGACCTGCCAGTATTTCTGGGCCATGACGGCGTAGTATCCGGTGTAGATGTGTCCCAGGGGGGTTTCCCAGTCCTTGTCCGCCGCGCAGGCAATGTAATTGTTGCCTTCATCGGTGGGGACTTCGTCCATGCGTTCCCAGCCCATGGCCAGGACGCAATCCGAGTACCCGGACGCCACGGCCTTGGCCGCTTCCCACAAGGTGGAGCCGCCGGTGGCGCCGCCGGTCTTGACGCCGACGTTGCCCAGGGGGTCCAGGCCCAGGCGGTCGTGAATCACCGCCTCGCCCAAAAGTTGATCGCCGAAATGGTCGGCGAAATGGCCGTAATAGCAGGAATGAATATACTTCTTCAATTCCGCCGGGGTCTTGTCGATGAGGCGGGCCGCCATGGTGAAGGCGTCGACGCACAATTCCTCGGTCTTTTTATCCGGCATGGCCCGGTCGAACTTGGATTGGCCCGCGGTCACCAGATACACCGGCCGCAAAAACCTTGGAGTTCTTAGCTGCCTGTCGCTGAAAGTAATCATACCGCTCACTCCCTTTCTTCATTTTTGCACTGTTCGCCCAAGTCGAAAGGCGTCGCGGCCGAACGCCGCCGCCCCCCGAAAGGGCCGATTACCGTAAAAAACGCGCGAGGACCCGTCGGCGCGGGTCAGAGGGTGCCCACCCACAACACCACCGCCCGACCGGTCCCGACATTGGTGATAACCTGCTTGTCCGGGTCCGACCAGAAGTGGACCGCGTCCCCCTCGACCAATTCCACCAGGGCGCCGCCCTGGCGCAATTCCAGGCGTCCCCGCAAAACGCAGAGGATTTCCTGGCCGTTTTTGACATCTTTTCTGACCGGCAGTGATTTTCCCGTTTCCAGGAACAAGGCCGCGCTGTCCAGAACGGACCGGTCCTCCGGCGGGCAGAACCGCCGGGTGGCGAAACCCGTGTGCGGCAAGTCGACTTCGTCCCATTCGCTCTTGCGGATGACGAAGCGGCTTTCCCGGTTCCGGAGCTGATTCAGCAGGTCGCCGATATTGACCTCGATGGCCTCCCCGATCTTGATCAGGCTGTCCACCGAGGGCGATTTGACGTTGTTTTCCACCTGACTCATGAAGCCTTCCGAGACGCCGGCTTTTTCGGCCACGGCCCGGAGCGTCATTTTTTTTTCCTTGCGGTATTTCCGGAGTAGGGAGCCCAGGTTCATGCGCGGTCCTTGGGTTAAGATACAACATTAACGAATGGTTAATATTTACCATCAGTAAAAAATTTTTCGTTTCTTGTCAAGCGAAATTTTATGGTTGGCGGCGCCTGCCGCCCCGAAATAAAGAGGCTAGCCCGGCCGGGGCCATCCCTTCGGGGCGACGCGGGGTTTCCCGGCGCCGGCCTCCGGGGGCCCCGGCTTTAGGCTTCGTGGTGGAACTTCCGGAAAGGCAGCAGGACTTGGAAAACGCTGCCCCGGCCCTCGACGCTTTCCGCCCGGATTTCCCCGCCCAGGCCGGCCACGATCCGGCGGGCCAGGGTGACGCCGAGTCCCAGTCCGCCGTATTTCCGGGTCATGGATTCATCGGCCTGGGTAAAATCATGAAAAAGGGCGGCGAGTCGATCGGCCGGAATGCCGATTCCGGTGTCGTGGATGGAGAGTCGCACCCAGACCAAGGCGCCGGCCCGGGGCGGGTCGACCAATTCGGCCTTGAGGGATATCCGGCCGTCCTCGGTGAACTTGGCCGCGTTTTCTCCAAGTTTTCCCACGGCTTTTTTGATTAGGGGCCAGTCGCCGTAGAGGAATTCCGGGAGTCCTTGGCCCAACTCGCGGCCGACCTCGATGTTTTTACCCTTGACCGCTTGCCGGATGTCCTGGGCGATTATTTCGAGAAAGCCGTTCAGGCCGAAGGGGCTGGGGTCCGGACGAAGCCCCCGGGCGTCGAGGTGGGCGATATCGATCAGGTCGTTGATCATGCGCAGCAGGCGGTCGGCGGAGCGGCGGATGTCGTTCAGGAAAGCCTCGTCCTCGACGCTTTGGGTTCGTTCCAGTAACAGATCGGTCAACCCGATGATGGGGTTCAGGGGGGTCCGGAGTTCATGGCTGATATTGGCCAGGAAATCCGTCTTGGCCCGGCTCGCGTCCTCGGCCGTTTCCTTGGCCTGGTGCAAGGCCCGGTTGACCTCGGCCAATTCCGATGTTCTGTCCCGGACCAGTCTTTCCAACTCCTCGTGGGACCGCAATAAAACCTGTTCCGCCTTTTTCCGCGAAGTGATATCGCTGAAAAAGGTCAGGCCGCGATTCTCCAGGGGGACGTAGCTGAACTCGATTTCCTTTATCGTTCCTTTTTTATCGCGCACGGTTTTTTCGATGTTCCCCATTTTTTCGTTCCGGTCATGGGAATTTTCCATGGTTTCCCGCCAGGAGGCCGTGAATTCGAGACTGTCGTCCGCGGCGTCGACCAGGTCCCAAAGTTCGGAGATGAAGCCGATTTCCGGCAGGGTATATCCGAACAGGTCGACGAAACTGGGGTTGATGTACATGACCCGCCCGTCCTTTTCCGTCAGGGCCAGGCCCAGGGGGGAATTTTCGGCCAGGGTCCTGAACCGTTCCTCGCCGGCGACCAGGGCTTTTTCGTATTCCTTCTTTTCGGTGACGTCCCGCGCCACGGCGTAAATCAATTTTCCCTCGGTATCGGGAAAGGAATTCCACGCCAGCCACCTGTAGGAGCCGTCCAGGCATTCATACCGGTTTTCGAAGGAAAAAACCCGACCTCCCTCGAGAAGGACTTTGCCGACGGCCATGGTGGCTTCCCGATCGTCGGGGTGAACGAAATCGGTATAGGGCCGCTCCAGCAAGTCCTGGTTCGACCACCCCAGGGTCCTTTCCCAGGAAGGGTTCAGCTCCTTGAAATAACCGTCAAAACCGGCGATGCAGATCATGTCCGCGGACAGTTGGAATATTTTTTCCCGCTCTTCCTGGAGCCGCTTGCGAAAGGTGATATCGTGAAAATAAACGGACAGGCTCCGGGGCGTCGGGTAGGCCCAGACTTCATGCCAGACGTCGAGGGGCGGATAGTATTGCTCGAAATTGACCACTTTCTGTTCGTCCAAGGCCCGGCGGCACTGCTCGAAAAAAACGTCGCCCGCCGCCCGGGGGAAGAGTTCCCACACGTTCCGCCCCAGGGACTCCTGGCCTTTTATGCCCAGGCTTTGTTCGGCCCGGCTGTTGATGTAGGTGAGGTTGAAATCGGAATCCACTTCAAAAAAAGCGTCGGTGGTGCTTTCCAGAATGTTGAAAATATGCCGGCGGGCTTCCAGGAGTTTGCTTTCGGCGTTCTTGCTCTCGGTAATGTCCCAGTTGACCCCGATCATTCTTGGGCCTTGGCCGCGATCGCCCCTAAAAATCAGGGCCGCGGCCTTGATGTGCCTGAGGGCGCCGTCCGGCCGGATGACGCGGAATTCGGTTTCGTAGTCGTCCCTTCCGGCCAGGGTTTCGCGCAACAGGCTTTCCACGGCCTCGATGTCCCCGGGGTGAACGCGTTCCCGCCAGGAATCATAAAGGCTTTTAAACTCGTTCGGACGGACCCCGTAAAGGGAATACATCTGGTCGTCCCAGGTCAGGATGTCCCGGTCAATGTCCCAGTCCCAGACCCCGATGTTGCCGGCCCGGGTCGCCAGGAGCAGCCGGTTGGAAAGGTCGCGCCGGTCCTCCTCGGCCCGCCGGGTCCGGGTTATGTCCCGATAAACGGTTAGAAAAGCTTGCTTTCCCTTGAACTCGAAGGGCTGGACCGTGACCAGCACATTAATTATTTCCCCATCCTTGCGTCGATGACGGGTTTCGAAGTCATCCCGTCCGGCGGTGATTATTTTTTGGACGCGGGCCGTGGTTTCCTCGGGTTTTTCCAAGGCCTCGTAATCGAAAATCCGGAGCCGGACGAATTCCTCCTCCGCATACCCAAGCTGTTCATGGGCCGTTTTGTTGTAGGCCAGGGGCAAGGCGGTCTCCGGGTCGATGATCAAGATTCCGTCCGGGGATGTTTCGAACAAGGTCCGGTATCGCAGTTCAGCCTCCTCCAGGGCGTCCCGGGCCTGCTTCTCTTCCGTGACGTCCGACACGAGGCCGACGAAGAATTCCGGGTCCCCCCGGCCGTCCCTGATGGTGGAAACGCTGAGGTCCACCCACAAGACCCGGCCGCTTTTCGAGCGATAACGCTTTTCCAGGCGATAGCTGTCGATTTCCCTCGAGAGCAGGCGCCGATAATAGTCTTCCTCCAGTTCCTGGTCGGCCTCGTGGGTGAAGTCGCGATAGTTCATGGACCCTAGTTCGTCGGGGGAATATTCGATCAATTCCTGAAAGGCCTTGTTGCTTTCCAGAATCAAACCCCGACCGTCGGCGAAGGCGATGCCCACGTTGGAATACGAAAAAATGCTTCTGAACTTCTCCTCGCTGATCCGTAAAGTTTCCTCGGCCCGCTTCCGGTCGGTGATATCCTGGACCGTGCCGGCGATTCCGTCGGAGAAACCGGGGCCGCCGGGTTCGCGGATCAAGGCGATTATTCGTTCCCCGGCCCGGGCGGCCCTTAGCCTGAGTTCGAGGGTCGCAAAAGAGCCGCTCCCCTCCGGGCCCCCCCGGATCGCTTGGTCCAGTCTCCCCCGGTCGTCCGGGTGAAAACAATCCAGGAATTCCCGATAATTCAGGGGACCATCGGAAATTTCCCGCCCCAGGACCCGGAAGGCCTCGTCCGATAAAAACATGGCGTCCCCGGCGCGGCCCAACTCCCAATTGCCCAGGCGGGCCGTGGCCTGGGACCGGGCCAGTCCCCTTTTTACGTCTGCCAGTTGCCTGTCCTTTCGTTGTTTCCGGATGGCCAAAAAAAGGGCCGACGCCAGGAAAAAAAATGTGACGGCGTGAATCAGGTAATTGACTCCGCCGGCCCCGCGCCAACCGTTTTTCGGCAAGGCCGCCATTTGCCACGACCCGTTGGGCAGGGACACCGTCATCACAAGGGCCTCCAGGCCGGGTTGAAACAAGCGCGCGTCCCCCCAAAAAACGCCGCCCTGGGCCCCCATGCCGTCCCGTCCCCGCAGGGCCAGGATCAAGGGGGTTTCCCCGGCCGAAAGCCCCGCCTTTTCCAGAAGGCGGTCCAGGTCCAAGACCGCGGAGACGAGGCCCCAAAAGACCCGTTCCTCGCCCCGGACGACAAACACCGGAGCGCGGCCGACCAAGCCCAATCCGCCCTGGAGCAGTTCAAGGGGGCCGGCCACGGCCATGCGGCCGGTTTCCCGGGCCAACCGGGCCTGCTCCCATTGACCGGGCAGTTTCCGATAATCGGCGCCCAAAAGCGTTTCATTGCCTTGTGGGGGATGGACGAAACGAATGATGAAATCGGGCGCCGCCGCCAGGTTTTTCAAAAAATTAGGCGGCCTCGTCAGCTCCCGGGCCAGGAGGCCGAATCGTTCCTCGGTAATGTGGGGGTCTATGGAAATATAGGCCGCGGCCCCGTGCAGAAGCAGGAGGTTGGCGTGGATCGATTCCTCCAGCCTCGACCGGATGGAGCCCAGGACCGTGGTCACTTCCGCTTCCTGCTCCCAACGCAGCTTTTTCGACCAAAGGTCCTGTAAAAAGAGGTCCAGGCCCAGGCCCAAAACTAGCAGGGCGATGAAAAAAAAGCCGAAGCCCTTGTCGACAAAAAATCGTTTTTTTCTCTTCCGGAGTTCCATGTTCGACCTTCCCTGGAGGACAGTGGTTGTATCCATAGTTTACAACCTAATGGCCGAAAAACACGAACCGTTCCCGGAAATTCAGGAAAAATGACGGCCAGGGGAGGCCGTCGCCGCTCGTTTTCGAAGCCCCGCCGGGGTGGTCTCCCACGCGCCCAGGGAGAGCGGCGGCCCGGCCGCGGGGGTCCACCCTTGGACGCGGGAAGCTCACGAATTATCGGCGCTTAAAGGTGTTTCCGGAAAAAATTCACTTGGTCAACAACGCTTTTTTCGAAGTTTTCACCGAGATAGATGTCGAAATGACCCGCATCGTAACGCTTGACCTCGACGTGTTCTCCTAATTTCGCGACCGTTTCCGCCACCGCGCTCGGAGGCGTCAAGTTGTCCCGGTCGCATATCTGCAACAATACCGGACAACGCACCGTCGAGGCGTATTTGACCGGCTGATATTTATCCCCCCTTATCAGAATGCGGGCGCAGACCTCGTTAATGAAACCTGGCGGGACGATTAAACCGAATAGCTCGAAAGCGTCCGAATCGGCGATGCAGGCGACGCTGCCGGCCGGGCCCACCAGGGGGACTAGATGAGGGGACAACCCCAGCCAGGACCTGACCATATCCCGTTGACCATGCACGACAAAGCGAAGGGTCTTCCCCAGCCCAATCCTTTTGAAAGTCGCCAGGGCCGAGGCTTCGCCGTCCAAGCCCGGGCATTGAGCCGCCGCGCAGGCGATTTGGTGGTCCCTGGCCGCGGTCACAATAACGTGCCCCCCGCCCAGGGAGGAACCCCACAGCGCCACCTTTCGCTGATCCACGTCCTTCAACCCGCGAGCATAAGCAACAGCCGCGGCCCAATCCTCGAGCTGATCGGACACTCGGACTAGCTGCCGCGGTTCACCGCCGCTTTCCCCGAAATAACGGTAATCAAAGACCAGGACCGCGAACCCGGCCTCCCGAAATCTGGCGGCGTATTTGGCCAGCCCACATTCCTTTGTTCCGCCCAAGCCATGGCCCATGACTATGCAAGGAACCGGCAAGGAAGCCTTTTCGGGCCAATACAACCAAGCATGCACCCTGGCCCCATGGACGACAAAGCCGACTTCCTTTCTTAAAGGCTCCCCGGCCGGTTCCAAGGGGACTAACGGCCGCTTGAGGCTTTGCCTGGGAACAGATATCCCCGGCGCCAAGCCCACGATCAAAAAATACAAGACAAGCAGCGCGATTATAACGCCGACAATCAGTAAAACGAATTTCATTCAGCACCTCCCGTCTATCTATCGTCGTTCAAATCCTCCGCCCTGGTCAAAAGGCCCAGGTAGATCAACGTACGCAACTGCCGCTGGAATTCCCCGTAATCCGCGAACAGGTCCGAATAGCGGCCATCCCGGACCAATTCATGTATTTTTTCCAATACGATCCATAAAAATTCCAGGTTGATGTCTGGTCGGATTTCGCCCCTGGCTTGGGCCTCGGCGATATTGAGCAGATACCGTCGCTTAAACTCTTTGAGATCATCCTCCAACGAAACCGCCTCCCGGATGAATTGCGCGCTGATTTTGTTGGAAAAATCTATTTTCCATTGCGTCATCATTTGGATTTTTTCCCGAAACGGCAGATCAAGGGCCTTGATCTCGTCAAACCGGGAAAAACCCGACTCTATCCAAGCCTCCTTTATTGTCCTGACCAAATCGGTTTTGTCGGTAAAGTATTTATAGAAAGTCATCTTGCTCGCCCCGGCCTCCCGGCAGATTTCCTCAATCTTGACCCGCTTGAACCCATGCCGCATGAACAGACGCTCCGCCGTTTGAATGATCATTTCCTTTTTGGTATTTTTTTTTGCTTGCACCCGACCCGCCTATTCCGTCAATTTACTTTTTACTATAAAATTTACCTTTTTCGTAAAAAATATCATATTTAGTAAAGGCAGTCAACCGTTTTTACTTCTCCGTCCCCGGCGATAGGGGGCCCCAAAAATGCCCGAGCCGGATAAAAAGCCTTGTTTTTACTCCAACTAGTTGCCCGGTGGGCTATTCTCTCGTCGAAATGATTCGTCAATACTGAAGGTTATATTTGTGGTCCGCCTCAATCCGGGCCAGGAGGCCGTGTTATTGGCCCGACCTAGCGGAATTATTCAGGAAGACTTTAAATGGCTGGGAATAACTCGACTTTTCCAAGATTCAGACCTGGAAGCCCGAACTCAACCAGGAACCCTTCCAACTGAAGCAACTCCCCGTCTCGGTCTTGAACATGCAAGCGAGCGCTTGCCGCGGGGTTAGCGAGCAACAGAATAAAAGGGTCGCTTCCTCTCCCGAGGAAGATTCGAAGTGCCGGAAAAAAATGGGGCGCGCGGTCGTCGTGGCCGAAAACGGCCTCAAGGCCCTGGACCATCCGAAGTCCGAGCGCTTGGACCCGATCCTCATGGACGTTCAAAGGCCGGTCATTGACGGGGTCGAAACCACCCGGCGCATCCGCGAGGATGAATCAGGTCTCTTCGACCCCCGGATTCCCTAGCGAGGTCCGGACAGCGGGCTCATCCACAGACGGCCCCGTCCCGGCTCGATGAAACCAGCTTAATATATTTCGCCAGAAGGCCGGTTGCGACCCGAGGCTCTCGCTTCGTCCAATTATTACGTCTCCCTTCCATCTCCTCCGAGGTCAGAAGGACATTGAGCGCTCTTTTCGGGATATCGTATTCGATCTCGTCTCCGTCACGCAGCAGGGCCAGTGGTCCGCCCACGAACGCCTCGGGAGCAGCGTGTCCGATACAGGCGCCGCGAGTCCCGCCGGAAAAGCGGCCGTCGGTCAGCAGGGCGACCTTATCGCCGAGCCCCAGGCCGATGAGGGCGGAAGTCGGGGCCAGCATCTCCCTCATGCCCGGCCCGCCCTTGGGGCCCTCGTACCTGATGACGACAAAATCCCCGGCCGCGATACGTCCCCCCAATATGGCCGCCATGACGTCTTCCTCGGAGTCGAACACCTTGGCCGGCCCCTTGAACCTTTTCATGTTCTTGCTCATGGCCGCCGTCTTGACCACGGCGCCGTCCGGCGCCAGGTTGCCGAACAATATGGCGATGCCCCCCTCCTTTTCTATCGGGTTTTCCAGGTTCCCGACCAGGGACGGATCGACCGGCCGGTCATCGGGAATGAGATCGAGAAGACCCTTGCCCATGACCGTGGGGTTGTCGCGCAGCAAGCTCTTTATTTTGGCCAGGACCATGGGAACGCCTCCGGCGAACTCCAAATCCTCCATGGTGTGTTCCCCGGCCGGCTGGAGGGAACAGAGATAAGGCGCCTTGGCGTTGATCCCGATGAAATCGTCGTAGGTCAACTTCAGGCCGCCTTCGTGGGCGATGGCCGTCAAATGCAGGACCGTGTTGGTCGAGCCGCCCAGGGCCATGTCGAGATAAATGGCGTTTTCCAGGGCCGCCTTGGTGACGATCTTCCCGATGCCGATATTTTCCCGGACCAGCTCGACAATCCGCTCCCCACTCTCGAAGGCGATTCTCTTTTTTTTGGCCGACCCCGCCAGGGCCGTTCCGCAACCCGGAAGGGAAATTCCCAGGGCCTCGCACAGACAGGCCATGGTGTTGGCCGTGTACAGGCCTTGGCAGGAACCGCCTTCCGGACAAGCTTCCAGCTCCACGCCCCGCAATTGTTCCTCGGTTATCTCGCCGGCCCGGCAGCGGCCCACGGCCTCGAAGCAGTCCTTCACCAGGGTCAATTTTCGGCCCTCGAGCCGCCCGGCGCGCATCGGCCCGGCCGTGACGACCACGACCGGCAGGTCGATTCTCATGGCGCCCATGATCATGCCTGGAGTCACCTTGTCGCAGTTGGTCAGCAGCACCAGGCCGTCCAGGGCATGGGCCGCGGCGACAGCCTCTATCGTATCCGCGATGATCTCGCGGGAAGGTAGGGAATAGCGCATGCCCTCGTGCCCCATGGCCAAGCCGTCGCACACGGCCGGGACCCCGAAAACGAAGGCTTGGCCGCCCCCGGAAAAGACTCCGTTTTCGATCTGGCGTTCCAGGGTCCGCATGTCCACGTGGCCCGGGACCAAATCGGAAAAGCCGCCGGCTATTCCGATGAAGGGTTTGTTCAGGGAATTCCTGGTCACGCCCGCGCCGTGGAGCAGGGCCCGGTGGCCGGCTTGTTCATAACCTTTTTTTATCCGATCGCTCTTCATGTCCTTCGCCTCCCTTTATACGGAAAATCAGTCGTTTTCCTCGACCGCCAGGGACTCGAAAAGTTCCCGCATGGGCCGCAGGATATTGCTCTTCATAATACCGGCCGCCTCCTGGGCGTCCCCGGCCTCCAGCGCCGCGATCAGTCGGGCGTGCTCGGTGCTCGAGGAACGGTCGGTCGGTTTGATGTTTTTCAGAAATAAGAATTTAAACCTTCGAATATGCATCTGCATGGTCGCGGCGAAAGACGAGATATATGGGTTGTCCGCCGCCTCGATTATCAGGTTGTGGAAGTCCTCATCCAACTCCATGGCCTGAAAGGGCCGGCCTTGATCGATAAGGGCGGTGAACTCGGCGTTGACGCCTTTCAATTTTTCGATCCGTTCCCGGGATATGATCGGGGCGGCGATTTCGGCGGCCAGGGACTGCAAGGCGGCCAAGGGCAGGTAAATTCGAAGGATGTCGTTTTTCTCGATCCCGGCGACCCGCGTTTCCCGGCCCGGCCGGACCTCCACGAACCCCTGCATCTCGAGAGCCAGGAAGGCTTCGCGGATGGGCGTCCGGCTTACGCCCAGGGCCTCGGCTAGTTCGGCGTCGACCAGTTTTTCCCCCGCGGCCAGGGTCCCCTCGATGATCCAGCGTTGAATTTGACTCAAGGCGCGGTCCTTGGCGCCGATTCTGGCGACTTTTTGAAAATCAGTGGGAATGGGCATGCTTGGTCCTCCGGTTCAAAATATGTGAATGCAATATATTGCATATTGAAGAGGAAGGCAAGTCTTTTTTTCTGATCGGAAAAAACTTGCCTCTCAATTAAGTTCATGATACTTGTATGTGCAAGCATTAAATAGGAGACCGAAATATTAATGGGCTCGGATTTAGAACAACTCCTGCATCACTGCCTCTACTTCACCGCCAACGCCCTGGCGCGGCAGGCGTCCCGGATGGCGGAGGAAGAATTTCGCTACACCGGGTTGTCGCCGTCCCACGCCTTTCTACTGATGCTGGTCAATGAGCGGCCGGGGATTACTCCCATGGAATTGAGCCGGGCCCTGCGGCTGGCGCCTTCGACCGTGACCAGGTTTGTGGATTCCCTCAGCCTGAAAAACGGGCTTGTCGACCGCCGCGCCGCGGGCAAGGCGACCCGGATTTATCCCACGGACAAGGGGCGGGATTTAGGGGAGCAACTAGCCTCGTGCTGGAGAAGATTTTATGATCGGTATTCGAAACTTTTGGGTGAAGAGGAAGGTCGGGACCTGACCGCGGCCATTGACCGGGCGAGCGAAAAATTGAAGGGCTGAAGCGGGCCGTTCGTTGCCACTTGCCTGGGCGATGCTGTAAGGACATCCAAAATTGAGAAAAACAGATCAGTATGGATGTTCACGGCTAGGGAAAGTTAATTGGACATTCGGTAAAAAACTAGATCGCGACAGGGCCGCCGGCGGTTGTCGGGGCTTCAACCCGTTTGGAAAAGATTTGAAACCAAGGAAAGGAATATTCCCATGAAAAAAAATCTAGGCCAGGTTAACGCCCTGTACCCCTCGTTGACTACTATTGTCGGAGCTCATGTGGACGGCCGCCCCAACTTTCTGGCCGTGGCCCATGTGGGCATCATGAACCATGGGGTTCCACAATACATCTCCATCGGCTTGGGCAAGGTCCACCATACCAACCAGGGAATTCACGCCAACCGGCAGTTCAGCGTCAACATTCCCTCGGTGGACCTGGTGGCGGAAACCGATTATGTCGGCTTGGTCTCGGGTAAAAACACGGACAAGTCGCGGGTGTTCGATTTGTTTTATGGCGAGTTGGAAGCCTCCCCGATGATCTCGGCCTGCCCGGTGACCATGGAATGCGCCCTGCATGATGTGATCAACTTTCCGACCCACGATGTGTTCATCGGCCGGATCGTGGCGACCCACGCCGACGAAAGCGTGCTCAAAAACGGGAAAATCGACATAGCCGCGGTTCGCCCCCTGCTCTTTGACCTGGCCGGCCTTGGGTATTTCCAACTTGGGGACCGACTGGCGAGCGCCTGGAAGGTCGGCAAGCAACTGAAAGTTAAATCCGGCGGCGAGAGCTGATCAACCTCCGCCCCGACCGGCCGGGACGTTTCTTCGTCGCTCCACTCCTCGGCCCGGTCGGGGCGGGTTCGAATCACCAGCACCCCCGCCCGCAAGGCGTGGCCAACGTCTCCAAGATACCGCGGTCAGGCCCGGAAAATAGTAAAAGATGGTGCGCGTTGCGCACCCTACACCCCAAGGCTGGTTCCCAAGCTCTAGCTTGGGGACCTCGGCCAGGGAAGCTCTAGCTTCCCCACTCTAGATATGTGGCGCTTCCGCCCCAGTCAATAACCGCCAGCCAGGGGATAGACCTTGCCCGGCGAGCCTTCAGGAATGGGTTCAACGAGACGGATGAAATTTCAAACCGACTAATATCGATGCCTTCACCGCCGCGATACGACTACGGAATGGAAACGCCGCGTTGATTCCCCATGGTTGCTTTCCGGATAAAGTGGGGAAGCTAGATCTTCCCCTTCCTGGGTTCCCAAGCTAGAGCTTGGGAACCAGCGCTCGTCGCCTTTCGCCCGCGGGGCGAGGGGGGCTTGGTTCACCCGGGCCGGCGGGGCCAGCCAAGATGCTGGGGTACGCTTCGCTAACCTACCCCATAACCGAAACCGTCGTGATTTTGTAGCTCCCCGGCAGGCTGGTTCCCAAGCTAGAGCTTGGGAACCAGCGATCATCGCCTTTCGCCCGCGGGGCTGGGGGGAATTTGGTTCACCCGGGCCGGCGGGGCGAGCCAAGATGTTGGGTTACGCTTCGCTAACCCAACCTACGAATATCACATTGCTTTTTACACGAGGAGGGGGTCCGGGCCAAGCAATTCCAAGCGCCCCGGACTTCTTCGGGCGGGCATGGACGCCCGCCCTTTCCGCCCTCGAAACAGGACGTTTCGGGGCGTGAAACCGACCAAGGCGGGCTTGCCCGACGAAGGTGGGTTCTCTTAAAAGAGCCGGGGGTCGTCAGGGGCGCGCGCGTGGCGCACTCTGCAAACTGAAATTTGGCGCCCGGCAAAAAACAGGCGCCGCTAGGGCTTGGACCGGTCCAGCCGGTGGAGGAAGCTTCTCCGGCTGACGCCTAAAAATTCCGCGGCCTTGGTCTTCGACCCCCCGGATCGTTCCAGGGCGTGGTCGATAAAATGCCGTTCGACCCGCAACAACACCCCGTCCAGATCGAACCCCCGGCCGGTCCAGTCCGGCAGGAGGTCCCTCGGAATTTCCACGGACGGGCCGGCGGTCAGGGCCTGTGCGTCAATCTGGGCGGAATCGAGTTTGCCCAGGCCATGGTTGGACACCCGTCCCCGGAGACGCCACGGACTGATGCCCAACAGCTCGGCCGTTTTGTACCGAAGTCCCTTGGAGTCACGGAGGGCCAGGAGCAGGTAATAACGTTCGAGGCCGGACATTATTTCCTCCAGTCTCAGGCGTTGCTCCCTGGGGAAAGACGCCGCCGGCTCTTCCGGGGCGGGCGGGGCTTCCCTGTCCCGGTCCGGTGGAGGGGCCGGCGCGGCGGACAGGCGCCGGCGTTGCTTAAAGGAGGCCAGGGTCAGGCTTTCGGGCAGGATAATACTGGACTGTTCCAGGGCCACGGACCGTTCCACGATGTTTTCCAGTTCCCGGACATTGCCGGGAAAATCGTATCTTCCCAGGATATCGAGGGCGTAGGCCGAAACCTTGCGGACGTCCTTGTTCATGGCCTTGCTGTATTTTTCCAGGAAGAACTGGGCCAGGAGGGGGATGTCCCCCTTGCGTTCCCGGAGGGGCGGCAGTTGGATATTGATGACGTTGATCCGGTAATAAAGGTCTTCCCGGAAGCGGCCGGCGATGACCTCGGCTTCCAGGTCCCTGTTGGTGGCGGCGATGATGCGCGCGTCGACCAAGCGTTCCCGGGCGTCGCCCACGGGGCGGTAGGTCTTGTCCTGGACCACCCGGAGGAGCTTGACCTGCATGGGCAGGGACAATTCGGCCAGTTCGTCGAGAAAAATGGTCCCCTTGTGGGCCAGTTCGAACAACCCGGGCTTGTCGGCGGCGGCGCCGGTAAAGGAGCCCTTGCGGTGGCCGAACAGCTCGGACTCGATCAACTGTTCGGGCATGCCGCCGCAGTTGACGGCCACGAAGTGTTCCTTGGCCCGGGGGCTGTTTTCGTGAATGGCCCGGGCCGCCAGTTCCTTGCCCGTGCCCGATTCGCCGGTGATCAGGACGTTGATAAAGGTTTGGGCGGTGCGCTGGATCAGGTCGTAGACTTTCAGCATGGGGGGCGAGAGACCGACCAGGCTCCCGAAATGGCATCCTTCGCGGACTTTCTGACGCAAGGCCCGGCGTTCTTCCTCGGGGTTGCGGTGGGCCAGGGCCCGGCCGACCACGGCCTTTAGTTCCTGCAGCTTGAAGGGCTTGGGAATGAAGTCGTAGGCGCCTTCCTTCATGGCCGTGACCGCGCTTTCCACGGTAGCGAAGGCGGAGATGAGAATGACCACGGTCTCGGGGCTCAGGGCCTTGACGCCCTTGAGCACGCCGATGCCGTCGACTTTCTTCATCCTGATGTCGGAGATGACCAGGTCGAACTTCTTTTTGGCGGCGATTTGCAGGGCTTCCTCGCCGCTGGCGGCGATGTCGACCAGGTATCCTTCGCCGGCCAGCAGGAGCTCGAGGAATTCCCTCATGCTCAAATCGTCATCCACGACAAGGATATCGGCCATGGCCCTCTTATCGGAAAAGTAGGTTGTGAGTAATCCGCCCCTCGAGTATGGTCAAGACGGCCCGCCCGGTCATGGAGCGTCCCTCGAAAGGAGTGTTGCGGCTTTTCGATTTTCCCGTGGACGAATCGACGGTCCACTTCATTCTTTCGTCGATCAAGACGATATCCGCGGGTCCGCCCCGGACCAGGGACCCGCCGGGAACCCCGAGGATCGCGGCCGGGTTGAGGCTCAGGGCGGCCACGGCCCGGGACAGGCTCAACACGCCCTTGCGAACCAGGACCAGGGTCAGGGGCAAGGCCGTTTCCAGGCCGATGATCCCGAAGGCGGCCTGGTCGAAGGTCACGTCCTTTTCCAGGCTGGAATGGGGGGCGTGGTCCGTGGCGATGGCGTCCAGGACCCCGTCGGTGAGGGCGTACCGGATGGCGTCCCGGTCCCAGCGTCCGCGCAGGGGCGGGTTCATTTTGAATTCGGTCCGATAATCCTCGACATCCTCGTCGGTCAGGCTGAAATGGTGCGGGGTTGCCTCGCCGGTGACGGGCAGGCCATCCTCCTTGGCGCGGCGAATGACTTCCACGGACCCCTTGGCGCTGACATGGGCGATGTGGATGGGCGCCCCGGCCAGCTCGGCCAGTTTGATATCCCGAAAGACGGCGGCGACCTCCGCCGCGGCGGGCATCCCGGCCAGGCCGAGCCGGGAGGCGGCGGGGCCTTCGTTCATCACTCCGGCGCCGGACAGATTCTTGTCCTCGGCGTGGGTAATGACCTTTAATTTGAAAAGCCTGGAATATTCCAGGGCCCGGCGCATGATTTCCGGGTTGGCCGTCCAGGCGCCGTCATCGGACAGGGCGACGGCGCCGGCCTCGGCCAGGTCGCCGTATTCGCATAACTCCTCGCCCCGGCGGCCCACGGTCAAGGCCGCCACCGGATAAACCCGGGTCGAACCGTGCCGCGCCGCCTGGGACAACACGTATTCAATGACGCTCCTGTTGTCGGCGCAAGGCTTGGTGTTGGGCATGGCCGCCACGGCCGTGAATCCCCCGGCGGCGGCGGCGGCGGTCCCCGAGGCGATGGTTTCCTTGTATTCCTCGCCCGGCTCCCGCAGGTGCACATGCATGTCGATGAAGCCCGGCGCCGCCGCCAGGCCAGCGGCGTCGATTATTTCGGCCTGGGCGGAAAAACCCTGGTCCCCCCCGGGGGGGACCAAATCCAGCACGCGGCCGTTTTCAATCAGGATGTCCTTAAGTTCGTCCAGGTTTTGGCCCGGGTCCACGACCCTTCCGCCCTTGATCAGAATTTTCATTCCCGGGAACCTCCGCCGATAAGCAAGTATAAAAGAGCCATGCGGACCGCCACGCCGTTGGTCACCTGGTCCAGGATGACCGAACGCGGTCCGTCCGCCACCGCGGGGTCTATTTCCACCCCCCGGTTGATGGGGCCGGGGTGCATCACCACGGCTTCCGGGTCCGCCAGGGCCAGGCGCTCGGGGTTCAACCCGAAGAGGCGGCTGTATTCCCGCACTCCGGGGAAAAGCCGGCCTTTTTGTCGTTCCAACTGAATCCGCAGCATCATGACCACGTCCGCCCCTTCCAGGGCCGGTTCCGGGCGAAAAAAGACCCGGGCGCCGTATTCTTCTTGTATTCCCGGCGGGATCATGGTCGGCGGCCCGGCCACCCGGACCTCGGCCCCCATTTTCCCCAACCCGATCAGGTTCGACCGCGCCACCCGGCTGTGGGTTATATCCCCGACAATGGCCACCTTGAGTCCCTTGAGGCGGCCCTTGACTTCCCGCATGGTCAGCATGTCCAGCAAGGCCTGGGAAGGATGTTCGTGGGCGCCGTCACCGGCGTTTATCACCGCGGCCTTCACCGTCCGGGCCAAGAGGTGGGGGGCGCCGCTGGAAGAGTGGCGGATGACGATGGCGTCCGGATTCATGGCCTCGAGGTTCCGGGCCGTGTCGAGCAGGGTTTCCCCCTTGACCAGGCTGGAACCGGAAGCGGCCAGGCTGAAGGTGTCCGCGCTCAATCTCTTGGCGGCCACGTCGAAGGACGTCCTGGTCCTGGTGCTGGGTTCGTAAAAAAAGAGGATGACCGATTTCCCTCGCAGGGTGGGGACCTTTTTGATGTCCCGCTGGGAAATCTCCTTAAAGCTTTCGGCCGTGTCGAGGATGTATTCGATCTCTCCGGCCGAAACATCCTCCAGGCCCGTTAAATCTTTTCTTCTGAATTGCAATACCTGGGCCCTCCTTGAGTAGACCAAAAAAAACCTCCCTTCCTTCTCAGGTCCGGGAGGCTCGGAATGTTCCGCCTCTGTCCATGGCATCCTCGTTCACACATTAACCAAACATCTTAGCACCATGGACCAATTTTCGTCAACCCTAAATTTCGCCGCCGGTCTACCGGACCACATCCCCCAGCCGTCCCCAGCGCGGCCAGCTCCGGTCGGAATCCCAGGACCAGTAAATCAACAGGGCCTTGCCCCGGACCGCGTCCATGTCCACGAAACCCCAGAATCTGGAATCATAGCTATGGTCCCGGTTGTCGCCCATCACGAACAACTGGTCTTCCGGGACGGTTACGGGTCCGAAGTCGTCCCGGGGAGCCACCATGAGGGGGTAGAATTGGGGGTCGTCGAAAAAGGCGTGGGCGTCATCCGCCGGTTTATCGTTGATAAAAAGTTTTTTGCCCCGGATTTCCACCTTGTCGCCCGGCAGTCCGACCACGCGCTTGATAAAATCCTTGGTGGGGTCCACCGGATAAACAAAAACGATCACATCCCCCCGCTGGGGCTCGGAGACGGGGATAAGGACCTTGTTGACCAGGGGCAGCCGGACCCCGTATATGGATTTGACCACCAGGATATGGTCTCCGATCTGCAAGGTGGGCAGCATCGAGCCCGACGGAATCTTGAACGCCTGAACCACGAAGGTCCGAATGAACAACGCCAGGATTATCGCCAGAATTATCGCCTCGGCGTATTCGCGAACAGCGCTCTTGGTCTTGCCGCCATCCCGAATAACCGTTTTGTCCCGGTCTTTTCCCCAGATTTTTTTGACCATGTCGCCTCCTTGACCGCCAAGCCCCGAACCCGGACCCCCGGACCAACGCTTCGCCGGTCCGACGGCATAAAAAAACCCGCGTTGTCCTCGGGTCGGTGTTCGTCCTGTTCGGAAGAGCCGCCAGTCGTTAGTTATACTATAAGATGAGCAACTTATTGTAAAGTAGCCAATTGCAAAACTTCGGGCCTTGCCCCAGCTCGCCGTCGTCTCAATTTTAACTTATCGAAATACTTCAGTATGTCAGCGGGTTAAAATTTGCGCTTTCTTGCCTTGGGCCAAATATCCGTGTTTTGCAAGTGGCTCAAAGGTCAAAAATTCCTAAATCCCGGCGGACCCGGCCCTTTCTCCCGTCCCGGCGAAACCGCGCCGGGCGGTCTCGAACTAGTCCACGACGCCGGGCGGGGGTTAGCCTTGCGCCGCCGATCGTGCTACTATTCCCCCCGGCGAGGCGGACCATGCGCCCCGCGGGCGTCCGGAAAATCAAGGAGGGCTCGATCACCCCATGAAGCACGGCGGTTTCGAGAAACGGACGATACAGGCGGGCCTGGTTTCGTTGCTGCTGATTTTGATCACGCTGGCGGCGTACTGGCTGGTCCCCGGGCTTGACTTCGTCAATTATGACGACGGCGCCTATGTGTATGAAAATCCCAACGTCATAAGGGGACTTACCCTGGAGGGGGTCGCCCGGGCCTTCACCGGGTTTTGCGCCAGCAACTGGCATCCCCTGACCATGCTGTCCCTGATGCTCGACGTGCAGCTTTTCGGGATCAATCCGGCCGCCCATCATCTCATAAACCTGTTTTTTCACTTGGCCAACACGCTGCTCCTTTTTTTCTTCCTGCTAAAAGCGACCGGGCGAATTTGGCCCTGCGCCTTGACGGCGGCGCTTTTTGCCGTTCATCCCCTCCACGTGGAATCAGTGGCTTGGATCGCGGAAAGGAAGGATGTGCTGAGTGGGTTTTTCGGCTTGGGGGCCATGCTGGCGTACGTCTACCATGTCCGCGGGCCGAGCTTGAAACGCTACGCGGCCGCGGTCGGGCTTCTGACGCTAAGCCTGCTCTCCAAGGCGATGCTGGTCACGGCGCCCGCGCTCTTTCTGCTGCTCGACTTTTGGCCCCTGGGCCGGATCGAGTGGAGCGAACTGAAACGCCGGGACAAAATCATCCCCCTGCTAGTGGAAAAGCTGCCCCTGCTGGCCTTGTCCCTGTTTTTCGGCGTGATGGCCATCGCGGCCCAGGACCAAGGCGGCGCGCTGCAACCCCTGGACGTCAAACCGCTAGCCCCGCGCCTGATGAACGCGGTCGCGTCCTATGCGGGGTATTTGGTCAAAACGTTCCTGCCCCTTGACCTGGCGGTGTTTTACCCGTACCCCAACGCCTTCCCGCCGGCGGACGTGCTTTTGTCGGCGGCGGTCTTGGCGCTGGTGACGGTCCTGGCCGTCCGACTGAGGAGACGCCGGCCGTATTGCCTGACGGGCTGGCTGTGGTTCCTGATTTCCCTGACGCCGGTCATCGGCTTGGTCCAGGTGGGCATGCAGAGCCTGGCCGACCGCTATACCTACCTGCCCTTGATCGGCATATTCATCGTGCTCGCCTTTGGGTTGGCGGATTTGGTTCAAGACCGACGCCCGAGCGGTAAAATAGCGGCGACCCTGGCCGCGGCCGCGGTCCTGGCCCTGGCCGTATTGTGCCACCGGCAGGTCGGGTACTGGCAAAATGGGGAAACGCTTTTCAGCCGCGCCCTCGCCGTCACCAGCAATAACACCGTCGCCTCCAACGGCCTGGGCCTCCATTTGTTCGGCGCGCGAAGATACGCCGAGGCCGAGCCATTCTTCCTGCTATCCCTGGCCCTGAACCCCCGGGACGGCGCCGTCCACCGGGCCTTGGGGACGGTGTATTACGAAATGCGCCGCCTCGACGAGGCGGAAAAGCATCCGCGGTTGGCCGTCAATTTCAGGCCGGAAGACGCGGAAGCTAATTTCTGGCTGGCCACTGTTTTGCGGCTGCGAGGAAAGAATGACGGCGCGCGGGCGCTTTTTCGGCGCGCGGAATTGCTGTTTCACCGCGACCTGCAATTGAACCCGACGGCCCGGCGCCATAATCTGCTGGGAGTAGCCCTGGCGCAACAAACCCGCCTGGCCGAGGCGGAGCAACAGTTTCGGGAGGCGGCGCGGCTCGATCCCCGGTATTCGGAGGCCCGGTCCAATCTGAACAAGGTCCTGCGGTTGAAGAACAGCGCCGCCCCGCCCCCCGCCAGGATCAAGGCCGAATAGCGCGACCGGCGCGTCCCCGGGGGTCAGGCGTCCAGCAGCCGCCGGACCTTGCGCAGCAAGTCCCTCAAGCGGTACGGCTTGGGAATATAATCCCCGGCGCCGGCTTCCAGGGTTTTCTTGACCTGGTTTTCGGCGGAATACCCGCTGACGATCAAGGTCTTTATTTCCGGCGTCATTTTTTTCAATTCCAAAAAGCAGTGGTGGCCGCCCATGCCCGGCATTCCCAGGTCCAGGATAACCAGGTCGGGTTTTTGTTCCATCTTTTCGTAGAGTTTAAGGGCTTCTTCCCCGCTGCTCGCGGTCTCGACCCGGTAGCCGCTGTCCAGGAGGATTTCCCGCCCCGTTTCCAGCACCGCTTTTTCGTCGTCCACGAGAAGGAGCGTTTCCCGTCCGGTCAGGTCTTCGTCATCCCTCGGGGGCGGCGGCTGCGTCCGGTTCAGGGTCGGGTCCAGGGCGGGAAAGAGAATTTCGAACACGGTCCCCTGGCCCAGGGCGCTGTGGCAGGCGATATGTCCGCCGTGGCCCGTGACAATGCCGTACACCATGGACAAGCCCAGGCCCGAGCCGCGCCCGACTTCCTTGGTGGTGAAAAAGGGTTCAAAGAGATGTTCCATGTCGCCCGGGTCGACGCCCTGGCCGGTATCCCAAACCCGCATCAGAACATGCGGTCCCGGGGCCGGCCCTTCCCGCGGTCCGACCCCCGCCGCGTCCGGGATAATGAATTCCGTCTCGAGACCCAGGCGCCCTCCGTCCGGCATGGCGTCCCGGGCGTTGGCCGCCAAATTCATGAGCATGCGCTCGATCTGGCTCGGGTCGGCGTTTATCCCGGGCAGGTCCGGGGCGAGCTT
>JAZDGM010000094.1:0-46833 GCA_043806915.1 Pseudomonadota bacterium | reverse complement strand
ATGATGGCCATCTGCGTTCAAAAAAAGCCCCACATATCTTCCGATCCGAAAGATATCCTCCGGCTTTCAGCCGGGGCGTCACCGCAACTCACATACTGACGCATTGCTATTATACTGATTTAAGCTCGTCGTGAAAGAGCCGCACCCATTTCAGATTTTCATTTGGCCATTTTCCTTACATTTTCAACCGGCCGCTAACACGGCTGGGGTTAACCCAAGAGGGCGCCCACGGGGAGGCGCCCCTACATGCACCGGCGGCGGTGGTGGCGAAAGGCTTGATTGATGGGGGAATTAACCCCCCTCGCCCGCCGGGAGAGGGGCAGGGGCGGGGGGATTTCGCCTTGTCGAACCCGGCTGGGGTTAACCCAAGAGGGTGCCCACGGGGAGGCGCCCCTACATGCGCCGGCGGCGGTGGCGGCGTAAGGCTTGATTGATGGGTGAATTAACCCCCCTCGCCCGCCGGGAGAGGGGCAGGGGCGGGGGGATTTCGCCTTGTCGAACCCGGCTGGGGTTAACCCAAGAGGGCGCCCACGGGGAGGCGCCCCTACATGCGCCGCCGGCGGTGGCGGCGAAAAACTTGATTGATGGGGGGAATTAACCCCCCTCGCCCGCCGGGAGAGGGGCCGGGGCGGGGGGGGATTTCGCATTGTCGAACCCGGCTGGGGTTAACCCAAGTGGGCGCCCACGGGGAGGCGCCCATACATGCGCCGGCGGCGGTGGCGGCCTAAGGCTTGATTGATGGGGGAATTAACCCCCCTCGCCCGCCGGGAGAGGGGCAGGGGCGGGGGGATTTCGCCTTGTCGAACCCGGCTGGGGTTAACCCAAAAGGGCGCCCACGGTGGTGGTGTATGGCTTGTAGGGGCAGGTCCCCGCGCACGCCCTCTTGGGTGTGATCGGGGTGGCCGTTTGGTTGACCCGGGCCAGCGGGGCAAGCCAAAATGTTGGGTTACGCTTCGCTAACCCAACCTACGGAGATCACATCATTTTTAGGCCAGCGGAGGTGGTCCGGGCCAGGCGATTCCAAGCGCTCCGGACTTCTTCGGGCGGGCATGGACGCCCGCCCTTTCCGCCCTCGAAACAGGACGTTTCGGGGCGTGAAACCGCCGCCAGGCGGGTTCTCCGGAAAAGAGCCGGGGGTCGCCGGGGGCGCCCGCTCCGGCGCGCCCCTGACCCTGGGACGGGAAGGAGTCTCTCGAAGCCCAACGCCAGGCGCGCGGGGGGCGGAGCAGCCCCGCCCGCGCGGCGTGGCCAACGTCTCCAATTTACCTTGGCCAGGCCCGCAAAACAGTAAAAGATGGTGCGCGTTGCGCACCCTACAAGCCTTTCGCCGCCACCGTGGTCGGCGCATATGGGGGCGCCTCCCCGTGGGCGCCCTTTTGGGTTAGCCCCGGGCGGGTTCGGCAAGGCGAAATCCCCTCACCCCTGCCCCTCTCCCGGCGGGCGAGGGGTTTAAATTCCTCATTAATCAAGCCTTTCGCCACCACCGTGGGCGGCTCATGTAGGGGCGCCTCCCCGTGGGCGCCCTTTTTGGTTTGCCCCGGGCGGGTGCGGCAAGGCGAAATCCCCCTCACCCCGCCCTCTCCCAGTGGGCGAGGGGTTTAAATTCCTCATCAATCAAGCCTTTCGCCGCCACCGTGGTCGGCGCATATGGGGGCGCCTCCCCGTGGGCGCCCTTTTGGGTTAGCCCCGGGCGGGTTCGGCAAGGCGCCCCCCTCAGCCCCCGAAAGCCGGCAGGATCAATTCCACCCGGTCGCCATCTTTCAATTCCAGGCCATCGTATTCGCGTGGAGGCACGAAGCGGCCGTTGACTTCCACCACCAGGGTGGAATCCCGGACCTCGGAAAGTTCAATCAACCTGGCCGCCGTGGTCCCCGCCGGGACTTCTTCCCATAACCCGTCCAACAAAATTTTCATATCAGCTTCCCGCCTTGGTGATGATTCAAGTATAAACCAGGCCGACCGCCCCGGCCGGCCCGCGCTTCAAGTTGTCCCGCCGTCGGGTTGGGGCCGCGGCCCCAGGCCCTCGAACAGCACCGTGCGGATTTGGGAAGCGATGGTTTTGATTTCCACCGGTTGGTTGAAAATAATGCGCGGCAAAAAGCGGTGTTCCAGGCTTCCCAGGATAATGTCCCGGATCGCCCCGGCGGGCACGTCCGCCCGCACGGCCCCGGACTTCTGGCCGTCGATGATCGCCTGGGTCACCACCCGGGTGTACCACCTGATGATCCGGAAAGTGTCGCTTTCGAAATATCCCGGGAAATTCCTGACTTCCACCAGCAGAATTTTGGCGAAAACCGGGTCCCGGTCGTAAAAGGATAGGGTCGCCCCAATGATCCGTTCCAGTTTTTCCCTAGGGTCCGTAATGCCGTCGGTTTTCCGCACCATTTGGGCCAGGAAGGTTTTCAGGTACTCGGCCAGGACGTGATGCAACAGGCCCCGCTTGTCCTTGAAATACCGGTAGAGCAAGGCTTCGTTGGCTTGGGCCGTGCGGGATATTTCCGCGGTGGTGATGGAGTTGAAATCCTTGTCCCGCAGGAGCACCTTTAAGGCCTCGGCCAGGCGCACTCCGGCCTGGGGAAGTTTTTTAGGCTCCAGCAGCTCGGACTGGGCCAGGCCGGAAAAGGTTTTCGGCGACGATTCAATAGGCATGGCGAGGTCTCTTTTTTCGGCTCCTGGTCGGGGGAGCCGGTCCGGTTCCGGCCGAATGAAGGCCGGGCCAATGTATGTAATATTTACTTACATGATAGGCCCTGGCTCGGGCCGTGTCAAGGCTTATTCGCTCGCCCCGCCGCGAGGCCGGGCGATGGTTCAGGGTCGCGCCTAAAGTAGTGGAAGCCGGGTCAGGCGCCGCCGTCCGGGTGGAAGATTGGAAAGAATTTGCCTGTCCCGCCCAGGTTGTGGTATTAAGAACGCGGGTAAATGGGGTTTCATCACAGGATGGCCGGGGCCGGCGACGGTTCCCTATTTTTATTCACGTACATTGATGCGGGAGGTGTGGAGATGTTTCGCAAGGCATTTCTGGTGATCATGGCGGTCGGCCTGACGGCCTTATTGTGGACCGGCGCGGCCGCGGCGGCCGATCAAAAACCGATTCTGGTGGGGTGCCCCTTGCCCCTGACCGGGCCGTACGCCAGCGACGGCGAGCAGATGAAAATGGCCCTGGAATTGGCCGCGGCCGAAAAAAACCAGGCCGGCGGGTTGCTGGGCCGGAAGGTGGAACTCACCTTCGGCGACGTGGGGGGCCTGGAAGCGGAAAAGATCAAGGCCGTGGGCGAGCGGCTGATCGGCGCCGGAGTTAACGCGGTCATCACCGGGTATGACGACGGCGGCGTGGACACCAAGGTTTTCGGCGAATACGACGTGCCGTACCTGCATGGCAACGCCATGACCCTCTGCACGGCGCCCGTGGCGGAAAACCTGGACAAATACTGGAACGTTTTCCAATACACCTACAACGACAAGGCCTATGGGGTCGACGCGGCGAAATACCTGTTCGAAATCCCCCAGGAAATGGGCTGGACGCCTCCCAACAAGAAGATCGCGATCATCAAGGTCGATTATTCCTACAACATCATGCCGGCCGACGAGTTCGCCAAGTTGGCGGAATCCCGGGGCTACGAAGTCGTGCTGAACGAAACCGTGCCCTTCGGCGTGGCGGAATGGGGTCCGATCCTGTCCAACATTGAAAACAAGGAACCGTCTTTCATCACCTTCTGGCACCTGGACCCGACCGACGCGGCGCGTTTCATGACGCAGTTCCACGAGCGTTTCGGCGAGGACGGCATCAACGCCTTGGTGTACATGCAGTACACGCCGTCCATTCCCGAATTTTTGAAACTGGCCGGTCCGGCGGCCGAGGGCCTGATCTGGGTCGGCGGCAAATACGGGTTCGGCCCCAAGTTCGAGGAATATAAAAAGCGCTGGAAGGCCAAGTTCGGGACCGATCCGGCCGGTCTGTACGCCGAGGCCACCCGGGACGCCTTCGACATCTGGGCCGCGGCCGTGGAAAAGGCCGGCTGCGTGGACTGCTACAAGAAAGTGGCGGAAAACATCAGGGAAACCACCTACGACGGCCTGGCGGCGGCGTACAAGTTCGACCCGCGCGACCAGTCCATTATCCAGTCCGACGATTACATGCCCTTGGTCTGGAACCAGATTTGGGACGGCAGGAACGTTCTCACCGGCGGCCCGAAATACAAGACGGCCCAGTACCGCAAGCCTCCCTGGATCAAGAAATAATCAATCCGGAAGGGCGGGTTTTTACCCGCCCCCGCTTTTGAATCAAGGCGTTTTAATGATCCTGGAAACCAAGAATGTCTCCAAGTCCTTTGGGAAACTCCAGGCCCTGTACAAGGTCGACCTGGAAGTGGAGCAAGGCGAAATTTTCGGCGTGGCCGGACCCAACGGGGCCGGAAAATCCACGCTTTTCAATGTTATCGCGGGAGTTTTCCCGCCCACGGAAGGCCGGGTCGCCTTTTCCGGGCGGGATGTCACGCGCCTCAAGTCCCACTTGGTCTGCCGGCTGGGACTGGCCCGCACCTTTCAGATTCCCCAGACTTTTCAGACCTTGTCCGTATTCGACAACGTCCGGGTGGGGGCGACCTTCGGCGGACGGGCCGGCGGACGGGACAAGATAATTTCCCAGGTGGAATCCACCCTGGAATTCCTCGACCTGGTCCCATTTCGAAACGCCGCGGCGGCCAACCTGGACCTTTACACCACCAAATTGGTGATGATGGCCGCGGCCCTGGCCACCGGCTGCCGCATGCTCATGCTCGACGAGCCCCTGGCCGGCCTGTCCATGTCCGAAATCAACAAATTCATCCAGGTGGTCAGACATGTCAACAAAACGGGCGGGATTACGATCCTGTTGATCGAACATATCCTCGATTCCCTGATAGAAGTATCCAACCGCCTGTTGATATTGAATAACGGCGAAGTCATCTACCGGGGGGACCCGGAAGGGATACGTCGCGACCCCCATGTGATCGAGGTCTATCTCGGGGAAGGGGAGGAGGCCCACGCATGAGCGCGGAACAAAATCCCGGGACCCCGGTCCTGGAACTGCGGGACGTTTGCGGCCGTTACGGCCCTCTTCAGGTGCTCACGGACGTGAACCTGACGCTGGAACAGGGCCAAATCGGCGCCTTGTTCGGTCCCAACGGACACGGAAAATCGACCTTGCTCAAGGCGATTTCCGGCATCCACCCCGCTTCTTCCGGTCGGATTCTGTACCAGGGCCGGGACATCGCCCGGGAAGCCTGCGAAAAAATCGTGGAAATGGGCGTGGCCTACATTCCGGAGGCCAGGAACCTGTTCAAGGAAATGACGGTGGAAGAAAACCTGACCCTCGGCGCCTTCAACCGCCGGGCCCGAGGGGACCTCAAAAAAAACCTGGCCCGGGTCTACGAACTCTTCCCTCGGTTGGCCGAGCGGCGGGAACAGGTCGTTTCCACCCTCAGCGGCGGCGAAAGCCGCATGGCCGCCGTGGGCCGGGGCCTCATGAGCGGGGCCTCGCTGCTGTTGATCGACGAGCCGTCCATCGGCCTTTCGCCCTTGATGAAAAAGATCGTCTTTGAGGCCGTGGGTCTACTCCACCGGGAAACCGGCCTGTCCATTCTGATAGTGGAACAGGAAGTGGATTATCCCCTGCGCCTGGCCGACCGGGTTTTCCTGTTGAAAAAGGGCCGGGTGGTCCTGGAAAAACCCGTCGGGGAGATTGGCAAGGCGGAAATAGAAAAGGCCTATTTTTAACCGGGGGAGGCGGCCCCGGGACCGATATTCGTCGATAAAAATTGGAGGTGCGCCATTTTAAAGGATTTGATCAACGCCGTGGTCAGCGGGCTGATTTCGGGGTCGCTTTACGCCGCGATGGCCCTGGGCCTGACCATTGTCTACGGCGTCACCCATATCTGGAACTTCGGGCATGGCATTGTGGCGGTCCTGGGAGCGTATTTCGCCTGGCTGCTGCTGACCTCGGCCGGCCTGGGACTGGCCCCGGCCATCCTGGGTTCGTCGATAATAATGTTTTTCCTGGGCCTGGGTCTGTTCAAGGCCGCGCTGCGCCCTCTTCTCAAGACCCCCAACTGGGAATTCTCGGTCATCATCTTCCTGTTGGGCCTCGGGATTCTGTTGGAAAACCTGATCCTGCAGTTTTTCGGGCCGCGGGTCAAGAGCCTGCCGGCCTTTTTTCCGGGGAGGCTGAAAATCGGCTTCGTGCGGATCAATTACCACGAAATCGCCTTGATCGTCATCGTCATCCTGTTCGTGATCGGGCTGAACCTACTCCTCCGGAAGACCTGGTTCGGCCAGGCCATGCGGGCCGTGGCCCAGGACATGGACGGGGCCCGGATCGTGGGGATCAATCTCGACCGGACCTTCGGCTATTCCTTCGCCCTGGCCACGGCCGTGACCGGATTCTCGGGCATCCTCCTGGCCACCAAGTATTACATGACGCCCAACATCGGCTGGGCCTGGATGGTCAAGGGGTTCGTCATCGTGGTTTTCGGCGGCCTGGGGAGCGCGGCCGGGGCGGTTTACGCCGCCTTTATCCTGGGCTTGGCCGAGGCCATCGTGACCTTGTACATCGGGTCTCTCTGGGTCTGGCCCATCTGGTTCGCCATGTTTTTAATCGTGTTGCTGATCAAGCCGCAAGGCCTGATGGGCGGGCGAACGCTCTAGGCGGGGGGAGGAAGAAAGCATGTCCGGTTCTCTTGATTGGAAAAAAGCGGCCGTCATCCTGGGCTTGGCGTTTATTGTTCTCTACCCCCTGATTCACGGCGATTCGTATGTCATGCACATCATGATCCTCTTTTTCATCTGGGCGGTCACGGCCGCCAACTGGGACCTGCTCATGGGGTACGCCGGCATCTCCTCATTGGGAAACATCGGCTTCCTGGCGGTGGGCGCGTACGCCTCGGGCATATTGTCCAAGACTTTCGGGTGGTCCCCGTGGATCACCATCGTTCTGGGCGGCCTGGCCAGCATGACGGTGGTGACCCTCTTGATCGGGCTGCCGGCCCTGCGCCTGTCGGGCATCTATATCGCGCTGTTGTCCTTGATTTTCGCCGATTCCCTGCCGACCATCCTGACGCAGACCAGGTCCATCACCGGCGGCACCATGGGCTTGCACGACATTCCCCCGTTTTTCGAGGGCGTCACCCGGGTGGGGGCCTACTACATCACCCTGGCCTTCTTTCTGGCGATCCTGGCCATTATCCACCGGACCATCCATTCATCCACCGGCTTGGCCTTCGTGGCCCTGCGGGATTCCAAGGATTTCGCCACGTCCCTGGGGGTGAGCGAATACAAGGAAAAGCTGAAGGTTTTCGCCCTGGTGTCCTTCCTGACCGGCGTGGCGGGCGGGTTTTACGCTCATTACCTGGGGGATGTCTCCCCGACCACCCTGGCTATCGAGCCCTTTCTGCTGACCATCGCCATGATTGAAGTGGGCGGGGTGGGGCGGTTCCCCGGAGCGGTGGTGGGCGCGGCCATTATCGTTTTCGGCAACGAATTCCTGCGGCTGGCCGGGACGTTGCGGCTGGCGATTTTGGGCGGGTTGATCTGCGTGATCATCCTTTTCTTTCCCGGGGGGCTCATGCAGTTGATCGATTGGATCGACGGGAAGGTTTCCCGCAAAAAAGCCTAGCGAGGGGAGTCAACATGACCGGGCCATTGATACTCGTCAATTCCAATATAATCACCATGGATCGGTCCGATTCCCGGGCCGGGGCCCTGGCGTTCGAAAAGGGCCGGATCGTCCGGGTCGGGACCGTCGAGGACATGAAAAACCTCCTGGAACAGGGGTGGCCGTCCCTGGACCTTGGGGGCCGGACCGTGGTCCCGGGCTTCATCGACTGCCACGGCCATTTGATGTTGACCGGGAACAACGTGGTCGGGGTCCCCCTGGCTGACGCCGCCGACCTGGCCGAGGTCCTGGAACGGGTCGCGGACCGGGCGTCCACAACGGAAAAAGGCGCCTGGATACGCGGCGGGGCCCTGAACGAACTGCGGTTGAAGGAAAAGCGCCTGCCCACGCGGGACGAACTCGACCGGGTCTGCCCGGACCACCCCGTGTACCTGTTGCACGTCACCTGCCATATGTGCGCGGTGAACACCCGGGCCCTGGAAATCATCCGGCCGCCCCTGGACCTCCCGGGCCTGGACCTGGAATCCGGACGGCCCACCGGCGTGATCCGGGACCCCGGCATCCTGACTTTCGTGCATCCGCTCCTGGGCCGGCTGGTCACGGACGAGGAAAAGAAGAACGCCCTGCTGGCCGGGACCGACCTGGCGCTCCGGCGGGGCGTGACCACCCTGCACGCCCTGGACGGCGGCGACCTGGGACCGGGAGATGTCAAGTATATCACCAAGGTCCAGCACGAGCTGCCCATCCGGTTGGTCTGTTATAATCAGAGCATGAACCTGGCCGAGGTCCGGGAACTGGGGCTGCCCCGGATCGGCGGGTGCATCTGCGCGGACGGCGCCTTCGAGGCCCACACCGCGGCCCTGTTCGAACCCTACGCCGACGAACCGGATAATTACGGCGCCCTGACCTATTCCCGGGAAGTCATGGAAGCCTTCATCTTGGAGGCCCACCGGGAAGGGCTCCAAATCGCCGTCCACGTCGAAGCGGAACGGTCCATCGAACAGGTGCTGTGGGCCATGGAAAAAGCCTTGCGGGCCCACCCCCGGAACGACCACCGCCACCGCTTGGAACACGTGGAGCTGCCGACCTGGAATCAGGTGGACCGAATGGCCCGGGCCGGAATAATTTCGTCCCTGCAGCCGGCTTTTATCCCGGCCTTCATTGGGGCCGAAAGGATGGAAATCTACGAATCCTTGTTGGGACCGGCCCGCTTGGACCGGGTCCACCCCTACCGGACCTTCCTTAAAAAGGGCGTCGCCCTATGCGGCGGCTCGGACAGCCCGGTCACGCCCTTTTCTCCGCTGGCCGGAATCCAGGCCGCGGTGACGCACCCCAACCCCGAGCAACGGATTTCACCGCGCCAGGCCCTGGCCATGTTCACCAGCGGGGCCGCGTTCGCGGCGTTCGAGGAACGGGACAAGGGCAGCCTGGAACCGGGCAAGCTGGCCGACCTGGCCGTTCTGTCGGACGATCCCGGACGGGTCCCGGAAGACGGAATATCAGCCATCAACGTGGAAATGGTCTTGGTGGGCGGGGAAACGCTTTTCCGGCTCTAACCGACGCCCCGGCCCCGGCCGCAAGATATGGAACGGGGAAGCTTCGGCTTCCCCGCTTGTTGCGAGGCTGGTAAACCGGGTCAAGGGCCCGGCCAGCCGCCTGCTTGACGACCCGCCCCTATTTTTCTTTTCTAATCCGACAAAATAATGACGCCCCGGTATTGCCGAAAGGGAAAATCCCTTTTAAATTATGTGATGATAAGCTTTTTCCGGGTAAAGACCGCCAGTCGGGAAACCCGGACTTTTATTTTAGATCGAAAACCGGCGGGCCGGAGTGATATGGCTGTTTTCGCGGCAAAACGGAACCTGGCTTTTTTCCTGGTCAGCCTGGGAATTTACGCTCTGTGCGTGGTTGTATACGGACTGTGGTACAGCCACGAACGCACCTTGGAATCCTTGGAAGCGATAGACAAAAGGCTGCTCCTGGCGGCCCAGGGCCTGCCCTACTTGCTGCCGCCCGACTTTCACGACCGGGCCGTGGATGAAAATTCCATATCCTTGGAAGAGGAACTGAAACACCGCCGGGCCTTTTCGGATTTCGCGCTGCAAACTGAATTTAAATGGCTGTACACCCTGACGCGCCGGGACGGCCGGTTCTATTTTTCCGCCCCCACCGTGACCCCGGAAGAGGCCAAGGAAAGAAAACGTTGGTATTTTTACCCCTATGAAGACATTCCGGATGATTTCACGCGGGCGTACGACGAAAACCGGGTGATGTTTTCCACTTATTCCGACCAATGGGGTCATTTCCGGTCCATCGCCCTGCCCCGGATATCTCCGGGGGGGAAAAAATACCTGTCTTGCGCCGACTTGGAAATCACTCATATCCAAGCCCTTAAAAAGAAAAACCTGATACGAGCCACCCTGACGGCGATTTTTTTCCTGCTCCTGTCCATCCCCTTTATCTTGTCCTTCCGGCTGACCTTTCGCACCGCCCGGATCGAACTGGAAAACAAAAACAAGGAACTGTCCGCTCACCGGGACCATCTGGAAGTGTTGGTCGAAGCTCGGACCGCCGATTTGAAAAATGAAAAGGAAAAAGCCGAGAAACTGGTCGTGGAACTTGAACAAGCCATGCGGGAATTAAAAACCCTGGGAGGTCTCCTGCCCATCTGCTCCGCCTGCAAGAAAATCCGGGACGATCAAGGCTACTGGCATCAAGTGGAAGCCTATATCGAGGACCATACCCAGGCGGAATTCAGCCATAGCCTCTGCCCGGAATGCCTGGACCAATTGTTCCCCAATAGAAAGCCCTTTAAAAAAAGGTAAAACCAGCCCGCCGCCCTCACTTTTTTGACGGGGCCAGGCCCAGGCCATGACGCCGGCCAAGGGACTCCCGCCGCGACTCTCGCCAGGGATCGGGTTTGAGACGTCAAGCGGAAGCGGGGCGGCGGGCCGGCGAATTTTTCCGGATGCCTGGCCTTTTCCGGTTAATACTCTGAAATTGTGACAGTTTAGTGACTGTGGACAATGGGCCGCCATCAATAAATGTTGGTATTTTGGCGCATACTTCAAAATTTGAAGCATGGACAAAAAACACTGGTCCGTGGTAACGCCTTGAAAATCAAGGCTTTATTTATTTAAATATCTATTGTCCGCCTGGCCCTCAATTTGCATTAATCAGATAGACCCAAAAAGTTGTCACAACTATACTAATTAAGGAGATTGGCTAATGAAAAATCGTAAAGGCTTCACTCTGATCGAAATTATTGCTGTTTTAGTTATCCTGGGAGTTCTGGCGGCGGTCGCAACGCCAAAATTCATGGATATGCAAGCGGAAGCCAAGAAAAAGGCTGCACAAGGTGCCGTCGCGGCTGGTTTATCCGCATGTAGCTTGACCTTTGCCAAATCGCTTTTGGATGGCACGACTTTTTCGTGCGCAACTGCGCTATTAAACGTTAAATGGAGTTCTTCAGACGACAAATTAGACCTCGATATTGCAGATCATGCAGATGGTTGCACAGTAACAGCAGACTACGACGGAACTATTGAAGCGGCAGTCTGGGAAAACCCAAATAATTAGAGGTAGTTACCTGCAGCAGGCATGTAATGGCGGGGTTTCCCGCCATTTATATGCCTATTTTGATGGCATGAATTAGTCAACATAGACGGATAGAGTCCTATTTTAAAATTCGCCACATCGACAAATATTGGCGCCATAGGAATATCGCATTTTGTCATAACTCGCACCACCATTGTTCTTTCAACACTAAGGCAGACTTTTGTCTTTTCAATTAGTTCTGCGTCTCCATGGTGTATCTCTTACGTCGTCAACGTCACCGGCTCGGCCGGCTCCCAGTAAGTATCCTCCTCCGACTCTTCCAGCACTTCCACGGCCATGTTCTGGGCGATGTAATCGACGTCCTCGACGGCCGTGATCTCTATCAGTTCGTCCTCCATGCCATGCTCGGTCATGCCCGAAACCCGGCAAACCACGCCCGCCAGGTTGTAGGGGGCGTAATTGAGCACGAACAAATCCCCGGGCCGCAACCGGAACGCGGCCCGATTGGCCTTGAAGGTGTAGACCGCGCCCGGATAGGCCCCGCTCTTGAGCAACCGTTCCGCCGCCGCGGCCGCGTAGGACTGCATGGGGAAAAGGTTGCGGCTTATCTGGGCCGACGCCTCCCGCCCTTGAATCTCGCGGTTCGCCGGGTCCTGAATGGCGTAGCTCGCTTCCGCGTGAGTAACTATCAATCTTCCATCTCCCCCCAGTCGATTATTTCGATCTCGACCGAATCGATAATTTCACCGCCGCACAAAAGGTCCAGGATCACCGTGCCGCCGGGGTCGGCGTCGATGGTGGTCAGCAAGATGTCGTCGCCCTGGTCGGCCGAGATAATGGCCGCGCCGGTCCGGACCTGCCAGCAGAGCGCCTCCACCGACAACAGGCCCGTCACGCTGTAATAAAAGCGCTTCTGGCTGCTTGGAGTCATCAACAGCCCCCCCGCGTAGGTAATCCAGGCGTCGGCCGGACAACACGACACGCCCACGCTGTCCCCGTAACCATTCGACAGCGTGTCCCCGCAAACCACGTCCCGGAGCGTGTGATTGACCTTCACCTCGTTGACCGTGGACAGCCACGACTTCCGCTCGACCTGTAGCCCGTCCACAATCTCGTTCTCGGTAATCACCGGCAAGGTCTCCTTGGCCTGGTCCGGACGCTGCAAAACCATCTTGAACCGCCCCTCCGGCTCGTACCGCACCAGCCCGCCGATGTGGGCCAGGATGTCTTCCAGATAACTCCGGGCTTCCCGATGCTGGTCGAACAACAGACTGATCCCCAGCCGCTCGGCCCGCAAAACCTCCGACGCCTCGTAAAAGGAATCGAGGTCAAGCCACGAAGACGGCAAGCCCAGCCGTTCCCGGATGATGTACAGGACCGCCAGGGCCGGGTTGTAATCGAAATAATTGATCCGCCCGCCGGCGGGCTGCACGTCCGCCAGCTCCGGCCACTTGGCGAAAGTCGCGTTCATCGATGGCGGCGTGGGCGTCTCCCCCACGTTGACGGCGGTGAACACGATGTACGCGGACCCCCGGTAATCGGGAATGTTCGAATTGTCGGCCTCCGAACTCCAGGGGAAAGTCCACATCACTTCCGGGGCTTCCTGGCTTTCGGTCCCGAAAAAGACAAAGGCCGTGCCCACGTCCCCGGTGGTCTCGCGGGTCAGCAGCAGGGCGGCGGCGCCGGAAAATTCCCGCTCCGAAACCACGTCGATGTCGGCGCCCGTCTCCACGGCGAAGTCCGACGTCAGGGCGAGTACTATTATGGAATGACCGGTCGACGAAAATTGGGACGCGGTGACGGCCCGGTTATTCTCGGCGTTGGAAAACCCGGAAAAGGTCAGGACGTCCCCGTAAATCACCCCCAGGCTCGGCCAGGGCGTCGTGGCGGTCAAGGCCCAATGCACCAGGTCCGGAATGGCCGTGGTCGCGTAAACCGAAACCTGGACCCCGATCCCTTCCAGGTTTACGGCCGGGCCTTCCTGGCCCACGGACCGCCGGTCCAGGGCGCCGTGCCAGACCAGGTCACCGTCCAGGCGAATCGAAAACAGCTTGTCTATCGGCCCCTCGCAAATCCCGGCCGCCCAGGTCATCAGGTAATCATATTTGAGCACGCCCCCCTCCGTGTGGGTGAAGGTCTGGGCGTTGCCCTGCCAGATAATGTTCCCGGCGACTTGAACCGTGCCCAGGGCGTCCCAGAGCGGCACGCCTTCCTGGGCCTGGGTCACGGTGATCGACACCGGAGTCGTGGTCGACGTCTTGGCCGGGTCGGGCGCCAGAATCCCCACCACGGTCCCGATAACCAGGCCCACCACGCCGCCGATAACGGTCCCGTAGCCGCCGGCCATCGACCCGATCATCAGGCCGGTGGACAGGCCGCCCATCGCGTGGGTCATGATAACTTCGGTTGATTGACTCATTGCCCGACCGTCCTCGTGCCTCCGGCTTCGCTCACGCCCAGGATGAACGGCGATGTTGACGGTATCCAGGGGAAGCCCCCAAACCGCGCCTTGTTATTGAATTTGTCCCGGCACGTGGACAGCTTCTTGTCACAGCCGGGATAAGCGGTAGCCGTATCCCCGGTTTCGAGGCCCGGGAAGGGGTAGCGAAGCGCCAGGTCCGGACCCACGTGCCCCACGATGGGCCTCCGGTCGCCGCCCGCTGCCACGTACCCCCAGGTGAAATATCCGTCGGCCAAGGCGTCGAACGCGGCCGCGCTTATCGTCAGGCGGTCGGACGAAACAGTCACGGTCGCGGCCACGCCCGGGAAGGACGCGGCCAGGCTTCCGTCCGGGTCGCAGTGGGAATCGAACAACTGATAGTTGCATTTCAACTGAAACCTCCGGATCGGCAGCTTCTGGGACAAAAAGAATTCGAAGCCCACGCATTCGATGTCGCACCGCCGCCCGGACAGGGACGCCTTGGACGCCTGGCCCAGAAAGACGACCAGGGCCTCGTCCAAATAGTCGCGAAAAACCTTCAGGACCTCGACCCAGACCTGTCCTAGGGGCCATTGGGACAGGAAGCGGTTGATCGGCTCGGCCGACTCCACGATGGACACGGTCAGGCCCGAAACCTTCATTTCCCCGTCGAACTGGACCGCCGACCTGGTCAGGGCCGCCGGATTGTAGACGTGGCCGTTGTAGGTAATGGCCTCGTCGGCGCTGGTGTAATAATGCTCGCTGACCGGGTCGGCCAATGGGCCGTTGATGAACCGGTACAGCTCGGCGGGCCGCCTGGTCCGCGCCTCTTCCTTGGCGATATAAGCGGCTGACGGCATCAGATATAAACCCCCTCGAAACCATACCCCTCGGGCGGTCCGTAAAGCCAGTCGGCTTGGCCGAAATTGGCGCGTAGGTCGGTTAAGCGCGAGCTATTGGAGGCGCCGCACATCGGGTATATCGGGCCGACAAGCCCTGTGTATTTGGGCAAATCGATCAAAAAGGCCTCGGACCCGGAACCGCCAAACCATCTCTCGTTTTTGCCGAACCACACGTAGCCGCGGTCCACGTCAAACGCAATGCGTAACACATCACCGATGTTGATATATTGTGCGGTGGCTCCCACAGCATTATGACGGATGTATCCCGACCCACCGCCCGTGAGATAACCCCACCCATAAAGGTCCCCGCCGGGGTATTTGGTCAAGTCCGCGTCTATAGTCCCGACGCCGGCGACCCCGAAGGTATAGCCAGAAATAGAGAGGCTTTGAAAAACCACCTCAAAATATTTGCGCCCTGTATTAACTCCGATTGTCGCGCGACAGGCGCGGCCGGGACTGGCGTAGCCGCTGGCCGCGTCCAGCAAGTCATCGGACAGCGTAATGGACGGGTTGCAGTCTTCCGGGTTCCAGGTGGCGTAGGTCCGGCTGGAGTCCCGAACCGTAAAATACGGGCGCCCGGCGTTTTCCAGCAGTTCCTGCAAGCCGTGGGCCCTGAACCAGAGCCTGGCCCAGGAACCGCCTTCCACCAGGTTCAGGGGCTGCTCGGGGCTGAGGCGGCAACGCCAAAATTCCCAGATGTAATTCGGGCCGGTCCGGTTGTCCGATACGAACCTCACCGCGAAATCTTGGTCCAGATACTTCCCGGCTTCGATTAACGACGTCCCGGCCAGCTCGGCCGCGAGCCACAGCCGCAAATTTTCGACGCTCCTTTGGTCCAGGGCGAACAGCAGATCGTAACCTGCCCCAACTATTACCCGCTGGTCCATGAAGCGGCCGGGCGTCCGGCTTTCCCGGTGCGAAACGGCGCTGGACGTCAGTTGAATCTCGAAATTGGGGCTGTTCCCCAGGTCCGTGAACTCCCCCGGAACGCCGTCCGTCACCGCAGCGATGGAAACCAGCCCGCGGGCTATGGTCAGGTCTTCAATCAAATAAGCCATTGATCCCTTGTTTCCCTATTTCATCCCCTTCGCGTCTTCGCGCCTTCGCGTGAGGCCTCTTACGTGGTTGTGGTTGTGGTCGTCGTGGTCGTCGTTGTCGTTGTCGTGCTGGTGGTCGTCGTCATGACCGGGCTTTCCTGGGGCAGGGCCCGGAACGACAGGTCGGCCCGGGCCAGGTCGGTCTTCAGGTATTTAAGCCGTAGCTCGTCCTGGTCGAACCTGGCCAGGAACAGGTACGAAACCATCAGGGCCGACAAATGGCCGGCCGGGACGTCCACGCCCAAGGCCTGGTCGATCCGCATGACGCCGGTTGAAACTTCCCGGACGCCCCGAACAATGGAACTCCCATCGGGCAAAAAGAAATGCAGGAACCGGCCGGAAACATCGTCCGCGCCCCAATAATCGCCGTAATCGGCGTCCTCGGCCACGATATCCACGTCCGCCGCGCCGATGGGCTCGACGACCAGCAGGTCCGCCTGCCAGGTCGGGACCCAGAACGCCTCCCAGCGGCCCATGACGGCATCGAAAAAGTCGATCAGCTCCGCAATCCGGTCCTTCCCGATCAACAGATATTCCGCCTTGAACCCCAAGAGGGTTTGGTCGAAATAGGTCCAGGCCGCGGACACGCCGATGTCCCGAAAAACCTGGTTGTCGCGGTTGAAATAGTTATCCACCCGGCTGCTCCAGTCCGGCTTGATCAGGAACAGCGGATACCCCAGATAATCGACCATGTCAGACCTCCTCGGCCGCGCTGACGGCAAACTCGCCGATCCCCGCGGTCAGGGCCCGGATAGTCTGGGCGGGCTCGATCCGGCAGGGTATCACCGGGTAAACCATCGCGTGCGCCGGCCAGTCCCCGGCGACCGGGTCGGTTAGGTAAATCTTGTCCGAGTCCAGGTCGTCGACCACCACCACCTCGAAATTGTCCATATCGTGGGGGTCGACCAGAATCGCTTCCCCGCCCACGGCAAATTCCCGGTCCGCCGTGGACGTCACGGGCAGGATCAAGTCGAGGCCCGCGTCGACCTGGTCGGTGAGGGCCGCGCCGTCCGGCCAGAGGGGAACGCCCACCACCAGGTGCATGTCCCGCCACAGCCGCCGCTTGAGATAGGCCAGATCGGCGACGCCGAGAACCAGCACTTTATAGCTGACGGTCCTCCGGACCTTGCCGTAAAGCGCGGACCGCTTCTCGGACCCGGTGACGGCGGATTGAATGGACGTCCGCCAGGACCGGGTTATTTCCACCCCATCCGACCAATCCGGCCGGGCGGTCAAATAAAAATCAAGCATATTTCCGCCTCCGGCGTCCCGCCTGGGAGCGCGGGCATCTTGCCCGCCCTATCGATTCTTCGCGCGGCCTCCGGCCGCCTCCTTTTTTCGTGGGCCCCCCCGCGCGGCCCCATCTACCTACTCCCGTCCAACATCCGCCTGACTTTCGGCGCGTTCCGGCTCATCACGTTCAAAATCACGGCCTGGCCTTGTTGCGACGCCAGGGCGTTGGTGATCTCCGATTGATCGAGCACGTTGACCGTGGTGATCTCCACGGGCCGGTTCGACCCGGACGCCCCCGTCGCCGCCGCCGGCGCCACGTAGCCGTTGTCGGAAAACCTGCTCGGCATGGGCGTGTAAGAGGGCATGGTCGGGAGGGCGAATTCCTTTTCAAACATGTCCAGCAAGCCTTGGGGCAGCTCAAAACTTTGCTTCTCGACAACCTTTTCGATCAGCCGAGCCGTTTCCGTCGCTGAAACGACTTCGACGCCCTCTTCGCTCTGACCGCGCGGTGGGGCCGTCTCCGGGATCGCCGGGGCGCCGCTCTCTTCTCCGCGCTCTCCGGGACTTTGCGTCGGCGTCTCCTTAACCCTCGCCGCCACGATCTGTTCCTCGGACTGACGCCGGTCCTCGGCCATTTCGACCAGCTCCCGTTCCCGGTCGAGAGCAATCCGGTCCACGTCCTCGCGCGGCGCCGTCGTGGTCCGGACCACCAGGCCACCCCCGGCCAGCTTGACCGGCTCCAGGGCGTCCTTCGGGATTTCCCGGCGGTTGATCCGGTCCATCGTCTCCCGGCCGTAATGCCGAACCGCGTCGACCTGGTGGACGTATTCCCCGGCGGTGAGCCGGGCCGGGATGTTGTCCGCCTTCTTGTCCGGGCTGGACCCCCGCACCAAGCCGCCCTCGGCCAGGCCCTGGGCCTGTATTATGGCGAGGGACACAGCCCCTTGGGCGGCAATGAGGCCGGCCTGGGCATACCCGGCCCACCCGGACGTTTCCAGGGCCTTCATGATGGCTGCTTGTGTTCTGATTACGACTTCGGCCGACGCGGCGGCTTTTTCGAGTGCGAAAAATTCTTTGTTTTTTTTGCCGGATAACTCATACAAGTCGCCGAAAATATTGGCCAGTTGACCAGCCGATTCTCCCGCTATGGCCAAGCGGGCTTCTTCCCTGGCCTTCGCCTCGTCGGCATCTGTCTGCTTCCGGGCCAACTCCTTGAGGTGGAAAAATTCCCTGACGGCGTCCATCCGGGTTTCGAAACTCTCCACGTCGGCCAGTTGAAGTTCCAGTTGATCGCGGCGGGATTCCCATTCCTCGGCAAACCGGGCGTCCTGGTTGTCCCGCATGTTGGCTGGTAGGGTATCAACCGACCAATTGGCCAGCAAGGCCCGGGTTTGGTCCTGGGCTTCCTGCTGCAACTGTAGCTGGTCCATTTTCTGGACCGTGACCTTCTCCTCGGCCTGACGTTGTTCCTCGGCCAGCTCCACGCGCTCCCGCTCTTGCTCGATCAGGAGTTGGTCCAGGTCGCCTTGCGACCGGGTCTGTTCCAATGGCGCCTTGGCCGCCGCGGCCAATTCCTTGACGCCGGCCAGCTCCACCCTTTGCTTTTCAGCCACCAGGGCTTGCCGCTTGGCGTAATACTCCTCGGTTAGGCGCTCTTGCTCGGCGTAATAGCCCTCCGTGGTAGCGAGCCCGCGCTCATGGAGGCGTTCCAGGTCAGCCAACTCGGCCTCTATTTTGGCTTTGGCCGGGCCGGTCCGGGAAGTGGCGGCTTCCACGTCGAGTGATTGCGTCGACTTGGCGGCCTTGGCCGCTCCAGACGCCTCGCTCTTAGCGCCCTGGCCACCTTTGCCGACGCCGATTAGCGCCCCGACGTCCACGCCTTTCGTCGGGTCCACGCCCTCGATTTTGATCGGAGCTTTTTCCGCCCCGACCTTTGCCGCGCCCCTCTCCAGGGCGGCCAGCAGGTTCTCGGCCGCCTCGGTATACCACCCCTCCGACGTCTCCGCCGGTTTTTCTTCCGTCTGCTTTGGCCGGACTGTCTCCAGCTTGACCTCGACCGTCTGGCGCTCCGCCTCCGTCAGCTCCAGATTGAACGCTTTTTCGTCGGCCGCGAACTCTCTCTGCTTGGCCGGAATCGCCCGAAGCGCTTGCGTCCGCTCCGGCCCGGCTTGCGCCAATTGCGTCTGGGCGTTGGACAAAAACCGCCCAAGCTGCTCCAGATATTCGTCCGCGCGCGCGATATCGTATCTCGCGGCGTTGGCCGCCGCGCCCATACCCGCCGGGAGCCAGGCCGCCGACAACAGCGTCCCCGCCTTGTCGACCGTCGCCTGGCGGCTCGCCTCGACCCGGACCTTTTCCGCCTCGAGTTCCTGCACAAATCGTTCAGTTTCCCGGCGACTCAGGGCCGGCTCGGCGTTCCGCTCGATAAAGCTGATCTGCCTGTCCGCCGCCTCAATCTGGCCCTTGACGTTCAAAACCGACATATTCGGGTCCGACCAGACCTTGAATCCCGCCTCCTGGTATTTCGATAACGCGATCATCCTTTCGTGGTTCCGGGCCAGCTTTTCCACCGCCACGCCAATCGCCAGAAAGGTTTTGTTCTTACCGCTTAGAAACGCCCCGATAATTCCGACTTCCTGGACCCATGTAGGCAGTCTTTTGAAATCGTCCCAAAGATTTCCTACCAGGTCGGATATATGCTTCATCATCGGCGCGAGGGTATCGAGCACCCCCGCCGATCCGAGCATTATCACCCGGAACGCCTCCACCGACCGGTCGGCCGCGGACTCCATCCAGTCCGTGATCTGTTCCTTGTTCGCCTTGACCAAGCCCGTCAGGGTCTGGACCAGCGCGTGCACCTGCTTGATAACGCCGGTCGCGACGTCCAAGAAGCCGCTCTCGTTTACCGCCTTTTTAAGCTCATACCAGGCGTTCCCCAGCCGATTGAGCGATCCCTGGGCCTTGTCGGCCGCCTCCACGGCGGTCCTTCCGAACCGCTCTTCCAACGCCCGGGATAATTTCGGGATTATCTGCTCCGCCGTAAGCTTTCCGCTCTCGACCCATTTGGTCAGGACAGCTACATTGACGCCCATTGCCTTGGCCAGGACGGACATGGCGCCGGGGAGGCGCTCCCCAAGCTGCCCCTTTAATTCCTCGCTCTGGACGCTCCCCTTCGAAATCATCTGCCCCAGGGCCAAAAAAATCCCTTGGGTTTCGTCCGCCGAAATCCCCAGGGTCGCCGCGGCCTCGCTGATCCCCAGATAAATATTTCGAGTCTCCCGAAGACCCAAGCTTGAATCGGCGGCCGCCGCGTAAAGGGATTTGGCCCCATTGGCGGCGCTCAGATAATCCTGCCCCAGCCGGTTCGCGACCAGGCGGAGATACTCCAACTCGGTTCGTCCAGCCGCCGCCGATCCCCGGATCGCCGTAAAAGCGCTGTCCAGCCGCTCCGTCTGTATTCCCGCCTCCAGCAGGGCCGTAACGACCGCCGAAATCCCCCAGCCGTCAAAGGCCGCGACAGTCGCCGCCTTGAGCCGCTGGAACACGGATTCAAGGGTAAGTAACTGATTTGTCAATCGGCTGATATCCTCGCGGCCTTGTCGACCGCCCAGGCCCTGTAGCAACAGCTTTAAAACCGTTTCCCTAGCCGCCATTATCTTTTCCCATGTCTTTCCGCGAGCGCGGGGTTCCCGTATTTCCGGGCGTATGCGGGCTTGGATGGCCGCATGAACTGTTGCCAGGCCCGCCGGTCCGCGTGGTATCCGACCCGCGCCGCTAAGGCCATGTTCTGCACGCCTTCCCGGTCCGCCCCGGACAATTCCTCCATCGCGATCATGAACACCGACCACCCGTAATCCCAGACCTGAACATGCCCGGCCCGAATGGCCCGGCAAACGGCCCCGGTCAGCTCCGCCTTGGCCGGACGCGGGCCGCCTCCTTCCCCCTGGCCCGACCGCTCGAAAAACCCGGGGTTGACGGCCCTGATACCGGCCCAAAGCTCCTCGACTTCCTGTTCCCCCAGGCCCGCGGGCCTTGGCGTGACGCCCCGGTCGACAAACGCCCGACTCCACGCGCCGGGAAGCGAGTCCCACAGTTCCCAAACGTCCCGAACGGTCAGTTCGGCGACCGCGTAAACCTTTTTTGCTATTTCGACCGTTGTTTTTAAGCGCATGTTTTGACCACCGAAAAGTTTTTTCACAGCGGAGACGCGGATTTCCATAGCTTCCTCCGCGTCTCCAGGGTATCCCCTAGGGAGTCGTCTGTTCTTCCGTGTGGAAGAACGGGCTTTCCGGGTTTCCGGCCAGGTCGGCCAGGGACACCGCGGAGAAGGACATCTTGGCGAACTGGTTTTCCCCGATCAGGGCCAGGGCGCCTTCCGGCTCGATCTGGCAGCGATGGAAAACCCAGATGAAGTTCTTGCCCTTGCGGTTGTCCTCGGTCAGCTTGAGGGCGTATTCCTGGTCGAGGTTTTGGAACCCGAGAATTTTCGTGGTCCCGTCCAGGGTTCCCATGAGGAACATCTGGAGGTTTTCCAAATTCCTTCCGTCCAGGTCGAAGGAAATGGTGTAACCCTTGACCAGAACCACCCGCTGGTCCCGATATTTGTGGGGCGTGCGGCTTTCCTGGTGCTCCACGGCTTCCTTGTCGGCGGTGAACTCGAACTTCGGGCAGTTGCCCACGTCGGTGTAGGTCCCGACCGTCCCGGCGGTGATTTTGGCGATGGACAAGACCCCGCTCAGCAGGGTGTAGTCGTCGACGTCATACGGCATTAGAATCTCCTTTCAACCAGGCCCGTTTCGTATTGGGCCGCGAAAATAGCCAAGCCCTTGGCCGGGTCCACGTCCAGCGCGCCTTCCCTGACGCGGCTGAGGGGACGCCACCCGGCGATCAATCGTTTCTCGTGCAGGGCGTTTTTAATGGCGCCCAGCAAGACGTAAACTCCCGGCCCCACCCCGGTCGCCCCCCGGGAAGCGGCCTCGTACCTCGCGCCCCGGTCGCAGACCAGGATATTGACGGCCAGGGAAATGATGTCGTCGCGGTTATGGACCTGGGACGTCAAATCGTCGGCCGCGACAAAGATCGCGGGCGTCCGCCGCGCGAGGGCGTTCAGGTCATCCACGGTTGACAAATCCTGCATCGGTTCCAGCGTCTTAACGCCCAGGGAAGCCTTCAGCGGCGTCAGGGCGGTGATAACCGCGTCTTCCAAAATTTGAAACTCGTGCGTCATCGTCTCCTCTTCCTAGAACGCCTGGGAGCGCGGGCATCCTGCCCGCTCTTCATTAAGATTCCCCTCTCCTGGGGGAGAGGGCAGGGTGAGGGGTCTTCCAGGCGGGCATGGACGCCCGCCATGGAGCCCCATGGACACGACGTCCATCGGGCGACCAATAAAATGCCGGGGGGCGTCGGGGGCGCCGGCTACGGCGCGCCCCCGACCCTGGAAATCAAGGCCATGCCCGAAGCCCCAACTTCCCGAGGCGAGGGCGGAGCATCCCGCCCACCGAAAATATCCGAAGGGCCTCTTCCTTCTCCCTTGGCGCTTGCCCGCCCGCCAATACTTCCCGAAGCAACTCTTCATCCCCATCCCCGCGCGCGCGTTAATACTTATCCATCGTATCCGTCCCGAACATCTTGGCCCGGGACGACGTCCTGATCCCGGATGAATACGACGCCGGCGCGTCCGGGATCGGCTGGGTTCCCAGGGTGATCTCGCCCTTGGAAAACCGCTCCAATATCTTGACGGCGTTCCGATACCGCTCGACCCAGGTCTTGGGTGTGTCGAATTCCACCCGCGAATAGAGGTTCCAGACGGCGATATCGGCGCAGACCTTCTTCAATATCGGCGGCGGCGTCCCGGCGAGAGGCAAGGCGACGCGGCCGCCGATCCAGGCGTTGATTTCCTCGGCCGCGTCGTCGATGGCTTCCTGGGCCTTGCCCTCGTCGACTTCACCCGCGCCAGCATCGTCCGTAATGGTGATCAGGGTCGTCTCGGACAAGGCCTTTTTCAGATCGTCAATGGTGCAATAAGACATCCGCGTCCTTCCCGCGGGGGCCTGCCCCCCTTCGCGCCTTCGCGTGAGGCTTTTCTTATCCGATCACCGTCGCCCGGACCACGGCGCCGGGACGCTGTAATACCGGCAGGGGCCGGGTCTCGACCTGAATCCACCGGGCCGAGCCGTCGTCCTTGTCCCAGGAAAAGGCGAAAAACATCACCCCCCGCCCGTTTTCGTCGACGTTGCCCACGCCCCCCGGGGCCTTGGTGTTCACCACCGGCGCGAACGGGCAGTCCACCAGGTCCGGACAAAGCCCGATCAACACGATCTCGTTCCTTTCGATGAACCGCCGGCGGGTCCCGCTGGAATCGATGAACGAACCGTTGTATTCCACCAGATCAACCTCGGACAACCGTTCCACCCGGCCGCTCTCGGCCACGGCCCGGCCCCGCTCCTGGGCCAGGAGCTCCCGGATTTTTTGGTGCCCCAGCAGGGCGTTCATCACCCCGGACCCGAGGAAGGCCAGCCAGCCGGTGATGGTCGTCCCGCAATCATCCTCGATCAGCAGCTTCAAGTCCCGGAGCGCGGCCGATGGATCGGACGAAGCATTGTCCCAGTAAAGCTCGTCTCCCGTTCCGGACAGGGTGATGTCGTGGGAAGAAGGCAGATTGTAATCCACCAGCACCTTCGTCAGGTCCGCGTCGTAAATCTTGCCCTTGATGGCGTTGGCGGCCCAGAATTCCATCGTCCTATCCGTTTCGTTGCGCATGTCCTGGAGTTCTTCCCGGATGCGGTCGGCCAGGGATTCCACTCTCACTTGGTCGCCCAGCTTCCGGATATCTTCCATCGACGCGGCGGAAATGGTGCGTTTTTCCGCCAGGCGCGGCGCCTCGAGGGTGATGACCCGGCGGTTGGTTTTCGTGGTGACCGCGGCGTCCGCGTCCACGGCGATGCTCTGAAGTATCCGTTCCGACCCGGCCCGAATGTCCACCGCCATGCGGCTCGACGGGACCAGGTGGGCCCGTTGCCGGAACAGGCGGTTGTAGACCACCATCGCCGGCGCCGGCATGGCGTTGACCGCGGCGGTCAAGGTCCTTATCTTAAAGAGATTGTCCATTCCCTAAATCCTCCTCTTAGTTTCTGGTTTCATCCCCTTCGCGCCTTCGCGTCTTCGCGTGAGGCCTCTTACGTGGTCGTCGTGGTGGTGCTCATGGGCAGCAGCGCCTAGGCGATGCTTTCGTCCAGGATAATCCCCTTGTCCGCCAGGGCCGTGCCGGCCGTCAGCCGTTGGTCCGTGGTGATCGCGTCCGGCCAGATCAGGTCGTCGGCTCGGTATTTCCCGGTGAAATAAGCGCCCGCGGTCTCCTGGTCCGTGGAATCCGCGACGTCCTCGGACAGGATGCAGCGGGGTTCGTTGGTCCCGTTGGACCCGGCCGGGTTGAACTTTTCCCAGGCGTGGGTGGACGTGTTCTGGGCCATGACCGTCCCGCGAACCAGGTCCCCGGCGGAATCCTTCAGCGTGATCCGCGCGTGGAGACAATATTCGCTGGCGACGAGTTGGCTCGGTTCCTGGTCCTGATGTTCAATGACTCCGTATACTCCGGCCATCGCTTATTTCCCTCCCTTCGATTGGTAGCCCGGATCGGCGATCCGGCGGCCCCGCTCGGCCTCGGCCCGGGCCTCGGTAACAGCGGCCGCGCCGCCCGCTTTCTTCCAGGTCGCGATTTCGGAAAAGAGCGTCGCCGGGCCGGTTTTTTCCAGCTCGTGCAACAGCCAGTCCGCGTGGCTCCCGGACTTCCCCTCCGCGAACTCGACCTTGGTCCCTTGGTCGGCCAGGACGACGACCTCGACCAACCTTTCAGTGAAGGCCGGCGCGATCTTGCCCGCTTCCACCAGGGCCGCGACCCGGCCCTTCAGCTCGGTTTTCCGGCCCTCGGCCTTGGCCTGGGCGTCGGCTCGGGCCTGCTTCTCGGCGAACTCGGCTTCCAGTTTCTTCCGGGTTTCGGCTTCGACCGCGGCCTTGACTTTTTCCAGCTCGGCCTTGACTTCCGCCTCGGAAAACCCGGGTTGCGCGGGCGGGCCGGCCCCCGGAACCTGTTGCGCTCCGGTCTCCCTGGCCAGGCCCACGAACGCCTTTACGGCTTCCAAAAACTCCTTGATCTCCATCTTTTTTTCCTCCTGAAATTCGAAACTTATTCCTTCCCCGCCCGAAAACCCGACCGGGGCCAGGCCCTTGACAGCCGGAGGCATGGCGCCCAGAAAGCCCACGTGGCGCAGCTTGCCGTCCGGGTAAAAACTGGCGGACCTGGTCTTGTAAAGCCCGCGCCTAACCCAGTCCTCGAACTCCGGGGCCACCTGGGCGAACTTGGCTTCCAACACGGCCGCGCCGTCCTTGACGACCTTGCGGACCGCCTCCACCCACCCGAAGGCCGGAGCGTCCTCGGTCGGATGTCCGACCACCAGGGGCGGTTGATGCTCGGCCGCGTTGAACTTGGCCACGGCCTGGTCGATCACTTGGTCCCCGTCCCAAGCCCGGCCAAGGGAATCGACCTGACTCCCCCCGCGAAATATTTCAATCCACCCCTTGAACCCCTTCATAGTCCCTCCCAGACGCGCCAGGTTCGTCTGTACGACATTTCGCAGAGCATTCCTCCATGCCTTCCTTCGCGCCTTCGCGTCTTCGCGTGAGGCATATTATCCCAGGCCCGGCCAAGGGAATCGACCTGGCTCCCCCCGCGAAATATTTCAATCCAATCTTCGAACCCCTTCATATTCCCTCCCAGACGCACCAGGTTCGTCTGTACGGCATTTCGCAGAGCATTCCATGCCTTCCTTCGCGCCTTCGCGTCTTCGCGTGAGGCATATTATCCCAGGCCCGGCCAATGGAATCGACCTGACTCCCCCCGCGAAATATTTCAATCCAACCCTTGAACCCCTTCACTTCACGCCCCTTTTTTCACCACGGCGGCGCGTGGCGGCTATTTTCTTCCCGGGGCGCTCCGCGAACTCCTTCGCCGCCTCCCCCTTCTCTTCCAAGTCCTCATCCCCCAAATTGTAGGCCCGCTGGTAATAGCCCCGGCTCAGCCGCAGCCCTTGCCGGGTCAGGGTTTCATCGCGCTCGGCCAAGTCCTTGCGGACGTCCTCGGCCTGGAAGAAGTGGAACTCCGGCGGCGCGGTCCCCGGAAAATTCAGATCGACCACCCAGTGAAACAGCCGGTTGAACTCCCCCTGGACCAGGCGCTTATCCTGGTCCACCAGGTCCTGGCGGACCTCCAAATGGCTTTGCGCGGCCGCGTGCGACCCGCCCTTGTCCAGCTCCGTGGTCAGGGTCTGGCCCAGAATGGCCTTGCTGATTTCGCGGTTCGCCGCGGATATCAGGGCCTCGTATATGCCGGCGCTGGCGCTCTTCCCGGCGCTCTCGAGCAGCTCCACGGACTGGTCGTCGTTGATGACGCAGACCGCGTCCTGGACCATGCGGGCCAGGGCCGTGTAGATTTCTTCCCGCTCCGCTTCGTTGGTCCCTTTCGGCACTTTCCCCACCGGCCAGGGCATGCCGAATTTTTCCGTGAAAATGGCCCAAAACTTGAATCCACCGCGCTTAAAAACCACGGGCCAGAAACACCGGGACAGCGTGCGCTGTCCGTACGGATTCAGGTAATCCGCGTGGTGCCGGGCCAAAAGGAACTTCTTGTCCGGCAGCACTTCCCCGTAAATCTGGTTCTCCCGGCTCAAAAACCGGAGGTTATTGTCGTCGTCGAAGGCGAACCATTCCGGGGGCCGGCCGACAAGTTGTTCCGGGAGCCATAGTTTTCCGGGCTTCCAAATAACTTCCACCGGGGAAATCCCGAAATAAACGGATTCGAGCAGATCGGAAACGGCCTGATTGACATCGAGGCCCGCCATCAGGTCGGACACGACCTGGAAGGCCCGGCGGCTGGCCAGGGACGCCCCTTTCCGGCGGCCTTCCCGAATCTCCCATTCGCACGACAAGGTCCCCGACTTCCGGCTCTGACAGCAGCTCCAGACGTGGGCGTCGGCCATGAGCTCCCGGTACACCCGCAAGTCCTGTCCGGTTTTTTGCAGCACCGGGTCCGGATCGGGGAGGACCTGGTCGACCCCCCGCCAGTCCGCGGACCGGCTCCGGGTCGCTATCCGCCCGGCCAGGGCTTCCCTTTCATCCACCGTCGCCATCTCGTATTTATCGACAAAATTTCTCATTTCCCCTCTGGGAGCGCAGGCGTCTTGCCTGCAATCATGACGCTAGTATCCCCTAAGCTCACGAGCCATCACTCGCCGCCCGCCGGACACAATCATCGGCTTGCCGCCCGGGTCCTCGGCCGCGTGCACGGCCAGGGCCAGGGCCCAAAACCTGTCCGCGTGCCCCGACTCGTTCCGGGCCGCGTCAAACCTGACATTTCCGGCCGCGGTAACCGTTTTTTGAATGCGATGAAGCTCTTCGCGGATATCCCGGTCGTCCGGAATCCGAATTCGTTGGTCCTCGAACCTTCTCCGGAGCGTCATGGCCAGTTCCTGCTTGACCGGCCCGGAAAAGATCACGCCCTCGACCCGGGACCGTCCGTACCGGCCCTGCGCGTCTTCCACCATTTTTTCACCCAGCCCGCCCTGGTCCATGCAGAGCCGGACCGGACGATATCGTCCGAACAGCCGGTCCAGTTCCGCGTCTTGCGCGGAGAACGGGGCCTGGGACAGGGCGGCCACTTCCCTGGTCCAGAGCACATCCCCGACTTCCTCCAGGGTCCAATACACGGTCAGGTCCCGCCGCCGTCCAATATCCGCGCCGATATAGAACGGCCCCTTCCCGGCCCGGTCGGGCCGCCCGGCGTCATCGTGCCGGGCCGAGGCAATGAGTTCATAGGTCAGGAAGGCGGTGGCCTCGTCCACGAAGCGGCACTCGTATTCCTGGGCCCAGGTCGCGGGGTCCGGAGTGGCCGAGCGGAGGAGTTCCACATCCACTTCCAGGCCCTCTCCCGTTGCCTGGTAAATGGAAGTGGCGTGCCTGGTCCAGATGGCGCCGCCGCGCTCCCAGATATCGTGGAACATGTTCAATTTCCCGTTGGGCGTCGAAGTGATCCTCAGGCTGAAGCCCCTGGTGGCGATGGGAAAGACCGAGGCCCAAATCTTCCGCGAATCCCGGTGAAAGGCGAACTCGTCCAGGAAGATATGCCCGGAAAACCCGCGGATCGTGTCCGGGTTGGCCGGCAGGGACAGAATCCTGGACCCGTTGGCCAGGCGCAGGCCCTGGGCCGATTCCTTCATGACCACCAACTCGTCCACGCCGGCCTTCAACGCCTCGACCCAGCGCCTGACCCGTTCCAGCAGCTCGGCGCTCTGGCGTTGGGAGGCGGAAACCAGCATAATCGCCGTTCCGGCCGCGGCCGAAGCCAGAAGCACCGCTTCGAAGGCCACGGCCGTGGACTTGCCCACCTGGCGGGCCGCGATCCAAATTTTGAACCGGTTGGAATCCGAGACAAAGCGACGCTGGTACGGCAAAAGGACCTCCTCGAGGCTAGTCGACTTTTTGAGGGGCAAAGCCCGCCCCCTTGAGAAGTTCCATGACTTTTTTCATCCGCTCCTCCACGGAAAGCTCGCGGGTTTCGGCTTCGTCCTGGTCCAACCGGCGGAGCGCCACCGCGGCGGGAGGGCTCAACACGGCCACCACCCGGCAGAGGGCGTTCAATTTCTGGGGGCTGATCCTCGGCCCCGGTTCCAGGTCATCCTCCCCGGGCAAGGCCAACCGGGCCAGATGCAGTTTCAGTCGGGCCAGGAGTTCTTCCAGTTCCGCTTCCTGTTTTAGGGGCGGTTTCGGCTCGGCCCGGTTGCCGTCGTCCGGCGAGGGCATGCCTCAGACTCCTCTCCGACTCACTTGAATGGCGTCCGTCAGGCGGGTCATGGCTTGAGTGTTCATCATGATGATTGACCGGAGGCCTTCCTCGCGACGGTCCTGCAACTGACATATTTTTTCGTAATTTTCGGCGAGGGCCGAATTTTTTCGAAACATCTCCATCGCCGCCTCGAACCGGCGTTCCTGGCCCCGCGCCAGGATAAAGGACATGACCCAGGGTCCGACGACCACGGTCAGGCCCAGGGTGGCCATGGGCCAGGTCCCGGCCCGTTCCAGCAAACCGATCAAGGCGTTCAGGACCGCGACCTGGTCAGGAGTCATCGGAATTCCGGAGGGCGTCCCGGAAAAAAATCCCGAGAAGCGCGGTCAACCCGGTTTGCAGGGCCGCTTCGAGGGGCAGGGACCCGGTGAGAAAGCCTCCCAGGGCGGCGATGATTCCCGCCGCTCCGGCCCAAAAGGTCTTGGATTTGAACAAAGGCTTGTCGACCATTTTTTTTCCTTTCGTTAAAGGGGTTATTTTCGAGGGGCCGAGCCCTTTTCCAACTCGGCCCGAAAGCCCAGGACCCGGTCCACGTAGCCCTGGTTCAGGAAGGAACCGTCCGGCCCGCGACGAGGGCTCCCCTGGTTGTAGGCGCTCACCGCCTCGGCTTCGCCTCCGAACCTTTCCAACAAAAACTCGAGGCGTCGGCAGGCGTATTCCAGGTTTATTTCCGGCTGGCAGAGTTCGGGCAGCCAACCGCGAAACCCGTGTTCCCGGGCGACGGCGCCCATTATTTGCATCAGCCCCCAGCTTGTTTTCTGAAAAACAACCTCGGTTTCCAGGGTCGAGTTTCGTGGACGAAACCGCGCCGGCTGAAAAAGCCATTGATACGAAGGTTCGTACCTGACCGCGAAGACCTCCCCCGCGCTTTCCGTCAGGGCCAGGGCCTCGACCAGGGCCGGGTCCAGGCCCCGGGACGCCGCGGCGGACCGCGCCGACGGTCGCCAGTCCACAACTTTTTCCATTGATTATTCCTCCAGGGTCTAAAGTATCCGGTCAAAAGCCGGGCCTGGAACGGGATAATACCAACGCTAATTTCGGGCGCGGGATGTCTGGAACCCAGGGGACGAAAAGCGGGGCGGGAATAAAAAAAAGGCCGCCAGTCGGCGGCCTGATGCTAATTATTCAGTCATGACTTGCGGTTGGGAGTCGTTCGGGCCAAGGGCGGGAACCCGGGGCGAGCCGCGGGAACAGTTCCGGCCCGGAAAATTTGCCCCGCGGGCGGGGCCGCCCGCGGCCGAGCCTCGCGAGGGTGAATGTGTTTTACTGCCGGCACATCGATTCCAGGCCCGCGGCCTGGACTACTTCCTCTTCGAGGGCGTGAAAGCGCTTGGCGATTACATGAGCCAGATTTCTCAGGCAAATGAAACCGATATGGTTGTCTTCCTCGAACAGGCTCATCAATTCCCGACCGTTGACGCGGAAAAAACGGCAACCATGTTCTCCGCCGTAAACGGACAAGGTCAATTTAAAGGGCGGAGTCAGGGCGGACCAGCCGAAAGCCTTGCCCGGGAAAACCGAAAAGATGGTTTGCTCCCGGCCCGCTTCCCGGCCGGGCATTTCGAAACGCAATTCGGCCCGGCCTTCCATGACCACGCCGAGGTCCACCGCGTCGTCGCCCTCGGCGAAAATAAGCTCTCCGGGACCGCGACTGTCCAGGCGGCACAAGAGCAGCATCCGCGAAAGTTCCGCGTCGTTCAGGCCCCTGAATAGCCCGACCTGGGGAAGAAATGACGGAAGGTCCATGACAAGCCTCCTTCTAGCCGGACTGGCCGGATTGGCGTGATCGGAATAAATTGTTCCCATGGATATGATTATAACCGGTCCGAATCGATTCGCCAACCCGCGCGCCGCGCGACCCGGCCCCGGGACCGATTCATTCGGCCCGCTTGATTACAACAGCGGCGATGGTCTGGTAAAGCATTTGGGAACTGATGGGCTTGGCCAGGTACGCGTCCATTCCGGCGGCGAGGCACATTTCCCGGTCCCCCCTCATGGCGAAGGCGGTCATGGCCACGATGGGCACATGCCCTCCCTGCCGCGCCTCCCTTTCGCGAATGGCCCGGGACGCCGCCAACCCATCCATTTCCGGCATCTGGATATCCATCAACACCAGGTCGAAGGATTCCTTTTCCAGGGCCTTTAAAACCTCCAGGCCGTTGTCCGCCACCTCGATGGAATGCCCCCTTTTTTCCAGGAGACGGCGGGCCAGCAGTTGGTTGACCTGGTTGTCCTCGGCCACCAGGATATGCAGGCGGCAAGGTTCCGGACAACACTCCGCCAGGCCGGTTCCGACCAGCCGGTCCGCCGGCTTTCCCGACCGCTCAGCCATTTTTCCGTTCCCGAAACGACAAGTTGAGGGGTCCTCCTTGATTGAAATACGGGCCCCGTTTAATGGCAACAAAGATAAACTCCGGTCCAGGGGTCGGCAACCAGGTGACGTCGAAAAATTGAAATAAAGATTAGAGCCAATTGCAAAACAGGAATTTTCGGCCTTCATAAGCCTGGCGGCTGGTCATATTCGGATTGGCCGAAAATGACCCTACAGAAGGCAAAAGTCTAAACCCCGCTGATATACTGAAGTATTTCGATGATTTATAATTGAGCTTAACGACGATTTGGGTCAGGGGCCGAGGTTTTGCAATTGGCCGGGTAGAATTGTCCAAGGAGGGGAGGACGCGGTTCGGAAGGCGGCCGTCGGGCCGGGCCGCCTTCCAGGGGGTTATTACCGGAGTCTGTTGATTTCCCGGTCTATTTCCCGTAAAACCGGACCCTGGCCTTGCCGGATCAGGTCGCCGAGGCTTTCCCCGGCGGGGTCGCCGTCGGTTTTTTGGTCGCCCCGGGCCGGGTCCCGTTCCAAGGGGGACTGTTTTTCTTCCATTTTTGCACCATGCGCGCCTGGATTGCCGGTCCCGCGCCGGACCCCATGAAACCCGGCGCGGGGCGGCTGGAATTATTCCAGGCCGATTGAGGCCGACAACCCGGCCTACTTGATTTCCATTCCCGCCAGCCGCTTCACCAGGTTCTTGCGGGCCTTGATGTCGTACTGGGACGTGATGGCGATCTGCTCCATGATCGGGGAGCCGCCGCCGTGGTAGGACGCGTAGTTCATGGCGCCGCTCAAATCGGACACGGTCATGTCCCCGAGGTAGAGCCAGAACTTGATCTGGTCTTCCGCCGTCAGCTTGGGATTGCGCTTCAAATACTTGTCCATCAACGGCTTGATCTCCTCGTTGGTCCAGTCAGGCTCGAAGGGGAAGGTGGCCGGGGCCCCCCCGGCGACGTCGCAGAGGATTTCCTGTTCGTGATAGACCGACTCGCCAGTCAGGCAGCGTCCGACGTTGCAGTAAATGGAATTGGGAATACATGACCCGGGGCCGTAGGGGACTTGTCCGAACCCGGGAATGTAAACTTCCGGCTTGCCCATTTCCGAGGCCGTGAAACCGGCGGCGTACCCCAATTCGGCGATCTGGATGATGCCGGCCAGTTTTTCCCTGACGTGATGGGTTTTTTCGATGCCGTTGATCTCGGCGGCCACGGCGGCCAGGCCCAGGATCACGTCGCCGATGGCCGGCTTGCACCCGGAATAGCTGTGACGATGGAACAGCGCGAACAACAGGGCGCAGAGCCCGCCGTGCTGGTGTTCCCCGCAGAGGAAGACCCGTTCCCAGGGCACGAAAACGTCGTCGAAGATGACGTAGGAATCCACGGCCCCGAAATCGAAGCCCCGCTGGAACGTGGAGCGGCGTCTCATGTTATGGGGGTGAATGACCTGCTTGACGCCGTCCCAGTCGGCCGGCACGGCGAATGCCACCGCGTAGTCCTTTTCGTCCTCGGTCAGGGACCTCGTGGGCACCACCAGTATTTCGTCGGCCACCGCCGCCTGGGTGATGTGAATCTTGCACCCCCGGACCACGATGCCGTCCGCTTTCCTTTCGACCACGCGCAGGTACGCGTCCGGATCGGTCTGCTCGGACGGGCGTTTCAGCCTCTCGCCCTTGACGTCCGTCTGGGCGCAGGAACCCACCAGGTCCTTTTCCTGAAAATTTTCCAGCCATTTCAAGAAGTTTTTGTGGTATTCGGTCCGGCCGGGGTTGACCTTGTCCGCCTCGAAGGACGCGGCGTTGACCGCGTTGGTCGCGTCCACGCCCATGCAACGACCGATGCAGTACCCCACGTCGCGGCACAAGGCCCGGGTCATGTCCTGTTTTTTATGGAGGTCCGCCGGGTTCTGGTGGACGTGACAGAAGCGGTTGATGGTCTTTCCGGTCAGGTGCGAAACGGCCGTGCATAGTCCGGCGGTCGCCGGGTCGAGGGCCGCCTCGAAGGTGCGGCCGAGCACGTTGATGGACTGCCGCAGGGCCTCGTGGTCCCGGCCGACCTTGTCCCCGTTGAAATACAGGTTTCTTTTCAGCTTGCCGAGCCCCTCGATATATTGTTCCTTGGTTCTCACTCCTGGATTCTCCTTGCTGTTGTTTTTTTCCGAAAAGCGACGCGCCCGGGCCCGGCTCTCGAAGCGGCGGCCAAGACGGTTCGGGTTGTCCGTCCTGGCTGGGAGCAATTATCCGGCCAGGGCGAAAACATTTTTAACTTGTTGATTTTAAGTAATTTTTTTCAGCACAAACCCTATGACGATTGATTTGAAAAAACCGGTATTGGTCAGCCTCGCCAATATTCGTGAAAATATTACGGCGATTATTGGTCTCGATATTGCCCCCGGCCCGGGAATCTGGGATACTGCCCCGGAGGGAAAGGGGACGACGGATGAAGGCCAAGGCAAGCGACCACGAGCCGCCGGACGAATTCGCCACGCGGATTCTATTCGCCGCGTCGTTGTTCAAAATTGAATTTTCCATCGATTGGCTGCTGGAATTGACCGGGGAAAAGGCCGCGGACACGCTCAAGGCCCTGGATTTCGGGTTGCGGCGGGGCGTCCTGCGGAGCCGTCGGGCCGGCTGGTACGAATTCGGGGACCAAAAGGACCGGGAAGGTTGTCTCGAACGCGGACGGGGGGCCCCGGAAACGCTTCTCGGCCGGGCCGCGGCCATCCTGCTCCGGGAACTTCCGGAAAGCCCGGACCGGTCCGGGGCCGTCGCGGAATTATTGCTGCGGCTGACCAACGACCTGGACGGCTGCCGGTTGCTGATCGCGGCGGCGGACAGCCTGCGCAAGGCGTACCGGACCGCCGCGGCCTTCGAATGCTACACCAAGGCCCTGGAAGACCTTCAACCCCTGCGCGGCCGGATGGAGGCGGACCACTTGTTCATCGACGCGGCCATTCAATATTCCAAGCTCTCGTCCGCCACCTCCGATTCGACCCTGGTCATCGCGGCCTTGAAAAAAGCCTCCGCCCTGGCCGCGGAACACGGCCTCACCGCCCAACTGGCCCTGTTGCGGATGCACCTGGCCAAGCAGGAATGGCTGCGGTCCCGGTACGGCATCGCGCTGAGGCGCTTCAACCAGGGCTGGGCCGACAGCCGGCATATCGACAACGAAACCTTCCAGCGGTCCGCCCGCATCTTCAGCATGTTCTTCCATTACTGGCTGGGCCGGTTCAAGGACGCGGTGGACAGCTACGAACAGTTCCTGCCCGAAATCGAAAACATTCCCAAGGCCCATTTTCCCTTGCAGGCCCGGCTGACCATCGGCAGTTGCTACGCTCACTGCGGGCAGGTCTCGCTGGGCGTCGGCATGCTCGACGCCATCAGGGAACACTGCAACAAAAGCGGCGATGTCGGCCTGGCCGGCCACGCCCTGGTGGCCATCGCCGTGATCTTTTTCGAAACCGGCCGGGTGGAGGAAATCGACGATCTGTTGGACGAGGCCCTCTCCCAGGGCATCGCCGGCCAGAACATCTTCATCCGCATCGGCGCGCTCCTCTGCAAGGCCTACGGCGCCTATCTCCTGGGCCGGCCGGACGAGGCGGTCGCCAATCTGGTGGAATTCGGCCGCCTGAGCCAGGCCGCCCAGATGGAGTTGAGGAATTACCCCCAGGTGCTGGACATGTGCTGGGCCATGGAACAGGGCCGCCTCCCCATGGTCCCGGGCTATTCCTTCCAGGAAGAAGTGGCGCGGGCCGTCGGAAGCCGGAACGTGTTCATGAAGGGCATGGGGTACCGTTACCTGGCCCTGGACCACCGGCGGCGGGGTTGGCCGGCGGCGGAAGTCAGCGCGGCCCTGGCCAAGTCCCTCCGCTTTCTCGAGGAATCCGGCCACCGGATTCAACTGGCGTCGGTTCGCCTGGACTACGCCCGGGAACTTTTCAACGCGGGCCTGGAAGAAAAGGCCGCGGCCCTGGCCGGACCGTCGGCCCAGTACCTGATGTCGGTCAACGAACGCCTGGTCCCGGACGACCTGCGTCACCTGGTCAAGGAAATGCGCAGCGAAAAGGACCTGCTTCGGGAAATATTGGCCTTGGGGCAGGAACTGGTGACCCTGCGAGCCCATCGCGACGTGGTGGGGCGGGTCATTTCCACGGCCAACCGCCTGACCGGAGCGGAACGGGGCGCCATCTTCATCCTGGACGAGACCACCGGCCGCCTGGCCCTCAAGGCGGCCAAGAACCTGACCCGGGAAGAAGTCGAGTCCGACGATTTTTCCCGGTCCCGGGAACTGATCGAAACCACCTTCCGCGCCGCCGAGGGGCGCTTGAGCGAGGGGCCGCCGGAACCCCCGTCCCCGGGCCGGGCCATCCGGTCCCGCATCTGCGCGCCCATGCTGCTCAGGCAGGACGTCGTCGGGGTCCTGTACCTGGACAACCGCCTCTACCGGGGCGCCTTCACCGCCTCGGACCTGGAACTCCTCGATTACTTCGCGGCCCTGGCGTCCATCGCCCTGGAAAACGCCCGGGCCTTCAACGTGCTGCGGGAAGGCTACCTCAAGCAGAAAGAGGAAAAACAGTATTACGAACAAAAATATCTCGAACGAATGCACTACGAGGAAATGGTCGGCCAAAGCCGCCGCATCCGCCAGGTGTTCCGCCAGATCGATTCCGTGGCCAGGACCGACGCCACGGTCCTGATCCACGGGGAAACCGGCGTGGGCAAGGAACTGGTGGCCCGGGCCATCCACCGCCTCAGCGACCGGAAGGAAGGCCCCTTCATTCACGTCAATTGCAGCGCCCTGTCCGAGCACCTCATCGCCAGCGAGCTTTTCGGCCACGAAAAGGGCGCCTTCACCGGCGCCACCCAGCGCCGCCTGGGCCGGTTCGAACTGGCCGACGGCGGCGCCTTGTTCCTCGACGAAGTTGGGGACATCCCCCTGGCGGTCCAGGTCCGGCTGCTCCTGGTCCTGCAATCCAAGGAATTCGAACGGGTGGGAGGCCAGGCCACCCTGCGCTCCGACTTCCGGCTCATGGCCGCCACCAACCGCGACATGCTCGAGGAAGTCCGGGCCGGACGTTTCCGCCAGGACCTTTACTACCGCCTCAACGTCTTCCCCATCCTGGCGCCGCCCCTGCGGGAACGGCCGGAGGACATCCCCCTTCTGGCCCACCATTTCCTGGCCATGTTCGCCAAGCGCCAGAACAAGAACATCACCCGCATCCCCCCGGAGGAACTCGACCGCCTGACCTCGTACCACTGGCCGGGCAATGTGCGGGAACTGGAAAACCTGATCGAGCGGGGCGTCATCCTCAGCAAGGGGCCGGATTTCCGCATCCCAGAAATGGGCCTCGGCGGAGCCGCTTCCCCCGACGACGGCGCGCCCCTGACCCACGCCGAAAACGAACGCGCCCACCTGGTCCGGACCCTCAAACGGGTCCGCGGCAAGATTTCCGGCCCCCGCGGCGCCGCCGAACTGCTCGACCTCCATCCCAATACCCTGCGCTACCGCCTCCGGAAACTGGGGATTACCAGCCGGGACTGGAACAATTGAACGACGGCCGGGGAGGCGCGGGCCGCCCCGCCCGGCGCCTTTTGCTCTATCTATGTGGGTAGGGTGCGCAATGCGCACCATCCTTTACTCCAATCCCATGCATTTTACCGGTATCGACATAAGAGTTCCCCCATCCGGCGAGTAAATCCACCCTCAAATTCCAGCCGGCCGACAACGGTTGGCTTTTTTTGAGGAACAAGTCGCTGGTAAAGAATGTTTTTGCTCTCATAAATATCATAGACACCCAGTTTGAAATTGACAATCCTCGCCATTTCGTATAGCTTCCCACCATAACTTAAACCAAGGAGCATGGTCATGGCCTCGACTAGAAGGGAAACAGTGGTGGAAGGCGAGGAGGGGGTGTATCACTGCATCTCGCGGTGCGTTCGGCGCGCCTTTTTATGCGGGCGGGACCCCTATACCGGTCAATCATTCGAACACCGCAAGGAATGGGTGCAACGTCGCCTGGAATTCCTGGCCGCGCTCTTTGCCGTTGAAGTCTGCGCCTATGCGGTCATGTCCAATCACCTCCATGTGGTGATTCGCACCCGTCCCGACTGGGCCGAGGGGTGGAGCGACGAAGAAACAGCCCGACGGTGGCTCGTTCTTTGCCCGCCCAGGGATGAAAAAGGGAGACGGCTGCCGCTGTCCGCCGAGATGGCCAAGGCGTTCAGTCTTAATGGCGCCATCGGAGAGAAGCGGGTCCGGCTGGGCAGCGTCAGTTGGTTTATGCGCTGTCTGAACGAGACCATCGCCCGTTGGGCCAACCGGGAAGACGGCTGCAAGGGCCGTTTTTGGGAAGGTCGCTTCAAATGCCAGTCCTTGCTGGACGACGCGGCGGTACTCGCCTGCCTGGTATACGTCGACCTTAACCCGGTGCGGGCCGGACTAGCCGACTCCCCCGAAACCAGTCTGTTTACCAGCGGTTATGAACGTATTTCCGCCCTCGAGGTCCGCGACCGGGCCGAGGCCCGGCCGGAAACGGCCTTGGCGCCTACCCTAGCTCAAAGTAAAACGCTCGACCGGGAAGAGAGATGTTGCGGTCCCAACGACTGGCTGTGTCCCCTTGGCGGCGGGACCCCCTGTTCCCGTCGGGGAATTTTGGACCTGACAGTGGAGGACTATTTGTCGCTTTTAGACTGGAGCGGTCGGCAATTGAAGACGCCCGCGGCCGGGACCATCCCCGCGCATTTGGACCCCATACTGGACCGGCTGGGGATTGAAAAGGACAATTGGCCGCAACTGCTGGAAAATTATGAGGTAATGTTTCACCGGGTCGTGGGCCGGGTGGGGTCGATCCGGAAGGCGGCGCGAAAAGCCGGCCTCAAGTGGTTCCAGGGACTGCGGTCGAGTCGGGCGTCCTTTTCCAACCTGTAAAAGAATTTGCCTTCCGCGGCGAGTTGGGTTGGATGCGCAATGCGTGTCAGCGGCCGGTTGAAAATGTAAGGAAAATGGCCAAATGAAAATGAGTTAGGCTGGTTCCCAAGTTAGAGCTTGGGAATTTCGGCCAGGGAAGCTCCAGTTTCCTCACTCTATAGATGCAGCGCCCCCGCCCCGCCCATAATCGCGGCCAGAGGATAGACCTTGCCCGGCGAGCAGTCAGGCATGGGTTCAACGAGACGGATGAAATTTCAAACCGACTAATATCGATGCCTTCACCGCCGCGATACGATTACGGAATGGAAACGCCGCGTTGATTCCCCTTGGCTGCGTCCGGATAAAGTGGAGGAGCTAGAGCTTGGGAACCAGCTAATTCTGGATGTCTTTGTAATTCGTTAAAACCAAAGCGGTTCGGGCGGCCGCAACGGTTTGGTTTACTCCAGTTGGTGGAAGGAAATCAAGCCGTCAAGTCCACGTCGCCTTGGGCGGAGACCAAAAGAGTGGTCGGCAGGCCCGTCATATAGCGTTCAAATTTTTGTTGAAAATCATTGGCTTCCGCCTCGCCGGGCACATTGAAACCGATAAGCACCACCGAGGCGTCGTGGGAAGAGGACCGGATGAGTTCATGAAACGGCTGGTCACATAACAGCACCAGGGCTTCGGCTTTCAGCCGGGCGGTTTTTAGCAGGTCTTTCAGCGCCAAGGTGGCGGGCTCCCGGCCGGCCTCATTGGGGACCATCCGCAACACGCGGATCCGGGCGTCCCGCCAGCGGTCGTTCAGGGTGATCAGGTGGGCCAACAGCACCATCAGGTTCCCGTTTTTCATGCCTCGCCACCAAATGTCTATCCTTCGCGGGCCAGTCTCCGCTGGAATGCCCCGGTCCTTGAGAATCACCTGGTTCATACCCAACCACTGGATGGCGCCCAATAGATGGACAAAGGATTCAGCCCGTTCCGGATCGGACGACCAGCCCAGCATGACCATGGTGGGCCGGAGCGGGCCGAAAGAATGGCCCTGAACCAGAGCCGAAAGCCCTTCGTCCAGGTCGGATGACACCACGACAGAGACCAGGGCCTGGAATTCATGTTCCCTTAAAAAATTTTTCAGTTGCTGGACGGCGGCGGACCGGCGGGGAATCATGTCCAACGGATCCCCGATCAAAACCCGCGACAACGTGACCAACCCCCGTTCTTCGCCGATCCAAAGCCCGTATAAAGCCAGCGTGAGCCTTGTTTTGGGGTTTCCGGTCAAGACCAGAACCGTGGGCCGCCAGTTCTTGGGGCTTGTGGGTATTTCACTCAGCTTGAACAATACGTTCCGGAACCTGGAATAATAATAACCCCACCGGGCGTCGCCATAGTTGGCCTTCAAGGCCATGCGTTGGAAAACCAGATACAGGCACAATAAAAACAGGGCCGAAAAAATGGCGGCGGAGCGGTCGATCAAAAAGGCGATGACCAGGGCGGCGGCGGACCCGAACCCGGCGGCCGACCAATGGAAAAGCTTGAACCGGGGCCTAAAGGATGGGTTTCGAGAAAATGACTCGACAAAGGCGGCGAGGTTGACCATGCCGTACGTATAAAGAAAAAACATGGTAACCGTGGCGGCCAAAACGTTGAACGCCCCCCCGCCCGAATCGCCTCCGATAAACAGGATGATCGCCAATGTAAGCCCCAGGGTGAATACCAACGCCCGCCGGGGCTCGTCCCCCGGACCGGCGCCCTGCCCAAAAAAGTTCAAGGGTTTGATCAGCTTGTCTCTGGCCACCGCCTGAAGAACTCGGGGCGCACCCAAATAAGACCCCAAACCGCTGGAAAGCGTAGCGGCCAGAACTCCAGCCTGGACCAGCAGCCCGGTTCCCCACAAGGCCCGGTCGCTCATGGTTTCAAAAGAGGAACCAAGAAGCTGGGCTCTGGTTTGGGCCCCTCCGATCACCCAGATTTGGGCGGCATACACCACGAAACCCACGAGCACCGCGAGGATCGTCCCTCGGGGAATGGCGCGGGCCGGGTTTTTCAGATCGCCCGACATATTCACTCCGGCCATAATGCCCGTGACCGCGGGAAAGTATATGGCGAACATATCCCAGAAGGACCGCTGGTTGGCTTCGTATTCAGGCGTCCAGTTTTCGTGAAACGTGGACCATTGGAAATCGAGCGCCGCACCGGCCATGAAAACCAGGATGGACAACCCCAGAATGCTCATGATCACATACTGGGTTTTGGTGGCCCATTGGGCGCCCACGAAGGCCACGCCAAACAAGGCCAGGGCGGTTAGGATGGCGATGAAGGAATAGACCCCGGACAACGCGGGGAAGGCTCGAACCAGGGCTTCGGTGAAACCCAAAATGTAAAAAGGCACGGAAATGGCCTGTGCGGCGTATAGCGCCAGGCCGATCACGCCGCCGGCCTGAGGCCCGAGCGCCCTGGAAATGAGAAAATATGCCCCGCCTCCGGCGACCGGAGTATTGGTGGAGATGGCCGAAATGGACAGCGAGGTTACTCCGGTCACGCTTTTGGCCAGCACCAGGATTAAAAGGGCTTGACCAATACCGGCGACGCCGATTACGTACCCGGCGCGTAGGAACATGATCACGCCAAAAATGGTCAGGATGGACGGCGTGAACACGCCCCCAAACGTACCCAAACGGTTGCCACCGGGTTTCGATTCATTCATTGGCGCAAAAACCTCCAAAACCGTATGAATAACAATATATTATATAATCCGAACCGGGAAGAGGACAGGGGGCGCGTTCAGGCGGCCCCCCCCGCCGGGGCAAGGATTGCTCAAACTTTTTCCATGGCTTTAGTATTCAGGAAACTAAGCCGTGATTATGCGGCATGCGCCGCAGTTTCCATGTTTGGAGCCTTCTGACCGCACCTTTTGCCTGCTCGGCAAGCTTTGGGTTGCGCCGAACGGCCGGTTATCCGCCCACCAAAGGCGATTTCTAACTAAGTTGCCTGAAAAAACAAACATTTTGCCAATTTGGGAGCATAGTAATCCCTTGGTAGTCGCCGGTCAATCAGAAACCGTTCCGTCAGCCAAGTCCAAGCACTGCCTGATAGTGATGGCGAAGCGGGAAGGCCGAAGTCACATGCACCCACCAATACCGACCATGGTAGGAGACACGGGAAGCGACCTTGACCATTCTGCGGATCAGCCACTCCACAGACCGTTTGACCTCTTCACCCGCCATGTAGAATTCACGCAGCAGATGGAGCAGGTTGTAGGCCAACAGTCCCATCTTGAGCCGGGCTTGGTTGGCGGCGAATTTGTGGCAGCTCGTCTTGTCCCAACGAAGGGTGTTCTTGCCTTCCTTGATGCGGTTCTCCATATTCGCCCGGCCGTTGTAGGTTTTCACGACCTCCTTAGAGGACAACCTTGAATTGGTCACAATGAAACCCACACGAGGAAACAGCCCACCCAGATGCCACTCGATCTTGCAGACGACCCGGCGCTCGTTCCTCCAACTACCCGCTCGATAAGGGAAATCGAAGATTCGCACCTTGACCCCGGACCTTGGCCAACTACCCTCAGGTCGGCGAAGACCGTCGCGGATGAACTCCTTGAGGGTTTCGTTCTGGGGCAGCCGGATGAAGTAGGTCACCCGTTGGCTCTCGCAGTAATCGTATATCTCCGGCTTAGGCGGCGTCGCCCCGCAGCCAAAAAGTATAAATGACACCCATTTTTGAATTAACAACCCTCGCCATTTCGTTTAGCCTCCCATCATCACTTAAACCAAGGAGCATGGTCATGGCCTCGACTAGAAGGGAAACAGTGGTGGAAGGCGAGGAGGGGGTGTATCACTGCATCTCGCGGTGCGTTCGGCGCGCCTTTTTATGCGGGCGGGACCCCCTATACCGGTCAATCCTTCGAACACCGCAAGGAATGGGTGCAATGGCCAAAAAAGGCATCCACTTTTCATCGTCGGCCATTCAGGAAAGAAGCCTGACCCGGCCGCGGCATTCAGCCGCTGCAAAGCGTGGCCGAGGCCCCCAGTTTGAGCCTCTGCACCAGTTTGTTTTGGGGGTGATTTTGGTGCTTAAGCCAGAATGGATGTCAAAATATATTCTTTTTGGGCATTAGGGCAAGAAGCCTGACCCGGCCGCGGCATTCAGCCGTTGCAAAGCGTGGCCGAGGCCCCCCAGTTTGAGCCTCTGCACCAGTTTGTTTTGGGGGGTGATCTTGGAGCTGAAGCCGAAGTGGATGTCTTTTTTAAATATAGTTGCCGCATAGTAAATACCGTCCGCGTTTCCAAAAAAACAGTTGACGGACCGGAGCGGGGGCAAGCATGATTGGAAGGCCTTTCCGTATTTCCGGACGGCCCTCGTCCAGGCGCGGTTTAGGGGGCGTTCAGGCTCGGCGTTCCTTCCTGGGGGCGCCGTTGGCGGGAAGATGCGTTGTCAGAAATTATTATTTGAGCTGGCGCGAGTTTTCGGGAACAATGAAAAAGACCCCGCCAAACCGGCTGTCGAAAGAGGGGCGCCCTCGGGACAAGCCCAGGCCGGACCGTAAAAGGAACCCCGAACGCACCCGGGAGGCGATTTTAACCGCCTCGGAAAAAATGTTCATCAACAAGGGGTTCGACGGCGCCACCCTGGGCGGTATCGCCAAGGCCGCCGGAGTTCACCAAAGCCTGATCCATCATTATTTCGGGTCAAAACTGGACCTGTACCTGGAAGTCATGCGCCGCTACCTGGTCAATTTCGGCGCCGCGCTCCGGGAACACCTGCCGGCGCCCCGGGAAAACCCCGCCTCGGTGGCCGATGGGGTCCGGGCCTATTTCCGGTTTTTGGAGCAAAACCCGGATTCCGTGCGCATGGGGTGCTGGTTCAACCTGTTTTTTCAAAAAAACCCCGTTTCCATCAGGGACCAGTCCGTGGGCTCCCCCGAGGAAGACCAAGCCCAGGGATTCATCTACGATATCATCGACCGGCTGTCATCCAGCCTGGCCGGGATGCAGCGGGATGGCTTGTTGCGCCGGGACATCGACCCGGTCCTGGTCCTGACGCTGGTATTCTGCCTGGTCGAACACTGGCACGAGGCCCGGAACCGCCTGCTTCGCCGCCTGCATCCGGACAAGCGCGCCCTGGTCGGGGACGCCGCCTATCTTGACGCGGCCCTGAAGGTCCTATTGGAAGGGATCCTGCCCCGGTAGCTTTCCCCCCCCCGGCGTCGGCCGCGACGCCCATAATTTTTTTTCGAGGAATATCTTTGTCGATTGACTTCTTAATTTCGGGAGGTTAGAGTGTGTTTAGACAATTAACTGGTTGACCAATTAATTACAACAACCCTCATCCGCCGCCCCGACTTGGGAGCGGCCGGCTCGTCGACGGGAGGAAAAGGCATGACCACGCATAAGCAAGGAATCCTCGCCGCCATGCGCGGGGAAATGGCCGAGACGATCCCCTTTGTCCCCAGGCTCGACCTGTGGTGGCTGTCCAACGCCATGAAGGGGACCCTGCCGGAAAAATACGCGGGACTGACTCCGGACGGTGTGGCCGCGGCCGAGGGCTGGGCCTGGTACCACATGGTCCCCAACTTCGCCGATATCGGCGGTCCGGAAGACATCCGGCACCGGGCCATCGGCCTGTTCAACTTCAAGCTATCCTGCTACGGCTGGAAATTTTCGCCGGACGTGGAAGTCCGGGTGTCGGAGGAGGGCGGCCAACAAGTGGTCGAATACCACACTCCGGTGGGAATGTGCCGGACCGTGGGGGGGCTGACCGAGGCGGCCAAGAGGGCCGGGTCGTCCCTGGGGTGGGTTCAGGAACACGCCATCAAGAGCCCCAACGACTACAAGGTGATGGGTTATCTATTCGAAAACATGGAGGTGTTTCCGCAATACGAGAGCCACCAGGCCTACATCGACCAGGTCGGCGACAACGGGGTGGCGGCGGCCGGGGGGCCGTCCCTGGGGGCCTCGCCCATGCACCTGATCCAGAAGGAATTGATCGACGCCACCCGGTTTTTTTATGAATACAAGGACAACCAGCGGCTGATGCGGGAGTTGGCGGAAAAAGTGGGCGTCTATTTTGAAAAGACGCTCAAGATCATCGCCGCTTCTCCGGCCGAGGTGGTCCTGTGGGGCGCGAACTACGACGACATGCTGACCTACCCGCCCTATTTTGAAAAGGAAATCCTGCCGTGGCTGCGTCGGGCCTCCGAGACGCTGGGCGGCCGCGGGAAGATCGTGGCCACGCATACGGACGGCGAAAACGAACGGCTGATGGACCTGATTCGGGACTGCGGCGCCCACGTGGCCGAATCGGTGACGCCCTGGCCCATGACCAAGGTCAGGATCGAGGACTATTACCGCCGGTGGCGGGACAAGTTGACCATCATGGGCGGTATTCCGGAATCGATCCTCTCGCCGGACACGGCGACCTGGGAGGAATTCGAGGCCTTTCTGGACGGCTTGTTTAGTTCCGTCGCCCCGGGCGACCGCTTGATTCTGGGCACGGCCGATTCCACTCCGCCCAACGCCGACCTGGACCGGCTGCGCCGAATCGCCGAGCGCGTGGAAAAGGAAGGCCGGCTGCCCCTAGCGGCGGGCGGCGGGCCGGTTTCGGCGGCCGGCCTGGCCCAAGCCGAGGCCCGGGTCGTCCCGCGACCGCCGGCGGCCCTGGGGGACGTCTGCCGGGCCGTCGCCGCGGGGGACGACGAGGCCTTGAAATCCGTCGTGGTCCGCCTGCTCGGCGAAGGGGTCCCGGCCGCGACCATACTGAACGACGGCATGATTCCGGCCATGGAGCTGGCGGGGGAGGGGTTCAAGACCGGGGACGTGTTTATTCCCGAGGTCCTCATGGCGGCCCGGGCCATGAACGAGGGCTTGAAAATACTGGAACCCCATCTGGCCGCGTCCGGACGCCGGTCCGCCGGGAGCGTGCTGATCGGGACGGTCCCGGGGGACATGCACGACATCGGGAAGAACATGGTGGCCATCATGCTGCGGGGCGTGGGATTCGAGGTGACGGACCTGGGCATAAACGTGACCGTGGATGAATTCATCCGCCAGGTCCGGCTCCGGGAGCCCCAGGTCCTGGCCCTGTCCGCCCTCCTGACCACCACCATGCCGGAAATGAAGACCATTATCGAGCGGTTGGAACAGGAGGGCCTGCGGGACCGGGTCAAGGTGGTGGTGGGCGGCGCGCCGGTGAACGCGCATTTCGCCGCGGCGATCAAGGCCGACGGGTACGCTCCCAACGCCGGGGAGGCCGTGGACGCGGTTCGCCGGCTGCTGTAGGACCCGGAGCCCCGCCCGGGGCCGGTCAATCACCAGGCGCCCCGGCCCGTCGGCGACCGGGACGCCTTTCGCTCAGACGAACTCGACGCGGCGCCGGACCGTGAAGTGGGCCGGCAATTCACTGATTTTGGCCGCGATTTCCGCCGGCGTCGCTTGACCGGCCGGCTTCACCAGGACGCGGACAAGGGGCCGTGGGTCTTGTCTTCCCCCATCGACGCTGCCACCGCGGAGGCCCAATCCACTAGGGGTTGGAGTTCCTGTTCATACACGCGCCTGATCGCGTCCCACCGCGGGGCCGGTTTGAAAATCTCGCCCGCCAGGGTGAGGGGCGTCCGCTCGATTGGCGCCACTTCCCGGGGGACCGCGGCCCGCGTGGGGGTCCGGGAGGCCCACGGCCGCCGCCAACATGACCCCGGGCAGCCGGTACAGGGGTTCCTCGACGGACGCTGGCGATGTTATGCCCGCGGCGGATGATCAGTTGGGTAGGGTGCGCAATGCGCACCATCCTTTTTTTTTCGATTTCTTATCGGCGTGGCCCCTTGTATCCTTGTCATCGGGCAGGGAGGGCTAAAGGATGGCCAAATGGTTTCGCGGAGACTTTTTGAAAAGACATCCAATATTTGCTGGTTCCCAAGCTCTAGCTTGGGAACCCGAGAAGGGGAATATCTAGCTTCCCCACTTTATCCGGAAAGCAACCACGGGGAATCAAGGCGGCGTTTCCATTTCGTAGCCCTATCGCGGCGGTGAAGGTATCGATATTAGTCGGTTTGAAATTCCATCTGTCTCGTTGCCCCCATGCCTAAAGGCTCGCCGGACAAGGTCTTTCCCCTGGATAGCAATTATGGGCGGGGGCGGGGCGCTACATCTCTAGAGTGAGGAAGCTGGAGCTTCCCTGGCCGAGGTTCCCAAGCTAGAGCTTGGGAACCAGCCTAAATCAACCCCCAAACGCCGCGAACTGGACTCGCGCCCGATGGAATCGGGCGGGGCCGATATTATGATAACCGCAATCAGGGACCGGGATCGGCCGGAGGAGCCGGGATTGAGTTGGGGCGAGACGTATGTTAGCGGCCGGTTGAAAATGTAAGGAAAATGGCCAAATGAGTAGGGCTGGTTCCCAAGCTCTAGCTTGGGAACCCGAGAAGGGGAATATCTAGCTTCCCCACTTTATCCGGAAAGCAACCACGGGGAATCAACGCGGCGTTTCCATTTCGTAGTCCTAGCGCGGCGGTGAAGGTATCGATATTAGACGGTTTGAAATTTCATCCGTCTAGTTGAACCCATGCCTGAAGGCTCGCCGGGCAAGGTCTATCCCCTGGCCTGGGATTATGGGCGGGGGCGGGGCGCTACATCTCTAGAGTGAGGAAGCCGGAGCTTCCCTGGCCGAGGTTCCCAAGCTAGAGCTTGGGAACCAGCCTAAATCAACCCCCCCAAACGCAGTTTGTAGGGTGCGCAACGCGCACCATCTTTTACTATTTTGCGGGCCCGACCACGGTAAATTGGAGACGTTGGCCGGCGCCTAGCGGGCGGGGTTGCTCCGCCCCCCGCGCGCCTGGCGTTGGGCTTCGAGGGATTCCTTCCCGT
>JAZDGM010000093.1:0-3304 GCA_043806915.1 Pseudomonadota bacterium | reverse complement strand
AAGCCCACGCCCCTTCGGGTTGGGGCGAGGTGTTGTCTTGCGGAATAAAAGAACCAAACCCGGGGCAATTTTTCTCCCTCTCCACCCATTCATGGGGGGAGAGGGCTGGGGTGAGGGGGGCTTTAAGTTATCAAGGACATCCATATTTCTAGAGTGAGGAAGCCGGCGAAGCTTCGCCTCAAACCGTCAAGTAAAAACTTGATCGGTTTGTAAAGAAGTCAAGGCAGATAGGTGTCTGGAGCTTCCCTGGCCGAGGTTCCCAAGCTAGAGAGACCGTGAAAGAATTGCCATTTTGTCCATTTTATATCACGTAATTAGCTGAAATCACGATGACATTATTCTTGGATTTTGAATACTTTCACAGCCTTTAGAGCTTGGGAACCAGCCTTTCAAGCCTTACACCACCACCGATGGCGGCGCGGGTAGGAGCGCCTCCCCGTGGGCGCCCTCTTGGGTTAACCCCGGCCGGGTTCGACAAGGCGAAATCCCCCCTCCCCCGGCGGGCGAGGGGAGTTAATTCCCCTTCAATCAAGCCGTTCACCGCGACGAAATCACGGCGCGGACGAGCCGGCGGCCCCAGGCGTCCCAACCCCCACTGGATGTATCAACCCCGACAAAACCCTCTCCCGCCGAAAACAGTCATGCCCTACCCGGGGCCGCGCGCCCTGGCCCCTTGTCGGACCGGCGGAGCCGCGGTTCGGATGGTCAATCCTTATGATCCAACGCGGCCCGGATTTTTTTCGCCACCTCGTAAAAATCAAATGGTTTATGCAGATAGGCCGCGTGGTAACGCTCGGCGGCGCCTTGTCCATCCAGGTCTTCGCCATATCCGGTGCAGATAATGACCGGCAGGTTGGGTTTGATTTCGCGACAGGCCTGCAACAGGGTGATGCCGGTCACTTGGGGCATGTTCAGATCGGTAAAGAGCAGATCGAACCCGTTTGGATTCCGTTTGAATAATTCAAGGGCCGCGATCGGATTGTTGAGCGTGGTGACCCGGTAACCGACTTTTTCCAGGAACACACGGAAAAGACAAGTCAATTCCACTTCGTCGTCGACGACCATAATGCTTTCGGTTCCGGTGTACAAAAATTTCGGGCCGGTATTCTCCACCAGAGGCGTACTTACGGTCAGCGGCAGATAGACGTGGAAGCTCGTTCCCCGACCGGGCTCGGTTTCCACGGTCACGGCGCCGCGATGCATTTGGACGATGCCCTGGACAATGGCCAGCCCCAGCCCGGAACCCTCGCTATTGGCTTTGGTGGTAAAGTATGGTTCGAATATTCGTCCGACTATTTCCGGCGGGATGCCGGACCCGGTATCCTTAACGGTTATTTTGATGTACGCGCCCGGCGTCAATGATAAGGCGCGGGGCCGGGCTCCTTCCTCGGGAACCTGGATATTGTCCATGGTCAGGGTCAGTTGTCCGGTATCTGTTTTCATGGCCTGGCGGGCGTTGGTGCAAAGATTCATAATCACTTGATGAATCTGGGTCGGGACGGCCATGACCACGTCTTCGCGGCAATTGATTTCCTGGACGATTTCGATATGGGCGGGCAGCGAGGCCCGTAACAGTTTGACGGTTTCCTTTAAGATGGGCCCCACGTCAATCGGCTGAAACTCGTTGTCCGTCGCCCGGCTGAAGGTTAATACTTGGCGAACCAGATCGCGGGCCCTTCGGCTCGCCTTCATAACCTGCTGCAAGTGGCCGAAGGAACGATTTCCCCTGGGGAGACTGCCCAAGGTCAACTCGGTATACCCCATGATGGCGGACAAGATATTGTTGAAATCATGGGCGATGCCCCCCGCGAGCACTCCCAGGGCCTCCTGCTTCTGGGCGTGATACAGTTGGTCGCGCAGCAGGCTCGATTCGGTGAGATCGCGGATGATAAACAAGATGCCTTCCAGGTCCGCAACGGGGTTGGCAAATCCGGAGACGCTCAGGTTGAGGACCAGTTCCCTCCCGTCCCTGGTCCGGCCCCTGGTTTCGAGGTAGGACTTTTTTTCCAAGTATTTTGTATATAACCACTGCTCTTGGTCATGGGGCGATTCGGAATCCAAAACCGCCTTGAGCGACAGGCTTCGGACCTCGTCCAGGGAATAGCCGAACATATCCCTGAAAGCCGGGTTGAGGTAGGTCACGCCTTTACTCATTTCATAAATCAAGACGCCGTTGGGCGTGGCCTGCAAAAGGGATTCATAAATTTCCTGCGTTCGCTTGGAATCGCTGTATAACCGCCGAACCGCCTCCTCGTTTGCGGCCAACGCCCTTTTGGTTCGATCGTCATACCGAGTGGTCGCGACCAGTGCGCAGAATTTTTTCAGCAGGTCCGCGTCGGATTGCTTGAACCCGCCGGGTTTATTAAACAGCCAGAGTGTTCCGAAATAGGCGTCATCCAGCGCAATCGGCGCGGCCAGAAACGAGTGGACGCCGTTTTGTTCCAGAGCCGGGCCGAACCGCTCGCTTCCCCAAAGCCCTTCATAGGGCGCTTGGCCGATGACGGGGGCGTTCAATGTATTTATTACGGCGATAACACTCTGGACTGTTTGGATATCCAATTTTTCCGCACCCACGCCGATGACCAGGGGGGTGGCCGGCGCCGGCTTTTCGGCCTCGACCAAAACCGCGATCCCATTCCGGGCGCGCATGACTCGGTGGCAGATATCGAGAATTTTTTCCGCGGAGCAGTTAAAAGTATCGCGCTCGAGCAGGTATTGGCCGGCCTCGAAAAGGGCGGATATTTCAGCCTGATGTTGCCGGGATTCCTCGAGGGCGGCCGCCAGGGCCTCGTTGGTCCGTTTCATGTTGATCAGTCGCAACATCGAATCCAGCAGCGAGGTGAACAAGGCGAGGTCCTCGGGTTCATAACCTCCTGATTTTCCGCGCAAGCCCGCAATCGCTTCCACTCTGTCCCGCCCCATGACGGGGACAAGGACGCAGTCGGGGCCGGCGTCCAGGGATGAACATTCGCGTAAATACGCCGGGGATGATGTGGGGCGGCCGATGATCACTGGTCGCCTTTTTTCGATCAGGTCATTCACCGTCCCGGGTTCAATAACCGGGAAATTGCCGGGTAAGGACCTTCCCGCGGCGTCCATGAAATATCGATCCGAAATGTCGCCTCGGCCGTTGATGAAATACAGGCAGGCCGCGGAGCCGCGGGTGAGTTTAAGCCCCTGGCCCAGGGCCGAATGAATGACGTCCGGGACCGAAGCGTCGATCACCTGTAACAAATCGACCAAGGCGGCGTAATTTTCCCGGCTTACCGCGAGATTTTCTTCCCGGCCCCCGATCCCGGCCAAG
>JAZDGM010000092.1:0-16031 GCA_043806915.1 Pseudomonadota bacterium | reverse complement strand
ATGCACGGGGAAACCGCCGCCGCCGCCACCTATTCCCGCCGCCTGGTCAAGGAAAAGGATTCCGGCCGGCCCCTGGAACCGATCATCGAGAAGATGAACGAACTGGCCAAGCTTTATTACGATCGCAGCCGGCCGGTTTTCCGCGCCAAGCGGGGTTTCGTGGACGAGGCGTCGACCTTCCCCAGGATCAGGGAATACATGAAGGCCTTCGTGGGCGCGGCCTACCAGAACCCCGAATCCTTCTGCCCGCAACACCACCAGATGCTGCCGCGCCTGATCAAGGGCTAGGCGCATCGCGCCTTGACGTACTAGAGCGCCTCCGGCGGTTGGGGGGGCCGAACAGGCCCCCCAAACCCCCCAGTAACATGAAAACGCCCGAAGGGCGTTTTCATGTTAACTTTGCGGCCGGCGCGGCGTCGCTTCGAACTAGGCAAAAACAGATAAGCGCGTTATTGATCAATTGCCGCCAGACGAGTTTCTCTCTTTTCGGAAATTCGCTCCGCAGTTGCAGGGTCCAACAACCCCAAGTTTTTCAGGTGTCCCAGAGCGGCCTTGAAACTTGTTCCGAAATGTTTACGCACTTCATGAACGGCTTGCTCCGATGTGAGAGGAATATTTAACTCGGCCACAACTTTACGGATTCGCGCGGAAGGCATCAGAAGCATGGCGGCAAAGGCGTTGGCCCGTTGTTCAACTTGTCGAGGCGCCCAGTCCCCGCTGGCCATGGCCAGCTTTTGGCCGTAGGTACGGTCAAACAGGATATGGCAAATTTCATGAGCCAGGGTGAATCGCCTGCCAGGAGACGTCTCATTATGGGCGTCACTGGAATTCACTAAAATGGACGGTCGATGGTGTGGGCCGGCAATGGACACTCCTCTTACGTCTTGGTCATCAAGGGCAATTTCATCGCAAACAATGCCAAGTTCGGTTAATATTCTTCCAATGTCAACCTCGCCGAAATCCTGCTGGTCAAGGGAGAGTTCATCGATTACTTGGCCGGCTAAATCGTACCCATCATCCCAGGCCGCGGCGCCGTCGTCGGCTACCGGTTTATATTCAACCAAACTCCGTAGTCGGGAATTTTCAGAATCCGGCGCGTAGAGTTCAATCAACTTTTGAACCAATTTCTGAATATCCCCATCAGACAGAGAAGGGGAAACAGATCCGAACATAAGAGCGGCCTGACATGATCCCTCTATGACGAATTCATTATGCTTAACTTCCAATAATGAACCGGCTAGTTCCGAGCCCGCTCTCTGTATACACGATGTGACCCGTTGCCACCGTTCCTTAACTCTTTTATACGAAGTCCCCAGTCCCGCGAGCCAGGCCAAACGATCATCCGTCGGCGCGTCGGCTATCATCCTAATTCTTGCCGCAAGGGCCTGGAATCGCACTGAAGAGGGGGCGGCAGCCAAAAAAACCGCCAGTGTTTTATTGATCAATTCATGGAGAGGCCCGGCCACAAGAAGTGGCTCAAGGCGGGCGACGCCCTCATGATAAACAAATATGGCGTCTTCGGGAAACCCGGGAAGTGTGACTTCTTTCCCCCAAGATATTTCGATTTTGTCCCGCCAACGCCTGAACACAAGGTCGGGCAATAACCCGCCGCCACGGCAGGATTGCAGGCAGTGTCGTAAACGCCACTCCTGCCACTCCTTCGACCACTCACTTTCAGCTTCCGGGTCAAGGCTTTCGGGTGCGAACCTTGTCGCCTGTAATGATGTTCGTGCATCATCGCCCAAATTCCGATTAGGCAAGCGTTCTTCATGGAGCAGCGGGTCCCAGTTGGCCGCCAGCCATTCAATCACAGGGAGCAAATACCAGGTAATAGAAGAGACCAGAGCGCCATCCTCCACGTGAGAACAGATATTTTTACCCTTGATCCATATTTCCAAAGCCCCCCAGGATAGGCTTTCTTCCGGTGTGGCGCCCTGGCCATTATCAGGATCGCCCTGGAACAGAATATCGACGCCAAACCGTTCCTTATCGCCGACCACTATTTTTTCAAGGATGGACATGGTTCTCTACCAATTTTGCCTTATATCGTTTTTGGAAATCTTTTCCTGGGCCAGCCAGTTGCGTCTGAGCTTTTCAGGGATTTCACGCCATCCGACCGGATAGCCATGCCAACAACCGGAAACATGTTCCTGCGCGCAGAAGCCCTTACCATCGCAAGTGGCGTATCGTTTGCCATCATCAGCCAAGATGCTGTCTTCCAGAAGGGCCTGGGCCGTGACGCTCATTTCTTTCGGACATAGCGAGCCTTTCCTTCCTCGTTGGAAAGGGCGCTTATGTTTATCGTTACCCTCGTAAAGCATCTGTCGGCGCTCCTCGAAACGGCGTCGATTCTTTTCGCTGCCTTGAGTACAGTGACTCCTTTTCCTCTTGGTCAGAATAAAAAAAATACTAATCCCTGTCAACCGCGCCGGAAATTTTGCCGGTGAAGCCTTTCATTACAACAACCAGCGCCCTGCCGTATGCTTTTTTTCCGACCGGCGCCGAGTTCCCGGCTCACAACCCGGGGAATGGCCGCGCCAAGCGGGGTTTCGTGGACGAGGCGTCGACCTTCCCCGGAACCGGGAATACATGAAGGCCTGCGTGGGCGCGGCGTACTAATTTTTATGTCGGACAGGCGTGGGCTGAAAGGCGAGTGAACCGGGGGCGTCAAATCCCTTGCCATTTTCTCTTTTTATGGATACACTTTCCATGATTTCGGGCTTGGCTCGCCCGGGGCTCCCAGGCCCGGCCGTAAAAAGGGTCGGACGGGAGCGCGGGGTAGGGCCAAAGGGAATCCCGTTAAAGTCGGGAGCGGACCCGCCGCCGTAAGTTCCATCAACAGCCCGTCCCCCTCGAGCGTCACTGGGATATGTCCCGGGAAGGCCGGGGACGGGTGGAACAAGCCGGAAGACCTGCCTGAAGTCGGCGAATGGGATGGCCTGGACGGCGAACGGGGATTTTCTACCGTCGGGCGCGTGGGACGAAAACGGGAACCCATCAATCCATCATCGGGATTGGCGGGTTTTTTTTTGCGTCCCCTCGGTTGATGATTAGTCCCTTGGCGTCGAGCCCCGGGAGGTCGGGGGACGAATCGAAGCGGAGGTTTACCGTGAAACGTACGTTGTATTCATTGACTTTTTGTTCCTTTCTGCTGGCGGCCCTCGGCCTGGCCTGGACCGGTCCGGCCGGAGCGTCCGACCACAAGGACAAACCCCGGAGGGAAGGCATCCTGCTGGCCGCCTTCGGGACCACCGTGCCGGAAGCCCAAAAGGCCATGGACAAGATGGAAGCGCGCGTCAAGGCCGCTTTCCCGGGCCTGCCGGTCCGCTGGGCCTACACGTCCAAGATCGTCAGGGATAAATTGGCGGCCCAGGGCCATGTCTTCGACAGCCCCGAGGTTGCCTTGGCCAGGATGGCCGACGAAGGCTTCACCAAGATCGGGGTCATGTCCCTGCACACCATTCCCGGGGAAGAGTATACCGAGCTAGCCCGGACGGTCAGGGCCGCGTCCGATTTTTCGGAAAGGCCCCGGGTCGTCATCAGCGATCCCCTGTTGCACGACGCGGAAGACATGGATAAGGCCCTGGCGGCCATACTGGCGGTGATTCCCAAGGAACGCCAACCCAGCGAAGCCGTGGTGCTCATGGGCCATGGCACCCCGCACCCGGCCAACGTCTATTATATGGGCTTGCAGTATCTGCTGTCGAAAAAGGCCCCCGGCGTGTTCGTCGGCACGGTGGAAGGCTCCCCGACCCTGCGGGACGTCCAGGCCGAACTCAAGGCCGGAGGCTTCAAGACCGTCTGGCTGATGCCCTTCATGTCCGTGGCCGGCGACCACGCCCTCAACGACATGGCCGGCGCGGAGGACGATTCCTGGAAGTCGATCCTGACCAAGGCCGGCCACGACTGCCGGCCCGTGCTCAAGGGGACGGCGGAATACGACGAGTTCGGGGACTTGTGGGTGGAACACCTGAAGCGGGCCATGGCCGACAGGAAGCATCCCTAGCCCATGCCGACCAGGGAAGCGGCGGATAGGCTCTCGCCCCAGGCAGTGAAAGCAACCCGGGCCCGGTCGGTCGCGGGTTGGACGGTCCTGGCCGGCGCGGGCTTGGCGTCGGCCTTCCTGGCTTGCCTGGTGGGATCGTTTCCCGTCCCGGCGGCCGAGGTGGGTCGGGTCCTGGCCGTTTCCCTGGGGCTGTCCGACCTGCCCCTGGACCCCACCCTGGCGGTGGTGGTCCTGGACATCCGGCTCAGCCGAATTGTGCTGTCCTGGCTGGCCGGGGCGGCCCTGGCCGTGTCGGGCGTGGTTTTCCAGGGGATTTTACGGAATCCCCTGGCCGACCCCTTCACCCTGGGCGTTTCCACCGGCGCGGCCTTCGGCGCGGCCGCGGCCATTTACCTGGGCCTGGGGAGCGTCAAGCTGGCCTTCCTGACCCTGGACGCCTTGCCCGCGGCGGCCCTGGCCGGCGCCCTGTTGGCCCTGGCCGCGGTGATCATGCTCAGCCGGGTGGGCGGGGTCCTGCGTCGGGAAACCCTGGTGTTGGCCGGCATCGTGACGGCCGCGTTTTTGTCGGCCCTGATATCACTGATCAAGTCCCTGGACGAGGAGTCCACGGCCAATATCGTTTTCTGGATCATGGGCAGCTTCCAGGGCCGGGGCTGGGAGCATGTCGCCCTGTTTCTGCCGTACGGCCTGCTCGGCCTGGCGGTGGTGTGGCGTTATTCCCGGGAACTGGACCTGCTCTCGCTGGGAGAAGTCCAGGCCCGGCAGTTGGGCATGAACGCCGGCCGGGTCCGGCTGCTGCTCCTGATCGGCGGCAGCCTCGTCGCCGGGGCCGCCGTGGCCGTGGCCGGGGTCATCGGGTTCGTGGGGCTGATCGTGCCCCACCTCGTCCGCATGGTCCAGGGCGCGGAGCACCGGCCCTTGCTGGTCAACGCCGGCCTGCTCGGGGGCCTGCTCCTGCTCTGGTCCGACGTCCTGGCCCGAACGATTTTGCCCGGGGGAGCGGAGTTGCCGGTGGGCGTGATCACGGCCCTGTTGGGGGGGCCATTTTTCTGCTTTCTGCTGCGCCGCAAGGCCCTGGAAGAGTCGCGATGATCCGGCTGGAACAGGTGTCGGCCGGGTACGGACGCCGCGCGGTGCTACGGGATGTCAACCTGCGGGTATCCGCCGGCGAGATGGTCGGGGTCCTGGGCCCCAACGGCTGCGGCAAGACGACCTTGCTCCTGACCTTGTCCGGAGTCCTGAAGCCTTTGTCCGGGCGGATATTCATCCAGGGCCGCGGGCTCGACGAAATGAAGGCCCGGGAACAAGCCCGGGCCATGGCCTCGGTCCCGCAGCGGGTCCAAAACGTTTTCGAGATGAAGGTCATGTCCGTGGTGCTGATGGGGCGGTACCCCTACCTTTCCTTTTGGAACGGCTACCAGGACCGGGACCGGGAGATCGCCCTGGAAGCCTTGCGGGAGACCAAGACCGACCAGTTTCGGGACCGCCTGCTCGGCCAACTTTCCGGCGGCGAGTTTCAACGCGTTTTCATCGCCCGGGCCCTGGCCCAGGAAACCGACATCCTGCTGCTGGACGAGGCGGCTTCCGGGCTCGACATCGCCCGCAAGGTGGAAATATACGACTTGCTGCGCCGGAGAAACCTCAAGGGGACCACGGTCCTGACGGCCATCCACGATCTGAACCTCGCGGCGCTCTACTGTTCCCGGCTGATTTTTCTGAAACAGGGCCGGGTCGTCCTGGACGGACTTCCGGAGGAAGTATTCACCGAAGCGAATTTGACGGATATTTATGAAACAGAAATCAAGGTGGGGCCTCATCCCCTCACGGGAACGCCCCAGGCTCATCTGGCTCCTTGGCGTCCTCGTCCCGATCATTAGCGCCGTCGCCGGACCGGCTTTCGGGGCCGTGGAAATAACCGACGACCGCGGGCGGACGGTGCGGCTGGAACGCCCGGCCCGGCGGATCATCGCCCTGTACGGCGCCTTCAACGAAATCCTGGACGCCCTGGGACTGGCCGACCGGATCGCGGCCCGAACTTCCGCGGATCGGCTTCCCCCGTCCATTGTCGAAAAACCGGTCATCGGCACCCACATGCGGCCGAACTATGAACTGGTGCTGGGCCAACGGCCGGACCTGGTCTTGCAAATGGCGGGCCGGGACGAGGCTTCCCAGGCCGTGGAAGTCCTGGAAAAATACGGCGTCCCCACGGCCTTGTTCCGGGTCGATTCCTTTGACGACCTCTTCGCCCTGATCAAGCGCTTGGGGGTCCTGACCAACGTCCCGGACCGGGCCGACGGCCTGATCGCGAAAATGAAGGCCCGGCTCGACCGGGTCGGCGCCCTGATTCTTGAACCGACCCGGCCCACGGTTTTTTTTGAAGTGCGGTACCCGAATCTTCTGGGCGCCGGGGGCGGGTCCATGGTAGACGAGATAATTCGGGCCGCCGGAGGGAAAAACGTCCTGGTCGGCCCTAAAAAGTTTTTTCGGTTGGGCGAGGAGGAACTCCTGCGGCTGGACCCCGATTTTTACCTGATTCAACAGGGCCCCATGAACCCCAACCCCATTCCCCTGGACCAACGTTCCCATTTCCTGACCCTGAACGCGGTTGAAAACGGCCGGGTCCTGATGGTGGACGAACAAAAATATTCCCGGCCCGGCCCCCGCAATTTGGAAGCGGTGGAGGAATTGGCCGCGTGGCTGCACCCCGAGGCGGCGACCCGGATCGAGCACGGGCGGGAAGGAGAATGATAATGCAACACGGAAAATTCTACGGCATCGGCGTCGGCCCGGGCGACCCCGAATTGATGACCATCAAGGCCGCCCGGATTATCGAACGGGTCGACGTGGTTTTCGCGGCCCAATCGACCAAAAACGACTATTCCCAGGCCCTGGCCAACGCCCGGCCCTACCTCAAGGAACAGGCCCGGATCGTGACCCTGGGTTTTCCCATGTCCCGGGACGAACGGGAACTCGCCGCCGCCTGGAACGAAAACGCGGCCCTGGTGGTCCGGGAACTGAAGGCCGGCTTCGCTTCCGCGTTCCTGACCCTGGGAGACCCGTTGCTGTACAGCACCTTCACGTACCTCTACCGGGCGGTGCGGGCGATTTTCCCGGAAGTCGACTGCGAAATCGTGCCGGGCGTCACATCCTTCCAAGCCGCGGCCGCCCTCACCGGTTCCGTGTTGGCCGAACAGAGCGAAAACCTCTTCATCGCTTCCGGCGTGGGCTGCGACGACCGCTTGGAAAAGACCCTGGCCGCCGCCGATAACGCGGTAATTCTCAAAACCTACCGTCAGTTCGACCATATTTGCGACGTTCTGGACGAGCGCGGCCTTAAGGAAAATTCCATACTGGTGTCCTGCTGCGGGCTGGAAAACCAGCGGGTCGAAAGAAACCTGGACGCGCTGCGGGGCGAAAAAATTCCTTATTTGTCCCTGCTATTGGTCAAGAAAAACAAATCCTGGACCTAGCGCCGCCGGCTAGGCCCGGCCCCGCGGGGCGGACCACGGCGTCCGCCCTTCTTTGTTTTTTCGCCACTATTTCAGCACGTTTTCGTCCCAGCCGGTTTCCAGGGCTTCCAGGTACTGGGACGGTATTTCCGGAACCGCGGCCCGGGCCAGGGTCGCGGGCGGGAGCGTGGCCGGGCCGAGGTCCACGGCCGCGAACCTAGCCCTAAAATCATCCGGCAGCCGGGCGAGGTCGAGGGCCGGGAAGTCGCCCCAGTTGGCCGGGTCGAATTTGGACAACTGGGCTTCCGGGGACAAAAGGAAATCAGCCAGGACCAGGGCCGCCGCCTTGTTGACGGCGTTGGCCGGAATGGCCGTGAAGTGGGTGTTGAAAATCGACCCCTCGGCCAGGACCAGGGTCCGGGCCGTCTCGGGATAGGTCCCTTCCAGTATCTTGGACTGGGCGTGGGACGGATGGTAGCTCATGGAAAAATCCACTTCGCCTCGGCTGAAAAGGGTGTCGAGGGCCGCCGCGTCCTGGGGGTAGGCCCGGCCTTCCTGCCACAGTCCCGGTTTTATTTCGTTGAGAAAGTCCCAGAGCCGGGGCGATTTTTCGTGAAACAGGGCCGGGTTATATCCATCCAGATACTGGCCGGGGCCTCCGGTCACGGCGTAGAATACCTGGCGGACGAAGGCCGAGCCGGTAAAGTCGGGGGGCCGGGGATAGGTGAACCGGCCGGGGCGGCTCTTGATCCATTCCCTGAGCGCGGCGAGGGTGCGCGGGGGCTCGGGCGTGCGGGCCTGGTCGTATTCCAGGACGAATTGGGCCCGGCCGTACGGCGCTTCATACCCTGACACGGGGAAGCCGAAATCGAACCGGACCGTCTCGGGGTCCACGTATTTTTGAAAATTAGGCAGTTTTTCCGCGAACGGGCCGAACAGCAAGCCGGCCCGCCGGGCGTTCTTGAAGTTCTCGCCGTTGATCCAGAGCAGGTCGATTGTGCCCTTGTCCTTGCCGGCCGCCTTTTCGGTCAACAGCTTGTTCATAAAGACGGCCGGGTCCATGGGGACCCGTTCCACCGCGATGGCGTAGCGTTTTTTCATCTCGGGCGCCACGAAGGAGTCGATCCAGCGATTGACGTTGGCGAATCCGCCGAACATGAAAAAACGCACCGTCCCGCCCCGGGCCGAGGCGACTATCCCCTCGAAGCCCTGGTCGAGGAGTCGCTCGTCCGCGCCCAGGGCCCAGGATGGCGCGGCCAGGAATAGGCAGATCAAGAGAAGTCCACACATCCTTTTCATTGCTCTCTCCTTGTTGGTAATGAGCGCGGCTTGCTTCCGGGCCGGGTCCATCAGGGCGTCCGGCTTTTCAGGAAGCCATGGAGTTCCAGGGCGACGCGGTCCCCGGGGCGGACGCCGTCCGACAATCCGTAGACGGTGAATTCCGCTTCCCCCAGCCGAACCCGGTAGACGATGTAATGACCCGCGAACACCACTTCGCTCACCCAGGCCGGACCTTGCGGGTCCAGGCTCAGTCTCAGGTTTTCGGGCCTGGCGAAAACAAGCTCCCCGGGGGAGGCGGCGTTCGGCCCGAGTCCGAAAAAGGACCGCAACTCCAGCGGGATGACGTTGACCGGCCCCAGGAAGCGGGCCGCTTCAATGGTTTGGGGGTGGTGGTAAACCTCGGCGGCGGAATCGAATTGTTCCAGGCGGCCGTGGAGAAGAAGGCCGATCTTGTCGGACATGGCGAAGGCTTCTTCCAGGTCGTGGGTCACGCTGATGGTGGTGACCCCGAATTTTTTTTGGGTCTCGCGGATATACCGGGCGGTCTCCATCTTCAGGTTCCGGTCGAGGTTGGCGAACGGCTCGTCCAGAAGCAGCAGGGATGGTTCCACGATCATGGCCCGCGCCAGGGCCGTCCTCTGTTTCTGGCCGGCGGAAAGCTCCGCCGGATATTGTCCGGCCTGGGGCCCGAGCTGGAAAAAATCGAGCAGCCTTTCGGTTTTTTCCCTGATTTCCCGGCGGGGCCGGCGGCGAACCGTGAGCCCGAAGGAGACGTTGTCCCAAACCGTCATGTTGGGAAAAAGCGTGTAATCCTGAAAAACCAGGATGACCGGGTTGTTTTTGGAAGGCGGCTTGGCGAAGACAACCCGCCCGGAATCGGCTTTTTCCAGGCCGGCGATGATGGCGAGGAGGGTGGTCTTGCCGACTCCGGAAGGACCGATGATGGAGTCTATTTCCCCGGCTTCGACCTGAAAGTCTATCTTGTCCAGGACTACCCGGCCCTGGAACGACTTGCGGATTTCTTTTACTTCAAGAAACATTCGCTCTCGGCCAAGTATTGCTTGATCTTAAGAAAAGCGTCCCGGTTTTTCAAGGGCCGGTCCGTCCGGGTGTATTCATGGTAGGCCATGAAGCACCACGACAAGGCCCGGAGCAGGATGGTCCTTTCCAGCAGGGAGGTTTTGACTTCCAGTTCGTCCAGGTCGGGCGGGGCGCCGCCAAGCGCGAGGCCCTCGGCCCGGTACGAGGCGAGAAAACGACGTTTTTCTTCCCGGGTCAAGGTGACGTCGGTTTTCCAGCGGGTCGTGGTGGCGACCAGAAAATGCCCGAGGTCCTGGAACCGGGAGGAAACCACGGCTTTTTCCCAGTCCACCAGGTAGGCGTGGTCTCCGTCCACCAGAAAATTGCCGGAATTGACCTCCGTGTTGACCAGGACCCGGGGCTCGGCGGCGAACGACGGCCCATGTTCCCGGCTTAAGTCCATTATTTTACGGTGGTAGGCTTCGAGGCGCTCGCGGAGGTCGGGCCGGGGATGGTCCGGGTGGCGGGAAAGCAGCCCCAGGCTCTCGGCGGCGATGTCCCGGATCGGGTCGGGTTGAACCAACAACCCCGCGGGCGGCGCCAGGGCATGGACCCGGGCCAGCACCCGGGCCGCCTTTTCCAGGTCGCGCCGGTAATCCAAGGGGCCGCCGGGAAGATATTCCATGACCAGCACGCCCGAGGGCAGGCCTTCCGGGCGGGGGTCGCAAAACAGGGGGCGCGGCGTGACGCCGCTGGGGGCCGCGGCCTCCAGCACGGCGAATTCATATTCGATCTGGTTCGAAAGCCCGAGCTGGCTGCCGTGGTTGAGCCGAAAAACATAGTCGCTCCGGCCGGTTCGGACCAGGTAGTTTTCGTTGTATTCTCCGGCGGCCAGGAAGTCGACCCGGACTTGGCTTCCCAGCTTCCCGGTCCGCGCCAGATATTCGGCTATGGCCGCTGATTTATCCATGACACCTATCGGCAAGAACTATTTTCGTCAACGTCCCACAGGTCGCGGGAAAATTCAAGTCCCTTCCCGAAAACATAAGGAAGCGCGGAAAACCCCGCGCCGGTGGTTCCGCCGGTCGTGGTCCCGGCTTCGACATGCCGGCGAGCGCATTCCCGCGGCCTGCCGAGGGGAGCTTGAATGGCTAGGAGGGGGGAACTTCGGCCGGTTATATAGATTTTTACAATATCAAATATTGACTTGACGAATAGCTAAAATGTGGCTACATTGGCCCAATCGAAGGCGCGGGCGGGCGAATTTTTCGCGGCTCGCCGCGGCCCGCTCCAACTCGCCGGCGCGAGCACGGGCCGGACAACGCGGGACGTCCCGACGCCGGGACCCGCCAAGGATGGGCGACATGAGAACAGACGCGCTTGAGGGACGTTTCCCGAAAAGTCTTGGCGACGCACTTCATGGAGATGTTTTGGTGGTTGGAGGCGGGATCAGCGGGATTCAGGCTTCCCTGGACCTGGCCGCCGCCGGCTTCAAGGTCTACCTGGTCGAGAAATCCCCGACCATTGGCGGCAAGATGGCCATGCTTGACAAGACCTTTCCCACCAACGACTGTTCCATGTGCATTGAATCTCCGAAGTTCAACGAATGCAACAGGCATCCGAACATAGAAATAATGACCATGACGGAAGTCGACGTCGTGAAGGGGCGGGCCGGGGACTTCCGGATAGGCCTGACCAGGAAGCCCCGCTATATCAATGAGGAAAAATGCACGGGTTGCGCGTCGTGCGCGGAATATTGCCCGCTTCTGATCGCCGACCCCTACAATCGCGGGCTGTCGTCTTCCAAGGCGATCCATATGTATTTCGCCCAGGCGATCCCGCTGGTCCCGTATGTCGATGAGTCCTGCCTTTTCCTCCACGGCGGTCAATGCGCCATCTGCCAGGCGGCTTGCAAGAACGGGGCACTGGATTTGCATCAACAACCGGAGACGCTGGAAGTCATGGTCGGGGCCGTGATCCTGGCGCCCGGCTTTGAAACGTTCGACCCCGGGGCGGTGGACGAGTACGGGTACGGCAAGTATGCGAACGTGGTTACGAGCCTCGATTTTGAACGACTGCTCTGCGCCACCGGTCCCTACGACGGGGAGGTGCTGCGTCCTTCCGACCGCGCGCACCCGAAAAACATAGCCTGGATACAATGCGTCGGTTCGAGAAGCCTGGCGCCGGGCCATAACAGCTATTGTTCCGCGGTCTGCTGTTCCTATACCCATAAGCAGGTCATTCTAGCCAAGGACCACGACCCCGGGATAACGGCCGCTATTTTCCATAACGACATCAGGTCCCACGGCAAGGGGTTCGAGCGTTTTTACCAGCGGGCCGCGAGTCTTCCCGGGGTCCGGTTCATCAGAAGCCAAGCCGCGGTGGGCCGGGAAACCGAAGACGGCAAGAACGTCACCATCAGGTATTCCACCTTCGACGCCGGCGTTAGGGAGGAAGAATTCGACCTGGTGGTGCTTTCCGTCGGCTTGACGCCGCCGGCGGATTTCAAGGGATTGGCCGGGAAGTTCGGCGTCGAACTCGATTCCCGCGGTTTCTGTAAAACCAGCCTCGTGAACCCGATGGAGACATCCCGCCCCGGAATATTTGTCAGCGGGGCCTTCCAGGGGCCGCTGGATATACCGGAATCGGTGGTCGCCGCCGGCGGGGCCGGTTCCCTGTGCGGAGGCCTTCTGTCTCGCCGGCGCGGCAAACTGGCCAGGGCCAGGGTTTATCCGCCGGAAAGGGACGTGTCGCTGGAAGAGACCAGGGTGGGCGTTTTCTTGTGTCATTGCGGGGCCAATATCGGCCGGGTGGTCAATGTTCCCGCCGTGGTCGAATACGCCTTGACCCTGCCCCGGGTGGTCCACGCCCAGGAAGACCTCTTTTCCTGCGCCGCGGACGTGGCCCAAAAAATCGCCGCCGCCATCCGGGAAAAAGGGCTGAATAGGGTGGTCGTCGCCGCTTGCACTCCCCGGACCCACGAGCCGCTGTTCCGGGAAACCCTGCGGGAAGCGGGAATAAATCAGTATCTCCTGGAAATGGCGAACATCCGGGAACATTGTTCCTGGGTGCACTCGAAGGAACCCGAGGAAGCCACCCAAAAGGCCAAGGATATCGTCAGAATGGCCGCGGCCCGCTCGATTCTTCTGGAACCGCTGCGGGAATTTTCCCTCCCGGTCAACAAGGCGGCGTTGGTGGTCGGGGGAGGCCTGGCCGGCCTGACCAGTTCCCTCGGCCTGGCCGAGCAGGGGTTCGAGGTCTATTTGGTGGAGAAGGAAAAACAACTGGGAGGAATGGCGCGAAGGCTTCACTACACCCTGGAGGGCTTGGACGTGCCGGCCTGGGCGCGGGAGATGGAACGGCGGGTCAACCAACATACCTCGATCCATGTCCTGACCGACGCCGTTATCGTCAAGACCGGCGGATACGTGGGGAATTTCGTCACCACGGTCAAGTCGGAAAGGCGGGTGAGGGAAATAAAACATGGCGCGACCATCATCGCCACCGGGGCCGATGAATACAAACCCCGGGAATACTTGTATGGAAGCAACGACCGGGTCTTGACCCAACTTGAACTGGAAGGGAAAATCGCCGCCCGGGAAGAGGGCCCTCTCGCCGCCCGGAGCATGGTGATGATCCAATGCGTGGGCTGCCGCCAAGAGGACCGCAACTACTGTTCCCGCGTCTGTTGCGGCCAGGCCGTCAAGAACGCCTTGAAATTGAAGGAACTCAACCCCGGGATGGATATCGCCGTCCTCTATCGGGACATGAGGACCTATGGTTTTAGGGAGGATTATTACCGGGAAGCCTCTAATCGGGAGGTCAAATTCATCCGCTTCGAGCCCGGGGCCCCGCCCAGGGTGGAAGAGGACGCGGCGGGGGGCCGGCCGGTCTTGAAGGTCTTCGCGCGGGATTATGTCCTCGGGCGGGACCTTGTGCTTGAAGCCGATTACCTGGTCCTGTCCGCCGCGATCATACCGGCGGCGGGGACCATGGAAATATCCAAGCTTTTCAAGGCGGCCTTGAGCCCGGAAGGGTTCTTCCAGGAAGCCCATGTCAAGCTGCGGCCGGTGGACTTCGCCGCCGAGGGGGTCTACCTGTGCGGGACCGCCCATTATCCCAAGCACATCTCCGAAACCATCAGCCAAGCTCATGGCGCGGCCGGCCGGGCGGCTACGCTGCTGTCCCGGGATTCGGTGACGGCTTCCGGCTCGGTGTGCGAGGTGAACGAGAAGAAATGCATTGCCTGCGGCATGTGCCGGGACGCTTGCACTTACGGGGCCATTGAGTTGCGGGAAACCAGGCGGGGCGTCAAGGCCGCGGTCAATCCCGTTCTCTGCAAGGGAGACGGCCTTTGCAACGCCAAATGTCCCACCGGCGCGATTCGGCTCAAGCACTACACCGACGAGGAAGTGTTCAGCCAGATAGAAGCGTCGCTTCCTGGGCCGGGAGCGGGCGTTTATCCGGCGGTCGGGTCCTTGGTTGATGAAAGCGATCTCGGCTTAATACTTGGGGAAGGTTCTTCGCGAGGTCCAGCCGGGACCTCCGACAAGGGGGCGATACGAAAATGGTAGCGGTAACGAGGTTCAAACCAAGGATTCTGGGTTTTCTATGCAATTGGTGTTGTTACGCGGGCGCGGACCTATGCGGCGTGTCGCGGTTTCAATACCCTCCCCGCATCAGGGTGATACGGCTGATGTGTTCCGGACGGGTGGATATCTCCTTCGTGTTGCGGGCCTTTTTGGCCGGCCATGATGGGGTTTTTATCGGAGGTTGCTGGCCCGGCGAATGCCACTATGTCACCGAGGGGAATTACGACGCCTTAAGTATGATGCATCTCGGCCGAAAGATACTCGAACAGGTGGGAATCGACCCCGAACGATTGCGGCTCGAATGGGTCTCGGTGTCCGAGGGAATACGCTTCGCCGAGGTTATGACTGATTTTACAAATAAAATTGAAGCAAGGGGACCCTTGGGACAAGGCCCTGGGGAGGAAGCCGAGAAAAGCCTCTTGACCGCCAGGCTCGCAAGGGCGATCAAGCTGATTCCCTATATCAAACTGGCGGAAAGGAAAAAGCTTTCGTTGCGTCTCGACCGGGATGAAGCCTACAAGGGTTTATACACCAGCGAGGAAGTGCGCCAATTACTCGACGAACCCGTCTCTTTCCATATCGATCCGAATCTATGCCGGGCTTGCATGATCTGCCTGCGAAAATGTCCGGCGGAGGCGATCACGGGCGGCAAGGGCCGGGTTCATGTCATTGACCAGGACAAATGCCTCAAATGCGGCGCGTGTCTGGAGTCTTGTCCGCCACGTTTTGGCGCGGTGAGGATGATCCCCGGCGGCGAGCCCGTTCCCCCGCCGGTTTCCCCGGAAAACAGGGCAATTGTCGGAAACGACCGCGCCGCCGTCTGATGGCGCGGGGCGGGGCCGGCGCCCCTGACAACCCCCGGCTTTTTTTCCGGAGGAGTCGCCTGGGCCGGCTCGCCCCAGCTTGTCAAAAAATAATGTGATTTAAGTAGGTTGGGTTAGCGAAGCGTAACCCAACATCTTAGCTGGCCCCGCCGGCCCGGGTGAACCAAGGCCCCCCCTCGCCCCAACCCCGGGCGAGGGTGATAATTGTCTGGCCCGGCTCTCGCCTCCGTTTGGGGCAAGGTGTTAGCGGCCGGTTGAAAATGTAAAAAAATGGCCAAATAAAAATGAGCCCGGCTGGTTCCCAAGCTAGAGCTTGGGAACCTCGGCCAGGGAAGCTCCAGTTTCCTCGCTCTAGAGATGTAGCGCCCCCGCCCTCCCCATAATCGCTGGCCAGTTGTTAGACCTTGCCCGGCGAGCCTTCAGGCCTGGGTTCAAGGAGACGGATCAAATTTCAAACCCACTAATATCGATACCTTCACCGCCGCGCAAAAGCCACGGAATTGAAACGCCGGGTTGATTCCCCTTGGTTACTTTCCGGATAAAGTGGGGAAGATAGAGCTTCCCCTTCCCGGGTTCCCAAGCGCTAGCTTGGGAACCAGCAAATAATGAAAAAACGGGATAAAATCAAATAATAATCGATGTCGCTGAAAAAGGCTGGAAGAACGGCGCCGAATAAGGCCGGGAGCTTGTTCTTTTTTTTCCGACGTGCCAAACTATCGGGGAGAGAACAAACCTGCATGCTGGAGAAAAAAATGGCCAAAATCCTGGTGGTGGAAGATGAAGCCGAAATTAGGCAATTATTGATAGAATTGGTCGAGAACGCTGGGCATTCCGCTTTTGGAGCCGGCAATGGACTTCT
>JAZDGM010000091.1:0-9369 GCA_043806915.1 Pseudomonadota bacterium | reverse complement strand
CAACGGGACCCTCGAGAACTCCGGGACGGCGGTCGCGGTCAACGACCAGATCGCCTCGGCGAACCTGGCGAATCTGACCTTCATCCCGACGGCCGACTGGAACGGGTCGACGTCATTTGGCTGGAAGGCGTTCGATCAGTCCGACGTCTTTTCGGCCTCGGCCAGCGTCAACATCACCGTCAACCCGGCCAACGACGCCCCGACCGTCACGGACGTCTCCAAGACCGGCGAGGAGGACGCGACCCTGACCTTCGCCGCCGCGGACTTCACCGGGGCCTTCTCCGACATCGACTCCGGGGACACCCTGAAGTAAGTGGAGATACTCTCCCTGCCGGCCAACGGGGCCCTCGAGAACTCCGGGACGGCGGTCGCGGTCAACGACCAGATCGCCTCGGCCGACCTGGCGAACCTGACCTTCATCCCGACGGCCGACTGGAACGGGTCCACGTCCTTTGGCTGGAAGGCGTTCGATCAGTCCGACGCCTTCTCGGCCTCGGCCAGCGTCAACATCACCATCAACCCGGCCAACGACGCCCCGACCGTCACGGACGTCTCCAAGACCGGCGAGGAGGACGCGGCCTTGACCTTCGCCGCCTCGGACTTCACCGGGGCCTTCTCCGACATCGACTCCGGGGATAGCCTGAAGGCGGTTGAAATCATGTCCCTGCCGGCCAATGGGGCCCTCGAGAACTTCGGGACGGCAGTCTCGGTTAACGACCAGATCGCCTCGGCCGACCTGGCGAACCTAACCTTCATCCCGACGGCCGACTGGAACGGGTCCACGTCCTTTGGCTGGAAGGCGTTCGACCAGTCCGACGCCTTCTCGGCCTCGGCCAACGTCAACATCACCGTCAACCCGGCCAACGACGCCCCGACCGTCACGGACGTTTCCAAGACCGGCGACGAGGACGCGACCCTGACCTTCGCCGCCTCGGACTTCACCGGCGCCTTCTCCGACATCGACGCCGGAGACTCCCTGAAGATAGTGGAGATTCTCTCCCTGCCGGCCAACGGGACCCTGAAAAACTCGGGAACGGCCGTCTCCGTCAACGACCAGATCGCCTCGGCCGACTTGGCCAACCTGACCTTCGTCCCGGACGCCGATTGGAACGGGTCCACGTCATTTACCTGGAAGGCCTCGGATCAGTCCGACGCTTTCTCGGCCTCGGCCAACGTCAACATCACCATCAACCCGGCCAACGACGCCCCAAATGCATTCGGATTCTCCAAGACCGGAACCTCCAACACCGACCTATATTTTTCCACCGCCGACTTCGCCAACGCAGTCTCTGATCCCGACGCCGGAGATGCGGCCGCCAAGGTTCAACTTGCCTCCCTCCCAAACAACGGAGTACTGTATTTGAACAACGGCGGAACCAGCCTTGAGGCGACCCAGGGGCAAATAATCGACCGGAGTTCCTGGGCCGGCCTTTTCTTCCGTCCCGACTCCGGTTGGCATGGTCAAACGTCATTCGGTTGGAAAGCCTACGACTCGGGCGGTTTGGGTTCAAACACCGTCCAAGCCGTTCTGACCATCAACAGTCGAGGCACGCCGCCCACAGCCGACGCCGGACCTGACCAGGAGGTTGTCGAAGGCTCCGTGACCGTGACCCTAGACGGTTCCGGCTCCAAAAGCGCAACCTCAACCATCGCCTCCTATCAGTGGACTCAAGTGCGGGCGGCCGGGGAGCCGAGCGTCGTCTTGTCCAATCAGGGACAAGGCGCCGCGGTCACTTTTGTAACCCCGCCTGTTTCGGCGAATCAAAAATTAACCTTTGAATTAAAGGTCACGGACTCGGCCGGCATCTGGTCCACGGATCAAGCCGGGATCACGGTCAAGGACAACGGCATCAGCAACCCGGCTTTTCCCTCGAACTCCCTGACTTTTTTCAATTCATCCGGAACCGCCTCGGCCGTGACCGTCTCGGGAGGAAATCTTACGGCCCTTGCTGGCGCGCGGCCCGAAGACATCCCCTTCAGCCTGGACAAGCCGGTGGAGTTTCTGACCGATGTTCTGGCCTTGTCACTGGTCGCGGATACGGTGGGAGGTTCCGTCAAACTGGTCTTTTACCTGGAAAGCCCGGCGCCAGATGGTTACAAATGGATGAAATACCAGGCCGAGTCAGGCGACTGGCTGGATTATTCAGCCCATGCATCCTTTAACGAGGATCGAACCCAGGTGACGGTTGAGCTCATTGACGGAGGCGACGGCGACCAGGACGGCGCCGCCAACGGCGTTATAATCGATCCTTCCGGCCTGGGGCTTCAGGCGGCTGGGGCTTTTGAGCAAATTGCCCTATCCGCCGGAACGGCCTCCAAGGATTTCAGAATAATCTCAATGCCCGTTCAGCCGGATTCCACCGATCCGGTCCAGGTTTTAGGCGCCTTGATCAGTGACTATGACACGACTAAAATGCGTATAGGATTCTGGGACGCCAAAGTTCAGGCTTACACTGAATATCCTTTTGAAGGGTATACCAATTCGGAAGGCGCTTTTGTGAAATACGAGACGGCGAAAGAACTCTTTCCCGGCTGGGCGGCTTGGTTTCTTTTCCGCCAGGGAGCGGACTTGGTTTTTAACGGCACGGCCACCCGATCGCCGGAAAACCCGTTGGTCATTGGCGGGTCACGCGGGACCCGGGGAACGACCATCACCTTGCACCCCGGCTGGAACCAGATCGGGAACCCGTATCAAAGACCGGTGGATGTCGATTCCATCATGGTTTATGACGGCGCGACGGGAACTCCAGTACGCCTGACAGCCGCGGCGAACAATATAACCGACCCGGTGTTCTGGGTGTATGACACGGGTGATTACCTGCCCCTGCCGGTGCAAGGCGGTTCTCGACTCGCCCTTGGTCGAGGGGGATGGGTGAACAAGATCACCGCCGGTCTTGGCTATATATTTTTTCCCGTCTCGGCGTCCGACGCCGACGTCGCGGATTCCCGGGCCCAAATCAACGTCGAGGAACTAGACCGGCCGCCGGCGCCGCCCGACCTCGGCGGAACCGTCGCTCTCCCATCTTCGCCCGCGTCAAGCAAGGAAGGCGGGTGTTTTATAGATATGATCTCCAGCCCCGCGGAGGCGAAATGACCCGAAGACAATACTTGTTCCTGATTTTTCTTACGGTGGCCAGCGGTTTTTTGGGGGGCGCCGCCTCCGGTTGGCTCCTCAACCAACCGGCCCTGGCCCAGGGGCGGGAAGCCGGGCCGACGACAGTTTCCGAGTTGAGGCTGGTCGACGAAAGCGGTCGGACCAGGGGGTTGTTGTCTCTTTTTCGAGGCCGTCCCCGCTTCATCCTGCTGGGAGAAGCAGGTGAATTTCAGGTGGAACTTGGTTTTGACCAGGAAAGTTCGCCGGGGCTGCGGCTGCGGGACCCCGACGGCAAGCCCCGGGTCCGCCTGGCCCTGTCCGCGGCGGGGTCGCCCGACCTGACCTTCATGGACCGCAACGGGTTTGACCGGACGTCCCTGGGTTTGTCGACGGAAGGCGCCCCGGCCCTCAAGATGAGCGACGAGGCCGGCAAGGGGCGGGTGGCCCTGTGGCAGGATAAAAGCCAATTGGGCCTGGCCCTGGCGGATGGCCAGGGCCTGCCCCGGGCTCATCTGGCCTTGGCCGAGGGCGCGGCGCCGAGCCTGGCGTTCTATGATGCGGCGCAAAAACCGATCTGGTTCGTTCCGGAACGCTGAGGCTCCCGGCCGCCCTGTCGGGGCGACGCCGGGGGGACCTGGTCCGCGGGTATAAAAATATTGAAAATCCATCCCTTATCTGGTATGGATGCCATAAGGTTTTCGGAGCCGATTGCCCAACACGGATTTTTGCAAAAGTTGGAAGGGCGGTATATTTAACTCGCGGACATACGGCGGTCTAGAGACGAGTTAAAATTGAGGCCGACGGCAAGTTGGGTCAACGACCGAAGTTTGACAATCGGCTATTCGGACTGTTTTTTCAAGTTCGCCGGCGCGGGCCTTTTTTCGGGGGAGGGACCCGGCCGGACAATCCCGGGGCAAAAGGATTCCAGCGGCCATGGGCGAGACCCTTCGTCGAATCTACAACTTCAATCCTCTTTTAATCAGCCTGACCTTGGCCGGCATTCTGATCGGGGTCTATATTACCGGACCACGTTTTTTGGAAGTGGTGGAGTTGAAGGCCCTGGATGTGCGGTTTCTCCTCCGGGGCCCCATCCGGCCCGGTCCGGAAGTGGTCATCGCGGCCATCGACGAAAAAAGCGTGGACCGGGTGGGGCGATGGCCTTGGCCCAGGGACGTGATCGCGAACATGGTCAGGAACCTGGCCGCCGGCGGCGCCAAGGCGGTCGCCTTTGACATCGGTTTTTTCGAGGTGGACGCCAACACCAACCTGTCCTTGATCCAACGGTTGCTCGACGAGATAAGCCGGAGCTCCGGGGCCAATCGGGCCCTGGAAGACCTACTGGTCCGGGAGAAGGAAAAAGCGGATTATGACCTGGCCCTTTCCCGGGCCATCGGGGAGGTCGGGGACAGGGTGGTCCTGGGGTATTTTTTTCATATGAACCGGGACGATTCGGTGGCTCACATCTCCCCGGAGGAACTGGAAAGGAAGATAGAGGGGGTCAGGGAGGGCCGGTACCCCTTCGTCCGCCTGACTTCCCGGGAGGTGGAACTCAAGACCGCCCACTTTTCCCGGGCGTTCATGCCGGAAGCCAACATCCCCCTTCTGTCCGACGTCGCCAGGTTCTGCGGTTTCTTCAACATGTTTCCCGATCCCGACGGCACGGTGCGCTGGGTCCCCATGGCCATCGCCTGCCGCGACCAGTATTACATGCCGCTTTCCCTGCAAGCGCTCCGGGCGTCGCTTGACCAGGCGTCCTCGGCCTTGAACGTATCCCAGGTCGGAGTCGAGGCCGTCAGCGTGGGCCCCTTCAACCTGCCCACCGACGAGATGGGCCGCCTGCTGGTCAATTACCGGGGTCCGGGACGAACGTTTCCGCATTACTCGATCGTGGACATCTTGGATGGAAATCTTCCCGCCGCTACATTCCGGGACAAGATAGTCCTGGTCGGCGCCACGGCCGTGGGCATTTACGACATGCGGGTCACGCCCTTTGACAGCCTTTTTCCCGGGGTGGAGATTCACGCCAACGTCATCGACAACATTCTGCACCGCGACTTTTTGGTGCGGCCCAACTGGACGGCGGTGTTCGACCTGGCCTTGATCCTGCTAACGGCCCTGATTCTGGGTCTGTTACTGCCCCGGGCCTCGGCGGTGACGGCGCCGGTGCTGGGAATGGGGCTGGCCGCGGCCATCGTCGGGACCAATTACCTGCTGTTCGTCCATGGGTTGTGGGCCAATATCGTGTACCCCGTCACGACCTTGATCCTGGTTTACACGTCCATCACCATTTTCAGGTACGTGACCGAGGAACGGGAAAAGAAAAAGATCCGGGGCGCCTTCAGCTACTATGTCAACCCCTCGGTCGTGACGGAGATGCTTAAAAACCCCGAAATGCTCAAACTGGGGGGCGACAAGCGGATCATGACCGTTCTTTTTTCCGATATCCGCGGGTTTACCACTATTTCGGAAAACATGGACCCCGAGTCCCTGGTCCATTTGCTCAACCAGTACTTGACGGCCATGACTTCCATCGTGTTCAAGTTCGACGGGTTGGTGGACAAATACATCGGCGACGCCATCATGGCGGTCTGGGGGGCGCCGCTCAGCCAGCCCAAGCATGCGTCCCTGGCTTGCCGCGCCAGCCTGGAAATGATGCATGAACTGGAAAACCTGAGAAAAACCTGGGCGCTGGAAGACCCGGGCCTGCCGTTCATCGATATCGGGATCGGCCTCAACAGCGGGCCCATGGTCGTGGGCAACATGGGGTCGGACACTCGCTTCGATTACACGGTCATGGGGGATTCGGTGAATCTGGGGTCTCGACTGGAAGGGGCCAACAAGCAATACGGGACCAATATCATCATCGGGGAAATGACCTTCGAGCAGGTCAAGGAAGAATTGATTTGCCGGGAGTTGGACGCCGTGGCCGTCAAGGGAAAAGCCCGGCCGGTCCGGATATTCGAACTCCTGGGCGAGCCCGGAAAGGTTCCCAGGGACAAGATTCTGATGGTCCGGGCCTTTTCCCGGGGTATAATGGCCTATAAAAACCGACGCTGGGACGAGGCCATGAAGATTTTTTCCGCCATAAACGTCTATTACCCCGAAGACAACCCCACCGAGCTTTACCTCGAGAGGACGGCCGAGCTTAAGCTGAATCCACCCGCCCCGGATTGGGACGGCGTCTTTGTGATGAAGACCAAGTAAACCCATGTTTAAAATCCTGGAAATGCTGGGGCGTCCGGCCATGCACGCCCTTGAGGAAATGGGCCGGATACTGTTCATGCTGGCCGGCGCCCTGACCTGGGCGGTCCGGCCGCCCTACCGGTTCCGGTCAATTTTCAAGCAGATGGAATTCATCGGCGTCAATTCCCTGTTTGTGGTCATACTGACCGGGGCCTTCACCGGGGCGGTTTTCACCTTGCAAAGCTATTACGGCTTCAAGCAGTTCGGCGCCGAGGGCATGGTCGGCATGACCGTGGCCCTGGCCATGGCCAGGGAACTCGGCCCGGTCCTGACCGCCTTGATGGTGACCGGGCGGGCGGGGTCGGCCATGGCCGCCGAACTCGGCACCATGAGGGTCACCGAACAGATCGACGCCCTGTACGTCATGGCGACCAATCCCATCAAATACCTGGTGGTCCCCCGGGTCCTGGCCGGCTTGATAGTGCTGCCCCTGCTCACGGCCATCGCCAACTTCGTGGGCGTGCTGGGGGCCTACCTGGTCGGCGTGGACCTCCTGGGGATCAACGCGGGCCTTTTTGTCGGCAATATAATTACTTACGTCGATATGTCGGACCTGGTCAACGGCCTGGTCAAATCCGCGGTTTTCGGCGGGGTCATGTCCCTGATCGGCTGCTACAAGGGGTTCTACGCCTCGGGCGGGGCCGAGGGCGTGGGCAAGGCCACCACCGAGGCGGTGGTCTTGAGTTCGATCATCATCCTGATCAGCAACTACATGCTGACCGCCATAATGTTTTAATCATGGACGCGGTCATCAGGATCGTCGAACTTCATAAATCGTTCCAGGACGCGGCGGTCCTGAAAGGATTGAATCTCGACATCGAGCGAGGCAAGATCAATTTCATCATCGGCCGGTCCGGAGGCGGCAAGAGCGTCCTGCTGAAGTTGATCATCGGGTTGATGAAACCGGATTCAGGAAGTATTATCCTGGATGACCGGGACTTGGTCAAGCTCGGGGAAGCCGAGCTCAACCAGGTCCGGAAACGGTTCGGCATGCTCTTCCAGGACGCGGCCCTGTTCGATTCCCTGACCGTGGGGGACAACGTGGCCTTTCCCCTAAGGCAGCACACCCGGCTGAAACGCGCGGAAATAAGCCGCCGCGTGTCGGAAAAACTGGCCCTGGTGGGGCTCGAGGGCGTGGAGGACCTTTCGCCCTCGGAAATATCGGGCGGCATGAGAAAAAGGGTGGGCCTGGCCCGGGCCATTGTCATGGAACCGGAAATACTCCTTTTCGACGAACCCACCACCGGCCTGGACCCGATTATGTGCGGGCAGGTGGATGACTTGATCGTCGAGACCCAGAACAAACTCGGCGTCACCGCGGTGGTCATCAGTCACGATATTCCGGCGACCCTGCATATCGCCCATAGGGTGGCCATGATTTACGAAGGTCGGATCATCGTCTGGGGGCCGCCGGAAGAAATAAAAAATTCGAACGATCCCGTGGTCAGGCAGTTTCTAGACGGGAACGCCGAGGGTCCCATGGAACTAGGCGATTAAGGTGCGGTAACAAATAATGAAAGGTTTTTCCACCGAGGCCAAGGTCGGAATTTTCGTCCTGGCGGCCATTATCATCTTGATGTACATGTCCTTCAAGATCGGCGGCTTTGAACTGAGCAAGAAGGAAGGCTACCAGGTGGCGGCCCTGTTCGAGAACGCCGGCGGGTTGAAGAAGGGCGTGCCCGTGAGTATCGCCGGCATCGAGGTCGGGACCATCGAGGATATTTCCCTGGACGGGCCCCAGGCCATGATAACCATGTTCATCGACCGGAAGGTGATCCTGCCCCTGGACAGCCGGGCCATGATCCGGACCAGCGGGGTGTTGGGCGATAAATATATCGAAATTATCCCCGGGGACCCCGAGCTGGCCGCCATCCCGGCCGGAGGGCGCATCTCCCAAACGGTCACCCCGGTGGACATGGACATGGTTTTCGGCAAGGTCGGGGAAGCGGCCTCCGAAATTCGCAACGCCGCCGCCATCCTGGGCAATGCCCTGGAGGGCCGGGGGCCCGACGCCGACCTTAAAAGCATCATCGCCAACCTGGGGGAACTGAGCGCCAACCTGGCCGCGCTGGTTCGGGACAACAACGAGCAGTTGAACCGGATTGTCGCCAACCTGACGATTTTTTCCGCCGACCTGCGCGACATCACTTCCAACAACAAGGGCGATATCGACGCCATAGTGGCCGGCTTCCGGGAAACATCCGAAAAATTGACCCTGACCATCGCTTCCATCCAGGGCATCGCCGAGCGGATCAACCGGGGGGAAGGGACCATCGGTTCGTTGATCAACGACGACAAAACGGCCAAAACCCTGAACGACACCTTGGCGAGCCTGAAGGATATCTCGAATAAAATCAATAAGGGGCAGGGGACCCTGGGCAAGTTGGTCAACGACGACGAAACCATCGACGGCGTCAACGAGGCCGTGTCCGGAATCAAGGACTACCTGCAAAAGGACAAGGCCTTCAAGGTTTACGTGGATTATCACGGCGACTGGTTGATACGGCATGATGAAATGAAATCGACCATCAACCTGCGCATCCAGCCCAGTCCGGATAAATTCTACCTGGTGGGTCTGGTCTCCGACCCCAACGGCGCCTATTCCAAGACCGAGCGCACCCAGGTGGTCAACGGCATCCCCATCAAGAGCGTGGACGAGAAATGGAAAAAGGACGCCTGGAAATTCAACGCCCAGATCGCCCGGCGGTGGGGGGACCTCACCCTTAGGGGCGGCATCATTGAATCCAGCGGCGGCGTGGGCCTGGACTATACCTTTTTCGACGACGCCCTGCGCCTGACCTTCGAGGGCTTCACCGGCGACCTGAGCCATCCGGCCCACCTCCGGGCCGAGGCGGCGTACAACATCTGGAAGTATTTTTACGTCAGCGGCGGCTGGGACGATTTCATCAGCGATCAGGACCGAACCTCCGCCTATGTCGGCGTGGGCCTGAAATTCAACGACGACGACCTCAAGTACATAATGGGCAGCGTGCCCATACCCAAGTAGCGCCGCCGGCGGCGGGGATTCTCCG
>JAZDGM010000090.1:0-15763 GCA_043806915.1 Pseudomonadota bacterium | reverse complement strand
GGCTGGTTCCCAAGCTCTAGCTTGAGAACCAGCAAATAATGGATGTCTTTGTAAAAAGTCTTAATTAGAGACATAGATAGTTGCGCATCCGAAAAAAGAGGGCGCCCACGGGGAGGCGCCCCTACATTGTACCGCCGGTGGTGGTTGTTTAAAGCTTGTCGGGGCGGGTCCCCGCGCCGGCCCTCCTTGGCGCGATCGGAATGGTCGCCAAGTATAAAACCATTCGGCGACTAAAAACCAGGCCTCGCCGGCCAACGCCCCGCTCCGCCGGAGGGCTTCCCGTTCGCAATTTACCGTTTATTTACAATTCCCTGACAAAATCCCAATCAAAAATTGAAGTTACTACTTTAAATTGTAATTTGAAAATACGACGGGAGGAAAAATGAAAGCCCCCAGAAAAGACACGGTTATAACCAAGCGGCGGCTGCTCGAGGCGGCCGGGGAAGTCTTCGCGGAAAAAGGCTTCCACGAAGCCGGCATAGCCGAAATATGCGAACTGGCTGGAGTCAACGTGGCCGCGGTCAATTACCATTTCGGCGGCAAGGAAAAACTTTATGTCGAAACATGGCGGCATTTCTTCGAGGAATCCCTGGCGGCCCATCCCTTCGACGGCGGGGTCCCCGCCTCCGCGCCGCCCGAGGAACGTCTCCGGGGCCGGATTTCAGCCCTGATCCATCGGGTCACGGACGAAAACAACCGGGAATTCCATATCGCTCAAAACGAGCTGGCCGGTCCCACCGGGTTGCTCGACGATATCCTGGACAAAACTCTCGGGCCCTTGACCCTGGACCTGGAAGGCCTCCTACGGGAACTCCTCGGCCCCCGGGCCGACCCCAGGCAGGTTGCATATTGCCGCCTCGGCATCACGGCCCAATGCTTCAACCCCCTGGTCGCCGGAAGACGACCTTCACCGAAAAAGAAAGGCGGTCCAGGCTTCCGCCGGGAAATCGACGACGTGGCGGCCTACGCGGAACACGTCGCCGCCTTTTCCCTGGCCGGGATTCGCGAACTGAAAAACAGCGGGGCCGGAGCGCCCGGGGCCCTGACCCGGCCGGTCCAACGGAATTCCAATATTTCACCGCGACGGGAAGAACAATGAACCACAACCATGACAAGCCCAAGTCCCCGCGACCGGGCCAGGTCACGACGGTCCTGCTGATGCTCTTCGCCCTCGGCTGCGCCTCCGTGGGGCCGGACTACCGGCCGCCCGCCCCGGACGCCCCGGCCAAGTGGCATAACGGCGGCGCCGCTGTTACCGCGGCCCGGGATAATAAACAACTGGCCGAATGGTGGACCGTGTTCGACGATCCGCTCCTGACCAGGCTGGTCGGAATGGCCCTGGAAGAAAACCTCGACCTGAAAAAAGCCAAGGCCGCTGTCCGGGAAGCCCGGGCGTCCCGGGGCGCGGCCCAGGCCGGACTCTTTCCGACCGCCACCGGCTCGGCCGCGGCGACCAGGTCCCGGAGCAGCGAAAACAACGGGTCCGGCGACACGGACGATCTCTTTTCCCTGGGTTTCGACGCCTCTTGGGAACTGGACGTCTTCGGCGGGGTCCGCCGCGCCGTCGAGGCGGCCGAGGCGGACCTGGGAGCGGCCGAGGCGGACCTGCGCGACGTGCTGGCCTCCCTGACCGCCGAACTAGGGACCAATTATATTGAAGCCAGGTCCCGCCAGGCCCGGCTGGCCGCGGCGGAACAAAGCCTGGTCTCGCTCGGGGAAACGGTGGACCTGACCCAGGCCCGCTTCCAAACCGGCCTGGACGACGAACTGGCCGTCCTGCAAGCCGGTTACAACCGGGAAGACGCCGCCGCCGATATCCCGACCCACAAAACGGCGCTGGAACAAGCCTTCAACCGCCTGGCCGTCCTGACGGGACGAAAACCCGGCGAACTGCGCGACCTGCTGGCCGAGGTCAAGCCCATCCCCGCGGCCCCGGCGGCGGCGTCCATCGGCCCGCCCGCGGAAACGCTCCGGCAACGACCGGACATCCGCAAGGCCGAACGGGAGCTGGCGGCCCAGACAGCCAGGATCGGGGAGGCCGCGGCCGACCTGTACCCCAAGTTCAAGCTGGCCGGGTCCCTCAGCCTGGAAGCGCTCCAGGCCCATAAGCTGCTCAGGGTGGAAAGCCTGGCCTCCAGCCTCGGTCCGAGCGTTTCCTGGAACATCTTCGACGCCGGGCTGATCCGGCGGAATATCGAGGTCCAGACCGCCAAGCAGGAACAATGCCTGGCGGCGTACGAGGCCGCGGTGTTAACCGCCCTGGAGGAAGTCGAAAACGCCCTGGTCGCCTTTGACCAGGAACAAAAGCGCCGGGAAAAAATCCGCCGGGCGGCCGACCTGGCCTCCCAGGCGGAAGGCCTGGCCCGGCAACAGTACCTGGCCGGACTCAAGGACTTTTCCGATGTCCTGGAAACCCAGCGCCAACTGCTAACCTATCGGGACCAATTGGCGCAAAGCGACGCCGCGGTCGCCGGCGACCTCGTCACCCTGTACAAGGCCCTGGGCGGCGGCTGGGCCCGGTCCGACGACCAACGGGTCGACTCTCTGTACATAACGGAAGGAAGATAACATGGATTCAACCAAGCCCGACATCAACCAAATTTTGGGGACGGATAAAAATACGCGAGGGAAAAAGTCGCGGCGGCGCCTAATTGCGGTCTTGATCATTATTCTGGTCGCGGCCGTCGGCTTCCAAGTTGTCCAGGCCCGAAAAAAGGCCGCCCTGGCCCGGCCCCGGTTCATCACCGAGCCCGTGGTCAAGGGCGACCTGACGGTCCTGGTCTCGGCCACGGGCGCGCTGGAACCGACCAACGAAATTGAAGTGGGCAGCGAGCTTTCCGGGATCGTCCTGTCGGTGGCGGTGGAGGAAAACGACCGGGTCAAGACCGGCCAGGTCCTGGCCGAGCTGGACCCCGCCAAATTCCAAGCCCAGGTCAACCAGTCCCGGGCGGCCTGGAAGTCCGCGGAAGCCAAAATCCCGCAAACCGAGGCCACCACCGCCGAGGCCGGGAGCAACCTGGCCCGGTACAAGGCCCTGCACCGGCTCAGTCAAGGCAAGGCGCCTTCCAAGTTCGACCTGGAAGCGGCGGAAGCCACCCTCCTCAGGGCCAAGGCCGATGAAAAGGCGGCCCGGGCCGCGTCCGCGGAAGCCAAGGCCGCCCTGGAAGCCCAGGAAACGGACCTCGCTAAAACCGTGATCCACTCCCCCATCGACGGGATCGTCCTGACCAAGTCCATGGAACCGGGCCAGACCGTGGCCGCCGCCTTCGAGGCGCCCAAATTGTTCACCATCGCCGAAAGCCTGACCCAAATGGAACTCCACGTCAACGTCGACGAGGCCGATGTGGGACGGGTCGCGTCGGGACAGGAAGCGACCTTCACCGTGGACGCCTACCCCAACCGCTTTTTTCCGGCCGTGATCACCAAGGTTCGCTACGGCTCCGAAACCACGGACGGGGTGGTGACCTACGAAACCATGCTGAAAGTGGATAATTCCGACATGTCCCTGCGCCCGGGCATGACCGCCACGGCCAATATCACGGTCTTCAAGGTCAAGGACGCGATCCTGGTCCCCAACGCGGCCCTGCGCTTCAAACCGACCGCGACGACGGCCGAGGAGGAAAAGACCTCTTCCAGCGGGCTGCTGGCCATGCTGCTCCCCCGTCCGCCGGGCTCGAAAAGCCAACCGGCCGTGGAGGAAAAAAACAACCCAACCGACCGCCAGGTCTATGTGGTCAAAAACGGGGGCCTCGAACCGGTTTCCCTGACCACCGGGGCCGATAACGGGACCATGACCCAGGTCGTGACAGGCGAACTGCAACCCGGAATGGAACTGGCGGTCGACCTCGCCGCCGGGGGAGAATAAGTCCGATGAACCACAACCGACCGGATGTCCATGAAAACAAATACCCGCTCATCGCCTTCAAGGGCCTGGGCAAAACCTACGGCCAGGGACAATCCGAGGTGACGGCCCTGCGCGGGGTCGACCTCGACATCGTCGAGGGGGATTTCGTGGCGGTCATGGGCCCGAGCGGGTCGGGAAAATCGACGGCCATGAATATCATCGGCTGCCTCGACATCCCCAGCGCCGGGAATTACCTCTTCAAGGGCGTGGACGTGGGCTCCCTGACCCGCAATCAGCGGGCCCTGCTGCGCCGGCGCTATTTAGGGTTCGTCTTCCAGGGCTTCAACCTCCTGAGCCGAACCTCGGCCCTGGAAAACACGGAACTGCCCCTGGTCTACCGGGGGGTCCCCGCCGGGGAAAGGCGGACCCGGGGACTTCAAACCCTGGAAACCGTCGGGCTCAAGGGCTGGGCCTCCCACACCCCGAGCGAGCTGTCCGGCGGCCAACAGCAACGCGTGGCCATCGCCCGGGCCCTGATAAGCGAGCCGGAAGTCCTCCTGGCCGACGAACCCACCGGGAACCTGGATTCGGCCCGAAGCCGGGAAATCATGGAACTATTGACCGAACTGAACCGCAACCGGGGCCTGACCGTGGTCATGGTCACCCACGAACCCGACATGGCCGTGTACGCCAAAAGGGTCATCCGCTTTTTCGACGGCCGCGTCGATTCCGACCAGGAAAACGGGAGGGCGAACTGATGCTGTGGAACGCCGTGTTATTGGCCGCCAGGGAAATCAAACGGAACCTCCCGCGGTCCTTTCTGACTATTCTGGGCATTGTGATCGGCGTGGCCTCGGTTATCGCCATGGTGACCATCGGCGGCGGCGCCACCCTCCAGGTCACGGAGCAGATATCCAGCCTGGGCAGCAATCTCATGATGATCAGCCCGGGGAAAAGAATGGGACCGGGTCAGTCTTCCACCTCGGCGCCCTTCAAGATCAAGGACGCCGAGGCCCTGGCCCGGGAAATACGGTCCATTTCCGCCGTCGCCGCCACGTCCTCGACCACCCTCATGGCCATTTTCGGCAACGAAAACTGGTCCACCACGGTCACCGGGGCGGAAAGCAGTTTTTTCCAGGTCCGTAACTGGCGGTTGAGCCAGGGACGCGGCTTTAGCGAGGCGGAAACCCGCGCCGGCGCCTCGGTCTGCGTGGTGGGCGAAACCATCCGCGAAAAACTGTTCGGAAAGCAGTCGCCCCTGGGCGCGCGCCTCCGCCTACAGGACCTTTCCTGCGAAGTGGTGGGGCTCTTGGAAGCCAAGGGCCAGAATACCATGGGCCATGACCAGGACGACTTGGTCCTGGTCCCCTTGCGGACCCACCAGCGGAGAATCGCCGGAAACCAGGACATCGGCCTGATCCAGGTCTCGGTCCGGGACGGCGAATCCACCGCGAAGACCCAGGCGGCCATCACCAGCCTGATGAGGGAACGGAGGAACATTTCCAAGGGCGAGGAAGATAATTTTCACATCATGGACATGAAGGAACTGGCCAAGATGCTCACCGGGACCACCAAGGTCCTGACGGCCCTGCTCAGCGCCGTGGCCGCCGTAAGCCTCCTGGTCGGAGGAATCGGGATCATGAACATCATGCTGGTCTCGGTCACCGAACGAACCCGGGAAATCGGCATCCGGCTGGCCATCGGCGCCCTGGAACGAGAAGTCCTGATGCAATTCCTGGTGGAAGCGGCGGCCCTGTCCTCCCTGGGAGGCCTGCTGGGGATCGCCCTCGGCCTGGGAGCCTCCCTGGCCCTGCAAGGCGTCCTGATGATCCCCTTTGTCTTTAACCCGGGGATTGTAATTTTGGCCTTTCTCTTTTCCGCGGCCGTGGGCATGGTCTTCGGATACCTCCCGGCCATGAAGGCCGCCAGCCTGGACCCCATCGAGGCCCTGAGGCATGAATGAGCATGGCCTTTCCCAAGGTTTTCCCCCTGGGGAAAGGCGCGGGGGGCGGGGGTCCCCGGCCTTCCTTCCGGCTAGCCGCCCCGGCCCCCCCGGACCGAAAAATCAGGAATTGATGATCGCCAGGGCCTCCTCCCGATAGGCGTCCATGATGTAGGGCAGGCCGGTCACCCGGGCCGCTTCCTCCGTCAGGGACGCCAAGTCCTTCCGGGACATCAGGTTGACCCGCCATTTTCTCGCGCCGGCCATGAGCTGCTGCAACCCCACCCTGATTTTTTCGCAGGTGCTGTACACGCCGATGGCGCCCAGGGGGAATTGTTCGACTTCCTGGCCGTACTTGGCCTTCAATTCCTCGTAGCAGACGAAGATTTCTTCCTTGGTCCGGCCGAACTTGGACACGGTCGGCGGCAAGCCGCCATCCTCGCCCTGGAGCCAAAGGCCGATGTTCTTGCCCACCATGCCCGGAATCATCAGCGCCCGGCCCATGCAAACCGCCTTGCAATAGGGCGCGCCCAGGGCCAGGGCCTTGAAGACGTGGTCCTCGGCCGAAAAACCGCCGGCAAAAGCGATATCCGGGACCCAGTTTCCCTTCTGGGCCAGCTTGAGACAGAGTTCATAGGCCATGGAATGCAAGTACAGGGAAGGCACGCCCCACTCCGACATCATCCGCCAGGGGCTCATGCCCGTGCCGCCCGGAGCGCCGTCGATGGTCAGAAGATCGATCTTGGCCTCCGACGACCACTTGATGGCCATGGCCAACTCCCGCATGGGGTAGGCGCCGGTCTTGAGCGTGACCCGCTTGGCCCCCAACTTCCTCATCCGGTCCACTTCCCGCAGGAACTGTTCCTGGTTCAAAAAGCCCACCCGGGAATGGCGCTCGAACTGCTTGGTGGCGCCGCTCTGGAAGGAAGCCTGGTTGGCCGGGATTTCCGGGTCCGGGGTGACGATGTACCCCCGCTTCTTCAAGTCCAAGGCCCTTTCCAGGGAATCCACCTTGATTTCCCCGCCAATGGACTTGGCCCCCTGGCCCCATTTCAACTCGATGGTCTCCACCCCCAACTTTTCAATGACGTATTCCGCCACGCCCAAGCGGGTGTCCTCCACGTTCATCTGCACGATGATGTCCCCGTATTCCGAGTGGTACCGGCGGTATTCCTCCACCCGGCGCCGCATCTCGGGAGACTCGTCCACCTGCCGCCTGGCGTTGAGCTTGAGTTCCGGGTCGATGCCGCAGACGTTCTCCCCGCAAACCAGGCTGATGCCGCTGATCGCCGCGCCCACCGCGAAATGCTTCCAGTTTTTACGGGCGATGTCCGTGCTGCCCAGGGCGCCGGTGAAAATGGGAATCTTCATCCGGACCGGTTCCGTGTTCCCGTAGGCCGTCTCGGTCTTGACCACGGGAAAGGTGGCGTGGTCCGGATCGGCCTCCATGCCCCCCGCTCCAATGGCGTATCCCATGATGTTCAAATGGTAATAATCGACCGGGTAATCCTTGTCCGCGCCGGAGGTGATGGACCCGAAAGGTCCGGGATAGAGCAGCTCCCGGCCGCGAAAAGTCGATTTGAAAAGATCGCAGTTTCCCTTGCAGCCGTCGATGCAGCGGCTGCAAATGCCGGATTGTGGGGCCACGCTGCGGGAACGGTTATTGCTCTGAAGGGCGTCGTTGGCGTTGGGTCGTTGCAGATTCATGTTCGGACAAGGCCTCCTTGGCGTTTTTTAATGCTTTGACAAATTTTTCTCGTTCGGATTCATCGCCGGCGCGAGGCCGGATTTTTTCCTTTTTTTAAGGGGGTGGCGACGGCGTGGGAGCTAACTCGTCACGCAAGTATTGTCCTTTAGTTTAGCTTATTTTTTTTGTCAATAATTATTTAAAACGCCAGCCCTTGCTACCCGCCCTTCGCTTAGCCATTGTTTTTTTTATAAATTTTACCAAACGACATCACCGCCCCGACCGCTCCGGCCCCGCGATTTAAGTTGTACTAATTTGTTTCTTTCCGTATTTATATCAGCGACAATATAATTTTTTCGAACAATTTTTCACATATTCAACGGTATTCGAAAAACTTCACCAAACGAATTCGAGGCCCGTTCCCCCACCAACAATCAGGCCGACTCGAAATATAGAATTATGACGGTCCTTCTAAAAATTTCGCTCTCTTTTTCCGAATCGATGAAAAATGCGGGCGGAAGGCAAAAAAATCCTAAAATTTAAAAATATTTCCGAATGAACAATCAACGCGGCTATTTTATGGTTTCCAAGTCGACCGCGCCGCCCCAACCCGGCCGGCCGGAAAAACCTCGCCGCCGGGGTTGACCGCCCCGGCCCGGCCGCGCGATTTGACTCGCCCGGAACGCCTCCACCGGCGACAGGTCATTGAACAAAACCCACCTTCCCTGGTAAAATAGATAAATATTCAAAAAATTAAGCATGTTGTCGCGCGACAAAAAATTTCGTCAATAAGCTGTTTTCTCCGGGGCGAAATAGTGGTAGTAAGTATTCCTAACCTCAAGCCGTTATTAGGGCTTAAACAAAAACAGTCAAGACCGCGAGGTGCGCAAATGGGCGTTAATTTTTTTAAAAGAGATGATCGGGATGCCAAGTTCGTGCTTTTCGAGCACCTAAAAATTGAAAAACTCCTGACCTATGAAGCTTTCCAGGGCTTTGGCCTCGAAGACTTTCAAATGATAATCGACGAGGCCCTCAAGGTCTGCCGGGAAGTCGTCGGCCCGACCCTTCAGGACGGGGACCGGCAGGGCTGCGTCTACGACCGGGGAACGGTCACGGTCCCCGCGTCCTTCCAGGAATGCTGGCGGGTCATGTCCCAAAACGGCTGGATGTCCCTCCCGGTTTCCCAGGAACTGGGCGGCCAGGGGCTGCCCTTTGTCCTGGCCGGCCAGATCACGGAATTCTTCTGCTCGGCCAACCTGGCCTTCATGATCTATCCGGGATTGGCCGCCGGCGCCTCGCACCTGATCGAGGCCTTTGGGACGGACGAGGACCGGGCCCTGTTCTGCGAAAAGATGAACACCGGCGCCTGGGGAGGCACCATGGCCATGACCGAGCCGGACGCCGGCTCGGACGTCGGCTGGCTCCGGACCAAGGCCGTTCCCGACCCCGAATCGTCCGATCCCCGGGTCTACCGGATCGAGGGGGTCAAGAGGTTCATCAGCGGCGGGGAACACGACCTGACCGAGAACATCATCCACCTTCTCCTGGCCAGGATTGAAGGGGCGCCCGAGGGCGCCAAGGGCGTCAGCCTGTTTATCGTCCCCAAGATTTGGGTCAACCCGGACGGTTCCCTCGACCGACCCAACGACGTGTTTTGCGGGGGGATCGAACATAAGATGGGCATCAACGGCTCGGCCACCTGCACGCTCCAGTTCGGGGAAAACAAGGCCTGCCGGGGCATCCTCCTGGGCGCCCCCAATTCCGGCATGCCCAAGATGTTCCAGATGATGAACGAAGCCCGCATGGGTTGCGGGACCCTGGCCCTGGGAGTGGCTTCCGCCGCGTACGACGCGGCCCGGAGCTACGCCAAGGAACGGGTCCAGGGACCGCCATTCACCAACAGGACCAGCGCCCGAGTCCCCCTGATTAGGCACGAGGACGTCCGGCGCATGCTCATGAACCTGAAATCCGGGACCGAGGCCATGCGCGCCATGATCGGCAAGCTCCTCTTCCTGATGGACCAAGCCCGCCACGACCCCGATGAATCGACCCGGGAAAACGTCGGCAAAAAAGTGGAACTCTTCACCCCCCTCGTCAAGGCCTATTGCTCCGATTTCGGCTTCGAGCTGACCCGGGACGCCATTCAAACCATGGGCGGCGTGGGATATTGCCGCGAATTCCCGGTCGAACAGTACGCCCGGGACATCAAAAGCGTCTCGATTTACGAGGGGACCACCTATATCCAATCCCTCGACCTGGTCGGTCGCAAGCTGGGGTTGGAAGGAGGCAAGGTCTTTCAGGGCTGGGTGAAGGAAGTCATGGAATTCACCGGCCAGGCCAAGGACGATCCGGACTTCGCCCGGGACTTCAAACTGCTGTACAAGGCCGCCGGCATCGTGGCCGATTACGCCCTGCGCTTCGTCGGGTATTTCCAGGAAGGCAAGCTCGGCCTCATTCCCCTGTCTTCCACGCGTTTCCAGGAATGCTTTTCCGAGGTCCTGTGCGCCCAGTTGCTCCTGGAACAAGGCCTCCTCGCCCGGGAAAAACTGGCCGGATGCGCCCCGGATTCCGCCGACGGCGTCTTTTACCGCGGAAAAATCGAGACAGCCAAATACTACTGCCGCAACATCCTGACCAATGTCTTCGGCCGGCACCTGTCCTTCCAACAGGAAGACCGGTCGGCCCTGGACATGCCCGAGGAAGCTTTTTAGCCGGTCGCCCGGCGGAGTCGGCGGGCCGCCAACTCCGCCGGCCCAGCCTAGCCCTTTCTCAATTCCTTGAAATAATTAATAAGTCCGTTGGTGGAGGAATCGTGGGTCCGGACCTCCCCGTCCCCCGCCAGTTCCGGCAGGATTCTCTTGGCCAGCTTCTTGCCCAGTTCCACTCCCATCTGGTCGAAGGAATTGATTCCCCACACCACCCCCTGCACGAACACCCGGTGCTCGTACAGGGCGATCAACGACCCCAGGGTCGCCGGAGTCAGCTCCCTAAACAGGATGGAATTAGTCGGCCGGCCGCCCTCGAAAACCTTGTGGGGCGCCAGGGCGGCGACCGCCGCCTCGTCCAGCCCGGAAGCCCGCAGCTCGGCCCGGGCCTCGTCCAGGGTCAGGCCGTTCATCAAGGCCTCGGTCTGGGCCAAAAAGTTGGAAATCAAGATGTCGTGATGCCCGGGAAGGGGGTTCAGGGACCTGGCCGGCGCCAGGAAGTCGCAGGGGACCAGCTTTGTACCCTGATGGATGAGCTGGTAAAAGGCGTGCTGACCGTTGGTCCCGGGCTCCCCGAAAATGATCGGCCCGGTCTGGTAATCGACCTTGCGGCCCTGGAGGTCGACCCCCTTGCCGTTGCTTTCCATGTCCCCCTGCTGGAAATAGGCCGGAAAGCGGGCGAGATACTGGTCGTAGGGCAGAATGGCGTGGGTCTGGGCGCCGAAGAAGTTATTGTACCAAATCCCCACCAGGCCCATGATCACCGGGATGTTTTTTTCCAGGGGCGCGGTCCGGAAATGCTCGTCCACCAGGTAGGCGCCGGCCAGCAACTCCTCGAAACGGTCCATGCCCACCGTAAGGGCGATGGACAGCCCTATGGCCGACCACAAGGAATACCGGCCGCCCACCCAGTCCCAGAATTCGAACATATTTTCGGGATCGATCCCGAAACGGACCGCGGCTTCGGTGTTGGTGGACAGGGCCGCGAAATGCCGCGCCACGGCGGACGGGTCCCCGGCCCGGGACAACAGCCAAGCCCTGGCGGACAGGGCGTTGGTCAAGGTTTCCTGGGTGGTGAAGGTTTTGGAGGCGACGATGAAAAGCGTGGTTTCCGGCGACAACTCCTTGAGGGTTTCAGCCAGGTGGGTCCCATCCACATTGGACACAAAATGGCACTTGAGCCCGGGGGAAGCGTAATGGCCCAGGGCCTGGACCGCCATCAAGGGCCCCAGGTCGGACCCGCCGATGCCCACGTTCACCACGTCGGTCATGGGCCGGCCGGTATAGCCCTTCCAGGCCCCGGACCTGACTTGCTCTGAAAAACCCCGCATTTTTTTCAGGACGGCCCTGACCTCGGGCATGACGTCCCGGCCGTCGACCAGGACCGGCCGCCCGCCTTGGTTTCTCAAGGCCGTGTGCAACACGGGCCGGTTTTCGGTGGAATTTATTCTTTCCCCCGCGAACATGGCCCGGATTCTGTCTTCCAGCCCCCGGTCCCGGGCCAGGGCCAGGAGAAGCGCCATGGTTTTTTCCGTCACCCGGTTTTTGGAAAAATCGAAAAGAATATCCCCCAGGACCAGATGAAACTTGTCGAAGCGGCGGGGGTCCCCGGCGAAAAGGTCCCGCAAGCTCAGCCCCTCGACTTCCCGATAGTGGTCTTCCAGGGCCTTCCAGGCCGCGGCGCTGGTCAATCCGGTCATGCCTCCTCCTTGGTCCGGCCTAAAGCCTTTCTCGCATGGTCTCAGACGTCGCTTGGTCCATCCGGCGGCCAGGGTCCGCCCGTCCCCGAGGCTCCCGCCCCGGCCGGGCCGTCCCTTCCCCCCGGAACATCGACGGAAGTATACCATGCCCTTCTTCGCGGGACCCGAATAACCGCGCGGCGGGCTTCCTTATTTTTAAGGATGCGGCCCGCTCGGCGGCTCGTCCCGGCCCGCGCTACTTGCCCCGGATTTTAATCAGGTAATCGGCGATTATCGGGGCTTCCTCGTCGGCGATGCCGCTGAACCACTTGTCCTTCATCTTCGCGACCACGGCTCGCCATTCCTCCGGACTCATGGTCCGCCCCAGCGCCTTGTCAACCTGATGGCACTTGGAACACCGCGTCTCGAACAAGGCCTGGGGGGTCGCCTCTCCGCCAACCACCCGCGAAGCGCACCCCAACCCCACCACTCCAACGACCGAAAATATCGCGACACACTTAACCACGCTCTTCATGCCGGTCACCGCCTTTCATTTTGTTAAGGAAGGATAGCATACGAGGCGGACCCTCGCCAGGCGGGGCCGACGACTTTTTCGCGGCGCCTTGGTCGCGAACATAACCTCCCCGGGACGAGGCCCAAAAGTCCTTGCCAAAAGGGCCGCCTTCCGTTAGGATGCTTGAAATGGTCGAGGAAAAAAATGCTCTTCCTATTCAAGCGAAAAAAAACGCCGCGTTCCACTCCTTTCTTTAGCCCGCTTTTCCTTTTACTTATTTTAGTCTTGCTTGTCTTCCCGCCCCCGGCCCCGGCCCAGGGACTTAAAAAGGTCCGACTGATCCCCGACTGGCTTCCCCAAGCCCAGTTCGCCGGATTCATGGTCGCTCTCGAAAAAGGGTTTTATCGGGAAGCGGGGCTCGAGGTGGAAATCATCACCGGCGGACCGGGCCGGCTGCCGTTCGATCTCCTGGAATCGCGACGAGCCGATTTCGGCGTTATCTGGCTTTCATCGGCCATTGTCCGCCGGTCCCGGGGGTTGAAAATAGTCAACCTGGCCCAGGTGGCCCAACGCTCGTCCCTCCTGCTCGTGGCCAAAAAACAGAGCGGGATACGAACGCCCGGGGACCTGCGGGGGAAAAAAGTCGGGCTCTGGGCCGGCGACTTCCGCGGCACGCCCTCGGTCTTCCTGAAAAAACTCGGCCTGGCCGTCGAGGTTATTCCCCAGTACTATTCCATCAATCTTTTTATTCGAGACGGCGTGGCCGCCGCCGCCGCCATGTACTACAACGAATACGACCAGATCATCCAGAGCGGGCTGAACCCGGATGAACTGACGCTTTTTTTCCTGAAGGATTTCGGCGTCGATTTTCCCGAGGACGGCCTCTACTGCCTCGAATCAACCTATGACCAAGACCCGGAAATGTGCGAACGGTTCGCGCAAGCCACCATGAAGGGCTGGCGGAGCGCCGCCCAAAACAAAAAGGAAACCCTGGACCTGGTGCTGGAAAACATGGCCGGCTCGACCATCGGAGCCAACCGGGCCCACCAGTCCTGGATGCTGGACCGGTTCCTGGAAGCCGTCTTCATTCCCGGCGATGACCAACCGGGTCGATTGAAAGCGGAAGACTACGCCCGAACGGCCCAACAGTTGCGGGAATACGGCTTGATCGAAAACATACCCCCGTTCGAGGACTTCCAGGGGGGCCGCCCGTGAGGGAACCCCGGGGCGTCAGCCTGGCCATTAAAATGACCCTGTTGGTGATGGGCGGGGTCGTCCTGGTCTTCGCCCTGATCCTGGGGGACAGCTATCTCTCTTCCCGCCGGATCATCCTCAAGCAGGCCGAGGGCAACGCCCGCAACCTGGCCAACGCCATGGCCTACCGCATCGAGCAGGAATTTCGGGCCATCGCCAAGGTCCCCGGCGACATGGCCGTTTTCCTCGAAATCGCGACCTGGGACAAGACCGTCCTGCACAACCTGATCAAGCAAATGGTCGCGAACAACAAGGAAGTCTTCGGCTCGGCCGCGGCCTTCGAGCCTTTCGCCCTGGACCGATTCGTCAAGGCTCAATCCCCGTACTACTACAAGTCCGAGTCCGGCATCAAATCCGCCCAGTTGGGAACGGCCGACTACGACTATTTTCAGTGGGACTGGTACCAGATTCCCCGGGAACTGGGCCGGCCCGTCTGGTCCGAGCCGTACCTGGACGCCGAGGTGTCCGGGGCCTTGATGAGCACCTATTCGGCGCCTTTCTTCTGGCCCGAAAAGGCGGGACAACCCCGACGGGTTCGCGGCATCATCACGGCCGACATCTCCCTGGTCTGGCTGACCGAGTTGATTTCATCCATCAAGGCCGGCCAAACCGGGTACGGCTTCATCATTTCCCACAACGGGGTTTTCATCACCTATCCCGACGAGAAGATGATACTCAAGGAATCCCTTTTCAGCCTGGCCGTGGATAATAACGACCCGCAACTCCGGGAAGTCGGCCGGATGATGCTCCATCACGACTCGGGGTTCATGCGCCTGGAATCCACCCTCACCCCCACCCCGGTCTACCTGGCCTTCACCCGGGCGCCCTCCACCGGCTGGTCCCTGGCGGTCCTTTTTCCCGAGGAGGAATTACTCCACGAACTAAGGGAACTGAACCGTCGGGACAGCCTCCTGGCCGGCGCCGGCGGCATCCTGCTGTTTCTGGTGGTCCTGTTCATCGCCCGCTCCATCACCGGCCCCTTGCGCAAGGTTTCCGCGGCCACGGCCAAGGTGGCCGAGGGGGACCTGGACGTCGACCTGTCCGACATCAAGGGCCGGGACGAAGTCGGCCGCCTGGCCCGGGCCTTCACCCGGATGTCCTCGGACCTGAAAAAATACATCCAGGACCTGACCGAAACCACGGCGGCCAAGGAAAGAATCGAAAGCGAACTGAACATCGCCTCCCAGATTCAAAAAAGCAACCTGCCGTCCACCTTTCCGCCCTTTCCCAACCATTGCGAATTCGATCTGTTCGCCGTCATGCAACCGGCCCGGGAAGTGGGCGGCGATTTCTACGACTTCTTCTTCATCAATGACAACACCCTGGCCCTGGTCATCGCCGACGTGTCCGGCAAGGGCGTGCCCGCCGCCCTCTTCATGATGGTCAGCCGGACCCTGATCAAGTCCATCGCCCGCCAGGGCAAAAGCCCGGCCCAGGCCCTGGCCGAGGCCAACGACCTGCTCTGCCAGGGCAACGACGCCGCCATGTTCGTGACCGTGTTCCTAGGATTCTACGATATCTACTCCGGCCGCATGACCTTCGCCAACGGCGGACACAACCCGGCCCTGATACTCAAAGCCGACGGACGGGTCAGGACCTTCGCCAAGGCCAAGGGCGTGGCCCTCGGCTTCATGCCCGACCTGGAATACCAAACCGGCGAGGAAGAACTTGAACCGGGAGACGCCCTCGTCCTTTACACCGACGGGGTCACCGAGGCCTTCTCGCCCCGGGAAGAAATGTTCGGCGAGGAACGGTTCAAGGAACTGCTCGGGACCATGGCCAAAACCCATCCCCAGGAACTCTGCCAAAAAGTAGTGCTGGTCCTGGACGATTTTCAAAAGGAACGGCAATTCGACGACATCACCCTGCTGTCCCTGCGCCGGGAAAGGAAATCCCGGGAAGACTGCCCCAACTGACCGCCCTGGCCCTGGAGCGGCCCATGGTCAATACCCGGGCCGGCCGCCAATCCTCGCAACGCCCCCCGGCCGCGCCGCGCGCCTAAACCTCCCCCAACCGTTTTCCGTTTTCCCGACCGCGGCGCCCGCTTTTCGTCCCGTTCCCGGCCCCGCTTTCCGCCGGGCTAGGCCAACCGCGTGTCAGCGGCCATCCGATAATGCCTAAAACCTGGCCATCTGAAA
>JAZDGM010000089.1:0-22103 GCA_043806915.1 Pseudomonadota bacterium | reverse complement strand
AGTTCTCGATGTGGAAAGTTTTTTCAAATACTCAATTTCCTTTTCCTCTAACTTTAGTGGGCTACGCTTACTTTGAAATGGCATCGTCGGTTCCTCTCCTGTTTTTACCGAGTATGCCATAATTGAGGAACTCATTGCAATGTTATTTTACGAACGAAATACTAGCTTGGGAACCTAGGCCAGGGAAGCTCCAGCTTCCTCACTCTAGAGATGTAGCGTACCCGCCCCCGCCCATGATCACCGGCCTGGGGGTAGGCCCTGCCCGGCGTGCCTTTAATCATTGGCTCAATGAGACGGATGAAATTTCAAACCGACTAATATCGATACATACCGCCGCGCTACAACTACGGAATTGTAACGCCGCATTGATTCCCCGTGGTTGCTTCCCGGAAAAAGCGGGGAAGCTAGAGCTTCCCATTCCCGGGTTCCCAAGCTAGAGCTTGGGAACCAGCGAATATTTTTTACACGAGGAGGAGGGCCGGGCCAAGCGCCTTCAAGCGCCCCGGACTGTTTTCGGGCGGGCATGGACGCCCGCCGGCGGTTCGGGAGGCGCTATTTTTCGTGGGCGTAGAGAACGGCGAGAATCCGGGTGAACGGTCCCTCGCAACAGCGAACCTGGTGCGGCGTGCCGGAATCGTAGTAGATGGAATCGCCGGCCGAGAGGATCAGTCTTTCCTGGTCCAGGATGGCCTCCATTTTGCCCTCGAGCACAAAGATGAATTCCTGGCCTTCGTGCGTGGACAGCTCCAGCTTTTCGCAGGGCTCCAGGGTCACCAGGAGCGGCTCCATGTGGCGGTTGGTCTTGCCCGGGGCCAGGGCCTGGTAGGTGTAGCCGTAGGCGGTGTCCTGGGTGCTGGCCCGGCGGGAAATATTTTGCCGCTCATCGGCCCGGACCACGGTGAAGGCCCGGTTTTCGCCTCCGGAAATGAAGAAGCCCATTTTCATGTCCAGGGCCTTGCCAAGCTTGATCAGGACCCCCAGGGGCGGGGAGACTTCATTGGCCTCGATCCGGGACAGGAAGTCGACCTCGAAACCGGTGCGGGACGACACATCCGAGAGGGATAGCTTTTTCTGTTCCCGAATCTGCCTGACCCGGTCTCCCACTGGACCGAGATCGCCGGTTTCTCCCGCTCCCCGCCCGGCGGCGATTCCTTGGCGCGGGCTTGGTTCGCCCTGGGGCTTTTCGTTGAGACGATCGATGCCGTTTAAAAAATCGTCATAGGCGTCGTTGTTGATTTCCCCGGTCATTTTTTTTGCGCCTCGCTTTCCTGTTTTCCGGTCCGGGCGAATTCCGCGCCCTTCTCCATGGCCTGGGTGTTGGCCGGCAGCATTTTTTGGGCGGACGGGGGCAGGCTTAGGGCCAGGGCCTTTTCCAGGGACTTTATGGAAACGACCCCTGTTTTTTCAGCCATGACCCCCAGCATGACCATGTTGGCCAGCCGGTCGTTGCCGACTTCCCGGGCGAGTTCGATGGCCGGGACCATGAGCACCTCCGGTCCCGCGACGTCCACATCGCCCGCTTCGATCAGGGAGGCGTTGACCAGCAGCAAGCCGTCCTTTTTCACGCGCGGTCCGAATTTCACCAGGGAGGGCTTGTTGAGGACCATGGCGCACGCGGGATGTTGGACGATGGGCGAGCCGATCTCCTCGTCCGAGGCCACGACGGTGCAGTTGGCGGTGCCTCCCCGCATCTCCACGCCATAGACCGGCATGTAGGTGACCTTATGGTTTTCGAGCATGGCGGCGTACGCCAGAAGGTTGCCGATGAACATCACGCCTTGGCCGCCAAAGCCGGCGATTATCACGTCGAAATACAAAGCAGACGCTCCTCTTGCCCTAGCCTTGGGCGGATTTGTCCTTGTACGTCCCCAGGGGGAAGTACGGGATGAGTTCATCTTGAATCCGGGCGTTGGCCGCCTGGGACGACATTTTCCAGTTGGTGGGGCAGGAAGACAGGAATTCCACGAAGCCCAGGCCCAGGCCTTGGAGCTGGGCCTCGAAGGCCTTGCGAATGGCTTTCTTGGCCTGCATCAGGTTTTTGACCTTGTTAACCGCCACGCGGGCCGAATAGGCCGTGCCTTCCAGGCTGCCTATCAGCTCGGCCATGCGGATGGGGAACCCGGCCGTGCTCGTGTCCCGGCCCCCGGGCGAGGTGGTGGTTTTCTGGCCGGGCATGGTGGTGGGGGCCATCTGGCCGCCGGTCATGCCGAAAACCGTGTTGTTGACGAAGATGGCCGTGATTTTTTCGCCCCGGTTGGCCGCGTGGATGATTTCCGCGGTGCCGATGGCGGCCATGTCGCCGTCGCCCTGGTAGGTGAAGATGAAATTGTCCGGCTTGGCCCTCTTGACTCCGGTCGACACCGCCGCGGCCCGGCCGTGGGGAGATTCCAGGACGTCCACGTCGAAATAATCGTACAGAAAGACCGAGCAACCCACCGAGGCCACGCCGATGGTTTTTTTCCTGAGATCGTATTCGTCGATGGCCTCGGCCACCAAGCGGTGAATGACGCCGTGATGACAGCCCCCGCAAAAATGGAAGGGGACGTCCTTGAGGGATTCAGGCCTCTTGAAGACTTGTTTCATTTTTTCCGACCCTGTTTAGCGGGATAATACTCTTTGATTTTTTCCAGCAACTCCTCGGGCGAGGGAATGTAGCCCGGCGGGACCCCGTAAAAATAGACTTCCGTCCCCGGCTTGACCGACAGCTTGACATCCTCGACCATCTGGCCGGTGTTGAGTTCCAAGGTCAGAAAGCGCTTGCACTTTTCCGAGGCCTGGCGAATGAATTCATTGGGAAAGGGATACAGGGTGATGGGACGGATCAGCCCGACCTTCAACCCTTCCGCCCGGGCCATGGACACCGCGGATTTCAACACCCGGGCCATGGAGCCGAACGCGACCAGGACCAGCTTGGCACCTTCCAGCTCCAGGGCCTGGCAGCGGATGTCCTTGGTCATGGTCTGGTACTTGTTGTACAGGTTCCAGTTGTGCTTGGTCAGGGCGCCGTCGTCCAGGTACAGGCTTTTGATCAACTGGGCCTTGCGCTCCCCGCACCCGGTCAGGGACCAATCCTTCTTGATCTTCTTGGGGCGGTACTTGGTCGGGACCAGGGACTCCTTCATGTTGCCCAGGATGGCGTCGCCGAGCAACAGGGTGGGGTTGCGGTACTTGTCGGCCAAGTCGAAGGCCAGCATGGTCAGGTCGTAGCATTCCTGCACCGAATCCGGCGCCAGGACGATGGTCCGATAGTCGCCGTGCCCGCCGCCCCGGGTCGATTGGAAGTAGTCGCCCTGGGACGGATGAATGCCGCCCAGGCCGGGTCCGGACCGGCTCATGTTGACGATCACTCCCGGCAGCTCCGACCCGGCCATGTACGAAATCCCTTCCTGTTTCAGGGAAATGCCCGGGGACGAGGACGAAGTCATGGCCCTGGCGCCGGTGGCCGCGGCCCCCAGCACCATGTTGATCGAGGCGATCTCGCTCTCCGCCTGGATGAACACTCCCCCGGCCTGGGGCAGATGAGCCGACATGTACTCGGGGATGTCATTCTGTGGAGTGATGGGGTAACCGAAATAAAAACGGCAGCCGGCCTCGATCGCGCCCATGGCCACGGCTTCGTTGCCCTTTACCAGCAGCATTTTGGTCTTTTTCTCGGCCATTATTTCCACACTTCTATGATCACGTCCGGGCACATTTCGGCGCAGATGGCGCACGAATTGCACTTTTCCGGATCGGTCAGTTCGGCCACGGGGTAACCTTGGTTGTTCAAACGCTCGCTCACCACGAGCAGCTCGCGAGGGCAGGCCAGGACGCACAGACCACAGCCCTTGCACCTCTCCTCGTTAAAAACCAGCTTTTTGTTTTCGGCCAGATCGCTCACCTTAGCTTCCTAACTTTTCCACGGCCGAGTCCACTCCGGCCATATTTTCCACATTCACGAGGTTGACGGCCGTCCCGCGGGGGACGGTCTTCTTGACCAGGCCGGACAGGACCTTCCTGGGGCCGACTTCCACGAAGTTCGAGACCCCTGCGGCCAGCATGTTTTCCACGATCGAACTCCACTTGACCGGGGAAACGATCTGCCTGATCATTGCTTCCTTTAACTTATCCGGGTCGGTCTCGGCCCGGCCGGCGACGTTCAGAAACACCGGGAATTTGGGCGCCTTGAACCCGACCGCGGACAGTTCAACGGCGAAATCGCGGGCCGCGTTTTCCATCAACGGGCTATGCCAGGCTCCGGACACGGCCAGGGGCACGGCCTGCCCGCCCTTGGTCTTGACCAAAACCGCCGCCGCGGCCACGGCCTGGCTCTCCCCCGTGATGACGATCTGGGTCGGCGTGTTGTGGTTGGCCGTGGTTACGATTCCCCGGTCCCGGGCCAGCTCCGCGATGGCCTCCACCTCGTCCAGGGTCAGACCCACCACCGCCTGCATGGCTCCCGGCCGGGCCAGGGCGTCCCGGTGCATCAGGCGGCCCCGGATATCGGTCAGGCGCAGGGCCTCGGCCTCGCTTATGACCCCGGCGACGGCCAGGGCCGAATATTCACCCAGGGAATGTCCGGCGACGCAGTCGGGCGTCAGCCCCTTTTCCCGCAGGGCCCGGCAACAAACCAGGTTGACCGCGGTGATGGCCGGCTGGAGGTTGACCGTCAGGGTCAGTTCTTCCAGCGGACCCTCGAAACAGAGGCGCGTGATCGGCTTGCCCGTTATTTCGTCCGCTTGGGAAAAAAGTTCCCTCGCCCAGGCCAGGGCTTCCGCGAAATCGCGGCCCATGCCCACGAACTGCGAGCCTTGACCGGGGAAGAGAAAAGCTGTTGGGGCCATGAGGAATCGCTCCTCTTGATGGTTTGATTTCAAAAGCCCGGGTTGGAGTTAGGCTAATGAGAGAGTAAATATAAGGGGCCTTATATCGTCTGTCAAGGGTTAACGCGCCCCAGTGGGCCAGGGGCCGGACCATTGATTTCCCTGTAAATCCGGAGGCGGTCCAACCAGCTCGATTATTTTGAAAAAGTCAGTAATGCTTACCAAAAAGGGCTGCGCCGACTTCCCGCTTGTGGTATGGTGGCGCCAAAGCGGGAACGTCATTATCCGCCGGTTTTCCCTCCCGGGGCGGCCGGCTTGCCTGGAAAAATCGGATTGTTCCCGGCCAAGGAGATAAATAATGAGAGAAGTGGGAATTCTCGGAGTCGGAATGACCCGCTTCGGCGTTTCGGAAAAGACCAATATCGAGCTTTTCGCCGAAGCGGCCCTGGACGCCATCGCGGCCTCCAACCTGGAACCAAGGGACATGCAGGCCCTGTTTTTCGGCAACTGCCTGGGAGATTTCGAGGAAGGGCAGCTCCACATGGCGCCCTTCGCGGCGGCGGAACTGGGCCTGCCGATTTCGGCGCCGGCCACGCGTTTTGAAGCCGCCTGCGCCACGGCCACGGTGGCCTTCCGGCACGCGGCCTTGCTGGTGGCGGCCGGAGTGTACGACGTGGTCCTGGTGGGCGGGGCCGAGCGGGCCGCCAAAATGGGGACCCCCCTGGCCACCCGCACCTTTGCCATGGCCTCGGATTCCTATTACGAAGGCCCGGCCGGCATGACCTTTCCGGGGGTGTTCGCCATGGCCGCGCACATGTACGCCCACCGGTACGGCCTGGACCTGGCGGAGCTGAAGAAGGGCATGGCCGAGGTGGCGGTCAAGAACCACAAGCACGGCAAGGACAACCCCCTGGCCCATTTTCGGAAGGAAATCACGACGTCCACCGTGCTCGACGGCGTCATGGTGGCGGACCCCCTGCAACTGTTCGACTGCTGCCCCTTTTCCGACGGCGCCGCCGCCGCGGTCATAGCCGCCAAGGACAAGGCCCTGGACCTTCATGGCGCGCCGATCTGGGTGGCGGGCTTGGGCCAGGCGTCCCGGGGAAGTCTCTTTCGCCAGAGGGACTTGACCCATGTCCTGGTCCGGGAGGAAGCATCTTCCCAGGCCTACCGGCAGGCCGGCCTGACCCCGCGGGACGTGGACGTGGTGGAACTGCACGACTGCTTCACCATCGCGGAAATTCTGGCCCTGGAAGGCCTGGGGCTGTATGAATTCGGAAAAGGCTACCGCGCCGCCGCCGACGGCGAAACCTATATCGGGGGCAAGGTCGCCGTCAACCCGTCCGGAGGCTTGAAGGCCAAGGGCCACCCCATCGGGGCCACGGGCTCGGCCCAGATTTACGAGATCGTCAAGCAACTGCGGGGCGAGTGCGGCCCCCGGCAGGTGGAAGGCGCCAAGGTCGGCTTGGTGGACACCCTGGGCGGAGACCTGGGCACAACCTGCAACGTCATCCTCCGGAGGTAAGTCATGGAATACCCTTTGACCTATAAAAACTACGTGGACGGGTTGGAACTGGGCGAGTTTCGGGGCCTGAAATGTTCCTGCGGGGCCGTGGTCTTTCCGCCCAAGTCCGTTTGCGACGACTGCGGCGGCCGGCTGACGGAAAAGGTCTTGCTGGAGGGCCGGGGCGTGATCCGGACCTTCACCGTGATCAGGGTGGCGCCCCTGGGCTTTACGCCGCCGTACCTGGCGGCCATGGTGGAATTGGAACAGGGGCCCTGGGTGCTGGGCAACCTTTTGGGCGTGAGCCCGGACCAGGCCGGACTGGGCTTGATCGGCCGTTCGGTCGTGTTGGGCAGCCAGGCCGTGTCCGCGGAAAAATACGCGGGCGGCGAGACCCGCGTCATCACCTTTGAACTGGCCGACTAGGGCGCTGGGGCGGCGAGACCGCCCCCCACCCCGGGGGCGTTTTCCGGCGGACGGCCGGCGGGCGGACCCGCGTTGGCCCTTGCGGCCGAGCCGGCCCGGGCCCTGGACCTGGCGGTCGGCCCGATTGATTTTTTTGAAAAACACTAAAAATGTGGTAATAATTCCTGATTCGATGGGTTAAGGGAAATGCGGCCGGGGGAGGCGTCTTTTTTCGCCCCGGCCCCAACCAACGGCGTTTTCGTATTCGCGGCGGGAATTTTCCACCAAGGAGCAATGGCATGGAAATAAAAGGTTTGACGGCGGTGGTGACCGGCGGGGCGTCCGGATTGGGCGAGGCTTGCGTGCGGGACTTGATTCGGGAAGGGGCCAGGGTGGCCATATTCGACCTGGCCAGGGACCAGGGGGCCAAGTTGGCCGATGAATTCGGCGGGGAGGCCATGTTCTGGCCGACCGACGTGACCAACGAGGACAACGTCAAGGCCGGAATAGCGGCCGTGGTGGAAAAATTCGGGGCCGTGCATCTCAACATCAACTGCGCCGGCATAGGCATTCCGGCCAAAATCCTGGGCAAGGACGGCCCCCTGGCCCTGGGCGCCTTCGCCAAGGTGGTGCAGGTCAACCTCATCGGCACGGTCAACGTGCTCCGGTTCGCGGCGGAAAAGATGGCCCTGAACGAACCCAACGCCGAGGGCGAGCGGGGCGTGATCATCAACACCGCGTCCGTGGCGGCGTACGAAGGCCAGATCGGCCAGGCCGCCTATGCCGCCTCCAAGGGCGGCATCGTGGGCCTGACCCTGCCCGCGGCCCGGGAATTGGCCAAGTACGGCATCCGGGTCATGACCATCGCCCCGGGGTTGTTCCATACCCCCATGCTGGCCGGGCTGCCGGTCGCGGTCCAGGAATCCCTGGGCAAGCAGTCCCCCTTCCCCACCCGCTTGGGGCGGCCGACTGAATTCGCCATGCTGGCCAATCATATCATCAAGAACCCCATGCTCAACGGCAGCACCATCAGGCTCGACGCGGCCATTCGGATGCAGCCCAAATAAACGACCCCGGGGGGCCGCGGCCCCCCGGCTTCCCTTCCCGGGGACCGGTTTCCCGGGAAAGGAAGCCGGGAACCTGTTCCCGGGAACAAGCCGCTCGGCTGTGGTTTGGTAAAATCGGCGCCTGGGTTCGGACCGGGAGGATAACCCTCGACCCCGGCCGGGCGCCCCTGGAAAGTATTAAACAATAAGGAGCTTGGCATGAACGGGCTGACCGACTTTTATCAGGTTCTGGCCGACCCGGGCGCGTACGCCCGCGAACTTAAACAACAGGGCCGGACCATCATCGGCTACTTCTGTTCCTACACCCCCGAGGAAATAATCCTGGCCGCCGGGGCCCACCCCCTGAGACTCTTCGGAACAAAGGGCGATATCAGCCTGGCCGACGCGCACTTGCAGGCCTATTCCTGCTCCCTGGTCCGGGGCGCCCTGGAAGAAGCCCTGGCCGGACGTCTCGAATTCCTGGACGGGACCGTCTTTCCCCACACCTGCGATTCCATCCAACGGCTTTCCGATATTTGGCGGCTCAACACCAAGTTCAAGTTTTTCGCCGACGTGGTCCTGCCCGTCAAGTTGAACACCCCGGCGGCGCGGGAATACATGGCCGACGTGTTGGAAAAATTCCGCCGCGAACTGGGCCGGGGGCTGGGCCGGGTTATTTCCGACGACGACCTGACCCGGGCCATGGCCACGTACAACCGCATCCGCGACGCCCTCAAGACCATTTACGACCTCCGTTGCCAGGACCCCGGCCTGATCAAGGGCGCGGACCTGGCCGCCATTGTCAAGGCCTCCATGATCATGGACCGGAACTACCTGGTGGAGCGTCTCCCCCAGATCATCGAGGACATCCGGGAAGGCAAGTTGGCCTGGAACGCTAACGGCAAAAAACGCCTGGTCCTGGTCGGCGGCATCTGCGACCAGCCGGACATCTATCAAATGATCGAGGAAACCGGCGGCGCCGTGGTCGCGGACGACCTTTGCACCGGGTCCCGCTGGATTCACGGGACCCTGGCCGGTCCCGACCCGATCAAGGCCCTGGCCGAGCGCTACACCCATCGCCCCATCTGTCCGGCCAAGCACGCCTCGGATACTTTCCGGGGAGACAACCTGGTCGCCCTGGCCAAGGAAAGCCGGGCGGACGGCGTGATTTTTCTCCTGCTCAAGTTCTGCGACCCGCATTCCTTCGATTATCCCTTCATGAAGGAATTCCTCGACCGGGAAAAAATTCCCGGCCTGCTCTACGAGATCGAGGACCAGATTCCCTCGGAAGGTCAGTTGAGAACCCGCTTTGAAACTTTTATCGAGATGCTTTAAGGAGACCGGGCCATGAGCGACGATCCCAGGAAAATTAACGCCGGCAAAAAAATGAAGGAAATAATGACCAATTACTATATCGAGGCCAAGACCGCCCGGGACAACGGGAAAAAGGTGGCCTGGATAACCAGCGGCGGGCCGGTGGAGCCGCTTATCGCCATGGACGTGATCCCGGTTTATCCCGAAAACCACGGGGCCATGATCGGCGCTTCCAAGATGGGCGCCGATCTGTGTGAAAAGGCGGAGGAAATGGGTTATTCCCGGGACCTGTGCTCCTACGCCCGGGCCGACATCGCCTGCAGCCCCCTCAACGGCGGCCCCATCGGCGGCTTGCCGGCCCCGGACATGCTGGTCTGCTGCAACAATATCTGCGGCACCGTGATGAAATGGTACGAGGTCCAGGCCCGCTACTACAATGTTCCCCTCTTCATTTTCGACACGCCCTTCTGCCACACCGAGTTTTCTCCCGAAGCCCGGAAATACGTCAAGGCCCAGATTGTGGAATATATCGAGTTCCTTGAAAAAAATTGCGGGAAAAAACTGGACCTCGACCGGATGAACGAGGTGGGCCGCCTGGCGGCCGAGGGCTCCCAAATGTGGCAGGCGGTCCTCGACGCCACCATGAATCGCCCCTCGCCCATGAGCTGCTTCGACGCCTTCTTCCACCTGGCCCTGATCGTCACCCTGCGGGGGACCCAGACCGTGGTCGATTATTATAAAATCCTCCTGGAGGAATTGAACCAGCGGGTGGCCCAGGGAATAGCGGCCGTGCCGGGGGAAAAAATCCGGCTGCTGTGGGACAACCTGCCGGTCTGGTACCGGATGAAATGGCTGTCGGACAAGTTCGCCGGGCATCAGGCCTGCCTGGTGGCCGACACCTACACCTCGGCCTGGTGCTACACCTTCAAATACATCAATCCCAACGACTTTTTCGATTCCATGGCCGAGGTCTACACTCGCATCTACCTCAACATCGGGGTGGACGAAATGACGCGCGGCGTCATGGACATGATCGACAAATACCAGGCCGATGGGTTCGTCATTCATTCCAACCGGAGCTGCAAGCCCTATTCCCTGGGGCAGTACGACATCATGAAGGCGGTTCAGGAACAAAAAGGCATTCCCTGCCTGATGATGGAAGCCGACATGGTCGACGACCGGAGTTTTTCCGAAAGTCAGATTTCCACCCGCATCGACGCCTTTATCGAAATGATCAACCAGAAGAAAGGATAAGTCCATGGGACAGGTCAGCTATGGTTTGGAAGGTAAAACGGCCCTGATCACCGGCGGCAGCCGCGGCATCGGCCTGGAAATAGCCCGGGAGCTTCTGAACGAAAAGGCCCGGGTAGTGGTCTGCGCCAGGAAAAAAGACGGCCTCGACGCCGCCGTCGCGGCCCTGGGAAACAACCCCGACCTTAGGGTTTTTCAGGCCCACGTCGGCAAGGACGAGGACGTGGACGCCCTGTTCAACCAGGTCAAGGCCTGGTTCGGGGGGCTGGACATCCTGGTGAACAACGTGGGCATGAACCTGTTCACTCCCGGACTGGCCGAGACCGATCCGGGCCTGTGGCGAAAAATCGTGGATTCCAACCTCAACGGGACGTTTCTCTGTTCCCGTCGGGCGGCGGCCCTGATGAAGGAGCAAAAATCCGGCAAGATCGTGACCATCACCTCCACCGCCGCCAGGCGGGCCGCTCCGGGCATGGGCGTTTACGGCGTCGCCAAGGCGGCCATGGAAATGATGACCAAGGTCCTGGCCGCGGAACTGGCGCCCTTCAACATCCAGGTCAACGCCGTGGCCCCGGGCATGGTCAAGACGGACTTTTCCAAGCCGTTCTGGTCCAACCCGGAAATTCACGACCATGTGGTCAAGTCCATCCCGGCGGGCCGCTTGGCCGAAAGCCGGGACGTGGTCCACCCGGTCCTGTTCCTGGCCTCGGCGGGGGCCGGATACATCACCGGCCAGATTCTCGGCGTGGACGGCGGGGCGACGGCGGTTTAAGCGGCTGGTCGGTCAACAACGTTCAACGCGGCCTCTTCCCTTTTTTGGGGAAAGGTCGCCTGCTTTTCGGTCATGGATGCGACATGAAGACAGTGGGCATCGACATTGGGTCCATCACCGCCAAGGCGGCGGTGTGGCATGAAGGCGAAATAATCGGGACCAGGGTGGTGGAAACGGGATACCACGCCGAAACCGCCGGCAATCTGATTTTCGACGAGGTTTTGGCCGAACTCGGGCTGGTCCGGCAAGATATCGACCGCGTTTTTTCCACGGGTTACGGCCGGAGCAGCGTCAGGTTCGCGGACAAGGCCGTGACCGAAATACTCTGCCACGGCGCCGGGGCTCATTTTTCCAACCCCCTGGTCCGCCTGATCGTGGATATCGGCGGCCAGGACAGCAAGGCCCTGCTGGTCGACGAGGAAGGCCGGGTCAAGGACTTTGTCATGAACGACAAGTGCGCGGCCGGCACCGGCCGGTTCCTGGAAGTCATGGCGAGGGCCTTGAAAGTGGACCTGGACCAACTCGGCCCGGTGAGCCTCACTGCCGCGGCCCCGGCCAAAATCAGCAGCATCTGCACGGTTTTCGCCGAGTCGGAGGTTATTTCCCTCATTTCCAAGGGCGAATCCCGGGCCAATATCATCGCCGGGATTCACGATTCCGTGGCTTCCCGGGTTTCGGCCCTGGCCAAGCGAATTGGAGTCAAGAAGCCGGTCATGATGACCGGCGGCGTGGCGAAAAACATAGGCGTGGTCAAGGCCCTGGAAAAAAAGCTCGACGCCGAAATCCAGGTCCTGGACACGGCCCAGGTCAACGGCGCCATCGGCGCCGCCGTTCTGGCGGCCAGGGCCTGACCCGGCCGCTCCCTCGAGCCGTCTCCCCCCGGAGACGGCGGTCAGAACCCCGCCGCTGGGCGAGCGGCGCCTCAACCGCAAGGGAGACATTGAAATGGATATTCACATCGATTACGGCAAACGGGTGGAACGCGTCAGGGAAGGCCTGGCGAAACGCGGCCTGGACCTCTTCCTGGGCACAAGGGGCAAAAGCGTCAACTGGATCGGCGGGGCGTTCATTCCCTGGCGGAGCGTGGTCCCGGTGTCCCGGGACGGCTTCGTCCGGCTCAACACGCTGCTCATGGACGCCGAACGGCTCAAGACCGATTCCTGGCTGGGCGACCGGGTCGTCGGGACCGCGCCCCTGCCGGGCCTTGAGCTGTGGGACGTCACGGTTCAACAGATCAAGGACCTGGGGCTGGACACGGGCGTTATCGGGATCGAATTGGGCCATTCCCCCCGCATGATCGCCGGGTACCTCTTCGCCACGGAATATGAATTCCTGAAGGAAAAGCTGCCCCGGGCCAAGTTCGTCAACGCCCTGGACCTGATGGACGAAATAACCTTCGTCAAGGACGCCCAGGAAATTCAACTGATGCGCCAAGCAGCGGCCATCGCCGACGCGGCCCAGGAAAGATGCCGGGAAGCGTTGTACCTTGGAATTTCGGAACTGGAAATCGCCGGGATCGGGGAAATGGAAATGCGGCGGCTCGGCAGCGAATTCCATTGGCCGGTCACGGGTTCCAGCGAAATCGCGTCCGGGTATCGCACCTATTACCCCCTGGGCGGCTGCACGCCTCCCACGGACAAGATCGTCCAGCGGGGCGAGAGCCTGCTGATCGACATGCACCCCACGTACAAGCAGTATTATTCCGATCTGTCCCACAACTACATCCTGGGGCGGCCCTCGCCCGAGCAACGGAAGCTGGCCGACGCCTATCTCCAAACCAGCGAACTGCTGATCAGCCTGCTCAAGACAGGCGCCAAGATAGGCGACATCGCCCGAAAAGTACTGGAAAAGACCACGGAACTCGGGTACGCGGCCCATACCCTGCCCGGGTTCGGGCACGGCCTGGGAGTGGTCGGCCATGAATGGCATCCGCCTATTCTGGACAACGACGAGTTCAGGGACGTGGTGCTGGAGGAAAACGTCGTCGAAGTGGCGGCCCTGGTGATCAACGTGCCCGGCGTGGGCGGCATGCGCCTGGAATGCCCGGTCCGGGTCACGGCCCACGGCGGGGAGCAGCTTTGCGCCACGCCCTTGGAACTGACCGTCCTGGACCTCTAGCATCCGGAAAAAACAGGCCCCGGCCGCGCCGCCGGGTCGGGGCTTCCGCCGGTTCGCTCGTCTTCCCTCCATCCCGCGACCGTTTTTTCTCCACATCGTCTTGCGATCCAACAAAAAACATACTAACTTAACCGGTATATGAACAAGTAACGGCTGGAAACGGCGGTCCCGGTCCGCTTCGGCGGCGGGACGGGGGGCTGGGGGGCCGGCGGCTAGGTCCGGCCCGGGCAACCTTAATAACGGAGGGTTGAATGAAAAACAGTGTCGCGGTTTTCTTGGCGGTGATGTCCCTTCTTCTGTCGGTAACCGGTTGCGGCGGCGGTTCGTCCAGCGACGGCGGGGGAGGAGCGTTGGTCTTTCCCCCGGGGACGGTTTATACCGGCTCCACGTCCCAGGCGGATATAACCTCGGACAATGCCGGCGACCTGAGCCGGGACTCCTTCGAGAACGCCATGATCGCCACCGGCTTTTCCCTGGATTCCCAGGCCGGGCCCAACGACGCGGCCGCGGTCGAGGGCCTCCTTCATCTGCTTGGCCCGGGAATGGCCGACGGCGGGACGGAAAGGGTCCCGGGCGTCCAGGAAGTTTCCAAGACCATTGATGGACAGTGCGGCGGGACCGCGTCCTACACGGTGCAGGCGACCATCCTGACCAAGACGTTCGTGGGGTCACTCGAGTTCAAGGACTTTTGCAATTCGAACATCATCCAGAACGGGAAGGCGGAATTCGACGGGACCTATGACCCCGACGCCCAGACCTTCGGCCGGGTCAACCTGACGTTCGTGGATATGAAGACCTCGTTCAACGGCGTCGACCGAACCATGAACGGGACCTGGACCTATGAAAAGAACGACGCGACCCGGACCGTGACCATGAATTACGACGTCTTCAACAGCTTTGCCCAAAATGTCCGCAAGGTCGAGGACTTCGTCGTGATCTGGACCCAGTTCGAAACTTACCGGGAATTCGAGGTCTCGGGCAAATTCTATCATCCCCTGTACGGGTTCGTGACGGTTTCCACCCCGACCAAGTTCAGGATCGACCAAGGGGATGCGCACCCGTCCCAAGGGGCCTTGATCGTGACCGGCGCCAATAACCGGGCCGCCCGCCTGACCTGCCTGGACGCCGCCACTTTCGTTGTCGACGCCGACCTCGACGGCGACGGACAGTTCGACGACTGGACCTCGGGGCCGCAAGCGTGGCTGGACGTCCACTATAGCGGAGCGACGGTCCAGGCGGTCATAACCTCGGGCTCCGCCCCTGAAATTGTCCTGGGCCCCCTGGACGTCGCCTGGTCCGCCTCGGGTTTTTCCCTGCCTTCCAGCCTCGAGACCACGACTGACCGGGTCGAGGCCCTGCTCGAACCGCTCGGTCCGGACCTGCTGGACCTGGTCCAAGGGCGGCTCCCCTCGCCCCAGGAAATCACCAAGACCATCGAGGGCCAATGCGGCGGGACCGCGACCTATGTCATCACCGTTTATCCCCTCGCGCGGACCTTTGACGGGACCCTGGAATTCCAGAATTTCTGTAATGGAAATATCACCCAGAACGGCTTGGTGGATTTGAACGGGACCTACGACGCCGAAGGGATGACCTTCGGCCTGGTCAACCTGGTCTTTACCAACATGAGCGCGAAATTTTTCCTCGTCACCCGGGTGATGAACGGGACCTGGACCTACGAGAAGACCGGGAATTCCCGGACCGTGACCATGAACCACGAGGTTTACAACAGCCTCGCCCAAAATGTCCATAAGGTCGAGGATTTCGTCCTGACGGTCGTTACCGGCGATACGTACCGGGAATTACTGATTTCCGGAAAATACTATCATCCGCTGTACGGGTGGGCGACCGTCGCCACGACCGCCGCCTTGACGCTGAACGACGGTGACGACCATGTTTCCTCCGGCGTGCTGGTCGCGACCGGAGCGGGCGGTCGATCGGCCCGGTTCACGGCCCTGTCCGTCCAGACGTACCGGATCGAGGCCGATACCGATGGGGACGGAGTGTACGACTGGGATTCCGGCGTGTTGAACTGGTAAGGATTGCCGGACGGGATCGGGGCCGCACCGGGGCGGCCCCGGTTCATTTATCGTGACCGATCAACCGGCCGGTGTTGCCGTCCTTTTCGGTCACCCCGTGGTGCAGGTTCAAGTCCCGGCCGGCCTCCACCCCGGCCATAAAGGCGTTCCGGTCCAAGGACCTGGAGCCGCTTTGGGATTTTTCCACGCGCGGATACAGTTGATGCATGAATTCCACTAGGTCCGCGTCCCGGGCCAGGATCAGGGCGCTGGTGGGAGGGACGGCGCCCCGGCGGCCGGGCGCGGGCCTGATCCGGGCTAGTTCCTGGGCGGCCAATTTTTCCCGGAAACCTCGCAGGACCCCCAGCCGGTAGGATTTTTTCAGTCGTCCGGCCTGGCCGGTTTTTTTCTGGTGGGCCTGCCAGAGCAATTCGAGCTGATTCATTAAAAAGGAATAGACATATTCGGCGATCAGGACGTTTTCCTCGGCCCCCAACAGGCTGAATATCCTGTATTCTTGGTCATCCGCGGCCTCGTATAGGCTTTCAGTGATCACTTCCACGAAAAAAAACTGCATCAGGATCGCGCAGGCGTAGGTCATGTAATTTTCGACCCGTCTCTTCCCGGTCTTGATTATTTTACGGATATATTTCGATTTTTCACCACTATCCAGGCGGTCGATATTGTACCGGGCGATCAGTTCGTTGGCTTTTTGCATGGCCAGGGCGGCTTCGTGTTCGTTGGTGGACCGCGCCAGGGAAAAGAGCTTCCGGATTTTTTCCAGCACCGCCCGATTGGCGTCGCCGGGACCGTCGTCCGGAGTCAATTTGAATTCCTGGGGAAGTTCCCCGCCGGACCGGATGAACGGTTCCGGGACCCCAATCATTTTGCAAGCGGTCAGAAAGTAGGGGCCGTGCTTTTCGTGGCATTGCCAGAGGTCGGTGACCATCTGGTGGGCCATTTCGTGCTTGAGGACCCCCACGACCACGTCCCAGGAATATTCCCGGATAAGGCGCCCGGACATTTTGATGGACCGCCCCCAGGGACCCCACTGTCCCCAGAACGATTTCGATTCGACGATTTCCAGCAGCGGCGGGACCAGGTTTACGCCATGGGCCCAGCAGATATATCTGTACTCTTTATTTAATTGGACGACCCAGGCGTGGTGCAGTTTTTGTTCGATCGGCGCCATATTGTTTACTCCGAAAAAAATTTACCAGATATTGTATCACGGATACTTCGATTTAAGAAGATATATTGTCGCCGCGCCGTTACTACTTTTTAGATCGGACATCCAAAAAATTAGACTTATTTTATTATTGGGTGTCCGATAAAACTTGACATACCCCCCCGCCCCAACCCCGTGGGGGCTAGGGCGAAAAACGCCTCGCCCGGCCCTCGCCTCTGTTTGGGGCAAGGTATTGTCTTGCGGAATAAAAAAACGAGCCCGGGGCGCTTTTTCTCCCTGCTGTTAGCGGCCGGTTGAAAATGTCGGGAAAATGGCCAAATGAGTAAGGCTGGTTCCCAAGCTAGAGCTTGGGAACCAGCGAATAATGGAAAAATGATATAAAATTATATAGAAATGGATGTTATCGAAAAGTCTTTGCGGGCGGGGCTGCTCCGCCCCCCGCGCGGCGGGAGTGGGGCTTCGAGGGACTCTTTCCCGTCCCAGGGTCAGGGGCGCGCCGGAGCCGGCGCCCCTGGCGACCCCCCGCTCTTTTTCCGGGGAACCCGCCTGGCGGCGGTTTCACGCCCCGAAACGTCCTGTTTCGAGGGCGGAAAGGGCGGGCGTCCATGCCCGCCCGAAGAAGTCCGGGGCGCTTGAAGTTGCTTGGTCCAACTCGTCCTCATGCGTCAAGAAACAAGGTTATATTAGTAATTTGGGTTCGAGTAGCGTAACCCGACATCTTGGCTGGCCCCGTCGGCCCGGGTGAACCAAGGACCACCCCACCTCGCCCCAACCCCCTGGGGGCGAGGGAGATAATAGTCCGGCCAAGCCCACGCCCCTTCGGGTTTGGGCGAGGTGTTGTCTTGCGGAATAAAAAAAACGAGCCCGGGGCGCTTTTTCCCCTTCTCCACCCATTCATGGGGGGAAAGGGCGGGGTGAGGGGGGCTTTTCAACCACCTCGCCTAGGCCCCGTCCTTCACCGCCCCTCGGGCCGGGATGTCTGGAAAGCGCCCCGCCCATGCAGCGGGGCGCTGTGGGCGGGTAATGGGTTTAGCCCCTGGCTTGGCGATAACAGGCCAGGTCGTCCACGGTCAGGACGGTGAAGTCTTTTTCCCGCGCGAAATCGACCAGGCGCGGCAAACGGGCCATGGTTCCATCGGCGTTGGTCAGTTCGCAAAGCACGCCGTACGGCTTCAAGCCGGCCAGTCTCATGAGGTCAACCGCGGCCTCGGTATGGCCTCTCCGTTCCAGGACGCCTCCGGGGCGGGCCTTGAGCGGGAAGACATGACCGGGCCGTCGCAAGTCTTCCGGCTTGGCGCCGTCCGCTATGGCCGCCTTCACGGTTCGCACCCGGTCTCCGGCGGAAACTCCGGTGGTCACGCCTTCCGCCGCCTCGATGGAGACGGTGAACGCGGTTTGATAAGCGCTGGAATTGCGCTCGACCATCATGGGCAGGTCGAGGGACCGGATTTTTTCCTCGGGCAGGCAAAGACAGACAATGCCGCTGCATTCCCTGATCAACATGGCCATCTGGGTTTCGTTCAACGATTCGGCGGCGAATATTAAATCGCCTTCATTTTCCCTCGATTCGTCGTCCGTGACCAAGACCCCTCGCCCGTTTTGCAGGGCTTTAAAAGCCTTTTCCACTCGTTCGAAAGGTCCTCCGAATTGATCCAGAAGCGTCTGATTCATGGTAATCCTCCTGATAAATTTTGATTTCCAGAATCAGGGCGCGGAATTGGGTACAGGCAGGCAAAAAACGACGAACCGCCGCGTCGGGTTGGGAACCCGAGGCGAATCGCCGGCCGCCTTATCCTCTTCCATCCGGACTGTAACCGTCGGCCCTGGCTTCGCACCAGGTCTGCTGACCTCCTTTCCGAGGAAAGGAGCGCTCGCGGGCTCCCCGAAAAATTCGGGATACCGCCGGTGGGGAATTTCACCCCGCCCTGAGAATAAGTCGTCGCAGCTTACCAAATTGATTGAATTTGTCAACGATGAACCAGATTAAAATATTTAGGACATCCAAATTGGAAACAATATTTTTGGATGTCCCTATAAAAGGTTGGACGTCCCAATCAGGCGAGGCCTGCCGGAGCGGCGGTCGGGACAGGCGCTCCGGCTCAGGACGCGGACGAAAAGCCCTGGATGGGTCGCAAAGTCCGGTCCGACCCGGCGATGATTTCCAGGAATGCCTCGATCCTGGTACGGAGTTGGCCCAGGTCGGCGGTGGAATAATCGGTTTCCAAGCGCAGGACGGGGAGGCCCCAGTTTTTTTCGGCCCGTTCCCGGATCAGATAGGATTCGATGGCGTAGGTGTGGCAGGAATGCCAGGTCAGGTCCACGATTCCCTCCACCCGAAAGTCCCGGACCAGCCGGTCCAGAAACTCGAGTCGGCCGGGGTTGGGGGAGAGGCAGGAGCAGGGGCTTTTCAGGTAACGCTTGGCCAAGGCCCGGTAGGGGTCGGCTTCCGTTTCATCGACCGGGAACTCAAGGGCCTTGAGGCCGCTGCAATTTTCCAGGGCCGCCACGATTCCCCCACCGGCCTCGATGAGGCGGAGGACCTTGTCCGAGCCCCTGCCGATGGGGCAGCCGGTCAGTAGAATCCGGGGCGCCTCGGGCGACGCGACCGCTTCCCCCGTCTCGACCCGGAGGGCGAGTTCCCGCTGGAGCCCTTCCAAGCGGTCGAAATAGTCCTCGTTTTCGAGGCAGAAGCCCTTGGTGGCCACGATGGCGAGGAAATCCATTCCCGACAGGGGGGGCGCGTCCGCCTTGAACAGGTCGGCCATTTTTTTAAAGGCGCGTCGCAGGCGGTTGTGGAAGGCGATCTGTTCGGCCAGGACGTCATCCCGGACTGTAAGCCCGGTTTGGCCGCCGAGAAAGTCGGCCAGGCGCCGCAGCTCGTCGGTCCAGAAATCCAGGGTTCGACTTTCTTCCCCGGAGTGGGGCAGGTGCATCACATACATGGGTTTCAACCGCCCCAGCAATTCATACATCTTTTTTTTCCCGTCGCAAGTCGTTTCGCCCACCAGAAAGTCCGCGGCCGCGAACCAGGGGCAGGTATCCGTCAGGGCGAAACCGTAGCTGGATTTTATCAAGGGGCAAAGGTTGGCCGGAAGGACCGTTTCCGCCGGCCCAATGGGAACCTGGCTTTTCCCGCAGAGCCCGACCGCGACGGCCCCGGCCGCCTGTATAATTTCCACCGGCGAGAAGATGCAGTAGACCCCCACGGTCTTGAGGCCCAGGTCCCCGCGCCGTTCCAGGGCCAGAAGGGTTTTTTCACCCAAGGTTTCAAAGTATTTCCAGTTGGTTAAAGGCGCCATTTTTTCCTCTCGATTATTTCCGTCCCAGGGGTGGGCGGGGGGGCTCCCTAGTCCCGGGAGTATTCGATAAGTTTCGCGGCCAGGACCGGAGCCGAGACGCAGTCCGGAGCGTAGCCGTCGGCGCCGAACTTCCGGGCCGTGTTTTCGTCCAGGGGCGCGCCGCCAAGGATCACCTTGACTCGCGGGTCCTGGGTTTTCAACCTTTCCACCAGTCGGGGCATGGCTTTCATGCCGGTGGTCATGAGGGTCGAGGCGCCCACCACCGGCGCGCCGACAAGGGCCTGCGTTTCCAGGAATTTTTCCAGGGGAACGTCACGCCCCAGGTCGTGGACCTTCCAACCCGAGGCCTCGAACATGACCTTGACCAGGTTTTTTCCGATATCGTGCAGGTCGCCTCGAACCACGCCGAGGACAATTGACTGTTGTGGTTGTCCGGCTTTTTCGGCGAGCAGGGGGAGCAGGACTCCCAGGCCGGCGTAAAAAGCGTCGGAGCAGAGGAGCAGTTCCGGGACGAAATATTCCCTTTGCTCGTAAAGGCGACCGACTCGTTCCATGCCCGCGGCCAGCCCGTCCCGGATGACCCGGCGCGGCGGGAGGCCCAGGTCGAGGGCGACTTGGCAGGACGCGGCGGACCCGGCATCGTCGAATCGAGCCACGGCGGCGGCGATGGCGTCGAGAATTTTTTGTTCCGTCATATCAATGCCTTTCCGATTCCTTCCAGCCGGTTAACAAGGCGTGGACATTCAGGGGCGGAGTTAAAACCGGCATTTCGCAGGCCGGCGTCAGCATGAATCCGCCGGGCAGGGTCCGGCCTATTTCGACGCAGCGCCGCGCGGCCGCGGTCACGTCGTCGTAGCCGCCCTCGGCCAGAATGGTGGTGGAAACGTTGCCGGCGATTATATGCTTGTGGCTGAAGGCCTCGGCCGTTTCAACCAGGTCCATGTCGGCGCCGATGCTGACGACCGATCCCGGAGGCCAGGGCAGGGCGGCCCAGGCGGCCAGGTTTTTCCGGTGATCGCCGCAGATATGCACGTTAAAGGACGAGGCCCCCCGATCGAGCATGGCTTGATGGACTTTTTTCAAATAGGGCCAGGAAAATTTTTCGAAAATCCGGGGGCTGACCAGGTCGTTGGCGTCCAGGGGGGCGCCGTACCCGAAGCGGAATTCGGGCCCGAATTCCGCGATCACCGTGTCGGCGGCGGAAATTATCAGGTCCGAGGCTTTTTCATAGGCGACCTTCACCGCTTCCGGCTCCCGCAGATACCACCTCAGAAGGTTTTCCCGGCCCAGCATGGCCGCGACCACGTTGGTCACGGCGCCGCCCTTGACTCGCGGCGGGAAGCCGAGTCCGACCATCAGGCGGTTGTATTCCCTGATCAGGGGAAACCAACCGGCCGTTTTTGGGTCCGGGACCGGGAGCCGATCCACGTCGGATGGTTTTTTCACCGGGCTTTCGGCCGTGCTCGGGGCCGCCTCGCCATCCGAGTGGGGGAACCTGATCCGTCCTCCGAATTCCCAGGCGCCCCAGTCGGCCCAGCCGAAGCTCGGCGGGTCGTCGTGGCCGTGCAGGGCCCGGGTCAGCATCTGGGCCCGCACGGCCAAGGCGGGGTCGGAGTAATAGTCCTGGAGGGGAATTCCCATCAGCCTCGCGGCGTAGCCCCCGATAAAGGGGGAAACCCGAACGCCGTCCCGGCCCGGTTCGGCCCCGGGGGCCATCGGCCGGGCCTGGTTGTCGATATTGGCCATTTTTTTCTCCTCCGTTATTTGACGGCGCCGAGGGTCAGGCCCCGCGGCAGAAAGCGATTAAGCGGTTACTATTGTATAGATTATTTTGATATGTCAAATAGAAAATTTTTATCAAGGCCGGCTTTTCCCGGGGGGCCCCCTGGTCCAATTTTCGTGGCGCCATTGACCCTCTTTTTGTCATTTGGATTGTAGTTCGGACATCCACTTTTTATATATCGCTGGTTCCCAAGCTCTAGCTTGGGAACCCGAGAAGGGGAAGCTCTAGCTTCCCCACTTTATCCGGAAGCAACCAAGGGGAATCAACGCGGCGTTTCCATTCCGTAGTCTTGGCGCGGCGGTGAAGGTATCGATATTAGTAGGTTTGAAATTTCATCCGTCCCGTTGAACCCATGCCTGAAAGCTCGCCGGGCAAGGTCTATCTCCTGGCCGGCGATTATGGTCGAGGGCGGGGCGCTGCATCTCTAGAGTGATGAAGCCGGCGAAGCTTCGCCTCAAACCGTCAAGTAAAAATTTGATCTGTTTGTAAAGAAATTGAAGCATATAGGCGTCTGGAGTTTGTAGGGTGCGCAACGCGCACCATTTTTTACTATTTTCCGGGCCTGACCCCGGTAAATTGGAGACGTTGGCCGCGCCTTGCGG
>JAZDGM010000088.1:0-12516 GCA_043806915.1 Pseudomonadota bacterium | reverse complement strand
ATGTGTACAAATTTTCGTGATTTGGCATAGATATCCAGGATGAGGTGAGAAAATCGCCGACAACCACGACTTTGTGAGATTGTGATAACTTGGCGTAACGGTTTCGAGCAAAATTATAGGTTTTCGGTCAGGCACTATTTAGCCATTTTCCTTACATTTTCAACCGGCCGCTGACATTGGGTGTCCCGAATTCAATAGCCACTACCAGAAAATATTTAGAGGACATCCAAATTTAGTTATGACAAAGATCACCCATTATTTATCAACAAATTGACCACAGGTCCACTGCGGCCTCAGTATTAATCAATTATGGATGTCATAAAAAAAGTCTGGGTGTCCCAATCAAGTTATTATCGCCCTGCCTGTAATAATGGGTGTCCTTTTTAAAATAAAAAAAAGGCTTTTCCAGTTTCCGGCTTTATGGCATCCTAGTAGAGCGTTGAAGCCAAGCAAGGATGAGGACGCCAGGAGTAATTAATGGACCGCAAAGTCGAAGTTGGAGTCAAATTACAGGTCCCCTTTTTCGATGTCGACCCCATGCAGGTGGTCTGGCATGGCAACTATTTAAAATATTTTGAAATCGCCCGACAAGCCTTCGGTTCCAGAAGTCGAATCGACATCTATACCTATCCGCAAGAAAACGGATTCATTTTCCCAGTGATCAGAACCAGTTGCAAGCATGTTTTCCCCTTGCGGTTCGGAGACGAATTCATCTGCAAGGCCATTCTGAGGGAAGCCCGGATAAAACTGGTTTTCGATTTCGAAATTCGCTTGGCCGCCGACGGTAAGCTATGCGCCAGGGGGCGGAGCGAACAAGTCGCCCTTCGCTACCCTTCCATGGAAATGGAGTTGGCCATTCCCGATGACGTGCGGGAGGCGCTCTGGGATGTCGAGAGCCTCGTCCCTCCCGCCATGACGACGGAAAAAAGGTAACCGACTATGCAGCACAAGCGCGTTGTGGTCACGGGAATGGGACTGAGGTCGCCGATCGGCAATTCCTTGGGAGAGTTTAGCGCGTCGCTCCGGTCCGGACGCAGCGGAATCCGCATAATGCACGAATGGGACGAGGTCGCGGAATTGCGGACCCGCTTGGGCGGCGTCTGCGAGATCGGCGAGGAAGAGGCGCAAATCCATCGAAAATACCGTCGAAGCATGGGCCGCGTGGCCGTGTTGGCGACCTTGGCGGCCAAGGACGCCCTGGAACAATCCGGCCTCGCTGAATCGGCCGTCGCCTCGCCGGCTTGCGGCGTTTCCTTCGGCTCCACGGCGGGCAGCACCGGCGCCCAGGTGTCATATCAAGCCCACATGTTCAACACCAAAAGCATGAAGGGCGTGCCGGCCAGCGCCTACCTCCAGTGCATGAGCCACACCTGCGCCGCCAACATCGCCGTGTTCTTCCATACGCGCGGCCCCTTCATCGCTTCCTGCACGGCCTGTGTGTCAGGCTCCCAAGGGGTGGGATTCGGGTACGAGGCCATCCGGCAAGGCCGGGCCGACATCATGATCTCCGGCGGCGCCGATGAAATGCACTTTATGAACGCCGGCATCTTTGACCTGATGATGGCCACGTCTTCCGGCTACAACGACCGACCCGACCTCAGCCCGCGCCCTTTCGACGCCGAAAGGGACGGCCTGGTGGTGTCCGAAGGCGCCGGGTGCCTGGTTCTCGAGGAATATGAACGGGCCAAGGCCAGGGGCGCCGAAATCCTGGCCGAAATTTTGGGCTATTGGACCAACGGCTCCGGGGTCCACCTAACGCAATCCGACGCCGCCAGCATGGAGGAATGCATGCGGGCCGCCTTGAAGGACGCCGGCGTTTCGGCCGAGCGCGTCGAGCACATCAACGCTCACGCCACCGCCACCGACAACGGGGATGAAGCCGAGGCCCTGGCTTCGCATCGGGTTTTCGGCGACCAGGTCCCGACCAGCGCCCTGAAAGGCCAACTCGGACACACCCTGGGCGCCAGCGGGGCGCTAGAAACCATCGCCACCATCATCATGGCCCGGGAAGGCTTCATGGCCGCGACGCGGAACCTCCACCGCCCCGACCCCAAGCTGGCGCCCCTTGACCACATCCGCGGAGAACCCAGGGACGCCAAGTTCAGAATCGGAATCAACAATAACTTCGCTTTCGGAGGTATCAACACTTCCTTGGTTATCAGTCTGTTATAACCCTATTCCGTACAATTTCCCAGGGCAAGCCGGGCGCCTCGAAAAGGCGCGCGGTTGCTTCTTGTACGACTTAGGTTTAAATTACAATTAGTTAACCAAGGCGCCATCGGCTTCGGGTCACGTTTTTAACACGTGGAGGTTCAGATTGGGAAAACAATTCGACTCCAAAAGAATTGAAGCGATTTTCACCCTCGTTTCCACGGTCAAGGAAAACATCCGGGCCGAGGCCATCAACGCCGCCATGGCCAACCTGGTGAAAGCTCTCCGCTTTTACCTCGCGACGCCTATGTTGAAAAAAGAACGGGCCGTATTGGAAGCCGAATTCGAGACGCTCCAGTTAAAAATCGGCGAACACCCCAAATTCAAAGGCGCCTACGGTCCCGTGACCTTCACCGCCGGCGACCATGCCATGACCATCGATTTCATGACCCAACTCATTAAATTCGGCGCCGACAGCCTGCAAGAAAAAATCGAACAGGGCCTGGAACTTATGGAAGCCGAGCGCCAGGACGAAGCCCGGGCCCTCTTTGAGGAGGTCATCGGGGACCCCGACGCGGAGTTGAAGCATTTCTTCACCATCGGGGACGCGTACCTGAAAAAATCCCGCTGGAAGGAAGCCCAGGAAATTTTTCACGCGGCCCTGAAAAAATACCCCGATTCCATAAACGCCCTCAACCGCATGGCCATCAGCCTCAGGAAAGACCAGCTTTTCCCCCAAGCCATGGACTATTACAAAAGGGCGCTGCTCCTGTCCCCCAGGGATGAGGGGCTTTTTTACAACATGGCCAGGTTGCTGCTCGACATGGGTCATCGCGAAAAAGCGGTTCAAGCCTTGAAAAAATCGCTGTCCCTCAACAAGGATTTCAAACCGGCGGCCGCTCTTCTGGAAAAAGTCCAGGACCAAATCAATTCCAAAAAGGAGACGGGAACGAAACCGGCCTGACCAGGGCCGACGCCGCGGCAATGCGTTCCTTTTTAACTATGAACACCAACTCATGGATAGACTTCCGCGCCCTGCTACCGGCGGCCCTGGGGAAAAAACCGGCCGATCTCGTTCTCAAGGGGGGCCGGGTCCTTAACGTTTTTACCGGGGAAATCGAAACACTGGATATCGCCGTGTCCCAAGGAGCGATCGTCGGCCTGGGGAGTTACTCCGGCCTGGAGGAAATCGACGTCGCGGGGCTATTTCTGTCCCCCGGCCTGATAGACCCACATTTTCATATTGAAAGCTCCATGGTCGCGCCCGCGGAACTGGCCCGGGCCATCGTCCCTCGCGGAGTGACCGCCGCCGTGGCCGACCCTCACGAAATCGCCAATGTCCTGGGTCTGCGCGGCATCGATTATCTGATCGAGTCAAGCCGGGATATTCCCTTGGACCTTTTCTTCATGGCCCCGTCGTGCGTTCCGGCCACGCACCTGGAAACATCCGGCGCCGTGTTGGAGGCCGAGGACCTGAAGCCGCTGCTAAAGGACCCCGATGTTCCGGGACTGGCGGAAGTAATGAACTTTCCCGGGGTCATCATGGGATCGACCTCAATTTGGGACAAAGTAGAGCTTTTTTCCAAGAAGCCCATTGACGGCCACGCGCCCCTCCTAAGCGGCCCCGAACTGGCGGCCTACCTTCTGGCCGGCGTCGGCAGCGATCACGAATGCACCCGGCTGGAGGAAGCCCGGGAAAAACTGGCCCGGGGCATGCGCATCTTCATTCGCCAAGGCAGCCAGGCTCAAAACCTGGCCGATCTTCTGCCCCTGGTCACGGACGACAATTTCCGCCGCATATCCTTTTGCACCGACGACTGCCATTCCGAGGACATAATTTCCAAGGGGCATCTGGACCATGTGGTGCGCCTGGCCGTGAGCCTGGGACTTTCTCCGGCTCGCGCCCTGATCATGGCCACCCACAACGCCGCCGAGGCCCACCGGCTTAGGCGGCGGGGCGCCTTGGCTCCGGGGTACCTGGCGGACTTGGTCGTCTTCGATTCCCCGGAAAGCCTCCAGGCCAAAATGGTCTTTAAAAACGGGCGGCTGATGGCCAGGGACGGGTGCATGACCGTGGACATCCCCCGGGCCTCCATGCCTGACTGGGTCAGCCCCATGAATCTCGCGCCCCTGTCCCTTGCCGCCCTGGAAGTCAAGACGGCCGGTCCCCGGGTCCAGGTCATCGAACTTGTTCCCAATCAGATTCTGACTTCCAGGACGATAGTGGACGCGCCTTCCCGGGATGGACTATTGACGGCGGACCCCGCCAGGGACCTGGCTCGCCTCGTCGTCCTGGAGCGCCACAAGGGGACTGGAAACATCGGGCAGGGGCTGGTCAGGGGTTTCGGGCTTCAGCGGGGAGCCCTGGCGTCCTCCGTGGCCCACGATTCCCATAACATCGTGGCCGTGGGCATGAGCCTCCCCGAAATCCTCGTCGCCGTCCGGGCCGTGGAAAAAATGCGCGGCGGCCTGGCCGCGGCGAATGGTGAAGAATTATTGTTCCAACTGCCGCTGCCCATCGCCGGCCTGATGTCGGATCGGCCGGCCCGGGAGGTGGGCGAGGACTGCCGAAAAGCCCGCGCCGCGGCCCGACGCCTCGGTTGTGTTCCGGAAAACCCGTTCATGGTTCTTTCCTTTTTGGCCCTGCCGGTCATTCCGACCCTAAAACTGACGGACCGCGGCCTCGTGGATGTCGAAGCCTTCGATTTCACGCCCCTGTTCGTGAAGTGACCCCCCAAGCGGCCCCAAGGGGCCGTTTTTTTTCCGCCGTCCTTGCGGGGCCCCCGCCCGCGGCCTAAAATTGCCATAATAATACCACCGGCAACCAATAGGCGGAAAGTATCCCTAGCGGCGGAGAAACCGACGCGCCGAACTTTCCCCGCGCGGCCCGGTTTCGATTTCCGGTGATTTTTGAGGCGGGGTCGATGGGGCCGACATCCGCCGATTTCGAGTCTTGTCTCGGCCAAGGCGCCGGATTCCCAATCTTTTTGTAGGAGACTAAAAATGTTCAAGGGCATGAAGCTAAGAAGCAAGATCATTTGCGGTTTTCTCGCCGTATCGGCCGTCCTGCTGGCCGTGGGCGCCATTGGGTACTATTCCATGGACAAGCTGCGGGCCCGGGCCCGGGAAATCGCCCAAATTACTCCACTGATCAACGCTTCAAAGGAGATGAAAATCGTCCTGGCCCTGGACATGCAATACTTGATGGAAATTTTGAACGCCCACGACGCCGAGGAGCTCCAAGCCGCCTGGGGGGAACACCAACGGCTGATCAAGGTCTTCGACGAGGCCGGTAACGCGATTATTAATGGGGGAATGTTGGCGGGCGTCAAGGTTTATCCGGCTCAAAACCCCCGTTTGGCGGAAGTCGTCAAGGAAGCGATGACCCGCCACAACGAAAGCTTCCTGCCTTGCTTCCAGGAAATATACGAGCTTAAAAAGAGCGAATTCGCCAATTCAACCGCCCTGACCCAAGCCATGCGGGACATGGAGGACGGCTATGACCAGGCCCGGCGGCTGGCGGAGCGCCTGGAGGATGAAACCAAAAAAATGATCGCGGCGTCCCTGGAGAAGGGGGTTTCAGTCGAGGAATTGTTTCAACGGGAAAACACCTGGGCCGACATGTCCATGGAATTAAAGGCCACCCTGGCCAATGCCAGGATAGCGGTCGAGGAGTACGCCCAAGACTTGGAAATCGAGTCACAGACCAGGATTTCCCTTGAATTCCAAGGTCATGTCGATGAATTCGACGGCTGGATCAAGGCGTTGCTGGAGGGCGGCGAGAGCAAGGAAGGCCGCATCGCCATGGTCGACGACCCAGGGATTAAAAAAACCGCGCTTGACCTCGCCGCCGCCGCGAAAGAAAAATTTTTGGTCCAAGCCCAAAATTTCATGAAAATTCAACGGGCGCGGGCCGAATTGAACCAAAGCCAGACGGAAGTGGACCATCGCGCCGACGAGGTGGGCTTGAAAATGATCGAAGTCATCGGCGGAGTCGAGCAACAAGCCCAGGCCCTCATTAACGAAACCTTGGCGACCGGTGAACAAATCACGCGGCAAGCGCTCATTCGCTCGGTCCTGGGCGTCGCCGGGGGGTTCGCCTTGGCCGTGGTCCTCGGACTTGTCGTCGCCGGCGGGGTCACCCGTCCGCTCCTGGCCGCTGTTTCCGGTCTACAAGCCGGTTCCGGGCAGGTGGCCGCCGCCTCCAATCAGATTTCCTCGGCCAGCCGGCAATTGGCCGAATCGGCCTCCGAGCAAGCGGCCGCGGTGGAGCAAACCACGGCGTCCTTGACCGAAATGTCGAGAACCACCAAGGAGACGGCTTCCGACGCCGGACGCGCCGACCTGTTGATGAAGGACTCGGGCCGGACCATGGAAAAAGCCGGTTCGTTCATGAACCAGATGGACGAATCCATGGAAAGCATTTCCCTCAAGGGCCGGGAAATAGGAAAGATCATAAAAACCATTGATGAAATAGCCTTCCAAACCAACCTGCTCGCCCTCAACGCGGCCGTGGAGGCGGCCCGGGCCGGGGAAGCCGGCCAGGGTTTTGCCGTGGTGGCGGAAGAAGTCAGAAATCTGGCCCAGCGAGCGGCCGAGGCCGCCAAAAGCACGGCGGGGCTGATTGAAAGCACGGTCAAGGAGATCAACAGCGGCGCCGACCTGGTGAAGCTCACCAAGGACTCTTTTTCCGAGGCGACCGGCTCCACGGCCCAAGCCGCCGGTTTGATCGGCCGCATCGCCACGGCCGCGGCGGACCAAGCCAACGACATCGAGCAGATCAAACAAGCCTTGGGACAAATCGACGCCTCCAGCCAAGTCAACGCGAGCACGTCCGAGGAAGCGGCCGGCGCTTCCGAGGAACTCAACGCCCAGGTCGATACGGTCCAGGAAATACTCGACGCCCTCCTGACCCTGTGCCAAGGCTCCGCGGCGAGGAACGGTTCCGAAGGACGTTACGGGGACGCCGCCAAGCGCTTACTCCTAACCGATGGCTAGGGGACGGTTGCCCGTAAGAATCGAATTTGAAAAGCCCCGGACCAACCGTCGGGAGCCGCCGGCCCGCGACCCTGGCGGGGGCCGGCTGCGGATTGACAGGCCGGGGTCTTTGGGATATCCTGAAATCATGACTGAAAAAGACTACAGCACCCCGGAAGTTGAACTGGACGCCTGGGAGGATGTCCCGGAGGAATTAACCGAGGATGGAGAAAGCGAGGCCGCGGAAATACCTTCCGCCCTTCCCCTTCCGGAAGCTCCCGGCGCGTACGACCCCCTCCGGCGCTATCTGTTCGAGATTGGGAAATACGGGCTGATAGACCGGGAAGAAGAAACCCAACTCGCCATAAGATACAAGGAAAAAGACGACCAGAGCGCCGCGTTTCGACTCATTACCGCCAATCTTCGCCTGGTGGTCAAGATCGCCATGGAATTTCAGCATTTCTGGATGAAAAACTTGCTGGACCTCATCCAGGAAGGCAATGTCGGCCTGATGCAGGCCTTGCGGAAATTCGACCCTTATCGCGGCGTAAAATTTTCCTATTACGCCTCCTTCTGGATCAAGGCCTACATTCTTAAATTCATCATGGACAATTGGCATCTGGTGCGCGTCGGGACCACCCAAGCCCAGCGGAAGCTTTTTTATAACCTCCGGAAGGAAAAAGACCGGCTTGTGGCCCAGGGCATCGAACCCGGCCCCAAACTCCTGTCCCAACGGCTTCAGGTTTCGGAAAAGGAGATCATTGAGATGGGGCAACGCCTGGAGGGCCCGGAAGTCTCCCTGGATTCGCCTCTCAGGGACGGGACCGAGGATTCCCATATCGATTTCCTGCCCTCGGAACTTGAGCCGGTGGACGATTTCCTGGCCGAATCCGAAATCCAGCGCCTGGTCCACGAAAAATTGATCGATTTTCGGCAAACGCTTTCCGAAAGAGACATGCAGATACTGGACCGCCGGATTCTGGCGGACAAACCGGAGACCCTTCAGGACATGGGCCAGGCTTTCGGCGTTTCCAGGGAACGGGTCCGGCAGTTGGAAGAGCAGATCAAAAAAAATATCAAGGAATATCTGCTTACGGAAATCCCGGAATTGGAGGGGACGGGACTTTCTGACGGCCGTCGAGAGGGAGATTTAGCCTTGCGCTACGAAGGCACGGTTTATAGACCTCCCAGCGAGTCGTCAAGCCTGTTGATCCAGGCCACCATAGGCTGCCCCCATAATAAATGCCGCTTTTGCGGGATGTACAAGGATAAAAAATTCAGAATCAGGCCCGTCGACGAAGTCCTGGAGGACCTGGACGAGGCCCGGGATCGTTTCGGTCCGCATGTTCGGACCCTTTTTTTGCCCGACGGTTCCACCATCGTCATGAAAACCGCCGGCCTGGTTAGAATACTGGAAAGGGCGCGGGCCAATTTTCCCCGACTGGAAAGGACCACCGTTTACGGTTCGGCCCGGTTCATCAACCTCAAGAGCGCCGGGGAGCTTCGAGACCTGGCCCGGGCCGGCCTGACCAGAATTCACATGGGACTGGAATCCGGGGACGACGTCACCCTAGCCCTCATGAACAAGGGGTCCACCGCCGCCCGCAGCGTCGAGGCGGGGATAAAGGTCCGGGAAGCGGGCCTGGAGCTTTCGGTTTATTACCTGGTCGGCATCGGCGGGCGGGAACGCCTGAGGGAGCACGCCCTGGGCAGCGCCGCGGCCCTGTCCGCCATGGCGCCGGAATTCATCCGGCTGCGAACCTACCAGCCGACGCCGGAAGCGCCCCTTTACCGGGATATGGAAACGGGACAATTCCAACTGCCTTCGCCGCGCGAAGCCCTGGGGGAATTGGAACTACTTATTCAAAACGTTTCGGGGCCGTCAATGCTCCTGAGCGATCATGTCTCCAACTACCTGAACCTGTCCGGAAGACTTCCCGAGGACAAGGAAGACATGTTGGCGGAAATCCGCGAGGCCCTGGGCAGGGAAGAATCAGCGCCCCGCCGAGGCTTTTTCCGGCGCTAGGGGTCCGGTCGAGTTCGGCCGCGAGTCCGCCCAGCCACTTAGGTGTTCGCAGAATTAAAGAGAGGTTCAACAACTTTGCCGGTCAATAAAAAGATAGTCGTTTTGTGGTTCCTGGCCCTTTTGCTCATCGTCCCGGCCTGCGCTCCGCCGACCCGGCTTCCCGCCGACGGAGAGTTCGCGAAGTCGGCCGCCGATATCCCGGATGCGTATTACTATTATTTTCGCGCGCAATTATCCGAAGCCGACCAGGAGGACGACCTGGCCGCGGACCACCTGCTCGCGGCCATCGAGGCCGATCCGACCTCGTCCTATCTGGAAACCGAACTGGCCCGGCTTTATCTACGGGATAACAAAACCGCCGAGGCCCTGATTCACGCCAAGAAAGCCGTGTCCAAGGACCCGACCGATTCCCAGGCCCGCCTACTGGCCGCCAGCCTATTGTCGGCCATGAAAAGAAACGACGAAGCCATTGCCGAATACGAAGACCTGCTCGCCCGGGAGCCCGAAAACGAGGGCGCCCTTCTTTTTCTCGGCACGGTCTACGCCGATCTCGACCGGACCGACGAGGCGGAACGGATATTCGACCGGTTGGTCTCGATCCGGCCCGACTCCCATTTGGCGCACTATTACCTGGGCCGGGTCGCCCTGGATAGAAAGGAATACCAAAAGGCCGAGACGCATCTGGCCAAATCGGTGGAGCTCAATCCCGACTTCGTTTCCGCCCTGGGGGACCTGGCCGCCGTGTACGAGGAAGAAAAAAAATACGACCAGGCCGAACGGATATACCGCCAGTTGATTTCCGCTCGCCCCGGCGGAAATATTTCCAAGGCCCGCCTGGGCCGACTGCTCCTCCAAACCGACCGCCGCGAGGAAGCCAAGGAAGTTTTCGGCGAAATACTTGGCGCGGCCAAGGACCCGGACAAGGCCCGGCTGCAAATCGGCCTGATTTACTTCGAAAATAATAGTTATGACGAAGCCATCCAGGAATTCCGCCTGGTGCTGACCGAGGACCCGGGCAATTACCGCGCCGTTTTTTACCTGGGCGCGGCCTTGGAGGAAAAACAGGACTACCGGAAAGCCGCCGAGGAATTTAAAAAAATACCCAAGGATTCGGAACTGTTCGCCGACGCGCGCCTGCATCTGGCCTTCCTGCTCAGCGAGTTGGACCGCGTCGATGAAGCCATCGCCTCGACTATTGAAGCCATTGAACAAGTTCCCGAAAAAATCACGCTCTACCTGTCGCTGGGCTCCGTGTACGAGTCGGTCGATCGTTACCGGGACGCCGCGGAAATCCTGAAAAAGGGCCTCGCCATCGAACCGGAAAACGTTGATCTGCATTTCCGGTTGGGCGCGGTCCTGGACAAGCTGGGAGACAAGGACCAGGTAATAGCGCGGATGAAAAAGGTCATTGCGCTGGAACCGGACCATGCCGACGGCCTTAACTACCTGGCGTACACCTGGGCGGAAATGGGCGTGAACCTCGAGGAAGCGTTGAAGCTCGCGTTGCAGGCCCTGAACCTGAAACCCGACAACGGCTTTATCACCGATACCGCGGCCTGGGTCTATTACAAGCAAGGCGACTACAAGGCCGCGGTCAAATACCTGGAACGGGCCGTGGAACTCGAACCCAAGGACCCGGTGATCAACGAGCATTTGGGAGACGCGTACGAAAAGAACGGCCAGTTCGACCAAGCTCTCAAAACCTATAAAAAAGTAAAAGAGTTAGGCCCAAAGGACGTCAAGTCGATCGATGAAAAAATCAACAAGATTGAAAAGAAGCGGCCCTAGGGCCTTCTTCCTGATAAGCGCGGGGCTGATTCTGCTTTTCACCGCCTGCGCGCCTCTCGCTCCAACCCGACCGGAGGAACCGACTCCTCCGGCCGCGGAAACAGTGCTCAAAAACCTGGCGGCCGAGGCGGCCTCCCCGCGGAGTTTCGCCGGACGGGGCCGGGTCAGGTTCGTCACCCGGGACTCTCACCAGAACCTGGATATGGTCCTGGCGGCGGCGCCGCCGGACCGCTTTCGGGTGCAACTGTACGATTTCATTGGACGCCCGGCCCTGACCATGGTCGCGGACCAGGCCGGACTTTTCGTCCTCGACCACCGGGAAAAAATATTTTACCGCGGCCTCCCCACTCCGGCCGGGGTGGGACGTTTTCTACCCGTCGCCTTGTCGGTGGAAAAATTGATCTCCCTGTCCATGGGGTTTCCGCCCTTCCTGGCCCATAAAAAGGCCGAGACCTTCGCCGACCACGATGCCAAGCTCTGGCGGATCGAGTTGTTCGACGATTCCGGGACTTCGCTCGAAAGGTTGTGGCTGACCCGCGCGGACCTCCAGGTGGTCAAGATCGAAACCGGCCCCCGGGATGATCCGACTTTTCAAGTTCTTTTTTCCGGCTTCCTCCAGAACGGACCCGCGGCTTCCCGACCGAAAAAAATCAGCCTGAACGATCCGAAAAACCAATCCACCGGGATACTCGAGTATGACGAAATCAAAATCGACCCCGATCTTCCCCCGGATTTCTTCCGGCTTGCCCCTCCCCCGGGAATAAAAACACGGACCATGCCGGCGGACGGAGATGGACGATCATAAATTCGCCGTGGATCGAATGCTGGGGAAATTGGCCAAGTGGCTCCGCCTACTGGGTTATGACGCGCTGTTTTTGAAAAACGGGCCGCTTTCCCCCCTTCCGGACCGCATCCTCCTTACCCGGCGTTCCACCGGCCCCCGCCAACCCAGCTTGGCCGACTGGCCCAGGGTCATAAGACTCCGCTCGGACCAGACGTCCCTACAACTAGGGGAAACCATCCAGGCCCTGGGGATATCAGCCGACGACATCAAGCCGTTCTCGCGGTGCTCGGTCTGCAACGCCCTCCTCCGGGTCGCCGGGGAGGAGGAAATCCGGGACTTGGTTCCGGAATACGTCCGGCACACCCAGAGAGAATTCCTCCGCTGCCCCGAGTGCCAGAAAATATACTGGCCCGCCACCCATAGGCAAAGGATCAGCAACGAAATTCAAAAGGCCTTTTCCAGCGGGGAGAAAAAAGAAGCGTCTATTTGTTTTTAAAAATGTCCGGATAAAGAAGACGGGCGCAGTCCGGGCATATGCCGTGGCTGAACTGGGCGGAAGAATGTTCCTCCACATATTGCTCCACCTGCTTCCAATATCCTTCGTCATCCCGGATTTTTTTACAGTTGGAGCAGATGGGCAGAAAACCGCTCAAGGTCTTGACCTGAGCCAGGGCCTGGCGAAGGTCCTCGATCAGCTTTTCCCTCTCCCTTTTCGCCGTGATCCGGGCCGTGGCGTCCCGGGCGACCCCCCTGAACCCCACCGCCGCGCCGTCCGCATCCTTGATCAGGC
>JAZDGM010000087.1:0-2179 GCA_043806915.1 Pseudomonadota bacterium | reverse complement strand
GGGCTTATCACAACTATGATAAGCCGATTTCTTTCGTCGGTCGCCTGCGGACTCACCTCAAGAATTATCTGGATGATCTGACCCAGGATTTGGGTCTTGCCCGAGGCAGTTGGGAGGGCGATCCATATCTGTGGCTGAATGCGTTTCAGATCGAACATCACCGGATATTTTTCGGTCGGGATGAAGAAATCCACCAGGTTTTGCAGCGACTGCGGGCGCGGGAAAAGGATGGCTGCGCGTCGGTGGTCATTATCGGGGCCAGCGGCTCGGGGAAATCTTCCCTGGCCCGCTCGGGCGTTCTGGGGTCATTGATTCACGAACCCCTTGACTCCGATCCGGTCGATTGGCGCTACGCCGTTCTGACGCCGAGCGAGATAGCCGGGGACTTGTTGTCCGGATTGGCGCGGCATTTAATGAGCGACGCCGCGCTGCCGGAACTGCGAAGCCACGCCGAAGGCCTGGATGACCTGATCCGGTGCTTGCGCACGGACCCGGTCAAGGCGTTCGATCTGCGGATCAAACAACTGCTGCGAGGAACCGGGGATGGGAAAAAAGGTCAGCGGCGTTTACTTCTGCTGGTGGATCAGTTGGAGGAACTCTTCACCCACCCGGCCATATCACGGGCGGAGGCCGAATGTTTTCTCGAGGCCATTTTGGCGTTTTCCAAAGGGGGCGGGGTTTGGACGTTGTCCACCATTCGCAGCGACTTTTACCGCGAATTACAGCAGTCTCCGGCGCTCATGGCCCTCAAGGGCGGTTGGGGCGCTTTTGATCTTAGGCCGCCGGAGGCCGGGGACATCCATCGTCTGATCACCGGCCCGGCGGCCTTGGCCGGATTGGTTTTCGCGAAGAACGAACTGAACGTATCCCTGGATCAGATCATTCTGAACGAATCGGCCGGGAGCCCCGAGGCCTTGCCCTTGCTGGAATACTTCCTGAGCGAACTCTACCAGAGGCGGAGCACGGACGGAACGTTGACTTTCGCCCAGTATGAAAATCTGGGTGGGGTGGAGGGGGCGTTGGGCCTGCGGGCGGAAAGGGTCTATAACTCCCTGTCGAAAAAATCCCAAGACGCCCTGCCGGTGGTTTTGAATCAACTGGTCGCCGTGGACAAGGACTCCGTGGTCCGACGCCGGGCCAAGTTCGAGGATTTGACCGACGCGCCGGAAAAACAACTGTTGGTGGAAGTGTACATCAGCGAACGTCTCCTGGTTTCGGACCATGGGGAGGTCGTGGTGGCTCACGAAGCCCTGCTTCGGCGTTGGGACCGGGCCGCCCAATGGATTGAGGCCCATCACGAAGCGCTAGGGGTCAAGACCAGGGTCCATGCGAATTTCGAGCGTTGGAAAAAAGAAGGCTGCCCCGATGATCTCCTGCTTGGCCAGGGCAAACCAGTCGCCGAGGCTGAGTCGCTGTTGACGAAACATGAGGAGATCCTGAACAAGGACCTGGTCGGATACATCAGGGACTCAGCCGACTACCACGCCGCGCGTAGCAATCGCGCCCGCCGACGCTGGCAAACCGCGGCCGCGTTCTTCGCGGTGCTGGCCCTGGCGGCCTGCGCGGCGGGAGTATACGCCTGGACGCAGCGAAATGTCGCCGAAAAAGAAAAAATAAAAGCCGAGGGAAGCATTGAGGAAACCACCCACAACTCAGGGTTGGCGGCCCCGGCGACGCCCGCCCATTTTCTCCAGGCTGGAACTCCGAGGGCCGCCGAACGCTTGACCATGAGTTCTGGGGCCGCTTGAAAGCGACTGACGCCAACCGGCCAACCGGCCGGCGGGCCGGCGGGCCGGCGGGCCGGCCGCTAAAAAATTAGCGCAAAGGGATCTATTCTGGAAAGACTTTTTGGGCTGAGAGCCAAAGGTTATGATTTTGTAGTAGTTGTCCTTCAAAGTTCAAAGAGGACGAGAGCGGAGACATGCGGCCAGCCAAGAGGCGCCGCCGCCGTCGACGAGAAGGCCGCCCCCGAGGAAAAGCGGCGAAAATGAACCGGAAAAAACAAATTTTCTTGATTTTTTCGACATAGTCGCTAAGATGACGCTGACATAAGGGGCAAATCCAAAAAATTAATTCAGCTTTTAATCAAAGCTTATCTATTGTTCTGGCATGAGTAAGGGGGAAATTTTTGGAAGCGAACAAGGTTCGATTATCGATTACATTACTGATGTCGGTCAGG
>JAZDGM010000086.1:0-68747 GCA_043806915.1 Pseudomonadota bacterium | reverse complement strand
GTCCGGGATAATGAATTCCGTCTCGAGACCCAGGCGCCCTCCGTCCGGCATGGCGTCCCGGGCGTTGGCCGCCAAATTCATGAGCATGCGCTCGATCTGGCTCGGGTCGGCGTTTATCCCGGGCAGGTCCGGGGCGAGCTTGACTTCCAGGGCGATCATCTTGGGGATCGTCCTTTCCAGGATTTTGATCGCGCGGCGGACTTCGGCGTTGAGGTCCACCGTTTTGAGCTCCGGCGCCACCTTGCGGCCGAAGGTCAGCAGGCGCCGGACCAGGTCGGAGGCGCGGTTGATGGACTGGTCGACCTCGGAAAAATACGGCCCGAGTTCCGGCCGCGGCCCGCCCTTGATCTGGACGACCTGGACGCACCCGGAAATTGATTGCAGAATATTATTGAAATCATGAGCGATACCGCTGGCAAGCGTCCCGACGGCCTCCATTTTGCGGGAATGATTGAGCTGGGCCTCCAGCCGGGCTTTTTCATCTTCCGCCAATTTTCGAGCGGTAATGTCCTTGACCGTGCCGATGCCGGCCGGGCGGCCCTTGTACAGGGCCAAGCCCAGGCTCATGTTGACGGGAACGATCTTCCCTTCCCTGGAAAGCAGTTTGAATTCAAGGTTGGCGGCGTCTTGCCCGGAAAGCCGCCGGCGATATCGCTCCAAAACCAAATCCAGGTCGTCGGGGGAGATTATCCCACTCAGCGGGGTTTTCAGGGTCTCCTCGATGGATCGCCCCAGCATCCGGGCCAAGGCTTCGTTGACGAAAACCGGTTTTTCGTCCTGGATAATAAACACCCCGTCCTGGATGTTTTCCACCAGGGTCCGGTATTTTTGTTCCGACTCGGTCAAGGCGGCCTGGGCGTTTTTCAAATCGGAAATATCGACCACGACCCCCCGGAGCCCCACCGGCCGACCGTCCCGGTAAATGGCGGCGGTCCGGAGCATGACCGGAAAGGTGGACCCGTCCCTTCTCCGGGCGGTGTATTCGTTCAAGCGCGAGGGCTGGCCCGACAACCGCGCGGCCGCGTTTTGAATCGCCCGGTCCCGGTCGCCTGGGATCAGGACTTCCAGGGCGTCAAGGGTCGGCGGATGATCATTGGGATCGTAGCCGAAGGCTTCGAACCCCCTTTGGTTCACGTAGGTCAACAGGCCGGCGGAATCGGCCTCGAAAATTGATTCCGGCAGCAGCTCGGCCATTTCCCGGAACCTAGTCCGGCTTTCCTCGAGAGCCGATTCGAACATTTTTCGGGAAGTGATGTCCAGTCCGACGGCCTGGTATTCGGACAGGGTCCCGTCCGCCCTGAACAGCCCGCGGACCGTCCACAGCCGCCAGAGGGACGATCCCGCCGCGGACCGGCTCTCCTCTTCCAGGCTGCAAACCGATTCTTCCCTGGAAAACCCGGCCGTCGCCGCCTGGACCCTGGCCCAGAAAACCGGGTCGAGAAACTCGGCCGCGTTCCGGGGCGTTTTCTCGTCGAGCCGCTGGAAATGCCGGCGAAAGGCTTGGTTTGAAAAGACGATGTCCCCGCCGGGCCGAAAGCGAAAAATGAATTCGGTCTGGTCTTCCACCACGGCCCGGTAGCGCCGGTCGCTCTCGAGTTGCGCGGATCGGGATTGTTCCAGGGCTTCCAGCATCTTGTTGATGGAACGGGCCAGGCCGGCCAGTTCGTCCCGCCCCTTTTCGGGCAGTCGCAGCGAGCCGTCGCCCAACAAGCCGATCTCCTCGGCCTTGGCGCTGAGCCCCTTGATCCTCGACACCAGGGCCGCTTCCAGAAAAACGAGCATCGACAGGCCGAACACCAAGGCCGCTCCCGCCAGCCACAAGGCGGTCCCCCAGAAAATTTCGCGCCCGGGCCCATTCACCAGCCGGGGCATGGCCGCCTCGAGGAAAAAAGCCGGAGCGCCGGACAGGCCCCGGACGACGTGGTATCCCAGGACCCGGGATTCGTCGACCCGGCTCGTCCAATAGTCCTGGCGGGGCGAGCGGCCGGGTTCGGCGTTGTCCGGCGGTTCCAGCTCGTTCAGGGACCGGACCCGGATGGCCAGGCCGGCGGACCGGTTGAGACCGAGGAGGAAGCGGTCGTCAAAAAAACGCACCAAGACCAACAGCCCGCGGCTTACAACCTCGTATTCTTTTTTGAGCAGGGGTTTGGAAACGACCAGGAGCGGTCCGGCGGAAGTGGCTAGCCAGCCCGAGGCCCCGCGCCGTCCCCGGCCTCCGCTCCGGATCAATTCCAGGCTGGAACCGATCCGGCCGGGCAAATCCGCGGGCAGGGGGACCTCCCTTTTAAACCGGTGGTCCATGGCCAGGGCCGATAATACCCGGCCGTGTTCGTCCAGGAACAGGACCGCGTCGACGCCGGAGTTTTGCAGCATGGCCCGCAACAGGCGGCTGTCGATGCTCGTTCCGCCCCAGAAAGGGGCCAGGCGGTCGAGTTGAATCGACGACGCCCAGCTTCCGGCCATGGCTTCCAGCTCGGCCAGGCTGTGGTCCAGGCTCCCCATGGCGCCCACGACCTTGTTCCGCAGCAGCTCTTCCTCAAACCGGACAAACCCCCCCTCGATCACCTGCTTGAACGTCGAAGCCAGGAGCAGGGTCAGGAAAATGAAGGCCCCCCCCACTCCCAACATAACCTTTTTTCTCAATCCCATATTTTTGGAAAACGATGGCCTTTCAAAAAATTCGAGAGCTTGGAAAATTCGTCGGAAAACCGGCGAAAACGTAACCCGGGCCCGCGTCGATCCTAGGTCGGCCGACCTGGCTTGGAATCGTCCCTTGTTTCGGGCCCCGGCCTTCGTTCCCGGGGTCCGGAGTCATGTCCCGAATCGTTTTTCCCGCTTTCCGGCGGAGCGATAAAGGCGTGCTGCCGGGCCCGGTCCCGGGCCGACCGCGCCACCGGAATGGGACGCCCCTCGGGGTCCAGGCCGGAATAAAACATGGCGGCGGCGACGGTCCCTGGAGTCGGAATGAAGCACTGCACCTGCCGGGGGCGCCAATTCCTGGCTTTCAGCCAGGCGGACAAGTCCTTCATGTCCTGGTCCACGCAGCCGGGAAAAGCGCTCATGAGGTAGGGAATGATGTACAGGCCCTGGTCCGCCCGGGCCGTCGCTTCCCGAAACATATCCAGGAACTTCAGGAAAACGGCCCGGCCGGGCTTCCGCATCAGCTTGAGGACCGGATCGGACAGGTGTTCCGGCGCTATTTTGAGCTGCCCGCCGATGAATTCCCCGGCCAGGACCCGAAAGGACGCGGGGTCCTTGAGGGCCAGGTCGTACCGGAGTCCGGAAGCCACCCGAACGTGCCTCACGCCGGGGGTCCTTTTGACGTCCCGCAGCAACTCGACGTACTTGCCCTGATCGACCTTGAACTGCCCGCAGATCGACGGGAACAGGCAACTGGAACGGCGGCAGGCCGCGGGGTCCGCCGCGCAGGCCGCGCCCCACATGTTGGCGCTGGGCCCCCCGACGTCGCTAATGCTTCCGTTCCACGACGGATGCTCGGTCAGGCTTTTGACTTCGTTCAAGATCGATTCCCGGCTTCGGGAAGAAATCCGCCGGCCCTGGTGCAGGGCCAGGGAGCAGAAGGAGCAGCCCCCGCCGCAGCCCCGGTGCGCGGTGACGCTCGACCGGATCATTTCCTCCGCCGGAATGGGTTCCGCGTACGAGGGATGGGGCCGCCTGGTAAAAGGCAGGCCGTAGAGGCGGTCGAGCTCGCTGGTGGACAGCGGTTCGGCCGGAGGGGTCAGGATAATGGTCCGGCCAAGGGTCTCGTGCAGGGCGAACCTCGCGGCTTCCTGGACGTGTCGTTCCAGGGCCAGGGCGGCTTCCAGCAGCTTGGCCGGGTCGGCTTCGATCTCCTCGTGCCCGGGCAGGCGCAAGGACGCCGCGCCCGGGGGCAGGTCGCCCTCGCGGCCGCAAAACACGGCGCCGGGGACCCGGGCGAACAGATCCGGCCCCGGCGAGCCGCCCCTGTTTAGCTCGGCTTGCACGCCCCGGGCCAGGGCCAAAAGGCCGGCTTCGGCCATTCCGTAGAGGATCAGGTCGGCCTTGGCGTCGAGCAGAATGGACCGGCGCAGTTTATCCGTCCAAAAATCGTAGTGGGTTATCCGGCGCAGGGAGGCTTCGATCCCGCCCAGGACCACCAGGGACCCGGGAAAGGCTTGCCTGACCAGGTTGGAATAGACGATGGAGGCCCGGTTCGGACGGGCGCCGGCCAGGCCGCCGGGAGTGAAGGCGTCGTCGCTTCTTTTCTTGCCGAAGGCCGTGTAGTGGGCCAACATCGAATCCAGGGCCCCGGCGGTCACCCCGACGAACAGCCTGGGCCGCCCGAGCCTGGCGATGTCGTCCGGGCTGTCCCAACGCGGCTGGGGGACCAGGCCGACGCGGAAACCGTGGTCCACCAGCCAGCGCCCCAGCAGGGCCGGGCCGAAGGACGGGTGATCCACATAGGCGTCGCCGGCGACCAAAAGGACGTCCAGTTCGTCCCAGCCCCAACCAGCCATTTCTTCCCGGGAAATCGGGAGCAGCCGGGGCCTTGTCCTTCTTCGGATCATTATTGTTCTCCTAAAATGGGCCTAGGACAAAAAAGGCAAGGCGGGTCGGCTAGCGACTGTCGGAGTTGGCCGTCTTGGCGTGGTCCCGGCTAGGACCGGCGTCAACCGCCGGCCCCTGGAAAAATCCTCGTTTTTTAAACATTATCGGAAAAATGGGACTGCCGGAGCTTCCTTCCCCGGGACGTCCCGACCGAAGCCGGGGCGCCCGAATAATCCCGGCTTTTTCACGGTTCCTGGAGCGTGGGCGCGGACGCGGTTTTTATAAATAAGCCATGGGCCCCCCGCGGCGACCAGGAGGGAATACGCGCGCCCGCCTTTTAGAGCAGGGATCGAAGCTAGGCGGCGCCGAGGGGCTTGAGGGAGACGAGTCGGTATAGTTTTTGCTCGGGATCGATCAGCTCCACTCGTCCCTCCGTTTGCAGGCCGGCCAGGGCCTCCTCGATGCTCTCTTCGACCTCCCGCACGCTCAGGATTTGCCTGGCGTCGACTTTAATTTCCGTTAAGGTTAATTTTTCCGATATCTTGCGGGTGAAACAAGCCAAAATTAACCTTTGATAAAAAGCGATGTCCCTTTTCATGTGCGCCTCGCCGGCGGATCGAGGAAGTTCCGGCGCCGCCCCGGACCATTCCCGACGCCGTTCCAGACCCGTCCGATAATTAACCTGGCCCAAGGGCTGTTCGAGTTTTACGCCCCTGAGTCCAAACGGTCGGTATAATGCCTTAAAGGGACCATAAATGTAAAGGTCTTGTTTTACTGGCCATTCAAAAAAAATAAGAGAATAATTTAGATTATTTCAGCTTTACTATCCGGCTGTTGCGGGGCCCGGCTAGGACTTGCCGTCCAAGGTCAGGATCGGACCGTATTTTTCGGGACGACGGTCGCGAAACAGCCCCCAGGACGAGCGCAGCCGCCTGATTTCGTCCAGGTCGAAGGTGGCCGTCAGGACGGTTTCCTCGGTCCGGCCGGCCTGAACCACGATCTCGCCCGTTGGACCGGCGATAAACGAGGAGCCGAAAAACTCGATGTCGCAGGACCGGCCTTTTTCCATTCCCACCCGGTTGGAGGCGCAAAGGGGCATGATGTTGGCGGCCGCGTGCCCCTGCTGGACCCTGGTCCAATGTCCGGAAGAGTCCCAAGTCGGGTCCAGGGGTTCCGAGCCGATGGCCGTGGGAAAGAGCAGGACCTCGGCCCCCAGCAGGGCCAGGGACCGGGCGGTTTCGGGAAACCACTGGTCCCAGCAGATGGCGGCGCCGACGCGCCCGAATTTAGTGTCAAAGACCCTGAAGCCCGTGTCGCCGGGGCTGAAATAATATTTTTCCTGGTAACCCGGCCCGTCCGGGATGTGGGTCTTGCGATATATTCCCAGGGTTTTCCCGCCCGCGTCGAGCAGGGCCAGGGAGTTGAAATAGGCCTGGCCCGCCCGCTCGAAGAAGCTGACCGGGATGACCACGTCCAGGTCCCGGGCCAGGCCGGCCAGGCGTTCCAGGGCCGGGTGGTTTTCCCGGGGCCGGGCCCAGTCGAAATAGTCCGCGAGTTGGTCCTTGCAGAAATACGGGCCCAGGAAAAGTTCCTGCAACAGGACGATGTTGGCTCCCCGGTCCGCGGCCCGGCGAACCAGGTCCTCGGCCCGGGAAAGGTTGACTTCCCAATCCGGCCCGCAGGCCATTTGAGTGACGGCCAGGGTAATGTTCACGATTTCCGTCCTCCTCGAGGGCCGGCGGCCCCGGCCGGGCCGCCTTCCCCGCGCGGTTTTCGCCGCGGCCGGACCGGCCGATTAGGCTTTCAGGTTTTTCAGGACATCCTCGAGGCGATTGAAGACCTCGTCCAATAGTTCGTAGGGAATATTCAGGGCCGGCTCGAACCGGACGGTCTGGGCGTTGGTCAGGGTCCCGGACGTGAGCACTCCCCGGGCGAAGAGGCCGGCCGCCACGTCGTACCCGACCTGGCCGTCGACGAATTCCATGCCGATGAGAAGCCCCTTGCCCCTGATGGTCTTGAAGACGCCGGGGAAGCGGTCCTTGAACTCGTTGAGCTTGCCCATCACGTATTCGCCCTTGGCCGCGGCCTGGCCGGGCAGGTCCTCTTCCAGCATCACCGTGATATTGGCCAGGGCCGCCGCGCAGGCGACCGGATTGCCGCCGGTGGTGGTGGTGTGCATGAAGGGGTTGGGCTCCATCACTTCCCAGATTTTAGGCGTGGACAGGAACCCGCTCATGGGAATGACGCCGCCGCCCAGGTTCTTGCCCAGGCACATGATGTCCGGGGCCACGTTCCAGTGGTCCACGCCGAACACCTTGCCGGTGCGGCCGAAACCGGTCTGGACCTCGTCGGCGATAAGGAGGACGCCGTAATAATCGCAGAGTTCCCGGAGCCGGGGCCAGAAATCGTCGGGCGGGACCACGGCGCCGGCCTCCCCCTGGATGGGCTCGGCCACCACGGCGGCGATGCCTTCCCCCGTGGCCTTGGCCGCGGCCAGGATCATTTCCACGGCCTTGGCGTCGCCGAAGGGCGCGTGACGCACGCCTTCCAGCAAGGGCAGCAGGGGCTGGCGGAAGACCGCCTTGCCCATGAGGGACAGGGCGCCCAGGGTTTTCCCGTGGAAGCCCTGGAGCATGGCCACAAAGCCTTTTTTACCGGTGTAAAGCTTGGCCAGCTTCATGGCCCCTTCCACCGCCTCGGTCCCGGAATTGGCGAAAAAGCCGTACTGGATGTCGCCGGGAGTGAGCAGGCTCAAGACCCGGCCCAACTGGGCGCGCAGGGGGTCGAGCATTTCCTGGCTGTACTGGGGGGACCGGTCGAGCTGGGCCTTGACCGCGGCCACGATCCGGGGATGTCGGACCCCGGTGGAATAAAGCCCGAATCCGCCCAAAATATCGATGTATTCGCGGCCCAAAACGTCCCGGAGAATCGAGCCTTGCCCGGTCCATTCGGTCACGGCGAAATCGCCGGCCTGGGTCACGGACTTACGGTAATCCAGAAAGCCCTTGTTGATATGATTCCGGAAGTTCTCGGTGGTCTTGGATGCGATATACTTTCTTTGTTCCTGGGAAATATCCTCGTCGGACGACATAATGAATTGAACGAACTCATTCGCTTCTTCCAATGCCTTGGGCAAATTTCGCGCCATCATTCCTCCCTTGCGTGTGTTTATTTTTTTTACGCGGTCCACCAAACAGGGCCGCTTCCGGTTTAACCGGACGCGGCCCCGCGATGACTTTATATTATATTAAAGCTTGAAGGATGCCAAGCCCTCTTCCAGGATGGCCAGGCCTTTTTCCAGTTGCTCGTCGGTGATGACCAGGGGCGTGAGTATCCTAATGACGTTGCCGTGGTTGCCGCAGGACAGGGTGATCAGTCCCCGCTCGTAACAGTACTTGACCAACGCCTTGGCCTCGTCCCCGGCGGGGACCTTGGTTTCCCGGTCCCGGACCAGTTCCAGGGCCAGCATGGGGCCCTTGCCCCGAACCTCGCCGATGATCTGGTGCTTCTTCATCCAGGATTCGAAGCGGTCCCGGATTTTCGCTCCCAAGACGTCGGCCTTGTCCAGGAACCGTTCCTCTTCCATCAGGTCGAGGACGGCCAGGGCGGCCCGACAGGCCAGGGGATTGCCGCCGTATGTCCCGCCGAGTCCGCCGACCATCGGCGAATCCATGATCTCGGAACGGCCCACCACCGCGGAAAGCGGCATGCCGGCGGCCAGGCTCTTGGCCAGGGTGGCGATGTCCGGCTCCACGCCCCAATGTTCGATCGCCAGATACTTGCCGGTCCGGGCCATGCCGGTCTGGATTTCGTCGGAAATAAAAACGATCCCCTGCTTCTTGCAGATGGCCGCCAGCATGGGGAAGTATTCCGGAGGCGGCGTGACGAACCCGCCCTCGCCGGCGATGGGTTCCACGATCAGGCAGGCGATGCTTTCCGCGGCCGCGTGATTGACGAAAAAGTCGTCCAGGGCCGCGGCGCAGGCGATGCCGCACGCGGGGTATTTCAGGCCCATGGGGCAGCGGTAGCAATAGGCGTAGGGCAGGCGGTACACCTCGGGCGCGAAGGGCCCGAACCCCAATTTATAGGGCTTGACCTTGCTGGTCAGGGACATGCCCACCAGGGTCCGGCCATGGAAGGCGCAGTCAAAGGCGATGACCCCGTGGCGGCCGGTGAAATGCTTGGCCACCTTGACCGCGTTCTCCACGGCCTCGGCCCCGCTGTTGGCCAGCATGGTTTTCTTGGGGAAATCACCCGGGGTCAGCCGGCAGAGCCGGTCGGCCAATTCCACGTACGGCGCGTACGCCATGACGTGAAAACAGGTGTGGATGAATTTGTCGGCCTGGTCCTTGATGGCGGCCACGACCTTGGGGTGGCAATGGCCCACGTTCATGACGCCGATTCCGCCGGCGAAATCGATGAATTCCCGGCCCTCGACGTCCGTGATTATCGCGCCCTTGGCCGAGGCGGCGTAAAAGGGCGTGATGTTGGCCACGCCCCGGGGGACCCGGGCTTCGCGCAGGCGAGCCAGGCGTTCGGTTTCCTTGCCTAAGTCCATTTTCTTCTCCGGATGGATGAAGGTTATTTTTGCGGCCGATTGGCGGCCCGTTCCGATATCGTTTTCTCCATAATACCTAAAAATATTCGGCTATCATAACACAAAAACAGTTTTTGGGGCAACGGTGTTTTGTTTTTCGAATAAATCGACCGGCCCGGCCCGGGCGGGGGCCCCGCGTCCGGTCCACCGGGAAAGCCAGGGCGCGGCGTCGGCATTTCAGGTTTAATTTCGTCCCGTTCGGGGACGAGGGCCCCGCTGGAGTGAAAAAATCGGCGTTTAATTCGTCGATTTTCGGGAAATCGAAGGCGGTTATTGACAGTTGACAAACAAAATCGAGCGGGATATATAGTTGAAGGGTTTCAACAAACTTTTTGCCGAATAAAAATTAGCTGCGCTAACAGGGTGAGGCATGGATTTTTCCACGGGAAGAGTATTGCGCTCTTCCGTCGCAAAGCCGTCCGGACCCGGCTTCCGCATGCCGGCTGAATTCGAACCCCATTCCGGATGCTGGATGGCCTGGCCGTGTAATTCGCTGGCTTTCGGGGACCGGTTGGACCAGGCGAGGAACGCCTACGCCGCCGTCGCCCGGGCCATTTCCGAATTCGAACCCGTGACCATGATCGCCAACCCCGGGGACCTGGACGCGGCCCGGGCCGGGTGCGGCCCCGGGATCGGCGTTCTGGAAATGGACATTGACGATTCCTGGACCCGGGACGCCGGCCCGACTTTCGTGGTCGACCCGTCCGGCCGGGTCGCCGGCGTCGACTGGCGCTTCAACGGGTGGGGGGGGGTCTTTCCGGACCACGCCCGGGACGCCCAAATGGCCCGCGCCATTCTGGCCCATTTGAACATGAGGCGCATTCCGGCGGACTTCGTGCTGGAAGGCGGGGCCATTCACGTGGACGGGCAGGGGACCTTGCTGGCCGCGGCGCCCTGCCTGCTCGATCCTCGCCGCAACCCCGGGCTGTCGTTGGGGGACCTGGAGGAATTGCTGGCCCGGTTCCTGGGGGTCAAGACCTTCATCTGGCTCGACCACGGCCTGGAAAACGACGAAACCGCCGGCCACATCGACAACGTGGCCTGCTTCGCCGCTCCGGGGACTATCCTGCTCTGTTCCTCGTCCGACCCCCTGGACGGCAATCACGCGACCATGAGGGAAAACGCCCGGAAGCTCCGGTCCAGCCGCGACGCGGCCGGGCGGGCGCCTACCGTGGTGGAGATCGAGCAGCCGGCCCGGAAGGAAGGGAAGGACGGCCGCCTGGCCATGAGCTACATCAATTTTTACCTGCCCAACGGCGGCGTCGTGGCGCCTTCCTTCGACGACCCCCGGGACGAGGAAGCGCTGGCCACTCTTAAAAAAGTCTTTCCCGGGCGCCGCGTGGTCCAGGTCCCGGGGCTGGATATCGTTTACGGCGGCGGTTGCATCCACTGCATCACCCAGCAGCAGCCTCTCGGGAGTCCCCTGGCCCCTTGACCGGACCCGGCCTTCCGAAGGCCCAAACCCTTAACTCCACATTTTTTGCGAGGCGACAAAGCGACGTGACGGAAATCTCTGAAAAAGGGTTGACCATTACTGGAATTTACAAAAGTTTCGGCGAGGTTCAGGCCCTCAAGGATGTAAATCTCGAGGTTCGTCCCGGTGAGTTCTTCACTTTGCTCGGCCCTTCCGGCTGCGGCAAGACCACCCTTCTTAGAATAATCGCCGGATTGGAAATGCCGGACCAGGGCCGGGTCAAGCTCGGGGGGGCCGACATCACGGACCTGCCCGCCACCAAGCGCCAGGTCAACACGGTCTTTCAGAGCTACGCCCTGTTCCCGCACCTGACCATTTTCGAGAACGTGGCCTTCGGCCTCAGGTCGCGGAAGTTTCCCCAGGCCGACGTCCAGGAACGGGTTTACCGCCGCCTAGAAATGCTGGGCCTGGAAAGCATGAGCGACCGCCGGCCCCACCAGCTTTCCGGCGGGCAGCAACAGCGCGTGGCCCTGGCCCGGGCCCTGGTCAACGAACCCGACGTGCTGCTGCTCGACGAACCCATGAGCGCCCTTGACGCCAAGCTCCGCGCCCAGGTGCAGGAAGAGTTGCGGCGGCTGCAGCGCAAGCTGAAAAAAACCTTTATCCTGGTCACCCACGATCAGGCGGAGGCCCTGGTCTGTTCGGACCGGATCGCGGTCATGCACAACGGCCGGGTGACGCAGTTCGGCACGCCCATGGAAGTTTACGACACGCCCAACAACAAGTTCGTGGCCGAATTCCTGGGGGCCGCCAACCTGATCGAGGCGGAAGTCGCCCCGGGCGGGGTCAATACTTCCTTCGGGTTCCTCAAGCTGGAAAAGGACCCGCCCTGGGCCAAGGGCTCCCTGGCCATCCGGCCGGAATGGATTCGGATTTCCCAGGAAAAACCCCTGGTCAACGGCGTGCGCGCCGCGGTCCGGGACGTCATTTACCGCGGCACCAATTACGATCTATGGCTGGAACCCGGCCCCTTGCGCGTCCGGACCAGTTCCTATAAGTCCTTCAAACCCGGGGACGAGTGTTGGCTCGAACTGGCGCCCCATGAGCTTCAGATACTAGATGACTAGCAAACTGGTTGTATACTACGGCGAGTTGACCACCCGGAGCAGCCTGGCCAAGCGGGGCTTGACCTTCCTGGGCCTGGGCATGCTCTGGCTGATTGTTTTCCTGATCCTCCCCGGCTTGGTCCTGGTGATCGTGAGTTTCGCCGCCAAGGGGACCTATTCGCCCCTGGAATGGACTTTTTCCCTGGACAATTACCAGCGCCTGGCCGGCTACAGCTTTTTCGGCTGGACCGCCGATTACCTGCGCATTCTCTGGCGCTCCGTGGTGGTGGCCTTTGTCACCACGGTCCTGTCGGTGGTCCTGTCCTACCCCTTGTGCTTCTTTATCGCCGGCCGGCCGGAACGGAGCCGTTTCCTGTGGTTGACCCTGGTGATCATTCCCTTCTGGACCAACATGGTCATCCGGACCTACGCCTGGTTCCTCATTTTGGCCCCGGAATGGCCCTTCGCCCGGATCGCCCAGTTTTTCCATCTGATCGGACCGGGCACGGCCCTGTACCCGAGCGCGTTCGCGGTCTACCTGGGCATGGTTTCCATGTTTCTGCCCTTCGTGGCCCTGCCGCTTTACGCCAGCGTGGAACGCCTGGACTGGGCCCTGGTGGAAGCGGCCCAGGACTTGTATTCCTCCCCGACCCGGGTTTTCACCCAGGCCATTTTGCCGCAGACCCTGCCCGGGTTGTCGGTGGGCGTGATCCTGACCTTCGTGCCGGCCATGGGCATGTTCGTGGTGCCCGACCTCCTGGGCGGCGCCAAGTACATGTTGGTGGGCAACCTTATCCAGCAGCAGTTCGGGTCCAGCCGGGACTGGCCCTTCGGGGCGGCCCTGAGCATGGCCCTGATGGTCCTGACCATGGTCGGCCTGATGCTGTATCGCAGTAAAGGCAAGGAGATCGAATTGGTATGAGGCGAACGCATCCCGTTGTCACGGCCGTCGCCGTGGGGGTCATGGGCTTCCTGTACCTGCCCCTGGCCTCCGTGGCCGTCTTTTCGGTCAATTCCGCCAGCCACGGCGTCCTCTGGCGCGGCTTCACCCTGGACTGGTACGTTCAACTCTTCAAGAACGACTATATCCTGGAAGCCGCCTGGAACACCCTGGCCCTGGCCCTAGTCTCCACGCTCATCGCCACCGTCCTGGGGACCATGTTGGCCATCGGCATGGACCGGTTCCCCTGGGGCCGGAAAACCAACACCGTCCTGGACATTATCCTGCATATTCCCGTGGTCATTCCCGACATCATCCTGGCCGCGGCCCTGGTCGTGGCCTTCGGCCTGCTGCGGCTCATTTCCTCGGCCTTCGATCCGGGCCTGCCGAACATGATCATCGGGCACATCACCTTCCAGGTGGCCTTCGTGGCCCTGGTCGTGCGCAGCCGCCTGGCCACCCTGGGCCGCGATATCGAGGAAGCGGCCCGGGACCTTTTCGCTTCCACCCCCTATCTTTTGCGGCGGATCATGCTGCCGTTGCTGCTGCCGGGCATCGTGGCCGGAGGCATGTTGGCCTTCACCCTGTCCCTGGACGATTTCGTGATCAGTTTCTTCACCGCCGGACCCGATTCCATGACCCTGCCCTTGTTCATCTACGCCGCGGTCAGAAGAGGCGTGACGCCGCAGATTCACGCCCTGTCCACCCTGGTGGTGTTGATCACGGTGGTGCTGGTGATCGGCACGGAACGGATCACCAGAAAGAAATAGCTTGCCGACGGGGGAATTATCCCCCGACTTTTACCCTGGAAAGGAGAACATTATGCGTAAATGGTTAGTCGTGGTCGCCGTTCTGTCCCTTATCCTGGCCGGACCGGTCGCCCAGGCCCAGGCCGAGAAGGAACTACGGGTTTTCATCTGGTCGGAGTACATGGACCCCGAAATGCCGGGACAGTTCGAAAAGGAATTCGGCATCAAGGTCCGGATCGACCTGTATGAGAACAACGAGGAAATGGTGGCCAAGCTTCAGGCTGGTGGCGTGAGCCAGTACGACATTATCGTCCCCTCGGACTACATCATGCCGATTCTGATCAACGAGGGGCTCATCATGCCCCTGGACCACGCTCAAATCCCGAACCTGAAAAACCTCAAGGAACTTTTCCGCCAAACCACCTACGACCCGGGCAACAAATATTCCGCCGCCTGGCAGTGGGGGACCGTCGGCCTGCTGTACCGCAAGGACGCGCTCACCGCGGACCAGGTCAAATCCTGGGGCATCCTGTTCGACCCGACCCAGAAAGTCGGCCCCTTCTGGCTGATCGACTCGGTGCGCGAAATGATGGGCATCGCCCTCCTCTATAAGGGTTACGACTTCAACAGCACCGTTCCGGATGAATTGAAAGCCGCGGCCGACCTGATGGTCGAAACCAAGAAGCGCGAAAGCTGCCAGGGCTTCAAGCCCGGCGTGGGCGGCAAGAACGACGTGACGGCCGGGACCGCGGTCGCGGCCATCGTCTATAACGGCGACGCCATCAAGGCCGTGTCCGAGGCCCCCGATAAGTTGGCCTTCACCGTCCCTAAGGAAGGCAGCGAAATCTGGTTCGACTCCATGTGCATCCCGGCCAAGGCCCCCAACGCCGAGGCCGCGCACAAGTGGATCAACTGGATACTGGAAGCCAAGATCGGCGCCCAGTTGTCCAATTACAACCAGTACGCCACCCCCAACGAGGCGGCCATGGAATTCATCACCCCCGAGGACAAGGTCAACCCCGGCATTTATCCCACGCCCGAGTCCATGAAGGTCCTGCATTTCACCAAGGACCTGGGCAAGGACAACCGCCTCGTCGACGCGGCCTGGACCAGGGCCAAAAGCCATTAACCCCGCCGGCCGGCCCCCCGGGGCCGGCCTTGACCACGCCTCCTGATTTTTCCCACCCCCGAACTCTTTCGTCCCGCCCTACCGCTGAAGTCGTTTTCGCCGCAGAGACGCCGCGCGCGCGGTCGTTAAAGGCCGGAAAGCCGTGGGGGCGCCTCCCCGTGGGCGCCCTCTTGGTTTTTCCCGCCGGCCGGGCCGGCAAGGCCAAATCCCCTCACCCCAGCCCCTCTCCCAACGGGCGAGGGGTTCTAATCACCCCTTAAGCGGGTCTCTCGCCGCGATGGTAGGTAACCGGGCTTGCGGGCAAATCGCGGGCGAAACCGCTTCACCTCCCCACAGTCGAATCGACCGATCCCCAACCCTCTCCCGCCGGGAGAGGGCAGGGTGAGGGCTATTTGTTGGTCCATCGAAAGGATGGGGCAAGGAAAGCGCGAAAATTCGCCGGCGGGTTGTTCCGGTCTCGGCGGTTGTTAAAGGTTCGGGATTCCCGGGGGCGCCTCCCCGTGGGCGCCCTCTTTGGTTAACCCCGTTAGCTGGCCGGGCATAGGACCCCTCACCCCAGCCCCTCACCCGTTGGGCGAGGGGTTCTAATCACCCCATAATCGGGTCTCTCGCCACGACGATAACCGGGCTTGCGGGCAAATCGCCAGCGAAACCGCTTCAACCCCCCACAGCCGAATCGACCGATCCCCCACCCTCTCCCTCCGGGAGAGGGCAGGGTGAGGGCTATTAGCTCCCTCGCTCCAACGGGAAGATCAATGAAGCCGGATTTCCTCCGCGCCTCCGTGGTGCATCATCTTTCGTTTTCAATCCACATTTAGGGGGTCAAGTAATGCGACGGAATAATGCGGGCAGGATGCCCGCGCTCCCGGGGGGGGTCAATCCCCTTTATGGCGGGTCAAGTAATGCGACCTCTATCTCGGCGCGCTCGTCGGCGTAATCCTGGTAGTGTTTCAATCCCCTTTATAACGGGTCAAGTGATGCGAACGAAAACAATAACGCTCGCTGGCTAATAAGCGGGCTTCCGTTTCAATCCCCTTTAATCGGGTCAAGTGATGCGAACGGCGTCACCGTGGGAGTAAGACGAAGCCAGGGTTACCTGTTTCAATCCCCTTTAATCGGGTCAAGTGATGCGAACAGCGCCCTGGGCAAGTATCCGGGTTCGCTGAGTATTTGGGGCGGTTTTCCGTAACCTCCCCCCAAGCAACCGGGCAAGGCCCTGATCCGGGCGTCGAAGCAGCGGCGCTTTTCAACAACGGCCTATTTCCCTTGCCTTTTTTGGATTTCCCTAACCTCCCCTCCTTTTAAGGTTCGGGGAGGTTACGGAAAAGCCGTGTTTTCGGCCGGCCGAAAGCGGCCGGACGATAAAGACCGGTTCCTCGCCGGGCGGGGCGACGTCCCGGTCCACGCCCAGGGCGAATCTTTCGGCGGCGCAAGTCCCACACAAAAAAGGACACCGTCAGGCAGTCTTTTTTTAGGTCCAAGACATCCTTCGCGGCGGAATTTTTTTTTAAAGAGCGCACTTGATTGAAAACTACCTTGAGATGCTACCTTGCAATAGATCGCCGCACCCGTCAAGAATTTTCGCCGGGATATTGCCGCCGCGCGGCCGGCGGCCGGTTCCGGCTAGCCGGGCCTTTAGTCCAGCGCCGTTTAGACCGGCGCGACAGCCGGCATCTTATCCCAGACGCGGCCTTCCAGGACGAGCGGCGGTGAAGGTAGCGATATTAGTCGGTTTGAAATTTCATCCGTCTCGTTAAGCCCAGGCCTGAAGGCTCGCCGGGCAAGGTATAGCCTTGGCCGGCGATTATGGGCGGGGCGGGGGCGCTACATCTCTAGAGTGAGGAAGCTGGAGCTTCCCTGGCCGAGGTTCCCAAGCTAGAGCTTGGGAACCAGCCGTACTCATTTTCACCCGGCCGCAAACAGCCTTGGTTCACCCGGGCCGGCGGCCCGAACCAAGATGTTGGGTTTCGCTTCGCTAACCCAACCTACGGAAATCACATTATTTTTCGACAAGCAGCGGCGAGTCGGGCAGGCGACTCCAAGCGCCCCTGACCCTGGGGCGGGAAGGATTCCCTCGAAGCCCTATTCCGACCGCGCGTGGGGCGGAGCATCCCCGCCCGCAAGGCGCGGCCAACGTCTCCGATTTACCGTGGTCAGGCCCGCAAAATAGTAAAAGATGGTGCGCGTTGCGCACCCTACTAAATGACGGACCCAAGGGGGCGGGGAACCACCGGTGGTTGTTAAAGACCGGGGAGGCGGTAGGGGCGCCTCCCCGTGGGCGCCCTCTTGGTTTTTTCCGCCGGCCCGTCGGCGTGGAAGCAAGACCCTCACCCCAGCCCCTCTCCCAAAGGGCGAGGGGTTCTAATCGCCCCATATTCGGGTCTCTCGCCGGGCCGGGCAAAGGCCAAAACCCCCTCACCCCAGCTCCTCTCCCAAAGGGCGAGGGGTTCTAATCGCCCCATATTCGGGTCTCTCGCCGGGCCGGGCAAAGGCCAAATCCCCTCACCCCAGCCCCTCTCCCAAAGGGCGTGGGGTTCTAATCGCCCCATATTCGGGTCTCTCGCCGGGCATAGGAAAGCCAAATCCCCTCACCCCAGCCCCTCTCCCAAAGGGCGAGGGGTTCTAATCGCCCCATATTCGGGTCTCTCGCCGGGCCGAGGAAGGCCAAATGCCCTCACCCCAACCCTCTTTACAGCGGGTCGAGAAAGGCGACGGTCCCCCGGGCAAGCGCCGAGGTCGCGGCTTTTTGAGCCGGTTTTTCGCGGCCCCCCCCCGCTTTTTTCAGGTTCGGGACGTTACGGCGTTCGGGCCCTACAATTTATCGGCGAAATGGGTTAGCTTAAGGGGAAACACGACCGGGCGGCATGGGCCCGGGCGGCGGAGGCAAGTCATGGCGGGTGAAAAAAAAGGGGTGGTCGTGGTCCTGGTTCAGGCGGCGTTGCTGACCGCGCTGATCGTCGGCCTGTCGGCCGGGTCGGTCCGGCTCTGGGGCGGCAAGCCGGAAAAGACCCTGGAACGCCCTAAGTTCCGGTTCGAGGCCGGCTTGACGGTCGGAGAATTCCAGCGGTTGAACAACATCCCGGACCAGGTGATGAGGAAAGCCCTGGACCTGCCGGACCGGGACGACCCGGCTCGGCCCCTGGCCTCCCTGGGGCTGGACCAGGACCGGATTGCGGCCCGGCTCAACCAGGCCTTGGCCCTGGCGGAAGAGGAAGCCTCGAAAAACTGGAAAAAAATCCTGCTTAAATTCGCGGCCTGGATATTGTTCTTGTCGGGGGCCTTTATGATTCTGCGGCGGGGCCGGATGAGCCCGGGCCGGAGAAAGGTCTTTTACCTGTCGGCGACGCTGATTTTCGGCGTGGTCCTGGGCTCGGACCCCAACGCCATGGGCACGATCAAGGACGCGATTTTTCTGTACGCTTCCCGGGGAGCGGTCTTCCCGCCCCGCTTGGTCGCCTTTGCCGTGTTCATGCTGATGGCGGTCGCGGCCAACAAGTTCATCTGTTCCTGGGGCTGCCAGTTCGGGACGTTCCAGGACCTGCTCTTCCGCCTAACCCGGGATTCCCGGGACCGTCCCGGGTCCTTTCCCCGGATCAAGGTCCCCTTCGCGGTCTCCAACTCGGTCCGGGTCGCCTTCCTCGGCCTGTTCGTGGGCCTGGCCCTGGCCTGGACCTTCGACCTGATCGGGGCCATCGACCCCTTCAAGATTTTCAGCCCCCTGTCCCTGGGCGCGGCCGGCGCGATCTTTACCGGGGCGCTGGCGGCGGGGAGCCTGTTCGTGTACCGGCCCTGGTGCCATTTTTTCTGCCCCTTCGGCCTGGCGGGCTGGTTGGCCGAAAAAGTCAGCCTTTATAGGATAAAAGTGGACTACACGACCTGCGTGGCCTGCGAAAAATGCGCGGCCGCCTGTCCGTCCACGGTCATGGGGGCGATTTTGAAACAGGACCGGGCCGCCGTGCCGGACTGCTTTTCGTGCGGGTCCTGCCTGGCGGTCTGCCCCACCGGTTCCATCTCCTTTTCCCGGGGCCGCCGGGCCAAGCCGCCGGAAGGTCATTTCGACCGCCGGAAAAAAACCGGAAAAGCGGGAGGCGCAACGCTGGGGGTTTAAAAACCGCCGGTCATTTTCGCGGCGCCTAGGTTTTTCTTGGGGCCTTTTGCTTGACGGGCTGTTTTTTACCTCGTAATCTGGCCGCCGAAATAGTGTTGTGCGCGAGAGGCGTTATGAACCCAGCAACCGGCGGCCCGGCCCGACCCCAAACCCGGGGCCGAACATTCCCCACCCTATCCGACGAAGCCGTCAGGGCTGTCCTGCAAGTCAACCGGCCGGTCGTTTTGGTCGTCCGCGGCGAGGAATGGGTCCCCGCCGCCGAGGCCCTGTTCCGGTCTGGACCAGGCCGGTCTGGACCAGGCCGGGGGGGACCCAGCGGGACAAACCACGCGGCGGCCTTTGTTCCGGCCTGCCCCCTGTCCGACCTGGGGGACGCGTCCTTCACCGCTGATTACGGCTTGAAATACCCGTACCTGGTGGGGTCCATGGCCAACGGCATCAGCTCGGTCCGGATGCTGCGGGCTTCGGCCGACGCGGGTTTCCTGGCTTTTTTCGGGGCCGGGGGCCTGACGCCGGACGCCGTGGAACAGGCCCTGGACAAGGCCCGGGACGAGGTCGGGGACCGGCCTTACGGTTTCAACCTGATACACAGCCCCAACGAACCGGCCCTGGAAGCGGCGGTGGTGGACCTGTACCTGCGGCAAAATATCCGACTGGTGGAGGCTTCCGCTTACATGGACCTGACCCTGCCCCTGGTCCGGTACCGCACCGCCGGGATTTTCGAAACCCCGGACGGCCGGATCGAGACCCCCAACCGGATCGTGGCCAAGGCTTCCCGGGCGGAAGTGGCGACCAGGTTTTTTTCTCCCCCGCCCGAGCGTTTTTTGCAAATTTTGCGGGACCGGGGCGAACTGACGGAAACCCAGGTCGCGCTGGCCGGACGGGTCCCCATGGCCTGGGACCTGACCGCCGAGGCCGATTCCGGGGGCCACACCGACAACCGTCCGGCCCTGGCCCTGGTCCCGATCATGACCGCCCTGCGGGACCGCCTGGCCGAGCGGTTCAAATACGACCGTCCCTTGCGGGTCGGCGCGGGCGGCGGCGCGGCTTCCCCCGCCTCGGCGGCGGCCCTGTTCGCCCTGGGCGCCGCCTATGTCCTGACCGGGTCCATCAACCAGGCGGCCGTTGAAGCCGGGACCAGCCCGGCGGTGCGGGAAATGCTGGCCAAGACCGGGCCGGCGGACGTGACCATGGCCCCGGCGGCGGATATGTTCGAACTGGGGGTCAAGGTCCAGGTGCTCAAGTGGGGGACCATGTTCCCCATGCGCGCGGCCCGGTTGTTCGACCTCTACACCCGGCACGATTCGGTGGACGCCCTGCCGGCGGCGGAAAGGGAAAACCTGGAAAAAAACTTTTTCCGGGCGCCGCTCGAGTCCATCTGGGACCGGACCAAGGCCTATTTCGAGGCCCGGGACCGGACCCAGGTCCAGCGGGCGGAAAGGGACCCCAAGCATCGCCTGGCCCTGCTCTTCAGGTGGTACCTGGGCCAGGCTTCTTCCTGGGCCAACCGGGGGGACCCGTCCCGGCGGATCGATTACCAGGTATTTTGCGGCCCGGCCATGGGCGCCTTCAACGAATGGGTCAAGGGGTCCTTTCTGGAACAGCCCGAAAACCGGACCGTGGCCGTCATGGGCCTGAACATTCTATATGGAGCGGCCGTGCTGGCCCGGGCCGATATGTTGCGGCGGCAGGGCGCGTCCCTGCCGGCGGAAGTCGTTTCGCGGAGACCGCTCGAACCGGCGGAGATCGAGGAGCGTTTGCAATGAGTGCGGAAACCAAAACCCCCGGCCGGGTCGAGGCCGTTTCCCTGGCCGTGATCGGCCTGGGCTGCCTATTTCCCCAGGCCGATTCCACCGCGGCGTATTGGGCCAACATCATGCGGGGCGTGGACGGCGTGACCGATATCCCCGCTTCCCACTGGGACCCGCGGGACTATTACGACCCGGACCCCAAGGCCCGGGACATGGTCTACGCCAAGCGGGGCGGTTTTCTAGCCCCGGTGGAATTCAATCCCCTGGAATTCGGCATCGCCCCCAAGGACGTGGAAGCCATCGACACCACCCAGATGCTGGGCCTGATTGCGGCCCGGGCCGCCCTGGACGACGCCGGGTACGGCCTGGACCGCGACTTCGACCGGGACAGGGTCGGGGTCATTTTGGGCGTGACCGGCGCCCTGGAAATGGTGGTCAAGCTGGGCGCCAGGATGGGCCGGCCCCACTGGCGCCGGGCCCTGGCGGAAGCCGGGGTCGACCCGGCGACGGCGGCCCGGGTGGTGGAACGCATTTCGTCCTCGTACGTGGAATGGCAGGAAAATTCCTTTCCCGGGCTGCTGGGCAACGTGGCCGCCGGCCGCATATCCAACCGGCTAGACCTGAAGGGGACCAACTGCGTGGTGGACGCGGCCTGCGCCAGCTCCCTGGCCGCCCTGCACCTGGCCGGGCTGGAACTGAGTTCCGGCCGGGCCGACCTGGTGGTGACCGGCGGCCTGGACACGTTCAACGACGTGTTCATGTACGCCTGCTTCAGCAAGACCCCGGCCCTGTCCCCCACCGGCGACGCCCGGCCCTTCTCGGACCGGGCCGACGGCGCCATTCTGGGCGAGGGCCTGGGAGTGCTGGTCTTGAAAAGACTTACCGACGCCCGCCGGGACGGGGACCGGGTGTACGCGGTCGTCAAGGGCGTCGGGTCGTCCAGCGACGGCAAGGGGAACGCGGTGTACGCCCCCAGCCCCCGGGGCCAGGTCCTGGCCCTGCGCCGGGCCTACGAACAGGCCGGGTTCGGGCCGGAAACCATCGAGCTGATGGAAGCCCACGGCACCGGCACCAAGGTCGGGGACGCCATCGAGGTGGAAGCCCTCCTGGAAGTGTTCGGCGCGGCCGGCCGGCCGGGCGCCTGGTGCGCCCTCGGGTCGGTCAAGAGCCAGATCGGGCACGCCAAGGCGGCGGCGGGCGCGGCCGGGTTGATCAAGGCGGTCCTGGCCCTGCGCCATAAGGTCCTGCCGCCCACCATCAAGGTCGACCGGCCCCCGGACGCCCTGGCGCCCGGCCGGTCGCCGTTCTACGTCAACACGTCCCCCCGGCCCTGGCTGCCCAGCCCCGGACATCCCCGGCGGGCCGGGGTCAGTTCCTTCGGCTTCGGCGGCAGCAACTTTCATATCGTGCTCGAGGAAGCCGACGCCGCCAAGCCCGGCCCGGCCTGGGACGGCTGGGTCGCCATCGCGGCCCTGTCCGGACGGGACCCCGCGGCCCTGAAAACCGCCCTGGCCGAGGGCGCGAAAAACGAGTCGTGGGACTCATTTTCGGCCTGGGCCGGAACGACCCGGGCCGGCTTCGACCCGGCCGGGCCCAGCCGCCTGGTCCTGGTCGCGGAAAAGGGCCAAACCGACCTGGCCCGGCTTTTCGCCGCGGCCGCCGGCCGCCTGGACAACCCGGACCAAGGCCTTCCCGGGGAAGGCGTGTTTTTCGGCCAAGGAGAAAAACCCGGCCTGCTCGGGCTGCTCTTTCCCGGGCAGGGGTCCCAGTACGTGGGCATGTTCCGGGACCTGGCCTGCCTTTTTCCGGAAATGCACCGGGTCGTGGCCGACGCCGACGCGGGATTCGCGGACGGGTGCGACGGCCCAATCCGGAAAAAACTGTCCGATTTCATCTACCCTCACCCGGTCTTCAACCCCGGCGACCTGGCCGCCCGGGAAGAAGAACTCAAAGACACCCGGATCGCCCAGCCGGCCCTGGGCGCGGCGGCCCTGGGGCTTTTCCGGGTGCTGGAATATTTCGGCCTGGCCCCGGACCTGGCCGCCGGCCATAGCTATGGGGAACTCACGGCCCTCTGCGCGGCCGGACGATTCGCCGAAACGGACCTCCACGCCCTGTCCCGGCTGCGCGGCGCCCTCATGGCCCGGACCAACGGCCGCCCCGGGGCCATGCTGGCGGTCCTGGCGCCGGCGGACCGGACCCTGGACCTGCTCCGGGACCACCACCTGGACCTGGCCGCGGCCAATAAGAACGCTCCCGGCCAGACCGTGGTTTCCGGCGCCGCGGACGAGATCGACCGGGCCGCCCTGGTCTTGGCCGAGAACGGGGTCCGCAACGTCAGGTTGAAGGTTTCCAACGCCTTTCACAGCCCCCTGATGTCCCGGGCCCACGGCGAGTTCCGGCTCGCGCTTGACGGCGTCGGGTTCGCGCCCGCCCGGATTCCGGTCTACGCCAACAGCACCGCCGCGCCCTACCCGGACGCCGCGGACCCGGCCCGGGAAATCCTGGCCGGGCAGTTGGTCCGGCCCGTGGAATTCATTGAGCAAGTCAGGAACATGCACGCGGCCGGGGTCCGGGTCTTCCTGGAAGTCGGCCCGGGCAAGACCCTGACCGGACTGGTCAAGTCCATCCTGGAAGGGCTCCCCTTCCGGGCCCTGGCCGCGGACCGGTCCCAAGGGAAACGGTCCGGCGCCCTTGACCTGGCCTCGACCCTGGCGGCCCTGGCCGCCTGGGGGTGCGAAGTGAACCTGGCCAAATGGGACCCCCCGGCCCGGTCCGCCGCCAAGCCCGCCTTTACCGTTAAAATCAGCGGGGCCAACCAGTTCCAACCTAAGAAACCGGCCCCGGTTTCCGCGGCGGTCGCGACCCCGGTCCCGGCCCGGAAGACCGCGCCGCCCGCGGTCCAGCCGGTCCAACCGGCCCAGGCCCCGGTCCAACCGGCCCAAGCCCCGGTCCAGGCGCAAGCCCCGGTCCAGGCGCAAGCCCCGGCCCAGGCGCAAGCCCCTGCCCAGGTCCAACCGGCCCAGGCGGTCCAGGCGCAAGCCCCGGCCCCGGTCCAGCCGGTCCAGGCGGTCCAGGGTCACAATCCCGGCCCGGTCCAACCGGCCCAGGCGGAAGCCCTGGCCCGGGCGTTAGCCCTGACCCAGGACAACATGCGGATCATCCAGGACTTTCAGACCCAGACCGCCGAGGTGCATCGCCGGTTCCTGGCCGGGCAGGAAGCGGCCCAGAAAAACCTGGAAGCCCTGATCGGGCAGCAGCAACAACTCTTGCGGGCGGCCCTGGGCCAGGGGGCGTTTCCCGCGTCGATCCCCGCGGCCGTTCCGGCGGACCGGCCCGGGACGGAAATTCATCCGGCCCGGACCTGGGCCGCGCCCCCCGTTCCGGAGGTTTTAGGGCCGGTGGTTTTAGGTCCGGCCGATTTAGAGCCGACGGTTTCCGTTCCTTCGGCATCCGGTCCCGGCCCGGTCGACGCCGGTCCGGCCATCGTCGCGGCGGGCTTGTCGCGGGAAGCCGTGACGGCCGAGCTGTTGCGGGCGGTGTCGGAACAGACCGGGTATCCGGTGGAAATGCTGAACCTGGACATGGGCCTGGACGCGGACCTGGGGATAGATTCCATCAAGCGGGTGGAAATTCTGTCGGTGCTGTCGGAACGGCTGCCCGGGGCGCCCGTGGTGGGCCCGGACCAGTTGGGGACCCTGGCCACGCTGGCCCAGGTGGTGGACTTTCTTTCGTCCGGTCCCAAAACCGGGACACCGGAAGCCGGGACCACGACCGGCGAGGCTTCGGACCGGGCCGGAACGGCCCAGGCGCCGCCCCGGGAAGACCTGGTCCAGGCCCTGTTCGCGGCGACTTCCGACCTGACCGGGTTTCCGGCCGGGGACCTGGCCTTGGAACAGGAACTCCAGGCCGAACTGGGCCTCGACCCGGTCCGGCTGGTGGATCTCGTCCAGGCCGCGGCCGGGCGGATCGGGGCGGATTTTTCCGTCGGGACCGGCGAGTTGAGCCGGGTCCGGACCCTGGGGGACTTGGCCGGGCTGCTGGAAGCCCAGGCCCCGGCCCCGCCGGGGGCGGTCCCTGGTTCGATTGGCCCGGACCGGTACGAACTGGGGTTGACGGCCCTGTCGGACCGGCCCGGGGGCTTGGCGCCCGGCTTGCCCCGGGACGGGCTGGTCTGGCTGGTTTTGGAACCCTCGGGCCTGGCCCGGGCCTTGGCCGGGGAACTTGCCCGCCGGGGCCGGCGGACCCAGGGCCTGGAGTTGGAAACGGCCCTGGAAGCGGCCCTGGCCGGGGACGTCCCGGCGGACCTGGCCGGGTTGGTGATCGTGGCGCCTCCGGGGCGGGTCCCGGACGGTTTTCCCCGGGATGTCTTCAGGCTGGTCCAACAGGCCGGACCGGCGCTAAGAAAGCATGGACCGGACCGGCCGGCGGTCCTGGCCGCGGTTTCGCGCCTGGACGGGCTGTTCGGCTTGAACGGCCTGGCGATCGAGAGCGACCCCCTGTCCGGGGCCCTCGGCGGGCTGGTCAAGACCGCGCGTTGGGAATGGCCGGAAGTCCGGGTCAAGTCCCTGGACGTTCCCCCGGCCTGGGAGGACGTCCCGGACCTGGCCTCGCGGCTGGCCGATGAAATACTGTCCGACGGCCCGGTGGAAGTGGGCTTGTCGGCCCGGGGGCGGTTCGGGACGGCCTTGACCCGCCGGGACCTTCCCGACGGTCCGGAACTGGGCCCGCTTGGACCGGGGGACGTGGCGGTGGTTTCCGGCGGCGCCCGGGGGGTCACGGCCCGGGCGGCCCTGGCCCTGGCCGCGAAATGGCGGCCGACCCTGGTGATTCTGGGTCGAAGCCCGGCGCCGGGTCCGGAACCGGAATGGCTTGCGGGCTCCCCGGACGAGGCGGCGGTGCGCAAGACTCTCCTGGCCCGGGCCCGGGGCGGGTCCCGGCCCCGGGAAATCGAGGCCGAATGCCGCCGGCTGCTGGCCGACCGGGAAGTCTGGGCCAACCTCGACCTGATGCGCCGCGCCGGGTCGGAGGTGGTTTATCGTTCGGTGGACGTCCGGGACCGGGACGCGGTCCGGGCCGTTCTGTCCGGGATCAGGGAACAATATGGGCCGGTCCGGGGCCTGGTCCACGGGGCCGGGGTCCTGGCCGACCGCTTGATCGAGGACAAGACCCCGGAACAGTTCCAGGCGGTTTTTTCCACCAAGGTGGAAGGGCTCCAATCGCTCCTGGCCGCGCTTGACCATGACGACCTGGCTGTCCTGGCCCTGTTTTCGTCGTCCACCGGGCGGTTCGGCCGGACCGGCCAGGTCGATTACGCCATGGCCAACGAGGTCTTGAACAAGATCGCGCAACAGGAAGCGCGGCGCCGGCCGGGCCTCCGGGTCGCGGCCTTCAACTGGGGGCCCTGGGCCGGCGGCATGGTCACGCCCGCCCTGGAAAAGGTCTTTCATAATGAAGGCCTGGCCCTGATCCCCCTGGCCGGGGGCGCGGACCACCTGGTCCGGGAACTGGCCCGGGGCGACGGCGCGGTGGAAACCGTGGTCCTGGGGGCCGGGTCGGCCCGACCCGAAAGTTTCGCGGCCGCCCCGCCTAGGGCCGCCGGGCCAAGACTTCTGGAATTCGAGTTGTCCGTGTCCGCTTACCCGGTTTTGGAATCCCACGTGCTCGACGGCCGGGCCGCGGCGCCCCTGGCCCTGATGATGGAATGGCTGGGTCGGGCCGCCGGGCCGCCGGACCTTGGCGCCCGGTTTCTGGGGTTCGACCGCCTGCGGGTCCATTCCCGGGTGGACCTGGGGCCGGATGAAATACTAAAGCTGCGAATCGAGGCGTCCCGGCCGGTTTTGAAAAACGGGGTGTTGACTGTTGCCACGCGTCTCTCGGCCCCGGACCGGGACCCGGAAAAACCCCGGGCCGAGGCGGAAGTCCTGTTGGGGGACCCGCCGGACCGGCCCCGGCCCGAAGCGGAACCGACCGGGCTCCGGCCCTACGGTCACAACGGCGCCTGGTACGCGGCCGGCCGGTTGTTTCACGGTCCGCCCCTGGCCGGGATACTGGAAATCACGGGCGTCGGGGACCGGGCCATCGCGGGCCGGGTCAAGACGGCGCCGGCGCCCGGGGACTGGATGCGCCAACCCCTTCACCCGGACTGGCTCATGGACCCCCTGGCCTTGGACTGCGCCTTCCAGATGGTCATTTTGTGGTGCCTGGAAACCCACGGGGTCCCGGCCCTGCCCGTGGCCGCGTCGGGTTTCCGGCTGTATTCCCGGTTCCCGAACAGCCCCGTCCGGATTATCGCCCGGATTCGCCGGGACGGGCCGCCCCTGGTCCGGTCCGACCTGGAATTTTTGGACGACCGGGGCGACCTGATCGCGCGGCTGGAAGGGCTCGACTGCTTCGAATCCGAGGCCCTGATCAAGGCCTATCGGGAAAACCGCCTCGACATCCCGCTGTTCCCCGGCCTGTCCGACGTCCTCGCGGCCGACGGCGGCCTTAAAACGGCCGGTAAATAAAGTGAGGCCCATCGCCATTGTCGGACTGGGGGGCGTCTTCCCCGGATCGCCCGATATCGAGCGTTTCTGGGACCTGATCGTCCGGGGCCGGGACGCGTCGCGCGAAGTCCCGCCCGGGAGATGGGGCTTCGACCCGGAACGGGTTTATCGACCCTGGCCCCCCGCTCCGGACAAGGTTTATTCCACCCGGGGGTATTTTATCGAGGACTTTGTTCCGGACCTGTCCGGGCTGGACCCACAAGTCGCGGCCGGGCTCGACCCTTCCCACGGTCTGCTCGTCCACGCCGGGACCCGGGCCTATTTTTCCTGTCGGACCGAGATGGTGGATAAAGCCCGGACCGCGGTGGTGGTCGGGAATATCGTCCTGCCCACCGAGGCGGCGGCGGCCCTGTCCCTGGCGGCCCTGGACCGGATTCGCCCCGGTCGTCCTCGCCCGGGCCGGCCCCGTCCGTCGCGGGCCGGGACCGTCTTTTCCCCCCTCAACCGCCGCGCGGCCGGGCTGCCGGCCGGGACCCTGGCCCAGGCCCTGGGCCTTGGCGGCGGATGTTTCACCCTCGACGCGGCCTGCTCCTCTTCTCTTTTCGCCGTGAAACTGGCCCGCGACCAACTGAATTCCGGCCGGGCCGACCTGGTCCTGGCGGGAGGGCTCTGCCGGCCCGACTGCCTCTACACCCAGATGGGCTTTTCTCAACTGCGGGCCTTGTCCCCATCCGGCCGGGCCGCGCCGTTCGACGCTTCCGCCGACGGCCTGGTGGTGGGGGAAGGCGCTGGCGTGATCGCGCTCAAGCGCCTGGACGACGCCCTGGCCGCCGGCGACCGCGTCTGGGGGCTCATTCGCGGGGTCGGCTTGTCCAACGACCGCCAGGGCAATCTCCTGGCGCCCCAGTCCGAGGGCCAGGTCCGGGCCATGGTCGCCGCGTACGCCGCCGCCGGCTGGGACCCCGGGGACGTGGACCTGATCGAATGCCACGCCACCGGCACGCCCGTGGGCGACCGGGTGGAACTGGAAAGCCTGCGGCGACTATGGGGCGACCGCCCCGCCGGCGGACCAGGTACCGTGCTCGGCTCGGTCAAGGCCAATATCGGGCACCTCCTGACCGGGTCCGGCGCGGCCGGGTTGATCAAGGTCCTGCTGGCCCTGGAACACCGGACCCTGCCGCCCACGGCCAATTTCAAGGTCCCGAACCCCGGGCTGGGCTTGGAAAATTCCCCGTTCGAGGTCTTGGCCGCGGCCCGGCCCTGGGAACGCCGGGCTTCCGGAACGCCCCGCCGGGCCGCGGTCAGCGGCTTCGGGTTCGGCGGCACCAACGCCCACGTTCTGCTCGAGGAATACCGGCCCGACGAGCCCCGGGTCTTCGCGGTCCCGGCCAGTCTCGAGGCCGGTCCCGTCGCGATCGCCGTGGTGGGGCTGGACGCCTGTTTCGGCCCCTGGCCGGACCTCCGGTCGTTTCGCGAACGGTCCCTGGGCGGGAAGCCCGGGGACCGTCCCGCCGCTGACCGGGGCGGGTCGGTCCAGTGGGGCCAGGAAGACTTCGATGGTTTTTTTATAAGGGACGTCAAGGTCCCCCTGGGCCGGTTCCGCATTCCTCCCCTGGAAATAAAGGCGATGCTGCCCCAGCAGGCCCTGATGCTGACCACGGCGGCCCGGGCCTTCGACGACGCGGGTTTCCGGCCCGGGGACGGGGAACGGACGGGGGTCTTCATCGGCCTGGACCTGGATGTCAACACCACCAATTTTCACTACCGCTGGTTGGAAGGCGACCTGGCCCGGACCTGGGCCGGGGAAAACGGGTTGTCCGGAGAGGACGCCGACCGGCTGGTCGCGGATTTCCAAAACGCCGCCGGTCCGGCGCTGTCCGCGGACCGGACCCTGGGCGCACTCGGGAGCATCGTCGCCGGGCGGGTCGCCCGGGAATTCGGGGCCGGGGGACCCTGCCACACGGTGTCGTGCGAGGAAAATTCCGGTCCCCGGGCCTTGGAGCTCGGGGTCCGGGCCCTGCAAAACCGGGAAGTCGACCAAGTCCTGGTCGGCGCCGTGGACCTTTGCGGCGACGTCCGGATGTTGTTGCTTGACCGCCAGGAATTGTCCGGGGAAGCGGAGGCGCCCGTCCCGGGGGAAGGCGCGGCGGCCCTGGTCCTGAGGCGCCTGGACGACGCCCTGGCCGCCGGCGACAAGGTGTACGCGGTGATTAAAGGCCTGGGCGCGGCTTCCGGCGGGGCCGGGGACCTCGCCCCGGCCCTGGATAGCGCTTTTCGGGAAGCCGGGCTCGAGGCGGGCGGCGTGGACCTGGTGGAAACAACCTGGTCCGGCGGGGCCCGGGACCGCGCCAGGGAAGCCTCGGCCCTGGTCGACTATTTTTCCCGTTTCCCGGCCCCGTCCTCGCCCCGGGTCTGGGGCCGCGCGGCGGACGGGATCGGCCGGGTCGGGGCCGCTTCCGGTCTGGCGGCGCTGGTCCGGGCCGTGCTGGGGCTTCATGATGAAATGTTCCCGGCCTGTCGGGACCCGGAAAAGGCGCCCGCCGCGTTGCAAGGCGTTTTCCATATCCCGTGCGCTCCCATGTTCCGGATCAAAAACCGGGCCGAGGGCCCCCGCCGGACCCTGGTCGGTTCCCGGGGCGCGGGCGGGGACATGATTTGGGCGATACTGGAAGAACCACCCGCCCGGCCGGCGCCCGCGCGGGTGGAATTCACCCGGCCGGCCGGGTCGCTGGGGGAAGCCCTGTTCCTTTTAACCGGGTCGTCCCGGGAAGACCTGGGCCGATCCCTGGACCGCCTGGACGTTCCGGCGGCCCGGATTTCACCCGGCCCGGCCGAGCCGGCGGCCCGGGCACATTGGGCCGCGCCGGACAGCCGTCCCGGCCCGGGTTTGAACCTGGCCCTGCTGGCCCGGACCGGGGAGGAACTGCGGTCCCTGATCGGCCCGGCCCGCCTGCGCCTGGAAGGGCGGGGACCCGTCCCCACGCCGGACGAACGGGTCTTTTTCGAGGACCGGCCCCTGGGAAACGAAGGGGACCTGGCCTTTGTCTTTCCCGGGTCGGGCTGCCATTTTCCGGGCCTGGGCCGGGACCTGTCCCGGGCCTGGCCGGAAGTGTTTTCGCGCCTGCACCGGGAAAACCGGTTCCTGGCCCGGCAGTTCGGGGCCGGGGAATTTTGGTTCGGCGACAAGGCGGCCGGCGAAATAACCGACCACCGGGCCCTGATCATGGCCCAGGTGGCTTCCGGAGCGGCCGTGAGCGACATCATCTCGTGTTTCGGCCTTCGGCCCCGGGCCATTATCGGCCATTCGCTGGGGGAATCCGCCGGGCTCATCGCTTCCGGGACCTGGACCGCCCGGGACGAAATGGCCGAGAGGATCGCCGCTTCCACCCTTTTTTCCCTGGACCTGGCCGGGAAATGCCGGGCCGCCCGCCGGACCTGGCGGCTGCCCGCGGACCGGCCCGTCGACTGGGTCACCGGGCTGGTGAACGCGGCCCCGGACCGGGTTCGGGAAGCCCTGGCCGGGCTGTCCAAGGCCTATCTCCTGATCGTCAACACGCCCCGGGAATGCGTGGTCGGCGGAGACCGGGAAGACGTGGACCGCCTAATCGCCCGCCTGGGCGGGTACTTTGTCCCGGCGCCGGGCGTGACCACGGTCCACTGCGAGGTGGTCCGCTCGGTCGAAGGGAAATACCGGGACCTGCACCTGTTCGAGACGACTCCGCCGCCGGATGTCCGTATCTACAGCGCGGCCTGGGGCCGGGCCTACCTTCCGACGCCCGAGGCGGCCGCGGACTCGATCCTGGCCCAGGCCCTGGACGCCATGGACTTTCCCCGGTTAATCGACCAGGCGTACCGGGACGGCGCCCGCTTGTTCCTGGAACCGGGACCGGGAGCGTCCTGCGCCAGGATGATATCCGTTATTCTGGAAGGCCGGCCCCACGCCGCCTGGGCCGCGCATGTTTCCGGCCGGGACCCGGAAACGACGATCTTGCGGGCCCTGGCCCGGGCCTGGGCCCACGGCGTCCCGGTGGACCTGTCCCCCTTGTACGGCGAGGGCGTCGGCGGCGTCGCCGCGTCGGCGGACCGGCCCCGGGCCCGGATCGACCTTCCCCTCGGCCCGGATTTTTCCGTTCCGCCCCGGCCGCCGGAAAAAGCGCCCGTCCCCGCCGCGGGACCGGCCCCGGCCGGGTTTCCCCTGCCTTCCCCCCCGGCGGTCTCTTCCCCGGCGGTCCCCCTCCCGGCGGGTTCCCCTCCACTGGGCGCGGCGGAAACCCTGGCGTCCCTTCTCGCCCAGGCGGCCCGGGGCCGCCGGGAAACGGTCGCGGCCCACGACGATTACCTGCGCCTGGTCGAACGGACGGAACAGGCTTTTCACGACAATTTCCGGTTTCAGGGGGAACTCCTCGGGGCAGGCGCCGTAATCGACCATGTTCCCGGGCCGGCTCCGGGGCCTATTCCCCCGGCCGAGACGCCGGCCGAGACGCCGGCCGCTCCCGCGCCGCCCTTGGCCCAGGCGCCGTTCCTGGACCGGGACCAGTGCCTGGAATTCGCCAGGGGGAAAATCGGCCCGGTGCTGGGGGAAAAATTCGCGGAAATAGATTCCTTCCCCTCCCGGGTGCGCCTGCCCGACGAACCCCTGATGCTGGTGGACCGGATCATGGAAATCGAGGGGGAGCCCTTGTCCCTGAAATCCGGGCGGTTGGTCACCGAGCACGACGTCCGGCCCGGCGCCTGGTACCTGGACAACGGGAAAATGGTCGCGGGCGTGTCCATCGAGGCCGGCCAGGCCGACCTGTTTTTGTCCGCGTACCTGGGCGCGGACTTCAAGACCCGGGGCCGATCCGTTTACCGCCTGCTCGACGCGGAAGTGACCTTTCATTCCGGCCTCCCCCGGCCCGGCCAGGTCATTTCCTACGACATCCGCATCGAACGGTTCTTCCGGCACGGCCTTACCTATCTTTTCCGCTTCGATTTCGACGGGACCATCGACGGCGCGCCCTTGCTGACCATGCGCCGCGGGTGCGCCGGGTTCTTCAGCCAGGCCGAACTCGACGCCGGCCGGGGCCTGACGAGGGCGGACCTGGAAAAGAAAGCGGCGCCCGGGGTCCTTCCCCCCGACTGGGTGGAACTCGCGCCGCCGTTCACGCGGGAATCATTAGACGACGCCCGGCTGGAAACGCTTTTTTCCGGAGACCTGGCCGGATGCTTCGGCCCGGCCTTCGCCAACCTGCCCCTGACCGACCCCCTGACCCTGCCCGGGGGCCGTTTGAAACTGATCGACCGGGTCGTCGAACTCGACATGCGGGGCGGCCGGTACGGGCTGGGCCTGATCCGGACCGAGATGGACATCCGGCCCGACGACTGGTTCCTGACCTGCCACTTCGTGGGCGACATGGTCATGCCCGGCACCTTGATGTACGAATGCTGCCTGCAATCGTTGCGGATTTTTCTGCTGCGCCTGGGCTGGGTCGGGGAAAAGAGCGCCGCCGCCTGCGACCCGGTCCCGGGGACCGCCGGCCGCCTCAAGTGCCGGGGCCAGGTGACGCCCCGGACAGCCAGGGCGGCCTATGAAATCCACGTCAAGGAACTCGGTTTCGGACCGGAACCTTACGCCCTGGCCGACGGGATCATGTTCGCCGACGGCCGGCCCATCGTGGACGTGGAAGACATGAGCGTCCGCCTGACCGGCTTGTCCCGGGATAAACTGTTGGGTTTATGGGGCCATAAACCGCCCGCCTTGGCCCCGGGCCAGGTTTTCGGGCCCGAACAGGTCCTGGCCTTTGCCGAGGGCCGGCCGTCCGAGGCCTTCGGCGAGCCGTACCGTCCCTTTGACGAGGGCCGGTTCATCGCGCGCCTGCCCCGACCGCCCTATTCCTTTATCGACCGGGTCGTGGAATTGAAAAACGCCCGAGCGTTCAAGCTTGTGGCCGGAAGCGAGGCCCTGGTCGAGTGCGACGTTCAGCCCGACGCCTGGTATTTTAAGGAAAATCGCGGGGTCATGCCCTACGCGGTCCTGCTGGAAGCGGCCCTTCAACCCTGCGGCTGGCTGGCCGCCTATTCCGGGGCGGCCCTGACCCGGGACATCGATCTCTGTTTCCGCAATCTAGGCGGCGCGGCGACGCAGACGGCCCTGGTCGTCCCGGAAACGGGGACGCTTCAAACCTGGGTCAAAATGACCAAGGCCTCGGCGTCGGGCGACGTGATCATCCTCCATTTCGATTTTTCCGTCCGGGCTGCTTCCGGGCCGGTGTACGAGGGGAATACCTATTTCGGCTTTTTTTCCCGCGCCGCCCTGGCCGACCAGCAAGGTCTCAAGGAAGCCCGGTTATATCATCCCGGTCCGGGCGGGGACGGCGCTTCCCGGCCCTTTCCCGAGGGACCGTCGTACCCGGAAGGAAAAATCAGGATGATCGACCGGATCACGCATCTGGACCCCCGGGGCGGGCCGTCGGGCCTGGGGTTCATCCGGGGGACCAAGGCCATCGATCCGGACGCCTGGTTTTTTAAGGCCCATTTTTACCAGGACCCGGTCTGGCCGGGGTCCCTGGGGATCGAGGCCTTCCAGCAGCTTCTCCAGGTCCTGGGCGGGGAACGGCGGCGGCCCGGAAGCTTGGCCCGGTTCGAAAGCGCGGCCCTGAACGTCCGGCATTCCTGGGTTTACCGGGGCCAGGTGGTCCCGACCAATCGCGAGGCCGCGGTCGAGGCCATGGTCACGAGGATCGACGACGACCAAAAACTACTGGTCGCCGCCGGGACCCTGTCCGTGGACGGTCTGGCCATTTATCAAATGAACGATTTCGCGGTGCGTTTGATCGAGTGACTTCAATACTAATTCCATTCACGCGGGAGAGAAAAACATGAAGGTTTTAATGGCCGTCTTCAGCGCCACCGGCAATACCGCCGCCATCGGTAAGGCCATCGGCCGTCGCCTGGCCGAATTGGGGGCCGAGGTGGAATACTTGGACGTCACGGCCCTGGCGGACAGGTCCCGGCCCGTGGACCTGTCTCCGTATCAGGCCCTGGTGGTCGGCTCGCCGATCCATTCCATGCGCGCTCCCCGACTGGTCAGGGACTGGCTCGAAACCCTGGACGGGCAAGGGAAAAAATGCGCCCTGTTCCTGACCTACGGCGGGTTCCAGGTCCATCCCGCCCATGCCACCACCCAAAACATCCTGCGGAGACGGGGTTTCGATTTCACGGCTTCCGCGGAATTCCCGGGCAAGCACACCTTTAACCTTGGCGGCTGGCAAGCCCTGCCGGACCGGCCCAACGAACCCGATTTCGCGACGGCCCGGGAATACGCCGAAAAAATCCATCCCCGCCTGGCGGGGCTGGACTCGGGCCGCGTGGGGGACCTCGACCCCGGGCCGTACACCGAACAGGAACTTGACGCTTTCGAGCAGTTCCGGTTCAAGATGGCGGACAAGCTGCCATCCCGGGGCGGAGAAGATTGTTCCCTCTGCCTGCTCTGCCAGGATCAGTGCCCGACCGGGGCCATGAACGCCGAGCAGGGGGCCGCCGATCCGGCCAAGTGCATCCTCTGCCTGCGCTGCCTGGCCGTCTGCCCGGAACAGGCGTTGAAATTTTGCGACATGAGCGCCGTATTCAAGATGAAAATGGCTCACGACAAGGAAACGCCGGAATCCCTGGCCGGGAAAAAGAGTCGGATGTATTTGTAGCCGTTGGCCCGGGGGGATCAAGCCCCCCCTCACCCCAACCATCTCCCCGCGTCGGGGGCGCGGGAGATAATTGCCCGACGTCACCCTCGCCGCTTCGGGTTTGGGCGAGGTGTTGTCTTGCGAAATAGAATAAACAAGCCCGAGGCAATTTTTCTCCCTCTCCACCCATTCATGGGGGGAGAGGGCGGGGTGAGGGGGGCTTTTCAACCACCTCGCCTAGGCCCCATCCTTGATCAGTCGATAGATATTCCTGGTCGATCTTAACAACGCTCTCCCGACGCCCCGGCCGGGCGTGTTGCGAGGGGACTACCGCAAAAACCAGGGGTTCCGCCGGAAACCGGGAAGACGTCACTGGCGCCTTGCGGGCGGGGCTGCTCCGCCCCACGCGCGGCAGGGGTAGGGCTTCGAAGGACTCCTTCCAGTCCCAGGGTCAGGGGCGCGCCGGAGCCGGCGCCCCCGGCGCCCCCCGGCTCTTTTTTGGAGAACCCGCCTGGCGGCGGTTTCACGCCCCGAAACGTCCTGTTTCGAGGGCGGTAAGGGCGGGCGTCCATGCCCGCCCGAAGAGTTCGGGGTGCTTGGAATTGCTTGGGCCGCCGCGCCTCCACTGGCCTAAAAAATAATGTGATTTTCGTAGGTTGGGTTGAGCCAGAGGCGAAACCCAACATCTTGGCCGGCCCCGTCGGTCCGGGTGGATCAAGCCCCCAGGCGATGTCCACCGGTAAAAGTGGGGAAGCTAGAGCTTCCCTGGCCGAGGTCCCCAAGCTAGAGCTTGGGAACCAGCCTTGGGGGGTAAGCTTGTAGGGTGCGCCACGCGCACCATCTTTTACTATTTTGCGGGGCCGGCCCCGGGGGGCCGGACATCCCGCCGGGATGGAATCAGGTCGGTGAAAACCGGCCGGCCGGGCCGACCAGGTCGAGGGGGGTCCTGAGCCCCGGTTGCAGTCCCGTGACCTTGGAGATGGCGTTGACGGTGATGGCGCAGGTGGCGGTGTCGCCCGGGATGCCGCCGGGGACCAGCAGTTCCAGGGGCGGGTCCCCCTGGGCCAGAATTCGCTCCCGGGGCGAGGGGTGGCCGAAATAGGCCTGGAGATGTAGGGTGATAACGGCCTTACCGTCATAAAAGCCCTGGGCTATCTGGTCCACGCCGGCGACCTGGCCCGGCAGGACGGTCATGAAGGGGCTGGTCAAGACCGAGGCGGCCATGGCGGGGCGGACCTGTTCCTCCACCTTGGCCAGGGAAATCCCCCAGGCCGCGGCGATGAGGTGAATGGACTCGGTGAAGCCGACGTGCCGGATTATCCCTTGGTCGACTTTTTTTCGGAATTGGTCCAGGTCGAGCCCGGCCCCGATTTTTTGCTGAAAAGGCAGGCGCCGGGTGGAAGCGTCTTGAAAGCGTTCCACCAGTATGGATTCGGTTCGGCGCATGGCGCCGGTGAGCAGGACCGGCAGGGCATCCATGGCGAACCCGGGGTTGACCCCGGTGGCGAAAACGACCCGTCCGGCCTCGCGGGCGGCCCGGTCGAGGTCCCGGGACAGTTCGGGTTGAGTCACCCAGGGATAGGCCATTTCCTCGCAAGTCGTCGCCACCGACCAACCGGCGGCCATTAGGGTCTTGGTCTGCCCGGCGGCCAGGCTCAATTTGGAGGAAGTGGTCAGGACGGCGACGGCCGGGCGGTCCCGGGGCGCCGGTGGAATCGCGTCTTCCACCCGAAGGCCGAGGTCGGGTCCGTCCAGGACCAGGCCCAGGTCCCGGCCCACGAGTTCGGGGGCGATATCCACGCCGCCAATGACCTGGAGGTTGTCGCGTTCCAGGGCGATCCGGGCGGCCAGCTTGCCGATGGGGCCCAAACCGACGATCAAAACAGCTATTTCCGACATGATGGCTCCATTTTACTGCTTAATTTAAGTGTTACCCGCCGGTTTCGCCGGTGGTTTTCGAACGGGACGGACCTCCCTGGCTCAGGAGCAGCCCGGCCAGAATGACCCCGGAAGCCAGGTACTGGGATGTTTCCAGGATTTCCCCGAGGAAAAGCCGGCAGGAAACTAGGCTGAAGACCGGAATAAGGTTGATGAAGGCCGCGGCCCGGCCCGCCGGTATCCGGCTGATGCCGAAATTATAAAGAGAATACGCCCCGAAGTTCGTCACCGCGCCGAGGTACAAAATGGTCAGCAAGGGGCGGATGTCCAGGCGGTCGGGAATCACGTCCGGGACCAGGACCAGGGCCGGGAAAAAAAAGAGGGCCCCGCCGCAGGCCTGCAGGGCCGAGAGAAACAGGGGCGGATACCGCACCGCCAGTTTTTTGAAGAGGATGGTGCAAGCCGCCGCGAAAACCAAGGATAGCGCCACCAGGGCGTTGCCCTGGATCGGGGACGGAGCATTGGCCGAGGCCGCGCCGACGGTCGACAGCCAGCAAGCGCCGGCCACGGCCAGGCCGAACCCGGCCGCGGCCCGGCCCGGGATTCTTTCCTGCAGAAAAAAACGGGCCGCGATCAGGACCAGGAGAGGAAAAAGCGATAGGATCATCCCGGCCTGGGAAGCCGTGGTCTTGGTAATTCCCCAGATTTCCAGGGCCGAGAAAAGGCAAGGCTCGCAGAGCACCATGGCCAGCAAGGCCGGCCAGTCGGCTCTCCGCGGCCGGACCCGGATTATCCTTTTGTAGACCAGTATAAAACACAGGCTGCCGATGAAGAGGCGCCCGAACAGAATGTAGATCGGGTGGTAAACCATGACGCCGGCCTTAAGGGCCGGCACCGCCCCGCCCCACAGCAGCGAGGCGAGAAAAAGGGCGCCCAGGGGCGCCCAAGGGGATTTTTCCAAGGACGAGTCTCCTCCCCAAGGGGTATAATAGGCCTGCGTGGTGTTTACTCCTTTTTAGCGAATCATTACAGGACGGCGCGGAAGCGATTTAGACCGGTTTGGACGATGCCGTCATGTAAATAGACAACACTCGCTATCGTGGGTTAATTTCCGTTTGTTTTCTAGGTTTTTCATCACCAACTCGCCGGCCCTGGCGGACCGGAGAAAAAGGAGCGTCATGACCGGACTTCCGAACCGGGAATTTCCGCGGGTCACCGTGCTTATTCCCACCTACAACCGGCCCCGTCATCTGGGGCGGGCGATCCGGAGCGTGATCGCCCAGGACTTCCCGGATTGGGAGCTGCTCGTGATAAACGACGGAGGCCAGGACGTCGGGGACCTGGTGGAAGGTTTCGCGGACCACCGCGTCAGGTACTTCCCCCAACCCGAAAACAAGGGCAAGGCCGCCTGCCGCAACTTCGGCCTGGCCCAGGCCCGGGGCGAATTCGTGGCCTACCTCGACGACGACGACGCCGTGTATCCCCATCACCTGGGTGAATTGGTCCGGGCCCTGGATGAAAACCCCTCGGCCGGGGCGGCTTATTCCGATTTATACTGCGTGGATTTCGTGCGCGACCCCGAGGGCGCGCGGCTGCCCCTGGGCAAGCGGGTCCAGGTATCCAGGAATTTCAACCGGGACTTTATTTTCATCAGTAATCATGTCTTCCACGTGAGCCTGATGCACCGGCGGGAAACGGCCTTGCGCGTCGGAGGGTACGACGAGGACGTGAGGGTTTTCATCGATTGGAACCTGGTCAGGAAAATGGCGTTTGTCACCGATTTCGTGCATGTTTGCCGCGTCACCGGCGAATATTGGGTCCCCGTGGACGAGCACGTCCCTTCCGACCGGATCAGCGACCGGCAGAGGAAAAACAAGGCGGAGTTCCAACGGAATATAAGGCGGATCAAGGCGCGGCGTCCGCCCAAGCCCTGGCGGGGAGTCATGGACGTGGCCGTCATATTGCCCCTGGCAAACTGGAATGACGCGGCGGCGGCCTTTATCGCCGCGCTGCTGGACGGGCTGGAACACCCGTTCGAGCTCGTTTTAGTCGACCTGGCCCGAAAAAAAGGGGGCCGACCCGCGCGGAAGGTCTTGGGGGACCTGCTGGACTTGCCGAACGTTTCCCTTCACAAGCCCGAAAAAAGGCTGGAAGGCCTGGCCGCGTATCGTTTCGGCGTCCTACGGACCGAAGCCGAGCTGGTCTACTTGGTTGACCCGGGCCTGGATGTTTCGATCAATAAATCCCGGTTGTTTCTGGCGTTCGATCATTTGAAAAGAAAGGCCTTCGAGGCCCTTTGCTGGTCAACCAAAAAACAACCGCTCGGGACCATAGACCTTTTGATCTGGCGGAAGCTCTTTCTGGAAGGAAGCGGACCGGAGCGCCCCGCTTTGGGCGTGGACGTGGATATCCTGGCCGTGACCGTTCCGAATTCCTTCCAGGCGGACCACCTGTTGACCCTCAGCGCCGAGTATTGTCGGGACGGACGCGTGGACGAGGCCTACGAAATTCTGCGGGAAGCCATGAAGCTGGAGGCGGGGGCGCCGACCAGGCAGGTTTTTCTGAGCCGTATGTTTGAAATCATGATGCGCCTGGAAAAATACGCGGAAGCCGAAAAGGAATGCCGGGCCCTGATCGAGGCCGGATACGCCGCGGATAACTGGATTAAATTGGGCCGGGCGATTCAGATGCAGGGGCGGTTTGCCGAGGCCCTGGAAGCATACCAAATGGGGTTGGCTGAAATCGGGCTGACGGACCGGGATTTGTCGTCCGCCGTCTTTCCCCTGGACCGGCAAGTCGACTGCGGCGTCTTCACGGCGCTCCTGTGCAGCGGGGAATGCCTTTTCACCCTGAAGGACTACCCGGTCGCCGAGCAAATGTTCGCCCGGGCGTCCCGGGTGCTGGGACCAAGCCATTGGCCCTATCTCTGGCTGGGACGCCTGTTTTTGGCCCAGGGCCGGACCGACGAGGCGGAAAGGGTTTTGATGGAAGCCATCCGGCGAAATAACCGGTTCCCGGAATCCTTCCGGATGTTGGGGCGGGTCTGCCTGGAAAAGGGGCGCCGGGACGAGGCCTTTACCTGTTACAGCCAAGCGGTCAGGCTGGGGGCCCCGGGGCCCGCGGACCTGGGACCCTGGTTCCAACTGGGACAAGAGCTCGGCGCCTGGGCGGAAATGAAAAAGGCGCTGGAAGAAGTCCTGGTCCGCCTGCCGGGGCAGCCGGCCTGCTCCGCCCTCCTGGCCGAAATCGACGCGCGCCTGGGGCCGGGGTGAGCCGGGGCGTCAATCCTCTTCCGCCGGGAGTTGGTCCGCCAGGAGGTCCGGACCATATTTTTCCAGGAGGAACCTTTCCCGGTAAAGCTGTCGGGCGGCCCGGCAGACCCGGCCGGTGAACAGGATATTGGACCCGGCGCCCACGGCCAGGCCCACCACCGGGATGAATTGGAGGCCCTTCGACTTGACCAGGTTGAGGCCGAGCCGCTCGGCCAGGCCGGCGATGACTTCGGGGAGGATTTTGTCTTCCAGCGAGCCCAGGGCTTTTTTCCGGGCGGCGCCGAAAGCCAGGTTCCGGATTTGCCTCATGGCCAGGCTCTGGTCTTTTTCCTCCTCGCGGGAAGCCAGCCACAGGACGTCCAGGGCGAGGAGCCGTTCCTGTTCTAGGGAAATGTCAAAGCCGTAATGGGTCGAGTATTCGGCCGCGGCCCTCTGGTTCAAGGCGGTCAAGGATATAATGTCCGCCGGCAGTCCGGGGAGTCCGGCCGATCCCGCGACCGCGCCCTCGGCGGCGGCCAGGCCCTGGTATTTTTTCGCCAGTCCCCGGGCGAGGCGGTCGACGTCTTCCAGGTCGAGGGAAAAGACGTCCGCGGGTCCGAAAACCGGGTAGCCATTGTGGCGATAGCTTTTGTAGACTCTCTCGGGGGAAACCGTCCAATGGGCCAGGTCTCCGAGAATGGTTATCAGGCCGCCCACGGTTTTTTCCACCACCCAGTTGACGCCCGGCAGGCCGGTTATCAGGTCGGCGGCGTGGGACGCCGGAAAGGCCGGCGCCGCGAGCCGGCGCCACAACGCTTTCTTTTTCGGCGCCTTCCAGGCCCTGATTTCCCGCAAGGCTTTCAGTTCGTAGGGCGACGGCCCCACCATGGCCCCACTCGTTTTTTCCATTCGGCTTCCCGCTTCTGATTCTCGACCCCTTGTGTTATACTTACGCTTTAATATACCCAAGGCGCCTTCCGTAAAGAAAGGAGATAGTGACGATGAATCCCAGGGACTTGATTAAAAACGCTCTATCCGAGGGAGCAACCGCCCTGTCCGAGGCGGATTCGAAAAAACTCCTGGCCTCTTACGGCGTGCCGGTCGTTCCGGAATTCGTCCTGGCTTCGCCCGGGGAAGCCGCCGCCAAGGCCGAGGATATAGGCTTTCCGGTTGTTTTGAAAGCCCTGGGAGCCAAGTTGACCCATAAAACCGAGCGCGGCCTGGTCCGGTTGGGGCTCGGGAGCCGGGAAGAGGTGCTGCGGGCGGCGAGTGAGATGGCGCCGGCGGCGGGAAACGACTTGGAAGGGTGGCTGATTCAGCCTCAAGTTATCGGAAAAAGGGAGTTCGTGGCCGGTTTGTTCCACGACAGCCAATTCGGCCCCGCGATTATGTTCGGCTTGGGCGGGATTTTCACGGAAGCCCTGGGGGATGTCGTGTTTCGCCTGGCGCCCCTGTCCGAGGCCGAGGCCGGGCACATGCTGGGCGAACTGCGTTCTTCCAGCCTTCTGGACCCCTTCAGGGGGGAAGCGGCCGTGGACCGCCAGGCCCTGGTCCGCGTTTTGGTCGGACTTTCCCGGCTGGCCCTGGAACTTCCGGAAGTGTTCGAGGTGGATATCAACCCTCTCCTGGTGGATGGACAGGGCCGCGTCACGGCCGTGGACGCCCTGGTGATACTGGGGAAGGGCCGCGAGGTCGGGAAGTTGCGGCCCCCGGCGCCGCCGGCTCGAGTCGGGTCCATGTTTCATCCCAAATCCGTGGTTTTCGTGGGCGCTTCGTCTCAGTTCCGGAAATGGGGGAACCTGCTGCCCACCAACGTCATGGCCGGAGGGTTCGAGGGCGAGATATTCCTGGTCAACGACAAGGGCGGGACCATCAACGGCCGGGAAGCTTGCAAGTCGGTGGCCGAGATCGCCGGCCAACCGGACCTGGCCGTGGTGACCGTGCCGGCGGCCCGGGTCCTGCCGCTCCTCGACGAGCTGGCGGATAAAAACATCAAGAATATCATTTTGATAACCAGCGGTTTCGCGGAGACGGGCCCGGAGGGCCGCCTTTTGGAGGAAAAGCTTACCGCCAAGGCGAGGGAAAGGGACCTGCTTATCCTTGGCCCCAACACCATGGGCATCTGCAATCCGCATCATAAATTTCATTGCATCGGCAGCCATGTTCGACCCAAGGCCGGACCAACGGCCTTTGTTTCGCAATCGGGCAACATGGGCGTTCAGCTACTCGCCTTCGCGGAACAGCAGGGCATCGGCATCAGGGCGTTCGGCGGCTCGGGCAACGAGGCCATGCTGACCATCGAGGACACTCTCGACGCCTTCGAGTTTGACCGGCTCACCACCACAGTGCTGCTGTACATCGAAAGCGTCAAGAACGGCCGCCGGTTCTTCGATTCGGCCCGGCGGGTCAGCCGGAAAAAACCGGTGGTGGTCCTCAAGGGCGGCCGGACCGAGGCCGGAAGCCAGGCCGCGGCCAGCCATACCGGCGCCCTGGCTTCCAACGTCAAGGTTTTCGACGCCGCCTGCCGCCAGGCCGGCGTGATTTTATCGGACCGCTCCATGGACCTGTTGGACCTGTCCGCCGCCTTTTCCAGTCTCCCGCTTCCCAAGGGAAAAAGGGTCGGCATCATGACCCTGGGCGGCGGCTGGGGGGTCGTGACCGCGGACCTGTGCTGCGAATTCGGCCTGACCGTGCCGCCGCTGTCCGAGGAACTCATGCAAAAGATTGATAAAATACTTCCGCCCTACTGGAGCCGGTCCAATCCCATCGACTTGGTCGGGGAATCCGATCCCACCATTCCCCTGAAGGTGATGGACGAACTTTTGAAATGGGACGGCTGCGATTCGGTGATCAACCTGGGCATCATGGGCCGAAAAATGGGACTGGACCGCCTGATCAGCTCCACCCTGGCTTCCAATCCCGGCGCGGACCGGGCTTTTCTCAAGCACATCGAGGAAGTCTTGATCCAGTTCGAAAAGAATTACGCGGCCCATTTGGTCCGGCTGATGAAGGAATATAAAAAGCCGATCGTCGGGGTCAGCCTCCTCACCGGCGCCGATGACCAGACCGTGTTCGACACGGATGGCGGCATCTATAAGGGCATCTTTTTCCCCACGCCGGAACGGGCGGTCAAGGTGCTGTCCGAGATGGCCGGCTATTACGACTGGCTGGATCGGGAAGGAGTCCCCCCGGACCAGCGGGGCCTCTAAAAGACGGGGCCGCCGCGGCGGCCCCTTTTTTCTTCACCCTCGCTCGCTGTTCTTCCGCGGGCGCCGGCCATGAAATTTCCTCTCGCCGGGGGGATTTAATCGCGAGGCCGGCGCTCGTCAAAAACTTGGATGTCCCAGTAATAATTAACTTATACCCTACCGACGGTTGAACATGGCCAGGACCGCCAGTCCCCAGAGTTGGGGGGCGCGGTCGTGGCGGCCGGAAAGGTGTTGGTTGAGGATTTTTTCGGCCTCGGTCCGGGACCAGGGGGCGGAAGGGGAAAAAAGGAGGTCCTGGATGAACTCCTTGAGTTCGCGGCGGAACCAAACGTCAAGGGGCAGCATGAAGCCTTGCTTGCTTCTTTTCGGAATTGAGGGCGGCAGTTTTTTTTCCCCGAGCCGCCGCAAGATGTATTTGGAGGTCAGTCCGTTGATCTTGTATTTCAAGGGCAGGCGAAAAGCCAGTTCGACGATCCGGTGGTCCAGGAAGGGGCATCTCACTTCCAAGGCGTGGAACATGCTCATCCGGTCGACCTTGGTCAGGATGTCGCCCGGAAGGTACGCCCCGAAATCGTTCTTCATCATCCGCTGGGCCGGTTCGGGGTCGGTCAGTTGATCTTCCCCCGGAAAGGTCGGGTCCAGGGCGGGGCCCGGCAGGGGCAGTCCGGGCATAAGGTCGGCCAGCTCCTGGTCGGCGAATAGTCGGGGCGAAAGGGCCAAGGGGTCTATTTCCCGGCGCGCGGCGGCGGCGGCGAACAGCTTGGCCTTTTTGGACCAGGACCGGCCGTAATATTCCCCCGGAGCGGGCAGTCGATCGATAAGCGGTTCGATGGCCCCCCGGCGCAGGAACCCGGGGAGAGCCAGGTACAGCCCGGTCAGCCGGGCGGCGAGATAACGACGATACCCGCCGAAAAGCTCATCCCCGCCGTCTCCGGACAAGGCCACGGAAACTCCGCGCTTGGTCGAGCGGCACAGCAGCCAGGTGGGCAAGGCGGAGGAATCGGCGAAGGGTTCATCGAAATAGGAAATCACCCGGGGCGCCAGGTCGAGAACGTCCAGGTTGACCTGGTCGATGTGGCCGCGGGTCCCCAGGGCCCGGGAGACCATTCGCGCGTAAGGGCTTTCGTCGTAGGACGATTCGAAGCCGATGCTGAACGACTCCGTTTCCCCCCCCTTGTACCGGACCACTTCCGCGGCGATAAGGGAAGAGTCCAATCCTCCGGACAGAAACACGCCCAGGGGAACGTCGGACGCCAGCCTCAGCCGGACGGAGTCCCGCAGCAGCGCGTCCAATTCTTCCAGCCAGGAATCCTCGCTGGTCGCGTGATCGACTTCACGAGGCCGGGACCAGTATTTTTCTATTCGAAAGACCCCGTCCTCGAAGACGCCATGGCAGGCCGGCGGCAGCTTCTTGATCCCCCGGTAGATCGAATAGGGGTCGGGAATATAGCCGTGGCGCAAATACAGGGCCAGGGCCGTCGGGCACAGGGTGCGGTCCACCTGGGGAAAAGCCAGGATGGCCTTCAATTCCGAGGCGAAGATAATGCCTCCGTCAACCAGGGTGTAATACAGGGGTTTCTTGCCGGCGCGGTCCCGGGAAAGAACCAGTCTTTTTCTTCGGTCATCCCACAAGGCCAGCGCCCACATGCCGTTGAGTCGGTTCAGCGCCTGGTCCAGGGAAAATTTTTCGTACAGGTGAATGAAGACCTCCGAATCGGAACGAGTGAGCGGCGGCCGTCCGGAGGGCTCCAGGTCCCGGTAGAGTTCCCGGTAATTGTAGAATTCCCCGTTAACCACCAAGGCGAGGGACTCGTCTTCGTTGAACAGCGGCTGGTTTCCGGTCTCGAGATCGATAATCGCCAGGCGGGCGTGTCCCAGGCCCAGGCCGGGCCGGTAATGGAACCCCGACCCGTCCGGTCCCCGGCGGCCCAGGGCGGCCACGGCGTCCCGGAGCCTCGCCCGGGCTTCCTGGTCGGGTCCGTCTAGAAAAAATCCGGCAATCCCGCACATTGATCCGACGACCTCACTTCAGCCCGCGATTGTATTCCATGTCGAACCACATGGCGAAGAAAAGGAACTGTAGACCCGAAATGATGAGAAAGGCCGCGAATAGGGCGCTGGTGGCCTGCACGGGCCCCACGAACAGCCGATAAAGAAACAGATATCCTCCGGCCAACGTCCCGGAAGGGAGCAGGATAAAAGCCAGAAAGTAGAAAAATACCAAGGGGTGAAAGTCGCGGATAACGTATTTTTCCAACATCCGGCGCCAGAAACACCGCCAGAGCAATTTGCTGATCGTGGGAACCACCTTTTTCAACTTTATGCCCGACACTTCGCCGATGTTGTACACCGGACGAATAGGCACGTCCTTGACCCTCTGACTGTAGATGTTGAGCATGACCAGGAGGTGGTTGGGGTAGCCGTAACGGGGGTATAATTCATCGAGAGGAAGCAGGCGGAGCGCCGCCGCGGAGATGGCCGTGTACCCGGTCTGCGAGTCAGCCACGTGCCAGTATCCGGAAGCCGCCTTGGTCATGAGGCTCAAGGCGGCGTTGCCCAGGAAGCGGTGCCGGGGTATTATTTTCCAGGCTTCCCCGGAAAACAGCCGGTTCCCCTTGACGTAATCGGCTTCGTCCCGGACTACCGGGCCGATGACCCGCGGAAGCTCATCCGGGTCCATCTGCGCGTCCCCGGCCATGACCGCCATGACGTCACAGCCGTCGGCCAAGGCCCGCTTATACCCTTCCACTATGGCCTTGCCCACGCCCTGGTTGACTTCCAGGCTTACCAACTCCAACCGGGACGAAGTTTTCCGATGTTCCAGCGCCACTTCCGCGGTTCGATCCCGGGAGCAATCGTCCACCACGTAAATCCGGTCCACGAAGTCGGGCATGGTTTCAATCACCCGGCCGATCAATTTTTCTTCATTGAACGCCGGCACCACGACCGCGATGGTTTTGTTTTCGAACATAAAACCTCCGACCCCTGGCCCGCCGCGGTTGGTTTCGGGATAAGAAACGCGACGCCTTTGTTTTTCAGCTTTCCAAATTCCGCTTGTCTCGAAAAAGACTAGCATAGAAGAGGGCCTTTTGCAACCTCGCCCGGGGAAGATCGTGTTTTATAATACAATTTACCAAGCCGACATCCGGGACCCGCCGGAACCGTTGGAAAGACGGCGGATGATTCCCGGGATTTTCAACGAAAAGTCGGCGAGTTTCATCCCGGGCCGGACCCGGGGAGGGTTACGTCTGGAAAGGAAACGCGGGCCGGGGTAAAAAATTTTTTTCACAAAACCCTTGACACTAATCGGGCCGATGACCTATAAGAAAGCAGCTCATTATGAAGGGGACATAACCGCTTAGGCGGGTAATATAGCACGACCCTTAAATATTAGGAGGTTAGGGAGCATGGCCACGATAGAATTCAAAGGCAGCAAATTTGAAGTCGACGAGGACGGGTTCCTCCAGAGCCTGGACCAGTGGAATCACGAGTGGGTTGATTACGTAAAGGAATCCGAGGGCATTTCTGATTTGACCGACGAGCATTGGAAAGTCATCAATATGCTCCAGGACTACTACAAAAAGAACGGGATCGCCCCGATGGTCCGCATTCTGTCCAAGGTTACCGGTTTCAAGCTGAAGTACATCTACGAGCTGTTCCCCTCTGGCCCGGGCAAAGGCGCCTGTAAGATGGCCGGCTTGGCCAAACCGACCGGCTGCGTGTAGTCGGAACTTTTTCCAAGCCCAGCCAGGCTTCCCCAGGGGGCCTGGCTTTTTTATTTCCCGGCTGTCTCCTGAAACCGGACCTGGTCCCGCCGCGGGACCAGGGAGGGCCGGGCCGGCCGGAGCGGACGATTTAGTTCCATGAAACCCAGCGGAAACTATTCACTTCTCTGCCGCCCGCGCGACGACCGGAACTGCTTCAGGTGTTGCCCTCCCATCAGGGCCGCCGCCCATGACCACCTCGACCACCGGGCCGCGCTCCACGACGAATTCCTGGTAAACGCCTTGAAAATCGAGGAGAGAAAAGCTTCCCGAAGGGAAACGTCGGGCCTGTCGTGCTGGGGGTTGGGCTACTTGGACCCCGGCCTGAGGCTTATCGGGTGCCTGTTGCATCCGGCGGGCAATGATGGGCGGGATTTAAGAGACCTGACCGGTTATGGGGACAAGTGTCGCCGGGAATTATGTCTCGAGGCCAAGGTCTTCGGACGGCTTTCCCCCGCGGGGACGACCTTCGCGGTCAGGTTGACCGACCGGCTCGACTCGTTCGAGTATTCAAGCGGGCAAGCAAACCCGGTCTTCAGGCTTCTTTCCTGGGGCGAAAAGATCGTCGAGGCCCTGGCCGCCGCCGGCCCGTCTGCTTTGACCAGGGAGGAATACCTGGCCCGCTGGAAGGTTTTCGCCGCCGAGCTGGAACCGGCCTCCCACGCCTACCCCCTGGAAAAAGTCCTGGAAAGGATTTCCCCGGTCGAGGCGACGGTCCCGTCCTTTCAAGAACGCTACCGCGCCGCCATGTCGCACTTCGTCCGCCGCCGCCGCCGGATCATGACGCCCCCCCCACGACAACCGCCCTTTTGTGCATCAGTTGGGCCTGGAGGAAAATTTCGCCCGGTTCCTACGTTCCGCCTTGGACCGGCCTAGGTCCACGACGTCGGAAGCCGGCGTCATCCACCGGGAGCTGGTCGAGCTTTTGGCCGCCCTCCGCTGACCCGCGGCTGGTCCGGCGACCTAGGGTTTTTCCGGCGCGGCAAGCCGCGAGGAATCTTCCCCGCGAGAGGAAGCGACCCTTATTATTATGTTGCGCGCCAACCCCGCGGCAAGCCTCGGGGGATGCGCTCGCCGGCGGGTTCAACCATCCCGCCGCGCCGGTTCAATTCGATAATTCATGGCCGCGCCTGGACAGAACCTGCTTGGCGCCGGCTATGGAAAACCGTTCCTTGCGCAACAGGTCCTTAATGGTCAGCACGGTTTCGACCGCTGTTTCATCGTAGCGCCGCTGGCGTCCATTGGTTCTGATGGGGGCCAGAAAATCCCCGAATTCGCCTTCCCAAAAGCGCAGGGTGTGGACGGGGACTTCGGTCACCCCGGAGACCTCGCTAATGGTCAGCAGTTCCTTTTTATCATCATGGCGTTTTCCTCCCGACTTCTGGGTGTTTGGGATTCGGATATGCAATCCAGGCGCCAAAGGATAGACCTTTATAACACTCTATAATTGCTTGGTTTTATATCGGCGCGCTCGCGGTGGTTGCGGAAAGGCTCAAAAACTCGGAAAGAAATTCCGGGGGAAACGGTCAAGGTTTTCCTGGCTAGGGGCTAAACCTAAAAGTGGCGGCATTTTTTTCCCGAAGGCGTCGGGCCGGCGCCTTCGGAGCGGCGGGTTAGGGCAGCCGGTCGACCAAGCCGGGACCGGCGGGAAGAACGTACAGCGGTCCCACGCCCTGGCCGTCGGGCAGGAAGTAATAGTCGCCGGCCAGGCCCTTGAAGGCCGTTGCCGGTGAATTGATTTTTCCGAGGTAGAGATTTATGTCGGCCGCGGTTTCTCCGGCCTGGTCCAAGGCCTGGGCGGCCAGGGAAACGGCGTCGTGGGTCAGGACCGCGGTCCAGTCCGGCGGCCGATGGTGTTTTTCTCCATATAGTTTGGTGAATTGAAGCGCTTTTTCACCCTGGGACGCCGGATCGAAGGGCAGGGTCAGGTAGGTCTTGAGGGACAGGCGTTCGAGGATGGGGGCGGTGTCGTTCAGGGCCAGGGTCAAGGTCCCCAGGAGGTTGGTCTTCAAGCCGGCGCGGTTGAAGGCCTGGGCCAGGAACACCGCCGGACGGGCGTGAACGGCGGTAAAGACGGCCCGTGGTTTTTGGGCGGCCGCCTGTTCGGCCAACTTCAACATTTCCTCGGGTTCCTCGGGGAAAGGCGCCTCCACGGCCTGGACGCCGGACTTTTCCTTGAGGGTTTGGCAAAAGACCCGGGAAGTATTCCGGCCGAAATCAGAGTCCTCGAAGATCACCAGCACGGCTTGGGCTTTCAGCGTTTCGGCGACGAACCCGGCCAGGGCCCTGGCCTGGTCTTCCTCCGTGGGCATGAGGGTGAAAAGGGCGCCTTCCGCGGCGATTTCCCGGCCGCCGAGCAGGGGAAGAATGAGGGGCAGGGGGGGCTGGGCGTAGGACCGCCGGGCGTTTTCCAGGGTTCGCTCCATGGTGAATCCCACGGTCGCCGCCACTCGTGGGTCAGTGGCCGGCCGATTGTCCGCCGGGTGGTCCTGGGTTTCGTCCTGGAGTAAGAGTTTAAACGATCTTTTTTCGGGGCCCCGGTTCTTGTTGGCTTCGTCCAGGGCTATTTCGGCGCCCCGGACCATGTTCCCGCCCAGGTTTTGCAAGGGCCCCTCGAGGGGGACGGCGAGTCCGATGTAGAGGTATCCCCTTGGAACCGGCGGGGCGGGAGCGTCCTCGCGATCTCCGCAGCCCCAACAGGCCATGACCAGGCAGACGGTCAGGCAGACGGTCAGGAAGATTCGTTTAAACATTTAGGTCAATCCTTCTTGGACCTGGGTTTGAATTTGACTTTAATCGGGATTTTGTTCAGGCCGAAGGCTTCCCGGAAGGTGTTGGTCAAATAGCGCTGGTAGGAAAAGTGTATTTCTTCCGGCTTGTTGGAAAAAACGACGAACGTCGGCGGCTTGGCGCCGGCTTGGGTCGCATAGAAAAATTTCAGCCGTCCGCGGCCGGAGTAGGCCGGGGGGTGGGCCTCGACGGCGTCCTCGAGTATCTTGTTGACTTGCGCGGTGGGGGCCCGGAAGGTGTACTGGGAGAAGACGCTTTCGATTTCGTCGAAAATTCGGTCGACGCGAAGTCCGGTCAAGGCCGAACCCGTCAGCCAGGGGGTGAAGGAGAGAAACCGCAGTTTCAGGTCCAGGCGCGCCTTGATTTCCTTTTGGGCCTCGTTTTTGTTTTTAACCAGGTCCCACTTGTTGAAAAGAAGCACCAGGCAGCGTCCGCGCTCGACGGCGTAGCCGGCGACGTGGGCGTCCTGGTCGGTCAGGCCTTCCACGCTGTCGATCAGCAACAGGGCCACGTCGCACCTTTCCACGCTGCGCAGGGCCCGCATCACGGCGTACTTTTCCACCTTGGCCGACACCCGACCCTTGCGCCGGATGCCGGCGGTGTCCACGAAGAGGTAGCGGCGGCCCTTCCTGACTATTTCGGTGTCCACCGGGTCCCTGGTGGTTCCGGGCTGGTCCGTGACCAGGGTCCTGGGTTCGCCGACCAGCCGGTTGACGAGGGAGCTTTTGCCCACGTTGGGTCGTCCGATCACCGCCACCCGGATCATGTCGTCCGGGATGTACGGGTCTTTCCCCTCCGGCAGCAGGGCCGCGATGTGTTCCAGGAGGTTGTTGACCCCATATCCGTGGGCCGCGCTCACGGGCAGGATCGGTTCCACTCCGATTTCATGGAATTCGGCCAGGGCCATTTCCTTTTCCGGGCTGTCGATTTTGTTGACCGCCACAAGGAAGGGGCGTCCGGACCGGCGCAACAGGTCCACCAGGTCGCGGTCGTGCGGGGACAGCCCATGCTTGCCGTCGGCCAGCAGCACGGTCAGGTCGGCTTCCTCCACGGCCAGGAGGGTCTGTTCCCGGACCTGGGCCATCATTCCGTTCTGGTCGTCCGGGTCGAAGCCGCCGGTGTCCACGAGGGTCACGGTTCGGTCCTCAAGCTCCACCACGGCGTAGTTCCTGTCCCTGGTCACTCCGGGTTGGTCGTCCACGATGGCCTTTTGAAAACCCACCAGGCGGTTGAACAGGGTTGATTTGCCCACATTGGGGCGGCCGACTATCGCTACCAGCTTGGTCATGGACGCGCCTCCCGCTGGGCCCGGCACGCGGCGATCAGGTCCCGCAGGCCGGGAGCGAAATCGAAGCGCCGGCGGCTCAAGAGGGCGTCGAGGCTCCGGAGAGCCGGGTTCATATATTTTTCGAAGGTCATTTTTTTCTTTTCCTTGGCGAGGAATCCGTACGCTCCCAGGGCCTGGAGAAGTCGGCAGGCCCCTAGAAAGTAAAAGGAGGCTTCGAATTCCTCGTGGTTAAAACCGGTTGAACCGGCCCTGATTTCCATGTACCAGGAAAGAAGTTCCCGTCCGGTACGGTCGTCCAGGGCCGCGTAAGGGTCGAAAACGAGGCTGGCCAGGTCGTAGCCCGGAGGGCCGGGCCGGGCGCCCTGAAAATCCAGGAAGCGGGGGCGACCAGCGGCGATCATGACGTTCCTCGACTGGAAATCCCGATGCATCAGCACGGTTTCCGCGTCGGCCAGGGCTTTTTCGGCCAGCCTTTCGAATTCCTGGTCCAGCGGTCGGAAATCGCCTTCCATTTGGAGGAACCCCCGGACAAAGGTTCTTATAAAATAACCCGTTTCCCGTTCCAGGATCAAGTCCCGGTCGTACCTGGCGGTTTGGTGACACCAGGCGGGGTCGAAGTTTTTCAGCCCGGATTCGTGCAGTAGGGCCAGTAACTCCAAGACCCGCCGGTAGGTGCGGCCGAGTTCCTCGGGATCGTTTTTTCGGGCGATGTCCTGGAGGTGAACGGCGCCGAGGTCTTCGACCAGAAAAAGGCCGTTCCGGAGGTCCGCGGCCAGGAACTCCGGTCCCACCTCGCCCAGGCGCCAAAGGTGTTCGCCTAGTCCTTGATAGGCGATGTTTTCCCGGGGGTCGGGGCCGAAAACGCCAATGCAAGTAGACCCCGCGGCGCTTAGTCGGAAAAAAAGCCGATCGGACCCGTCTCCAGCCGTCGGTTCGAGGCCCAGCCGGCCGGCTCGGGCCGGGGGCCAGTGGTCAAGGGCCAACCGGAACAGGCCCGGGGCCGCGTTTTCCTTTACAGGGGTCATAGTCATTACATCATCGCCGGGACGGGTCGGTTCCCGTCAACCGGGGAAGTCCATTAATTAATAGATGGGCGGTTCCGGAGGCGGTCCGGTCAGAACCGCCCCTTCCAAGTCGCGCACGGCCAGGGCCCGGTCGGCGAGGACGGAGTCCGTCACTCGAACCCCGGCGGCGATTCGGGCGCCCGGCCAGAGGATCGAATTTTTCACCGCGGCCCCGGGCTCGAGAACCGCGCCCTTCCCCAGGCAGGCCCAGCCCTCGATAACCGCTCCCGGGTGGACCGTCGCTTCGGGATGGATAAAAATCGGACCGGACGGGTCGCGCCGCGCGAGCAGGGAATGCAGTTCCAGGTAGGACCCGCTGGTTCCAAAATCCCGCCAGACGAAGTTCGGGGGCTCGTGGGCCCGAACCGGGAGGCCTTGGGCGATCAAGTCTCCGTGGACCGCGATTATATCGCCGGGGCCGTCGGGAATGAACTTGAAAATCCCGGGGTCGAGCGCCTGGAGGCCGGAAAAGGTCAGAAATTTATGAGGCGGTTCCGGCCGGGCCAGGCGGAAGCCTGTTATGGACCCGTCGGGGGCCACGCCGGTGTTGTTGAATGCGGGACAGTCGTGCATGACCAGGGTGGCCATGGCGCCGGAGGCCAGGTGGTCGTCGGCCGCCTCGCCTAGGTCCATTTCCAGAAAAATGTCGGAATTTATCACAAAAAAAGGGCTGGTCAGGAAGGCGCGAGCGCCGCCGAGTCCGCCGCCGGTCCCCAGGATTTCCTTTTCCCGCAACAGCCTGATGTCGGCTCTCTTTTCCCGGGACAGCAAGTCTTCCAGAAGGGGCGCCAGATGATGAAGGTTGACCACGATCTCCTCGACTTCGGCCTGGATCAGTAAGTCGATAAGCCTAACGATGTTGGGGCGTCCCCACACGGGGAAGAGCGGCTTGGGGCGGACTAGGGTCAAGGGCCTGGCCCGAAGGCCGAGCCCGGCGGCCAGAATCATGGCTTGCTTGATTTTTCCCATTCGTTGCCCCCGCGTCGCCCTAGCCGACGCCCCTGACCTTAATATATTGCGGGAAAAGGAAAAATTGTTTTATTGGAAATTCGGCCGGGCGCCGCAAGGCAAAAGCAAAAAAACGGGCCGGTTGGCGCCGGCCCGTCTCGATTTTTCCCGACCCGACCTGGAATCAGGACGGGCCGGCGGCTAAATCAGCCGGATGTACTATTAGTATCTGCCGCCGCCGCCGCCGCCACCGCGGGGACCGCCGAAGCCGCCCCTGGAACCGCCGCCGCCGCCGCCGCCGAAGCCGCCGCCGCCGCCGCTGCCGCCCCTGGAGTCGGGCTTGGGCTTGGATTCATTGACCTTGATCTGGCGCTGGTCGAGGTCCTTGCCGTTAAGAGCGGAAATGGCCTGTTCGCCTTCGCCGCGGCTGGACATCTCGACAAAACCAAAACCCTTGGACTGCCCGGAATACCGGTCGGTGATGATTTTGGCGCTTTCAACCTGGCCGTACTGGGAAAACATGTCGGTCAGGTTCTGCTCGGTCGTGTTGTAGGAAAGGTTCCCCACATACAGTTTCATGGTAGTCATAAAGAAATCTCCTTTTAAAAACGAGCAAAGTACTAGGAGAACATACGTGGGAAACCAGGTGGTTTAGGCTTGGAAGTGCACGGATGGCTCTAAGGTAATGCCCTCGGGTCTAAGAATTGATTTGACCCAGAAGTCCATTATCCCTCGTTTCACGAAAAAAGCAAGGGGAAAATAAAATTATTTTTCGGAGAGGTCTTTTCCCGGTCGAACCGGGAGCGAATTCCGGCCATTAGTCGGCGTTCCAGGGGCAGAGCCTTTTTTCCGGGGACAGGTCCCGCAGGTGGGAATACATATCGAGTTGTTCCTCGGTTTCGGTCAGATGTTCCCACCCGCCGATATATAGGTGAACCGGCTCCAAGGGGAAGGTCACGGTGAGGGGCAGCAGTCCCACGGCCTCCGGGGCGATGACCAGGCCGGCGGCCAGTTCCGCGCCACTCATGGTCCGGCCGGCCCGCCGGGCCAAGCCCTGGTGCAACAGCCTCAGTTTTTGCGCCAGGGCCGTCTCGCGCTTTTTCCACTCTTCCAGGTCCCGAACCAACGGGGCCGGCCCGGGCTTGTGGCGTAGGACCATGGTCCTGGCCCGGATGTACTGGGCCCGGACGTCCTGGTCGAGCGTGGCGCCGTCGTCATGGTGGGCCAACAGGGCCATGTTGGCGCGGGTCAGGATTTCGGATTTCACACGGCCCAGGAAGTCCTCGGCCGTTTTGGACTCGTCCAGGAGAAACATGGGCGCGCCGTTTCGGTCGGCGAATTCGAGCGCGGCCCGATACTCGTAGGGCAGGCGGATATACTCGAATACTCCCCTCAGACTGGCCAGGCCCATCAATTCGCCGGGCGACCGGCCCATTTCCCGAGCGAGAAGGCCGAGCCGTTTTTTGAACAGGATCATCCATTCGCGGCCGGACTCTTTTCTCAGTCGGACCGACGCCGGGCTGACTTCCAGGCTAATGGCCGAGGGGCGGATATTTTCTATGGCCGCGGTCAGCTTTCTTTTGCCGGATGGGTCGCGGTGAACTGTTCCCAATAGAACTAATCTGATCATGGCCTGGGTATTCTCCCGGTTGGCGGCCCAGCCCGGGGCCGCCGGCGACATATTGCGTCGGACCTTGACTTAATGATACACGCTCTATATACACTCTACCACCTTTACCAAAAATAAGTCGGTGGAAGCGGTTGGCCTTGAGTCCCGGTTATTTTCTTTACAACTTGGTCTGTTCCCTGGCGGGCCCCTTGGTCCTGGCGGGCGCGGCGGCAAGCGGGCGCCTCGACGGCGGCTGGCTGGAACGCCTCGGCCTGGCGTCCGGGCCTCCCGCGGGCGAGGGGCCGCGCATCTGGCTCCACGCGGTCAGCGCCGGGGAAATACAGGTGGCGGCCGGCCTGAGACGCGCCTTGGCCACGCGCTTGCCGGGAGCGGACATCCGGCTGTCGAGCACCACCCGGGCCGGGCGACAGGCGGCCGTGGACCTGGGGCTTCCGGTCCTGACCTTTCCCCTCGATTTTTTCGGTGCGCCCGGACGGGCCTTGTCCCGGTTGAAACCGGACCTGGTGATTATCCTCGAAACCGAGCTCTGGCCGAATTTTCTGCGCGAGGCCAAGTCGCGGGGCGTGAAAATCATGCTGGCCCACGGGAGAATTTCCCCCCGGTCCTTTAAAAACTACCGGCGGGCCCGTTTTTTTTTCCGGGAGGTCTTGTCCTGCTTCGATCTCATGGCCATGATCGGGCCGGAGGACGCGGCGCGAATTATCGACCTGGGCGCCGATCCGAGCCGGGTCCTGACGGCCGGAGAAGCCAAGGCGGAGTCGGTATTGGCCCGGGTCGACCACGGCCGGGCCGCCGCCTTGCGCGGGGAGCTGGGGTTGACCCCCGAGCGGCCGGTGGTGACGGCCGGGTCCACGCGACCCGGGGAAGAGGTGATTCTGCTCGATGTATTTTCCCGGCTCAAGGCGGATTTCCCGGACCTCCATCTTATCCTGGCCCCGCGGCACGTGGGGCGGGCCGAGGAGGTGGAAAGCCTCATTCGGAGCCGGGGTTTTAGCCTGGCCCGGCGCGGTCGGGGAAAGGGACCGTCGCCGGCGCCGGTGGACGTGACCCTGGTGGACGTCATGGGCGAGTTGTTTTATCTGTACGAACCGGCCCTGGTCGCTTTTTGCGGGGCCAGTCTCGTTCCCCTGGGCGGGCAGAACATCCTGGAGCCCGCGGCCTGGGGGCGGCCGGTGGTATACGGCCCGCACCTGGAAGACTTCACCGACGCCCGGGAACTATTGGAGGGCGCCGGGGCCGGGTTGACGGTTCGAAACGCCGACGAATTATACCTAGCCTTGAAGAAAATTATTTCGAATCGCGATCTTGCCGCGGAAATGGGCCGCGCCGGCCGGCGGGCCCTGGAGACCCGCGGCGGGACGTCGGACCGGCTCGCCGCCCTGGCCCTAACTATCCTGCCTCTGGACAAAAAGGAAAAAAACTGATATTAAATCAAGCAGGTTGAAGCCCGAATCCCGGGCTTGCCCAACTTGCTGTTTTTAAGGATGGAATGGTGGAATTAATAAAAGCGGTTCTGGCCCTGGAAGACGGACGGTTCTTTCGGGGCTATTCCTTCACCGGGCCGGGTGAATCCTGGGGCGAAATAGTATTCAACACCTCCATGTCCGGATATCAGGAAGTATTGACCGACCCCAGCTACGCCGGCCAGATAGTAACCATGACCTACCCCCACATCGGCAACTACGGGGTCAACGCCCGGGACGCCGAGTCCGACCGCGTTCGAGTGGAAGGGTTCATTCTCCGGGAATACCACCCGGTCCCCAGCAACTGGCGCTCCGAGCGCACCCTGGCCGATTACCTCGCTTCCGCCGGGTCCCTGGGCCTGACCGGCATCGACACCCGCGCCTTGACCAAGCACCTGCGGACCCAGGGGGCCATGACCGGGTATATGTCCACCCACGATCTCGACCCGGCCTCCTTGACGGAAAAGCCCGCGCCAGGCCCAACCTGGTCGGACGGGACCTGGTCCGGGACGTCACCTGCCGGGAACCCTACGTCTGGGTCCCGGACCCCGGGGGCGGTCGACCCGATTCCAGCCTGGCGGCGGTCGCGGCCTGGAAGGGTCAACGGGACCGACTCAAGGTGGTCGCTCTTGATTACGGAATTAAATACAATATATTGCGGTCCCTGTCCCTGGCGGGGGCGGAGGTCCTGGTCCTGCCCGCCGACGCCGCGGCCGATGACATTCTGGGCCTCGAGCCGGATGGGGTCTTTCTGTCCAACGGCCCCGGGGACCCGGCCGCCGTGACCTACGCCTACGAAAACATCCGGGGCGTGGTGGGGCGCCGTCCCATTTTCGGCATCTGCCTAGGGCACCAGATCATGGGCCTGGCCTTGGGCGGCCGCACCTTCAAGCTGAAGTTCGGGCATCGGGGGGCCAACCAGCCGGTCAAGGACCAGACCACCGGACGGATCGAGATTACCAGCCAGAACCATGGGTTCGCGGTCGACATCGACAGCCTGGCCGACCGGGGCGTCAAGCTCACCCATGTCAACCTCAACGATGGGACCCTGGAGGGTATGTCCAGCGACGAATTGAAATTTTTCTCCGTCCAGTACCACCCCGAAGCCAGCCCCGGTCCTCACGACGCCTCGTACCTGTTCGAGCGCTTCGTCAAATTGATGAAAAGTCAGGGCTAAAAGTCACTCATGCCTAAACGCACGGATATAAAAAAAATAATGCTCATCGGCTCCGGGCCGATCGTCATCGGGCAGGCTTGCGAGTTCGATTATTCCGGGACCCAGGCCTGCAAGGCCCTGCGGGACGAAGGCTACGAGGTGGTCCTGGTCAACTCCAACCCGGCCACCATCATGACCGACCCGGAATTCGCCGACCGAACCTATATCGAACCCATTCTGCCTCAATTCCTGGAACGCATCATCGAGCGCGAGAGGCCCGACGCCCTCCTGCCGACCCTGGGCGGACAGACCGGCCTCAACACCGCCGTGGCCCTGGCTGAACAAGGCATCCTGGACAAATATCATGTCGAGCTCATCGGCGCCAAACTCGAGGTCATAAAAAAAGCCGAGGACCGGGAACTTTTTCGCGACGCCATGAACAAGATCGGGCTCAAGGTGCCGGACAGCGGCATCGCCCGGTCCGTGGATGATTGCCTGGGAATCGCCGGGAAAATCGGCTACCCCTTGATCGTCCGGCCCAGTTTCACCCTCGGCGGCGCCGGGGGCGGCGTGGCCTACAACCGCGAGGATTTAGAGAACATCGCCGCCCACGGCCTGGACCTGTCCATGATCCGGGAAGTGATGCTGGAACGAAGCATTATCGGTTGGAAGGAGTTCGAACTCGAGGTCATGAGGGACGGCGCGGACAACGTGGTCATTGTCTGTTCCATCGAAAACCTCGACCCCATGGGCGTGCATACCGGCGATTCCATCACCGTGGCCCCGGCCCAGACCCTGACGGACCGGGAATACCAGTCCATGCGGGACGCCGCCATCGCCATCATCCGGGAAATCGGCGTGGACACCGGCGGGTCCAACATCCAGTTCGCCGTGGACCCCAAGACCGGGGAGATGGTGGTCATCGAGATGAACCCCCGGGTGTCCCGCAGTTCCGCCCTGGCCTCCAAGGCCACCGGATACCCCATCGCCAAGCTGGCGGCCAAGCTGGCCGTGGGCTACACCCTGGACGAGATTCCCAACGACATCACCCGGGAAACCATGGCTTCCTTCGAGCCCACCATCGATTACTGCGTGGTCAAAATCCCCCGCTGGACCTTCGAGAAGTTCCCCGGGGCCGAGGATATTCTGACCACCAGCATGAAGTCCGTGGGCGAAACCATGGCCATCGGCCGCACTTTCAAGGAAGCCCTGCAAAAGGGGCTGCGCTCCCTGGAAATCAGCCGCTTCGGCCTGTTCGGAGACGGGCTTAACCCCCTGGACAAGGACCCGCGGCTGGTCAGGCCCGAAATTATCCGGGCCCGGCTCAGCGTCCCCAATTCCCAGCGGATGTTCTACCTGGCCGCGGCCTTCAAGAACAACATGAGTCTCGAGGAAATTAACGACCTGACCCACATCGACCCCTGGTTCCTCCATCACATCAAGGCCTTGGTCGATGAGCAGGGCTTTTTGGAGGAACTGGGGCGGGACTTGGCCCATCCCCCGGACAGCGGCGCGGCCCGGGACGAGTTGGCCTGGCGGCTTCGGGAGGCCAAGCGGGACGGTTTTTCCGACGTCCAATTAGCCCATTTTTCAGGGCTGCTCGAGGACCAGGTCCGCGACCTGCGACTGGACCTCGGGGTGAAGCGCTGTTTCAAGCTGGTCGACACCTGCGCGGCCGAGTTCGAGGCCTACACTCCTTATTATTATTCCACTTACGAGGACGAGGACGAAGTCCGGGCCTCCACCCGGAAAAAAGTGGTGATTCTGGGCGGGGGGCCCAACCGGATCGGGCAGGGCATTGAATTCGATTTCTGCTGCGTGCACGCTTCCTTCGCCTTGCGGGAAGTCGGGGTGGAATCCATCATGATCAATTCCAATCCCGAAACGGTTTCCACCGACTATGACACTTCCGACCGCCTCTACTTCGAACCGCTGACCAAGGAAGACGTCCTGGGCATTCTCGACGTCGAAAAACCCCTGGGCGTTATCGTGCAGTTCGGCGGCCAGACGCCGCTCAACCTGGCCTCGGCCTTGGAAAAAGCCGGGGCGCCGATACTCGGCACTTCCCCGGCTTCCATCGACCGGGCCGAGGACCGGAAGCTGTTTCAGGCGCTGTTGCAAAAGCTCGGCCTCCTTCAGCCGCCCAACGGCACGGCCGCGGACATCGAGGGCGCGGCCCGGGTCGCGGAGGAAATCGGGTACCCCGTGGTGGTCCGGCCCAGTTTCGTTCTCGGCGGCCGGGCCATGGAAATTGTCTACGAGCCCGATTCCCTGGCCGGCTTCGTTCGCTTCGCCATGGAAGCGTCCCCGGGGCATCCGATTTTGATCGATAAATTTCTCGAGGACGCCATGGAGCTGGATGTGGACGCCGTCTCGGACGGTCGCCGGACCATCATCGGCGGGATCATGGAGCACATCGAGGAAGCGGGGGTCCATTCCGGCGATTCGGCCTGCATTCTGCCTCCCCAGGGCCTGTCTCCCGACATGATCGAACAGATCAAGTCCGCGACCCGGGCCTTGGCCGCGGAACTGAACGTCATCGGCTTGATGAATATCCAGTTCGCCGTCAAAAATCAGATGCTGTACGTGCTCGAGGTCAACCCCCGGGCTTCCCGGACCGTGCCCTTCGTGTCCAAGGCCACCGGAGTGCCCCTGGCCAAGGTGGCCACCTGGGTCATGCTCGGCCGGACCCTCGATGAACTAGGGTTGCACGACGGGCCCAACCCCAGGCATATCTCCGTCAAGGAAGCGGTTTTTCCCTTTAACCGCTTCCCCGGCGTGGACACCATCCTGGGGCCGGAAATGAAGTCCACCGGCGAGGTCATGGGGATCGATTCCGACTTCGGCTTGGCCTACGCCAAGAGCCAATTCGCCGCCGGCCAGATTCTGCCGAGCGAGGGCCGGGTTTTCATCAGCGTCCGGGACCGGGACAAGCCGGCCGCCGTGGACGTGGCCAAGCGGTTCGTCGCCCTCGGCTTCCGGCTCATCGCCACCAAGGGCACCGCGGATTATCTTCGGGAGCGCGATCTCGCGGTCGAGGAAATACACAAGGTTTCCGAGCGGATTCGCCCCCACGCCATAGATCTGGTCAAAAACAAGGATATCGCCCTGATCATTAACACTTCCCTGGGCGAACGAACGGTCCAGGACGCCATTTCCCTGCGGCGGAGCGCCCTGCTTTACAAAGTGCCTTACGTCACCACCATGGCCGGGGCGATAGCCACGGTAACAGCCTGCGAAGCCTTGAAAAACAAAGAGTGGACGGTCAAGACCCTGCAGGAATACCATTCCATTGGAGATTCGGAAAAATGAAGAGAACCAGGCCTACCCAGGGACCTCCCCTTGGCGTCCGCTCCCCCGGCGGCCCCAAGGAAGCTTGCGGGGTCTTTGGGGTTTTCGGTCACCCGGACGCGGCCAAGCTGACCTACTTCGGCCTTTACGCCCTCCAGCACCGCGGTCAGGAAAGCGCGGGCATCACCGCCTCCGACGGCCGCCAGGTCACCGAGCAAAGACGCATGGGCCTGGTGTCCGACGTCTTCTCGGAACAGGTCATGACCGAACTCAAGGGCCATATCGCCCTGGGCCATGTCCGCTATTCCACCACCGGCTCTTCCCTGCTGAAAAACGCCCAGCCCTTCCTCGTCAACTTTCGCGGCAGCCCCATCGCCCTCGGCCATAACGGCAACCTGACCAACGCCATGAGCCTGCGGGAGGAGTTGGAAGACGCCGGCTCCATCTTCCAGACCACCATGGATTCGGAAGTCATTGTCCACCTCCTGGTCCGCCACCTCCGCAAGGGACTCAAGGAAGCCCTGCTGACCTCCCTGCCCGAGGCCCGGGGCGCCTATTCACTCGGGCTCATGACCAAGGACGCCTTGATCGCCGCCCGCGACCCCAACGGCTTCCGCCCCCTCTGCCTGGGCAAGCTCAACGGCTCCTGGGTCATTTCCTCGGAAACCTGCGCCCTGGACCTGATCGAGGCGGAATACGTCCGGGACGTCGAGCCGGGGGAGATAATCATCATCACGGAAAACGGGCTCGAATCCCTGAAAATGGAGACCACGGCCCCGCACACCTTCTGCATCTTCGAATACATTTACTTCGCCCGGCCCGATTCGAACATTTTCGGCCACAACGTCTATCGCATGCGCAAACGCATGGGCGCCCGGCTGGCGGCGGAATTTCCCGGGATCGAGGCGGACATGACCGTGCCTTTTCCCGATTCCGGCATCTACGCCGGCCTCGGGTTCGGCCAGGCCAGCGGGATACCCCTGGAAATGGGCATGATCCGCAACCATTACGTGGGGCGGACCTTTCTCCAACCTTCCCAGTCCATGCGCGACTTCGGCGTGCGGGTGAAGTTGAATCCGGTCCGGGAAGTGCTCCGGAACAAGCGGGTGGTCATCGTGGAGGATTCCATCATTCGGGGCACGACCAGCCGGACCAGGGTGAAGGCCCTGCGCGAGGCCGGAGTCAAGGCGGTCCACATGGTGGTTTCCTGCCCGCCCCACCGTTTTCCTTGTTATTACGGCATAGATTTTTCGTCCAAGGGCGAATTGATCGCGGCCCAGAACACCATTGAGGAAACCCGGTCCTTTCTAGGACTGGATTCCCTGGGCTATTTGAGCCTGGAAGGCATGGTGGAGTCCACGGGCTTCCGGGACCCCAGTTTCTGCCTGGCTTGCTTCAACGGTCAATACCCGGTGCTTCCCGAGAAAAACTATTCCAAGCTAAGGTTGGAAAAGTGTTGCGGGGTGGAGTGAAAAAAACGGAGCGAACGACGGGTCGGGACCCCGGGAAAAAAAAACCGGGCGGAGACGCGACCTTTTCCGACGATTCCACCTCGATCCTGGAACAGGCCCGGGATGTCCTGCGCATCGAGGCCGAGGGCGTACTGGGGCTGGTGGACCGGCTGGGGCCGGAATTCGCCGCCGCGGTGGGCTTGGTCTTCAACGCCCGGGGACGCGTGGTGGTCACGGGCTTGGGCAAGTCCGGCCTTATCGCCCGGAAGATTGTCGCCACCTTGAACAGCACGGGCGCCCCTTCGATTTTTCTTCACCCCGTGGAGGCCATGCACGGCGACCTGGGCATGGTCATGCGGGAAGACGTGGTCTTGGCCCTGTCCAACTCCGGCCGGACGGAAGAAGTCAACTTGCTTTTGGAGAATGTCCGTTCCATGGGGGCCAGGATCATCGCCATGACCGGCGACCCCGCCTCGCCCATGGCTCTTCTGGCCGACGTGACCCTGGACGTGGGGGTCCCCCGGGAAGCCTGCCCCATGGGCCTGGCGCCCACCGCCTCGACCACGGCGGCCCTCGCCCTGGGCGACGCCCTGGCCGTGGTCCTGCTCCGGACCAGAAGGTTCAGTTCCCGCGACTTCAAGCGCCTTCATCCCGCCGGCGCCCTGGGGGAAAGGCTGTCGGTCAGCGTGGACCAGGTCATGACCCCGGCGTCCCGGGCGCCAGTCGCCGACGACGGGATGATCCTGAGCGAAGCCCTGAAAACCATGAATAAAAGCAACCTCGGCGTCTTGCTGGTGGTGGACTCGGATGTTATCTTGAAGGGGATATTCACCGACGGGGACCTGCGCCGCGCCGTGACCATGTCCGAGGTCGTGAAGACGAAGCCGGTCGGCCTGTTCATGACTCCCACCCCGGTTACCATAACCCGGGACCGCCTGGCCGTGGAAGCCCTGGAAATCATGCAGGCCTATGAAATCACCATCCTGCCGATCGTGGATAAAAAGGGGCGATTGGAGGGAGTGGTCCATTTGCACCATCTCCTGGGAAAAGGTAAATTCAGGTTCAACCAGGTCAACCCGAGCCATGAATAACATTCCGCCCCGGGGCCTCATGGCCGAGCTGGTCACTCCCCTGGATCGGGAGGGCCGGGCGGACGCCCCGGTCTTGGCCGGGCTTTTCCAGCGGTTGAAAAAATACTGCCAGGGCTTCCTCGTCGGCGGGTTCCGAGTCGGGGAAGGACTGTGGTTGTCGCCGGACGAACGGCTGGGCCTGCTGGCCGCCGCCATGGAATACTGCCGGGACGGCCCCGTGGTTTTTTTCGAGATCGCCTGTCGCGCCGCGGAAGAGACCGAGGATTTATTGAACCGGGCCGAAAAACTGATCCACGGGGAAGCGTTCGCCAAGGCGACGGTCTTTTTTCATTTAACTCCGCTGGTCTACCATGGCAATCGCGACTTGCCGACCCATTTTAAGGCCCTCTGCCGCCTAAGCCGGCGGCCGTTCGTTCTCGGCAATAACCCCGGCTTGGTGGGGACCCTGCGCTCGCGGTTGCGCCATCGGAATATTCAAGCCGCCGTCCTGGAAAAAATGGCCGGCGAGGACCACTTGGTCGGACTAGCCGCGGACGGGGATTTGAGCCTGTCCCTGGCGTACCAGCGGGCCCTGGGGGAGCGGCCGGGGTTTCGCTTCTATGACGGGTGCGAAACCGCTTTTTTGGACCGACCCTCGTCCTCCGGCCTGATTTCATCCGGCGTCCAGGTGCTGCCCCGGCCGTGGTCGAGTATCGTCGAAGCCTCCCTGGGCCCTTTCAACCACAATACGCTGCAGGCCGATTTCCTCGGGGAAATATGGGAAAGCGGCCGGCGGGTCAGGGGGCTGGGCGCGTCGGTCCGGCCCAATCCTCCGGCCCTGGTCAAGGCGGCGCTGGCCCGGTTGGGGGTCATTCCCAATCCCGCGGTCAAGCCCGGCCGGCCGCCGGCCTCTTCGGCCGACCTGGCCCGGTTGCATGCTTTTTTGGACGAGGTCGGACCGGACCGGCCCTAAGGCCGCCAACCCGGTCGGCCCTTTTTTCCTCCTTTCCGATGCGCCAAGGGGAGTCGCCATGACCAACGACACGAATAAAATCGCAGACTACACGGTGGTTGAAAATCTCGGCCCGGCCCGGGTCAAGTCCCCCCTGATGCGAGCCTACGGGGGGGCCGAGCATGAACCGGCCTGTTCCGGGGTCTATGTCGAGGACGAGTGCCGGGTGTTGATCCGGGTTGACCTGGAATATTTCCAGGACTGCCTTAAGGGCAAGGCCCAGCCGTTTTCCTTTGAACTGGCCGGGCCGCGAAGAAAAATTTATTTCGACCCGGTCAAGGTCAAGGCCGCGATCCTGACCGCCGGCGGGCTCTGTCCCGGGTTGAATGACGTCATCCGCTCCGTCACCCTGGCCCTGCATTTTTCCTATGGCGTGAAGAATATTTTCGGCGTCAGGCATGGGTATCAGGGCTTGATCCCCGAATTCGGCCACGACCTGGTCGAACTGACCCCCGAATACGTAACGGATATTCACGAATTCGGCGGGTCGGTCCTCTCCTCCTCCCGGGGGCTTTTTCCCATCGAGGAGATCGTCGATTCCCTGGAGCGGCTCAATATCAGCATGCTCTTCGCCATCGGCGGGGACGGAACGTTGCGGGGAGCGGCCAAGATTGCCGAGGAGGTCAAGGCCCGGGGCCTGAAAATCGCCGTGATCGGCGTGCCCAAGACCATTGACAACGACATCAATCTCCTGGCCCGGTCCTTCGGGTTCGAAACCGCCGTGGCCACGGCGGCCCAGGTCATAAGGTCGGCCCACACCGAGGCCCTGGGCGCGCCCAACGGCATCGGCCTGGTCAAGCTGATGGGCCGGGACTCCGGGTTCATCGCCGCCACCGCCGCCCTGGCCCAGGGCGAAGCCAATTTCGTCCTGGTCCCGGAATCGGATTTCGACCTGGATGGACCGGGGGGGCTGCTCCAGGCCCTGGAAGACCGGCTCAAGCTGCGAAAACACGCCGTCATCGTCGCGGCCGAGGGCGCCGGCCAGAAATTCTTCCTCGGCCGGGCGGAGGAATTCGACCCGTCCGGGAACCGGCGCCTGGGAAATATCGGGACCTACCTGGTGGACCGGATTCAGAAGTATTTCCACGACAAGAAAATGGAAGTCAACCTGAAATACATGGACCCCAGCTACCTGATCAGGAGCCAGCCGGCCAACGCCAGTGACCGCATTTACTGCGGGTTCCTGGGGCAGAAGGCCGTTCACGCCGCCATGGCCGGCAAGACCAAAATCCTGATAGGCCAGTGGAACAACATGTACGTTCATGTGCCCATCGCCGCGGCGGTGGCGTCGCGAAAGAAGATCAACCCCAACGAAGTCCTGTGGCGCAGCGTTCTGGAAGCCACCGGGCAGCCCCCCCTCGTTTCCCGGGCCGGGGCCTGAGCGGGGACGTCCGGCGGTTTTCCGCCGGTTGAAACGTTGTCGAATCTGGTGAAAGGAGCTTGAATACTCCAGGCCCGCGGCCGGAGTTCCCCGCCATGAAACCAAAGGAAGTGTTCGACTGTCAATGCTGCGGCGTCTGCTGCCGGGGGGAGGGCGGAATCTATCTGCCCCCGGAAGACGCCGCCGGACCCGCCGGCCTGCTCGGCATCGCCGTCCCGGAGTTCATCGAGACCTACACCACGCCCCAGTACGGCCTGCTGGCCTTGCGGACCGACGCGGAAGGCTTCTGCCTCTTTCACGATCAGGAATCCCATCATTGCCGCATCCATCCGGTCAAGCCGCGCATGTGCCGGGATTGGCCCTTTTTCTGGGGCCCCCTCAACGACCAGCAGGGGTTCGAGGACGCCAAAAACGCCTGCCCGGGAATACCGCCCGGGACCGAGTGGGAGGATTTCAAGGCCTACCACCGGGAAGCGATCAAGGACATGCCGCCCCGGTCCTATATTTTTTCCTCGCCGGGCGACCCGGATGACCAGACTCGTTAGCCGGGCGGAGCTGTTCGCGGCGGCCGCGAGGGCGGATTCCCGGATGTACCACGCCCTGCGGACCGTCGACATCCTGGCCGACCTGATGCTCCACTACTATCACCGGGACTATTCCGTCGCCTACGACGAAACCGAGCATGAACCGGACTTGTTTTCCGATATCAAGGACTCGCCCGGGGCCGTCAAGCTGGCCGTCGACCTGTCCTGCGACCGGCTGGCCCGGGCCTACCTGACCGGCCTCTATCCCGACCTCGGCTATGTGGGGGAAGAATCCTTCGACCCCCGGGAACTGGCCAGGGACCGGTTCTGGGCCGTGGACCCGATCTGCGGCTCCCTTGGATATTACAAGAAAACCGGCTATTTCGGGACATCGGTCGCGTTGGTGGACGGACGGGTCGGGCCGCTGCTCGGCGCCCTCAACTGCCCCTGGCTGAAAATCGCCGGACTGGCTTCCCGGGAAAAGGGGTTGGCCTGGCTCCAGGGGGATTTCCAGCCGCCGCCTTCCCCAGGGCTGAACGTGGTCGTTTCCGCCAACGCCCGGGGACACCCGCGAATGGCGCGGATGCTGGAACTTCTGGGGCCGGGCGCCGTGCATTTCCAGGAATCCTTTCCGGCCAAGGCCCTGGGCGTCCTCGCCGGGACCTACGATCTCTGCTTCGGGTTTCCCAAGGAAGGCCCGGGCGGAGGCCCCAAGATTTGGGACCTGGCCGCCTCGGCCGCCTTTTCGGAGCGGCGGGATTTCATCCTGACCGACTTTAGGGGGCGGCCCCACGACCTGACCGGCCGCGACGGCTACAAATTCCGGGGCGGATATATCATGGCCGGTTCCGGAAAGGCCCTTGAACTCTGCCTGGAAGCCGGCGAAAGGCTGGGCCTGGCCTGATCGGGCCGCGGGGTGGGCCGGAAAGATGTCCCTTCAACATTTCAGCGGTACGGCCGGTCAATGGAGCGCCATGTTTTTTCGCGGCGCCCTGGACCTGCTTTTTCCGCCCCGCTGCCCGCTCTGCGACGTTTTCCTTTCTCCGGAACCGGACGCCCGGGGCGGCCGGCGGAGACAGGGGCCGGGTTTCTGCCCCGCTTGCCTGGGAGGGTTCCCGCCCCTGCCCCGGAGCCATTGCTCGAAATGCGGCCTGCCCTTCGAAGCCGACCTCCCCACGCCCCACGCCTGCGGTCGCTGTCTGGCCAAGCCGCCCCCGTACCGTCGGGCCATGTCCGCCGGCTTGTACGAAGGCGCCCTGCGCCGGGCGGTCCACCGGTTCAAATACCAGGGGCGGATGGACCTGGTCGCCCCCTTGGCCGGCTTCATGATGGACCACCTGGCCCCGCCCTTTTACCCGCCCGAGGTCGACCTTATCCTGCCGGCGCCCCTACATGCCCGGAGACTTAGGGAACGGGGGTTCAACCAGGCCTTGGTCCTCGCCCGGGAGCTGTTCCGGGACTTTCCCCACAAGGTCCGCGTCGATCTTCTGACGAGAGTCCGTTTCACCTCGCCCCAGGCCGGCTTGCGGGGCCGGGCCAGAAGGAGGAACGTGAAGGGGGTGTTCCTCGCCCCGCAACCGCGAAAGCTGGCGGGCCGGACCGTCATGATTTTCGACGACATTCACACCACCGGGGCCACGGCCGCCGAATGCGCGCGAACCGTGCTGAAGGCCGGCGCCCGGGACGTCCTGGTCCTGACCCTGGCGCGGGTGAAAAGATCGGGGCTGGGGAGCGTTTAGGCCGAGGGCGTCGAGCCATGAAAAAAACACGCGGACCCGAGCCGTTGTCGCCCGGGGCGCCGTGGATATCCATATTGTCTATGAAAGGTTGTTTATGATCAACGTGTTGTTTTTGGGCGACGTCTTCGGCCGCCCCGGAAGACGGCTGGCGCGGGAACTGCTCCCGGCGCTGGTCACGAGACATTCCATCGACTTGGTCGTGGCCAACGGGGAGAACGCCTCGGGCGGAATAGGCCTGACCGTTGAATCCGCCAAGGAGCTTTTTTCCGCCGGAATCGATGTGCTGACATCCGGGAACCATATCTTTAAGCATAGGGAAATATTGGAGTATCTCAATCAGGAAAAACGACTGGTTCGGCCGGCCAATTATCCGGAACCCGTCCCGGGCCGCGGCGGCGTCCTCGTCGAAACTCCGGGGGGGGTCAAGGTCGGGGTGGTCAATGTCCTGGGCCGGATCTTCATGGCCCCCCTGGACTGCCCGTTTCGGGCCGCCGATCGGGAAATCGAGCGCCTGAAAGCCTTGGGCGCGCGGGTGATCCTGGTGGACGTGCACGCCGAGGCGTCATCGGAGAAAAAGGCCCTGGCCTGGCACCTCGACGGCCGGGCCAGCGCCGTTCTCGGGACTCATACCCACGTTCAGACGGCCGACGAGACCATCATGCCCGGGGGAACGGCCTATATCACGGACCTGGGCATGACCGGACCGCATCAGTCGGTGATCGGCATGAAGAAGGAGGCGGTGCTGGAAGGGTTCCTGACGGGGCGTCCGCAGCGGTTCGAGCCCGCAAAAAAGGGGTTGCGGCTGGAAGGAGTGGCGGCGGCCATCGACCCGGCCACGGGGCAGGCAAAAAAAATAGTGAGAATTCAAGAAGTTATACAAAATTGAAAAATAAGTTGTCAGTTGCGTGATTTTTGCTTGACCTTTTTTTTAATCGGAGTAGTATCCGCTCTCGTTGCCGCGATGGACGGCGCCCAAAAAAAGCTTGACAACACCGAGAAAGAGTTTATTATAAAGAGCTCCGCCGGGTTGGAAGGCCAAGGGCCTGGGCAGAGCGGATGGGGTTTCAGGCGAGACCCGGTTCGGAAAAAAAGTTTGAAATAAAGCTTGACTCCAAACCAAAAACGAGTAGGATACGCAACTCGTTGCCGCCGCGAAAGTCTGGAAAAAAAGTCCTTGACAAGTAGCGGACAAAGAGATAAAGTATGATTGGGTGTCTGTCGACACCAGGGCGATCTTTGAAAACTAAATAGCGAGAACGATAAGTTTTGGGCTTTTCAGTCAATTATCTGAGTAATTAAGACATTTAAATATTCGGAGAGTTTGATCCTGGCTCAGAATGAACGCTGGCGGCGTGCTTAACACATGCA
>JAZDGM010000085.1:0-10694 GCA_043806915.1 Pseudomonadota bacterium | reverse complement strand
TTCTTGCGGTCCACGATGTACAGGTACCCTTCCTCGTCCATGTACCCGATATCGCCGGTATGAAACCACCCGCCCTTGAGGGCGGAGACGTTTTCCTCCGGTTTTTTATAGTAGCCTTTCATCATCTGGGGGCCCGTGACCAGGATTTCCCCCGCTTCTCCCTGGGGCAGGTCCAGTTCCCCGGTCTCGAGGTCCACAATGCGGCAGTCGGTGTCGGGAAAGGGGATGCCGACGCTGCCGGCCTTGCAGACTCCCCCCCAGGGATTGGCGTGGGAGATGGGCGACATCTCCGTCATGCCGAAGACCTCGATTATCTGGGCGCCGATCCGTTCCTCCCAGGCCTTGAGGGTTTCCACGGCCAGGGGAGCGGCCCCGGAAACGCTGCCCTTGATGAAGGACAACTGTTCCTTGGGCGGCAGCTTGGGGGAGTTAAGCAGTCCGACATACATGGTCGGCACGCCGCCGAAGATGGCGGGCTTGTATTTTTTAAGGACGTCCAAAAGGACGTCGACGTCGGGCTTGGGGAGAAGGATGTCGGTAAAGCCCCGGTAGATGCAGGTATTCATGGCGGCGGTGAAGCCGGCGGAATGGAAGAACGGCAGGCTCCCGATCACGTTTTCCGCGCCGTCCTTCATGTCGCGCAGGAGGCCCTTGAACTGCTGGACATTGACGCTCAGATTGGCGTGGGTGAGCATCACGCCCTTGGACACGCCGGTGGTGCCGCCGGTGTAGAGCAGGGCCGCCAAGTCCTCGAAGTCGACGTCGGCTTCCAGGGACGGGGCCGGCGCCTTGATGAGGTCCATGAATTCGAGCACCCCCTTGTCGCCGGGTTGGGGCTTCCGATGGAGCTGCTTTTTGACGTAGGGAAACAACTGCTTGAGGGGGAAGGGCAAAAAATCCCTGATATGGCAGGAAATGACGGTTTTCAGCCCGGTCTTTTCCTTCAATGACAGCATCCGGGGGACGAGAAGATCGAGGCAGAGGACCGCGGTCGATTCGGAATCGTTCAACTGGTGGGCCAATTCCCGTTCCGTGTAGAGAGGGTTGTTCATGACCACCACGGCCCCGATCTTCCAGGCCGCGTAGACCCCGATGACGATCTGGGGAATGTTGGGCAGGACCAGGGCGACCTTGTCGCCTTTCTTGATCCCCAACCGCTTCAGGGAGGCGGCGAACCGGTCGACCAACTGGTTCAATTCACGGTAATTGGTTTTCCCGCCCATCAGGATCAAGGCGGTTACGTCGGGATATTTTTGGGCGGTTCGGATCAAGGCCCGGGGCAGGGGCAGTTTTTCATACTCGATGCCGGGGGGCACCCCGGGGGCATAGGCCTTGTGCCAGACTCTCTCTTCCATGCGACGCCTCCATATATATTTAAGATTTTAGAACCCTTCCAACCTGGCCAACATCTCGGTCATGACTTCGTCCGCCCCGCCGGCGATGGAGGCGGCCCGGGCGTCCCGCCAGTACCTGGAAATGAGGGATTCGTTCATGAACCCCATCCCGCCGAACATCTGCAGGCACCCGTCCGTGACCCGCCGGATCAATTTACTGGAAGCCAGTTTCCCCACGGTGACTTCCCTGGTCACGTCCAGGCCGGCGGTCTTGAGCGTGGTGATGTGGTAGGCGAGGGCCTTGAGCGTTTGGATTTCCGCCAGCCATTCGGCTAACCGATGGCGCAGGACCTGCATTTTCAAGAGCGGCTTGCCGAAAACGATTCTCCGGCCAATGTAGTCGACCGTCATTTTGATGATGTCCGAGGCCGCGGTGTAGGTCATGGGCAGGGCGGCGAAGCGTTCGTGCTGGAACTGCTTCATCTGGTAGATAAAGCCCTCGCCTTCCTGGCCGATGAGGTTTTCCGCCGGAATCCGGACGTCCTCGAAGAACAGTTCCGCCGTGTCGCTGGACCGCCAGCCGACTTTGTCGAGCTTGCGCCCGACCGAAAAACCGTCGAGGTTTTTGGGCGCGACCAGCAGACTGAAGGAATGGAACCCCGGTTCGTCGCTGGTCCGCGCCAAGAGAACCACGAAATCGGCCTGGACCCCGTTGGTGATGAAAATTTTGGAACCATTGACGATGTAGTGGTCGCCCTGCCGCCTGGCCCTGGTGCGCAGGGCCGCCACGTCCGAACCGGCCCCCGGCTCCGTGATGGCGATGGCCGCGACCATGCTTCCCTCGATGGCCGGGCGCAGATAGGTTTCCTTGAGGTAGTCGCTCCCGAATTCATGCAGGGCCGGCGTGGCCATGTGCGTCTGGTCGGCGATGGCCCCCTGGACCCCCACGCCCTGGATATGCCCCAATTCTTCCAGAAAAACCAGGTCGAACCAATAGTCCAGGCCCTGGCCCCCGAAACGGGTATCGTAGGTTACGCCGAGCAGGCCCAAGCCGCCCAGCTTGGCCATCAGGTCGTGGGCCGGCAGGCCGGTCTCTTCCCACTGGTCCATGCGGGGGTTTATTTCCTGGTCCACGAATTTCCGAATGACGTCCCGCAGGGCCTGGTGGTCCTCGTTGAAATACGGTTTTCCCTCAATCATGATTGAATCCGCCGCTCCCTGTCGCATGGTTTACTTGCGCTTCCATATCGGCGGCCGGCCTTCCATCTTGGCCGCGACGCCTTCCTCGAAATCCTCGGACCGCAAAATGATGCTCTGGAGATAGCCTTCCAGGTCCAGTTGGGTCATCAGGTCCACCCCGTCCCCGCGCTTGATTATTTTTTTGGTGGCGCCCACGGCCAGGGGGGAGTTGGCCGCTATTTCCAGGGCCAGCTTTTCCGTCTCGGAAAGCAACTGGTCGTCGGGAAAAACATGATTGACCAGTCCCCATTCCAAGGCCTTTTCCGCCGAGTAAAGCTTGCCGGTCATCAGGACTTCCATGGCCCGGGAAGCGCCCAGGACCCGGGACAGGCGCGCCGTGCCGCCCATGTCGGAAAGAGGCCCGATCCGAAGCTCGGGCATGGCCCACTGGCAGTCCCGGCTCATGACCCGGATATCGCAGGCCAAGGCAATTTCCAGGGACAACCCGAAAGCCCGGGAATGCATGGCGCAGATTATCGGTATTTCAATCGATTCCAACCTGTTAAGGTAGTGCTGGTATTTGTGGATGTCCGAGCGGATATAGGCGCCGCCCGCCGCGTAAGCCTCCTTGTACCGCGTGACCAACATGCCTAGGGCCTGGAAATCGATGCCGGCCGAAAAGACCGGACCCTCGCCCCTTAAAATGATCACCCGGACCTCGGGGTCGGTGATCTGGGCTTCCACCATCTCCGAAAGCTGGATCAACATGTCGAAATTGATGGCATTGCGTTTCGCGGGCCGGTTAAGGGTTAGGTAAAACAGGGGGCCTTTCTTTTCGCCGCTGATTTCGGACGGGTCCATTATTTTTCCTCGTTAGTAAGTGGTGATTTTCTAAAGATAAAACAAGCCGACTTTCCTCGGTGGATGTCGGCTTGGCGCCATTTTACGCGACGAACCAAGCTGTCCCGGCCCGGCGCCAAAAAGAACAGACCGGCCCGGACAGCGGGTAAGTGAAAATAATCGAAACCCCGGAGTTCGGGCGATGTCCCAGGTTGTGGTATTCGGTATAAGTAATTATCACTTACCTGATAAATGTCAAGAAAAAAATAGCGGCGCGGGCCCGGCTTTTCCGCCGCGACCTCCGGCCCGCGGGAGGGTTCGCGTTTTTAACCGAGCGCCGGACGGTCCCGTTTTTTTCCGAAAAAGCTGAATGCGAAAAAAGTTCAAGGAAATGGTATAAGGTAGGTTATGAGAATGGTCTGTTTACTTATTCCGCTGTTTTTCATCCCGTGGTGGGGGGCCTCGACCGCGCCGGCCGCCGGGCTGTCCTCGACCGTGTTCCTGTCCGAGACCGCGGCCCGACGGGTGGGCGTGGAATCCCTGGAAGCTGTCTACGAAGACGAGGCGCCCGCGTCCGGGGGCGAAAATCCCGGGCCGCGGGAGGCCGGCTTGGCGCGCCTGACCGTTTATTACGGAAAACCCGATCGAATTCGCATAAATGTTACTTGGCCGGACCGGGAGGAGGTGTTTCTGTCCGTGGGCGGAGAAACCCTGGCCCTGGCGGGGGACCAGGCCGTGGAGGCGTCCTGGCCGGTCCCGGCTGTTCTTTTCCGGTTGCTCCTCGAGACCGATCCGGGGAATTTGGAGCGTTTGCTGGCCACGCGCCTGGACCTACGGGCGATACGAAACCAGGACGGCCGGGTCATCCTGGGGACGAGTTCGGGGACGGGCCCCCGGGGATGGGCTTGGTTCAGCCACCCGGCCGGAGAATTGACGCGGTTGTCCGTGACCGAGACCAACCCGGCGGGCCGGTACGACTTGGCCCTGTCCGATTACCAAACCCTGGGGCCGGGAATCGAGTGGCCCGGACGCCTGGAACTTTTTCGGTCGCCGGGAGGCCCCAAGGTCTGGTCCCTCCGGTCCCTCGCCATCAACCCCGACCTAGGCGGGGACTCCTTCAACCTCGACGATTCAAGTCCGGCCGCGGCCCCTCCTCCGAACCGGCGGGCCGGGCGGAACCCCGATCTTAAAAAAATCAGGGAGATGATGGATTGGTTCAAGAAGAAACTGGAATAAACGGGGGCGGGCCCTTGATCGCGGAAGTGGCCGTGGCCGTGCCCGCTCCCGGCGTTTTTCATTATCTGGTTCCCGAGGACCTGCGGGAACGGGCGACCACCGGCCTGCGGGTCCTGGTTCCCTTTGGGCGCAGGACCGTGACGGGGTACGTCATGGCCCTGCTTTCCCGGGCGGAAACACCGGACCTCGGAATACAACTAAAGGAAATAATTCAATTCCTGGATGACGCGCCCTTGTTCGGGCCGTCCCTGATCCCCTTTTTCCGCTTCGCTTCGCGGTATTACCATTATCCCCTGGGGCTGACCGCCGCCGAGGCCCTGCCGGCCGGGTTGCGGGTCATGAGTCTTCGGACCGCCCACCCGACCCCGGCCGGGCTGCTGGTGTTGGCTTCCGGAGCGGCGGCCCCGGAGGAGCTCGAACTGTTGACGCGGATCAACCGCCCCCGGGGCCTGCCCCTGTCCCGCTTGGCCAAGGAAAAAGGAAGCGGCCTCCGGATAATCCGCGGGCTGGAGAGTCGCGGCTGGGCGGCGGTCGAAACCCGTCTGGACCCCGACCGGGTTCGGGCGAAAAAACAGCGCTGGGCGGTCCCCGTCGCCGGGCCGGTCGCCGCCGCCCTGGGACCCAAGGAAAAGGAATTGTGGGAAGTTTTGCAAGCTTCCGGCCCCCAACCCCTGGACGACCTTCGCTCCAGGTTCGCCTCGATTTCGGCCCTGGTCCGTCGTCTGGAACAAAAGGGGGCCCTGATCCTGGAGGAACGGGAAATTTTCCGGGACTCCCTGGGGCGGGCCCTTCATTTCGAGCAGGCCCCACCCCGGGTCAACGACGAACAAGCCCGGGCCATCGCGACCCTGGAAGCGGCCCTGGAAAACGGGAAATACGCGCCTTTTCTGCTTTACGGGGTCACGGGGTCCGGCAAGACGGAGGTTTACCTGATCGCGGCCCAAAAGGCCCTGTCCCAGGGACGCACGGTCCTTTTTTTAGTGCCGGAAATTTCCATGACTCCGGCCGTGGAAGGCCTCTTGAAATGCCGTTTGCGCCAGGAGACGGCGGTCCTCCATTCCGGGCTCTCCGACGGGGAGCGCTATGACCAGTGGCAGAGAATCAGGCGGGGGGACGCCAGGGTGGCGCTCGGCGCCAGGTCGGCCGTTTTCGCGCCCCTGGAAAACCTGGGGCTGATCGTGGTGGACGAGGAGCACGACGGCGCGTACAAGCAGGAAGAAAAGCTGAAATACCAGGGCCGGGACCTGGCCCTGCTCCGGGGAAGCCAGGCCGGCGCCGTGGTGGTGTTGGGCTCGGCCACGCCGTCCCTGGAAAGCTATCAGGCGGCCCTCACCGGAAAATACGGCCTGTTGACCCTGGAAAACCGGGTCGGCCAGGGAGTGTTGCCCAAGGTGGACGTGGTGGACCTGCGGTACGACTCGGGCCGGAGTCGCGGCGCCTTGACGCCGGTGCTCAAGGCGGCCCTGACCGAAACCCTGGCCCAGGGCGGGCAGTCGCTCCTGTTCATCAATCGCCGGGGCCTGGCCGGCCTGCCGATCTGTTTTTCCTGCGGGCATGTCATTAAATGCCTGAATTGCAGCGTCAGCCTGACCTTGCATCAAAAGCCGGGGGAAGCCGACGGCCGGAACCTCAGTTGCCATTACTGCGGGTTTGAAACCGACCCGCCCCAAAATTGCCCCGAGTGCGGGAGCAAACTGATCCGGTTTTTGGGCCTGGGGACCGAGCGTCTCGAGCAGGAAATCAACAAGCACTTTCCCCAGGCCCGGACCGCCCGGCTCGACGCGGACACGGCCCGGCCCAGGGGGGAGTTGACCCGCATCCTGGAAGCCTTGCGGGACCGGGAACTCGACGTGCTGGTGGGGACCCAGATGATCACCAAGGGACACGATTTCCCGGGGATAACCCTGGTCGGCGTCATCGACGCGGACCTCGGGCTGCACCTGCCGGATTTCCGGGCCGGGGAACGCACCTTCCAACTGCTGGCCCAGGTCGGCGGCCGGGCCGGACGGGGCCGGGACGAGGGCCGGGTCATCGTCCAGACCTACACCCCCCGACCACTACACCCTGATGTTGGCCAAAAAACACGACTACCGGTCCTTTTTTCGGGAAGAAATCGGCCAGCGCCGGGAATTGACCTACCCGCCCTTTTCCCGGCTGGCCCTGGTCCGCCTGGAAGGCAATTCGGAACAGCAGACCCGGGAAACGGCCGCGGAAGCCGGGGTCCTGGGCCGACGGCTGGCCCCCCGGGACCAGGGCCTGGAAATCCTGGGGCCGGCGCCCGCGCCCCTGGCCAAGATCAAGGGCAAGCACCGGTTCCAGCTTCTGGTCCGGGCGGCCCGGGTGTCCCTGCTGCACCGTTTCCTGAATAAATGGATGTCGGACTTGGCCGAGTTGGTCAAGGGTCGGGGCGTCGCCTTCACCCTCGACGTGGACCCCTACCAGATGATGTAGCGGGGTTATTTTTTTTGGCGCAATCCTTGCCTTTCCCGACGCCGTTCTTTAAGATAAATGGTCTTTTTATTAACACGAACCCGCCTTCCATGGCCGGAACGCCGGGGAAAGGCGAGGACGACGGGGCCGGAAATGTCAAGAATAGCCATAATCAATTACGAGGCCGGCAACCTGACCAGCGTGGAAAGGGCGGTCCGGGCCCTCGGCTTCCCAGCCGAAATCACCCAGGACCCCCAAACCATCCTCGGGGCGGACAAAGTCATCTTTCCCGGGGTCGGCGCCGCCGGGTCGGCCATGGCGGATGTCAAGCGGCTGGGCCTGGATCAGGTCATCCGGGAAGTCAGGGACAAGGGCGTTCCCCTGCTGGGCATCTGCCTGGGGACCCAGGTTATTTTCGATTTCAGCGTGGAAGACGGCGGGACCGCCTGCCTGGGGCTTCTGCCCGGCCGGGTGGAACGGTTCCGCTCCGATATGTCGGAACAAGGTTTTCGGCTCAAGGTGCCCCACATGGGGTGGAACCGGGTGACCTTCACAAGGGAGCATCCCGTGTTCCAGGGCGGGACCCCGGACCAGGAATTCTATTTCGTGCATTCCTATTATCCTGTTCCCGCCGAGGAATCATCCGCGGCGGGCCTGACCACGTACGGAATAACCTTCGCTTCCGTCATCGCCCGGGATAACCTGATCGCCACCCAGTTTCATCTGGAAAAAAGCGGTCGGCCCGGACTTAACATATTACGGAACTTCTGCCAATGGGACGGAAAAAATGCTTAGCCGCAGAATAATCCCCTGCCTGGACGTCCGCGACGGCAAGCTGACCAAGGGCGTGAAATTCAAGGGCAACGTGGATATCGGGGACCCGGTGGAAATGGCCCGGTTCTACTACGAACAAGGGGCCGACGAGATCGTGTTTTACGATATCACCGCGTCCTCGGACCGGCGGGACATCATGATCGACGTGGTCCGCCGCACCGCCGAGCAGGTCTTCATCCCCTTTTCCGTGGGCGGCGGCGTCAGGAACCTGGACGACATGCACCGGGTTTTGTTGGCGGGCGCCGAGAAAGTCAGCGTCAACTCCGCGGCCGTGGGCGACCCCGCGATAATAAGCCAGGGCGCCGAGGCCTTCGGTTCCCAGTGCATTGTGTTGGGCATGGATGTGCTGCGGGTGGGAATCGACGAAAAAATCCCCAGCGGTTACGAGATCGTCATCCACGGGGGCCGGACCCGCACCGGCTTGGACGCCTTGTGGTGGGCCCAGGAAGGCGAGCGCCGGGGCGCCGGGGAGCTGTGCGTCAATTCCATCGACGCGGACGGCACCAAGCAGGGGTACGAAATGACCCTGACCACCATGATATCGGATAACGTGTCCATTCCGGTCATCGCCTCCGGAGGCGCCGGGGCGCCCGACCACCTACGGGCGGTCTTGACGGAGGCCCGGGCCGACGCGGCCCTGATCGCGTCCATTACTCATTACGGCGAATACACCATCGCCCAGCTCAAGGACTATCTCCACGATCGGGGGGTCAAGGTCCGCCGGACCTGGTGAACGCCGGACGCCCGGTCTCGGGCCGGAAAACGGAAGGCCGAGACCGGGGCGCAAAGGCCGCCGCCCAAGCTTTTTAGGCTGTGAAAAGGGCTGGTCCCAAGCTCTATAGACTGTGAAAGAATTCGGGTTTGGCTAAAATTCGGCCAAAATTTTCCGGTAAGGCCAAAACCAAACCCTTGGTCTTTTTACTGTGGTCCGAGTAGAAGGCCTACTTGAATATTTAAAATAACTACCTGAAATATAATATAAATTCATTATTTCCCTTGACCATGACGGAATTTAGGATTAGATTTAACCATTGTTAGGACAAAGATATTTTTGACAAGTGGATCAAATCTCTTGATTTTTTTTTAGCTATCGAATTCTGGTGAAAAAGTGAACTTAAAGGCAAACTATTTGAGTATTGTAACGATAGGCAGCTTTAACCCTGCGATTCTGAATCCAGAATTCCTAAAACAACAGAAAATTTTTGATTGGCAAGGAATGGCAGAAGGAACATCAACTCCTGTTGTATCCGAAATTAAATTTGGAAATATTTCCTTCTTGACAGAGTTAGAAAGATTTCAGATTATTCATCATAATATTAATGAATTCGATAAATCACCCATTGTTCAGGCTGCATACAGCTATCTTGACATTCTGAAATATACACCGATAATGGTGCAAGGTCTTAACTTTAATGTTAGCTTGATACCTGATGGCGATGCTGGCAAAATTGATGTTTTGCTTGACAACCCTATAGAAGAATTACTGAATTTGATTGATGATGCAAAAAATTTTTTGGTTGATTTGAAAATAACGGTAAAGGATCGAAAGCAAAACTTTCAACTGATTAATTGTAAATTTTATATAGATTCTGAAATTTCAATTTCGATTAATATCGCGCGAAATAATGATAAGTCATTAATTCTAAACTATAATTACGAGGTTGAAGGAATAAACCTAGATAGAAAAAGAATATCGTTAATTCCTGAAAATTTCAGGCAAATTTACCTGTTGTTTTCGCAGTTTATAGCGAAACTTGAGAGGTGAGGGATGTCTTCAATGTCAACTGCTCTAACTTGGCACGGATTTAATACACGTTCAATTGAGGCTGAAGAGCCCGATGTTTTCAGAAGCAAAAACTGCAAACTTTTTTATCTGTTATCTTCACTAACCCAGGGTTTAATGAATTCTTCAAAGTTACCTCTGCAATTAAGTCACGAAAAAAATTTAAACACCTCTGATGTATACTTTGAACAAGCACCCAAAGTAATTGAATCTTATAAGAGAGAAAACACTGTCCACATGTTAAATATCAATAGTGTTTTTGTTAAGGAATATACTCCTCAAATTTCTCTTGAGATTTTTCAGTCTTTCATTGACATTGGAACTCAAATGTTTAAAGATGCCAGGCCTAAAACTGAATATGAAGCAAAAATTGTTAAGAATTTTGTAAGCAGCAAGGCGAAGACGATTTTTTCGAGACCTATTTAAGGATTTTTTGATGATGGATGAGAATAAGTTAGACGAACTTATTGAGTCATGTTCTTATATTGACGTAAATCTAAAAGAACGGTGTAAAAAGTATTTCAAGCAAGTCAACCGTGAATTGGACGATTGGTTTTATTCGAAAAATTCTTCGGAAGATTTATATCAAGGCGACATCATAAACAACCTGGAAATGGCTTTCTTGGAAGTATCAAATAATATTATTGAATATAAACTAATTGAAAATCAACAATGCATATTATTGTCGAATACGTGCGACATGTCCCCAGAGAACAAAACAAGGGAAAAATTCGTTTCCGTAGCCCCGGTTTTCAGTTATTCTGACTTCTCTCAGAACAAGATCGAAAGATACGATGTAAACGCTTGGAATAATTTCCTACAAGATGTAAAAAGAAACAATATCACTGACATTCTTTATATTCCCCAAAATCGTAATTTCGAATCATCAGTGGTATTATTAGATCGAATTTTTTCAATAGATATTAATTCGTTTTATTTTATATTTAATACGCGTTGTAAAAATAAAATTTTGTCGCTTTCTCAACTTGGCCATTATATTTTCCTTATCAAATTGACGAATCATTTCGCAAGATATGAAGATAAGTCCGAAATAAGGC
>JAZDGM010000084.1:0-27362 GCA_043806915.1 Pseudomonadota bacterium | reverse complement strand
TGTCTACCCGGCCGGGGATTCCATCCGCCAGGGCCTGGCCCTGGCCATCGTGGACATGCTGGGGGCGATTGGCGTCAAGATTGAACTGCTGGGCAAGAGCTGGGACGAAATAAAAAACCTGATGCATTCCCAGGTGGTGTTGTTCGGCTGGGGCAGCCACGACCCCATGGAAGTATTCAATCTTTTTTATAGCCCGGTCGCCGGGCAGGATTGGAACAACCCCGGTTTTTATTCCAACCCCAAGGTTGACGAATACCTGGAGAAGGCCGTCACGGCCGGCGACTTCGAGGAATCCCTGGCCTGGTGGAAAAAGGCCCAGTGGGATGGGCAAACCGGCGCCGGGCCCCGCGGGGACGCGCCCTGGGCCTGGCTGGTGAACCTGGACCATGTCTATTTCGTCGGCGACTGCCTGGACATCGGACAGTCCCGGGTCGAACCCCATGGCCACGGCTGGCCGGTCACGGCCAATATCCAGGAATGGTCCTGGACTTGTTCCAAGTAGTCATAAGTTAAGACAAAACACGGCGGGAGCGCGTCTCCCGCCCCGGTCGAGGGGGAAAACATGCCTAGCCCGGCAAGAAAGCTGGTCGGAAAGGCGGCCCGAATGGCCGTTATTCTCGTCCTGACTTCGATATTGATCTTCACCTTGGTCAGCCTGTCGCCCCTGGACCCGATCACGGCCTACCTGGGGTACGACCGGATGCAGATAAGCGTCGAGCAGCAGGAACGCATCATCAAGCGCTGGGGGCTGGACCGACCACCCCTCGAGCGGTTCGCGGCTTGGTCCGGCAACGTGCTTCGGGGGGACCTGGGATGGTCCGCGGTCTATGATCAGCCCGTGGCGGAGGTAATACGCCAACGATTCGCCGCCACCTTCGGGGTCATGTTCATGGCCTGGGTATTGTCCGGTCTCATCGGTTTCTCGATGGGGGCCTTGGCCGGGACGTACCGGGGGTCCCCGTGGGATAACTTCGTCAGCCTTTATTCCTATGTCCTGGCCTCGACCCCGACTTTCTGGATGGGCATGGTGTTATTGATGGTCCTGGGCGTGGGGCTGGGATGGTTTCCCATCTGTTGCGGCGGGCCCCTGGGTCTCCCGCCGGAAGAAGTCGGTTTCGGGCAGCGTCTCTACCACATGGCCCTGCCGGCCTTGACCCTGGCCGTAATTGAGGTCTCCCAGATCGCCCTGCACACCCGGGAAAAGATGATCGACGTCTTCCAGAGCGACTTCGCCCTGTACGCCGCGGCCCAGGGGGAATCGCGGCTGGGCGTGGCCTGGCGTCATGGCCCGCGCAATGTCCTGTTGCCGGCCATAACGCTCCAGTTCGCTTCCGTGGGCGAGCTATTCGGCGGCTCGGTGCTGGTGGAGCAGGTTTTTTCCTTTCCCGGCCTGGGCAAGGCCGCGGTCGAGGCCGGAGTCAGGGGGGACGCGCCGCTTCTTCTGGGCATCGGGCTCTTCAGCGCGGTCTTCGTGGTGGCCGGCAACGTCCTGGCCGACCTTCTCTACCTAGTGGTGGACCCCAGGATCAGGTTGGGGGAGGAGGCGTCATGAACACCACCGCCAGTCCGGCCCTCGACCGGTCGGCGTCCGTCGCCGGGCGGAGCTTATGGGATTTTTCCGATCGCCGTCGCCGGGCCTTCCTGCTGGTAGTATTCTCGTTGCTTACGTTCTCGGCGCTGTTCATGTCCGGAAGCCTGATCGGGGAGGCCGGGATGAAAACCAATTTCATGGAAAAGAACCTGCCGCCGTCCCTGGAACATCCCTTCGGGACCGACCCCTTGGGCCGGGACATGCTGGCAAGAACCATCAAGGGGTTATGTCGAAGCCTGTGGGTGGGCATGAGCGCGGCTTCGGTCAGCACGGTTTTCGCCCTGGCGCTGGGGCTGTCGGCCGCGACCCTGGGCCGGAAAACCGACGCGGCGATCATGGGCGCGGTGGATGTGGTTATTTCCATGCCGCACCTGGTCTTGTTGATCCTCATTTCGTTCGCCATGGGCGGCGGCGCGAGGGGGGTGATCGTCGCGGTGGCCCTGACGCACTGGGTCAGGTTGTCGCGGATAATCCGGGCGGAGGCGCTCCAGCTCAAGACGTCCCACTACGTCCAACTAGCGGCCAAGCTGGGACGGTCCCGGGCCTGGATAGCCTGGCATCATATGCTGCCCCACCTGTTTCCCCAGTTCGTGGTCGGGCTTATCCTTCTTTTTCCCCACGCGATTTTGCACGCCGCGGGCCTGACCTTTTTGGGCTTCGGACTGTCCCCGCACCTTCCTTCCGTGGGGGTGCTTCTTTCCGAGGCCATGCGCTACCTATCCACCGGGGCTTGGTGGCTGGCCGCGGCGCCCGGGGCCTCGTTGGTGTTGATGGTCAAATTATTCGACGTCCTGGGCGGTTCGCTGCGTTACCTGCTCGACCCCAGGACGAGTCAGGATTAGGGGGGAGACATGCTTGAAGTCGGTAATCTATCCGTCAGGTTCACCCGGTATGGAGAAGGATGGTCCAGGCGGTCCCTGGAACCGATCACCGGCCTGGACCTGACGGCCGAGGCGGGGGAAGTCGTGGCCGTGGTCGGCGAAAGCGGGGCCGGGAAGAGTCTGCTGGCCCACGCCTTGCTGGGGCTTCTTCCTCGAAACGCGGAAATCACGGGGACGATGCGCTTCAAGGGGCGGGAGCTTACACCCGGGGTCCTCGAACGACTGCGGGGCCGGGAAATCGCCTTGATTCCGCAATCCGTCGGTTTTCTGGACCCATTGATGCGCATCGGCCGGCAGGTGGAACGGGCGGCCCGGCTGTCGGGGCTCGGCGCCGGGGAGGCGGGGCCGGCCGCCGACCAGGCCCTGTCCCGTTATGGTTTGTCATTACTGGTCAAGCGCCTGTTTCCCTACCAGGTTTCGGGAGGCATGGCCCGACGGGTGCTCACGGCCGCGGCCACGGCCGGTCGGGCGTCCTTGATCCTGGCGGACGAGCCCACCACCGGGCTCGATCCCGTGATCCTGAAGGAAACCCTGCGGCACTTACGGGACCTGGCCGACGCCGGCAAGGCCGTGGTCCTGATCACCCACGACCTGGAAGCGGCCCTGCGGATCGCCGACCGGGTGGTCGTGTTCTGCGCCGGGACCACGGTGGAAGCGGCCCGGCCCGAGGATTTCCGGAAGGAGGGGCCCCGCGGGGCCGGCCCCCGGCACCCGTACACCCGGGCTTTATGGCGGGCCCTGCCCGGGGTGGAATTCGAGGCCAACGGCCTCCGCCCCTCCCGCGACGTCGTTGGTTGCCCGTTCCACCCGACCTGCCGGGAAGCCGTGGAGCGCTGCGCCGCGGAATTCCCTCCCCTCGCGGCGGTTGGAAACGGACTGGCGAGGTGTTTCAATGCTTGAGGCCAGAAAAGTGAGTTACGGTTTCGGCCCCGGGTTTCCTCCGGTGCTGGAGGACGTTTCCATCCAGGTGGGCCCGGGGGAAGTGGTCGGACTTCATGGTCCCAGCGGCAGGGGTAAAACCACCCTGGCCCGGCTGTTGTCGGGCTATCTCCAGCCCGACCGGGGGGAAGTGTTGCTGGACGGACAGTCCTTGCCGGCGCGCGGCTTTCATCCGGTGCAGTTGCTCTATCAACATCCGGAACTCGCGGTGAACCCCCGCTGGAAAATATCCCGGGTCCTGAACGAGGGGGCCTCGCCGCCGCCCCGGCTCCTGGACGCCCTCCAGATCAGCTGGACCTGGCTGGACCGTTATCCGCACGAGCTTTCGGGCGGGGAACTCCAGCGCGTCTGCGTGGCCCGGGCGTTGGGACCGGGGACAAGGTTCGTGATCGCCGACGAGATGACATCCATGCTCGACGCCATGACCCAGGTCCGCATCTGGAAGACCTTGCTGGAGGAGGCGCGTCGCCGCGAAATCGGCGTCCTGGCCGTCAGCCATAACCGGGATTTGCTGGCCAGGGTTTGCGACCGGATCGAGGACCAATTGGCCGGAAAGGGTTGATCCGCCGGGCGTCCGCCGCCGGACGGCCGAAGGGGCCCGGCGGCGGGGCGGGGGCTGGAGGCTGATCAGTCCAGGAGCGTGGTCAGGACCTCGTCATTGGACGTCAGGTCCGCCCGGATGAGGCTGATGAGACGTCGGGCCGCCGGACCGGGCCGACCGTCGCCGATCGGACGGCCGTCCCAGACGGTCACGGGCAGAATATCCATGGTGGTGCCGCTGAGCATGACCTCGGGGCAGCGGGCGGCCAGGTCGCGGTCGATATCCGCGCCCTCGACGCCGGTCAGAAGCCCTTCCTTGACCAAAACCCTCGCCAGTTCCGCGACCCGGCCCAGGGTCACGCCCTTGAGCACCCGGTCGTAACTGGGGATCAGTAATTTACGGTCCGGTGATACCAAGAAGATGTTCTCGGTGGAGCCTTCGGCCAGGAACCCCCTTTCATCCCAGTTGACCGCGTAATCCACGCCGGCTTCGATGGCGGCCTTTTTCACCAGGACGTTGCCCAGGTAATCGCAGGATTTGATATTGGCGAAAATTTGGGGTTTGACCGGCACGGGCGCCGAGATTATGGAAACCCCGTTTTCGTATTTTTCGGGTTTAGGGGGCTTGAGGCGGGTGACCACCACGTACAACTGCGACGCCGGGCATTCATAGGGGTTGGTCCCGAAACCGCCGGGGCCGCGGGAAACGATGATCCGGATCAGGATGTCGCTTTCTCCGCCGGCCTTGGCCGCGGCCCGGATGATGTCCTCGATCCGGGCGAATTCGGCGGGCATGGCCAGTCCCAGGGGAGCGGCCGACCGTTGCAACCTTTCCAGATGCGGTTTCATGCAGTAAGCCCGCCCGTTGACGCACTTGAAGACGTCGAAGACCCCGTCGGCCCGATGCACCAGGTGGTCGTCCATGGGAAGGACCATCAGGACCGGATCGGTGACTATTCCTCCAAAAACGGAGGAATACATGGCCAGGTAGTCCTCGTGCCAGGGCCGCCGGCAGCGCTCGATCCTGTTAAACAAATCAGCCGCGTTTAGTATGGGAACGTCCATCGCCCTTTTACCCCGGGGCCGGAAGGCGGCCCCTCTCCCTTCTTGATTTAACGTCCGGTCGAGGTTCGGCGGCGTCGTCGGCCCCAAGGAATATCGACCGGCCGCGAGAAAAAAACATTATCGACCATTTCCCGATCCGGTTTCAATAGAATAAAAAGGAAGTCGGGAAATCGAGGGCCCGCCGGTCAGCTTCTTTCGTCCCAGGCTTTTTGGGCCCTGGCCCTCATGAGGCCGATGGCTTCCCGATAATCCTTGGCGCCGAATATCCCGGACCCGGAAACAAGCACGTCGGCGCCGGCCCGGGCGATGTCGGCGGCGTTGTCCGTTTTGATCCCTCCGTCCACTTCCAACAGCGTTTCCAGGGACCATTGGTCGATGGTCCGGCGGAGCTTCCTGATTTTGCCCAAGCTTTCCGGGATGAACGACTGGCCTCCGAAACCCGGGTTCACGCTCATGAGCAGCACCATGTCCACGTCCCTAAGAACATGGTCGAGGACGCCAAGGGGCGTGGAGGGATTGAGGACCACGCCGGGCTTCATCCCTTTTTCCCGGATGACCTGAATGGTCCGATGCAGGTGGGGCAGGACCTCGGCGTGAACGGTCAGGTAGTCGGCGCCGGCGGAGGCGAAGTCGGCGATATATTTGTCCGGCTCGGAGATCATCAGGTGTACGTCCAGGGGGAGCTTGGTGACCCGCCGGACGGCTTCCACCACCAACGGTCCGATGGTGATATTGGGGACGAAATGGCCGTCCATGACGTCCAGGTGGATGAAGTCGGCCCCGGCCTCGTCCACGGCCCGGACTTCTTCTCCCAGGCGCGCAAAATCGGCCGAAAGCCTTGAAGGCGATATTTTTATCATCACTAGGGCTCCTGAAGGTTTTTTCATGTTCCGCGCCGGGTTTCGGCGGGAAAGGGGAATCAGGGGCGGTCGGTTTCCCGGCCGTCCTCGAAAAATCGGGCCCGGGGCGCTCCCCGGACCAGGGCCGTCACCCGGACTAGTTCCCCGGGGCGGCGCCATTCCTGGTAGACTTCCCGGGAATAGTCCTCCCCGGAAACGAGTATTTTTATTTCCCGGCGTAGAAACCCCGTGGGTATCCTATATTCCAGGACCTGAAAACGGTAGCCCCCGGGTTCCGATTCCGCGCCGCGGTTCACGGTCAAGTGAACCAGGGTCCCCTGGGGCGTCGGGCCGCCCGGGGGCGGGTTTTGCAGCAAGACCGTTTCCCGGGGCCAGTCCGGGCGGCGATCGGCCTTGATCCTTCCCGGGACCAGGCCGCTTTTTTCCAGGGTCAGCACGGCCCGGCCATGGGATAGCCCGGTCAGGTCGGGCATGGAAACGAGGACAGGTCGCGGACCCAGGCTCAGGAGAAGGTCGATTTTACTCCCGGCCTTGACCTGGGCCAAGGGGGAGGGGGCCTGGGCGATAACCCGGTCCGGGCCTTGCTCCGGCTCTCCGGAACCGTGGGTGTAGCTGATCAGGCCCGCGGCCAGGCGGCCGTGCAATAGAATGGTAACGGCCTGGTCCAGGGACAGGCCCCGGAGGTCCGGGGCCGGAACGATTTGGGCGCCCCTGGACAGGACCACCCTGATCGCTTGGTTTTCCTTGAGTCGGCTGCCGGCGGGCGGGTCCTGGGAAATCACATGGTCCGGAGGGACCTCGTCGTTGAAGTCCAGGGCGTCGACCCGGAGGGACAGGCGGTCGGCCCCGGCAATTTTTTCGGCGTCCGACCGAGCCAGGCCCACCAGCGTCGGGGCCGTCGTTTCCGGGATGCCCCTGACCACCAGGAACGCGGTCAGATAGGCGCCGGCGGACAGGGCGGTCAAGAAAACCGCCAGGTAAAAAGCGGCCGTGAGCCCGGAACTTATTTTTCGGCCGGGCCCGGAGGCCGACAAATTGGCTTGTTTATTCATCGGTCGGGGCCGCCGGTTTTCCGGAAGACGGGGCCGCGCCGCCGCCAGGCCGGAAAAACCGGATTAGCCTTTCCTTTTATTCCGGTTCCGGCGCCGCCTGTTCCGAGGATTCCGCCTCGGGACGGAAGAGCTTCACTTCCACCCGGCGGTTCAATTTGTCGTCTTCCTCGGTTTCTCCGGTATAAAGCAGTTCATCCTTGCCCTTGCCCTCGACGTGGAACAAGGACGGGTCCAGGGAATATTGAACCGCCAGGAAGTCGCGCAAGGCCTCGGCCCGACGCTTGGAAATCTTTTTATTCACCTCGTCGGAGCCCTTGCGGTCGGTATGGCCGATCAGGACGAATTCGCGGCCTTCGAAAGCTTGGTCGTTAAGGGCCAGGGCCAACTGGGCGGCCTGGGCTTCCCCTTCCGCGTCCAGGGTGGTCCGGCCGTAGGCGAAGGTCACGCGCAGGTTGACCCCCTTGGCGTCGGGGCCGGCCTGGTCCGCGTCCTTGAGTCCGGCGACTATCTCGGCCGCCGTAAGGGGCTGATCGGATTTTTGCCCTTCGCTCTTGACCAGCATGTCCCTGACATTGCTGAAGGGATGCAGCTTGTACGATTCCCGGAAGGCCTCCGTCGCTTCCAGGTTGCGGCCGGTGACGGCGTAGACCTGGCCCAGGTAGGCCAGGGCCGCGGCCTTGGCTGAATCGTCCCCGGCCAATTCCAGGGCCTTTTGCAGGGCTGTTTCCGATTCCCGCAGCCTGTTCAGGGCGGCGTAGGTCTTGCCCAGTTCCACCGCGGCCGCGTATCCGGGGCAGGCCGCCATGGATTCCTCCAGAAGCTGGGCCTTGGTCGCCGGGTCTCCGGTCGCCGCGGCCTGCTCGTAAAGGGTCCGGCCTTGCTCGCAGACCTCGCCCCAGGCGAGTCCGGAAAAAATAAAAACCAACACCGACGCCATTACAGCCATGAGTCTGTTCATAAGTTGGACCCTCCGAGAAAAAATCCGGCTCGGGATCGACCTGGTCCCGTCCAAGACCATCCCGTTTATTTATAATGGGTGAATCTGCCATAATATGATGGGTCAGTCAACCTCGGGAATGGGATCCCGGGCCGTCCGGCGGCGGTCTTTCCCGAAAGGGGCCGCGTTCGCCGGGAAAAATACTGTTGCGGTTTGGCCTGAATTCCTATAGACATGGCCGCAAGGGGTTACTATGTTGCCAGTGGGTTCCATGATAAACGCGGGGGCGATCATCGCCGGGGGCCTGGCCGGGCTGATCATCGGCGGGAAACTCCCCTCCAATATCAGGACCATCGTTTTTCAGGGCATCGGCCTGGCCGTTCTGGTCATCGGCCTGGACATGGCCTTGAAGTTCGAGCGGCCCCTGATCACCATTTTCAGCCTTATTATCGGCGGAATAATCGGGGAATCGATCCACCTGGACGATTTTCTCAACAGCCTGGGCGACCGTTTGAAAAAAAGGCTCAAAAGCAAGAATGAGTTGTTCACCGACGGTTTTGTGTCCGCCTCGCTGCTTTTTTGCGTGGGGTCCATGGCCATTGTCGGGGCCTTGGACGAGGGGCTGCGGGGGGACCCGACCATTCTGATGACCAAGTCCGTGCTGGACGGCTTCGTTTCCGTGGCCCTGGCTTCCACCTACGGGGTGGGGGTCCTTTTTTCGGCCGCGGCGGTCTTCGCCTATCAGTACGGCATCAGCCTGTTCGCCAGCAACTTCAGCGAAATCCTCTCGGAAACGCTGGTTAATGAATTGACCGCCCTGGGCGGGCTTTTGATAATCGGCATCGGCCTGAACCTCTTGGATATCAAGAATATCAAGATCAGCAACCTCCTGCCCTCCCTACTGGTGCTGGTGGTCCTGGTCGAAATTTTTCTATAGGAGCCGGAGCGTGGCGCTATGAAAAAAATGGTCCTTTCCATCCTGGGGGAAGACAGGCCGGGTATCGTATACGCGGTTTCCAGGGTGTTGTTCGACCTGGCCTGCAATATCCTGGAAGTCAGTCAGACCATATTGCAGACCGAATTCGCGGGCATATTCATCATCGCCATGCCGGCCGAGCTGACCGCCGAGAATCTGAGCGCGGCCATGGAGAAGGAGATGGAGCCCCTGGGCCTGAAGGTGGGCCTGAAGGACTTCAAGGTCGGCGGGGTCCCGCCGGCGCCGAAAACGGAGCCCTTTGTCATCACGGTCAGGGGCGAGGACCGCTTGGGCATTATTCCGGGCATCACCGGGGTCATCGCCGGATTCGACATCAACATCGTCAACCTCAAGGCCATCGCCGATCTTTGCGTCGGGTCGGAAGTGGTGATCGTCTTCGAGGTCGATATTCCGGATGGGGCCAACCTGGCCGCCTTCAGGGCCGCGCTGCAACTGAAGGCCGAGGAGCTCAATCTGGAAATAAGCATCCAGCATCGTGAAATTTTCGAGGCGATCCACCGGATCTAGAGGGAAGAAATGCTGACCGACCGTGAAGTAATAAACACCCTGGAAATGCTCCGGAACGAGCATCTGGACGTGCGCGCCGTCACCCTGGGCGTCAGCCTGTTGGACTGCGCCAGCGATGATTTCAACCGTTTTTCCGCCCGCGTCTTCGACAAGATCACCCGGGTCGCCGGCCGGTTGGTCGAGGCTTGCGACGAGGTGGGGGACCATTACGGCATTCCCGTGGTCAACAAGCGGATCGCGGTCAGCCCCCTGGCCGTGGCGGCCGCGCCGTTCGGGCCGGAATACATGGTCAAGGCGGCCAGGGTGTTGGACCGGGCCGCCGCCCAGGTGCGGGTGGATTTTGTGGGCGGCTTCGGGGCCCTGGTGGAAAAGGGCCTGGCCGCCGGGGACCGGGCCGTCATCGAGGCCATTCCCCAGGCCCTGGCGGAAACGTCGCGGGTCTGCGCCTCGGTCAACGTGGCCTCCAGCCGGGCGGGCATCAACATGGACGCGGTGGCCCTGATGGGGCGGACCATCAAGGAAGCGGCCCGACTCACGGCCGACCGGGACGGCCTGGCCTGCGCCAAGCTGGTGGTCTTCGCCAACATCCCCCAGGACGTGCCTTTCATGGCCGGGGCCTACCTGGGCGTGGGGGAGCCGGACCTGGTCATCAATGTCGGGGTTTCCGGGCCGGGCGTGGTCAAGAAGGCCATTGACCGGGCCATGTCCGGCCCCAAGCGACCCACCCTGGGCGACCTGTCCGAAGTCATCAAGCGAACGGCTTTCAAGGTGACCAGGGTGGGGGAGATCATCGGCCGGGCCGTGGCGGAAAAGCTTGGGGTGCCCTTCGGCGTGGTCGACCTGTCCCTGGCCCCGTCCCCCCAGGTGGGCGACAGCGTCGGGGAAATATTCCAGAGCCTGGGCCTGGCCGGCATCGGGGCTCCCGGGTCGACCGCCGTCCTGGCGCTGCTTAACGACGCGGTCAAGAAAGGCGGGGCCTTCGCCAGCTCCCACGTCGGCGGTTTGTCCGGCGCCTTCATTCCGGTCTCCGAGGACCTCAATATCGCCGAGGCCGCGGCCAGCGGCCGGTTGTCCCTGGAAAAACTGGAAGCCATGACGTCCGTGTGCTCCGTGGGCCTGGACATGGTCCCCCTGCCCGGCGACACTTCCGCCGCCACCCTCTCCGCCATTATCGCCGACGAAATGGCCATTGGCGTCGTAAACAACAAGACCACCGCCTGCCGGCTCATCCCCGCTCCAGGCAAGAAAGCCGGGGACCAGGTTTCCTTCGGCGGGCTCCTGGGGCGGGCCACGGTCATGCCGGTGCGGGAATACCCCGAGGCCGCCGACTTCATCGCGCTGGGCGGACGCATTCCGGCGCCGATCCATAGCCTGAAAAACTAAATTCCCGCCCGCCGGTTATAAAATGCAAACGCGCTTTCGCCCCGGTTGGGGGAAAGCGCGTTGTTAATGGGGCCTTGGCCCGGCCTCAAGCCTCGATTTTGGCGCCGAGCAGGGTCGGGAACTTCCTGATCCATTCCGGGTGGGCCGGCTAGGTTAGGGGCTGGATTGCACCTTATCCCAAGAGCGGCCGCCATGACTTTCTGGTGGATTCCGCGAGGCGGTCAAATCGACGGGGGCGTCGGGAAAGATTATCGCGGGGAACCCGGGGACTTTATCATACCATAATTTTTTATGCCTATTCTCGAAGGAGAATGACCGTGAAGAATAATGATGTGAAGAGTGTTCCCAGGCGTCCTCTTACCGGGGCGCCCATGCACCGCGCTGAAAGGCCCATGACCCTTACATATAAGGGGCATACCCTCGCTTTTAATATGCCGGGTTGGTATTGCGATCAGTCAGAAGAGAGCATTCATACCGGGGAAGACATGAAAACGTCCGATAGGGCGTTGAATTTGCTAAAGGCCAGGAGCGAGGGACTGTTGGAGCCGCCCGAAATTCGTCGCATTAGGAAAAAACTCCATTTAACGCAGGAAGCCGCCGGGAAAGTGATAGGCGGCGGCCCTCGAGCATTCCAGAAATATGAGAGTGGCGACCTGTTACCGAGCAAGGCTATTACCAGCGCCCTTATATTGCTTGATCAGGACCCCTCAAAATTGTTTGTGTTGGAAATGAGGCAGAAAAGGGCGTCTGCGTCCCCATCTTGCGGTTGATATAAGCCGGTTGTATTTTTCGAAAGAATTAAATGCCAAAGGGGCCATCTGATAATGCCTAAAACCTGGCCATCTGAAATTGTATTATTCCTTTCTTTTTCAGTTCAAAAAAATTGACTACTACATTTTTTTCTTTTTGATTTCTTGCCGGCGCGGCCCCTTGTATCCTTGTCATCGGGCAGGGAGGGCTAAACGATGGCCAAATGGTTTCGCGGAGGCTTTTTGCAAAGACATCCGATATCCGCTGGTTCCCAAGCTCTAGCTTGGGAACCCGGGAAGGGGAAGCTCTATCTTCCCCACTTTATCCGGAAAGCAACCACGGGGAATCAACGCGGCGTTTCCATTTCGTAGTCCTAGCGCGGCGGTGAAGGTATCGATATTAGTCAGTTTGAAATTCATCCGTCTCGTTGAACCCATGCCTGAAGGCTCGCCGGGCAAGGCCTATCCCCTGGCCGGCGATTATGGGCGGGGCGGGGGCGCTACATCTCTAGAGTGAGGAAGCCGGAGCTTCCCTGGCCGAGGTTCCCAAGCTAGAGCTTGGGAACCAGCCTCACTCATTTGGCCATTTTTCTTGCATTTTCAACCGGCCGCTGACAAAGCAAGCGCGCTTTCGCCCCGGTTGGGGGGAAAGCGCGTTGTTAATGGGGCCTTGGCCCGGTCTCAAATCTCGATTTTGGCGCCGAGCAGGGTCAGGAACTTCCTGATCCATTCCGGGTGGGCCGGCCAGGCCGGGGCCGTGACCAGGTTGCCGTCCACATGGGCGTTGGAAAAGGTTTCGTTGATCTCCGCCCAGGTCGCTCCGGCTTGAATCAGGTCGGGCTTGACCGCGGGATAGGCGGTGCAGGTTCGTCCCCCGAGCACGCCGGCCGCGGCCAAAACCTGCTGACCGTGGCAAACGGCGGCGATCGGTTTTTTGGCGTTGGCGAAATGCCGCGTGATTTCCAGCACTCTCTCGTTCAAGCGGATGTATTCCGGCGCCCGGCCCCCGGGAATGACCAGGGCGTCGTAGTTTTCCGGCTTGATTTCGTCAAAGGAAGCGTTCAGGGCGAAGTTGTGGCCCGGCTTTTCGCTGTAGGTCTGATCGCCCTCGAAATCATGCACGGCGGTCTTGACGGTCTGGCCGGCCGTTTTTCCCGGGCAGACGGCGTGGACCTCGTAGCCGACCATGAGCAGCATCTGGAAGGGCACCATGGCCTCGTAGTCCTCGACAAAATCGCCCACCAACATCAGAATTTTCTTGCCCATTAGAACCCCCTGTGGCGGTTGGGGCCGCGACCCTGGGCCGCGGCTAGGTTAGGATTGGATTGTACCTTATCCCGAGAGCGGCCTCCGTGACTTTTTGGTGAAATTCCGCGGGGCGGTCGACTCGCCGGGGGACCGTCGGGAAAGATTCTCGCGGCGAACTCAGGGACAACCGGAAACAGGGCTAAGAAATTTGGAATGGACCCATCCGTTCAGGTCTCCGGATTGGACCTTGATCCAGGTTTCTCCGTCCAGGTCACTGGATTCACGCATGTTTTTCAGGCAGGTGGCCCCGGCCGGGATGCGGCCAAGCCGCAGGCCCTCGGTCCCGGGTTCGCCGCGCACATTCAAATAATCCGTGACGCCCTCGACCCGGAAATAAGGCTCCTTGGTTTTGGGTTTGCCGGACGCCTGGGTTTTCGCCGGCGCGGCGGGGCTTTTGTCCTCGAATTTGATCGATTTGGCCAGGGCCTTGATTTTTTCCGACACCGCGCCGTCCGAGCCGGCCGGGGTCTTGCCCGCGGCGGGGGGCTGAGCCGGGGACGCCGCGGCGGCCGCGGTCGAAAGGGGCGGGTTCTTCCCTGGGGTTTCGGGGGCCGCCGGGATGGCCGGGTTCTGCTCGGACAGTTTTCTTTCGACCTCTTCCCGGAGGCTTATTATTTCATTGCGGAGCCCCTTGACCTGGCTTTTTTCGGCCAGGTAGAGCGACAGCATGAAAATGTTCAGCATGACCAGGACGATCAAGGCTAAAACCAGCGGTTTGTTGGGGCCGACGGCGATCATTTTGTTCACCTGACCGGAGCAGGCCGAAGCCGCTTTTTCGACGGCCGCCAGGGGGCGTCGCCGCCCTGGTCCGCTTCGCCATCGCGAAAGAAAAATCGGCCGAACTCCAGATGAAGGAATGGCATTGTGATAACGAATTTCTTCCAGGAGTAAATATTAAAGGACCGGACAACGCCTGTCAACCCTGAATGCGGCCTGGACCCGGCCGGGGCGGGCGGTCGAGGCCGCGCCGCTAGTCGCTTCTTTTTACAGAGTGTAAAAAAAACCGACTTCCCATTTTCGTCCGGGCCCGGCGCCCTGGTAAACCGCCGTTGTTTTTTTTATAATGAATTTAATAGGCTAAATGTTTTGGGCGGCCCGGGGACCCTGGCATAATGGTTGCTCTTTGCTATTGTTGGAGATAAATCGTTCCGTTTGGGGCGTGTAAAACAGGACGATGTCGGCCCGGATCAGGGGGGCCGCAAGGCAGCTTCTTGAATAGACGGGGAAAATCCTTAAACAGCAAGAAAGCGGCAGCGTCGGACATTTTTACAATTGGGTTTTTTGGGGACAGGCGGCGGGTCCGCGCCCGCTTGCATCTTCAAACCTTAAGGGTTAATACTCTGTAATTGGTTAACAACGCCGGCGCCCGGCGGGTCGCGACACGGCGGCCGGGAAAAAAACCGGAGAAAACAAATGGAGGACCAATATGACCAACGTCGATACGATTCTGTTCCCGGTGGATTTGTCTGAAGCTTCTCCCTCCTTGGTCCCGTGGGTCAGGGTCGTGGCCGAAAAGTTCGGGGCCAAGGTTCACGTTCTTTTCGTGGCCCGGGTTATGGACTACTACGCCGGCCTGTACGTGCCCCACCCCAGCATCGCCAATTTCGAGGCGGAAATAGTACAGGGCGCGGAAAAAAAGCTTTCCGAATTCGTGACGGAGCACATGGCCGGCTTGAACGTCAAGGCGTTGGTGCGACCCGGCTACCCCGCCGAGGAAATCCTTCTTTACGCCGAGTCCCAAACCGTCGATATGATCATTATCGGGACCCACGGCCGCAAGGGGTTGGAACGGATTATTTTCGGCAGCGTGGCCGAGCATGTGGTCAAGCATTCGAAGGTCCCGGTCATGACGGTCAATCCGTACCGCAAATAGCCTGGTCCAAGCGACCCGGGGCGGCGCCGGGCCTGGCCGGCCGCCCCGCAACGGGAACGCCCTCGAGCGCCCGGCCTGGTTTCGCCGGGGCGAGGGAACGCAGTCGAAATGATGGGGCCGGTCAATGAGCATCGATAATCTCGATAAATTTTTCCTCCCCCGGTCGGCGGCCGTGATCGGGGCCGGACGCGGGCCCCGGAATATCGGGACCGTCATTTTCGGGAACCTGATCAACGGCGGCTTTCCTGGCCCGGTTTTTCCCGTCAACCCCAAATTGGACGACTTGATGGGGCGCCCCTGTTTTTCCTCCTTGTCCGAGGTCCCCCAGCCCCTGGACCTGGCCATCATCGCCTCTCCCCTGAAAACCATTCCGGGAGTCATACGCGAATGCGCGCGGCTTGGAATCCCGGCCGCCGTGGTGGTGTCCGGAAAGGGTCGGGAAGCCGGCCTGGAAGGGGCTAAAATCGAGGAGGACCTGAAGAAGGAAGCTCTGTCCGGGGGGATCAGGCTTCTGGGACCCAACAGCCTGGGCCTTATTTCCACCGCCGGCGGATTGAACGCCGCCCTGGTTTCCCGACCCCCCCTGCCTGGCCGCCTGGCCCTGATCACCCAAAGCGGAGGCTTTCTGTCGGCCATGGCGGACTGGGCCATTGGAGAAAGGATCGGGTTTTCCCATTTGATTTCCCTGGGCGGGGCGGTGGATGTGGGGTTCGGGGACCTGATCGATTACCTGGGCTTTCGCTCCGAGGTCGGGGCGATTCTGCTGTATATCGAGTCCCTGGACAACATAAGACAATTCATGAGCGCGGCCAGGGCGGTTTCCCGGATCAAGCCGATCGTGGTCTTGAAAGCCGGGCGGACCCGGGCCGCGGTCTCGGGGAAAGGCCCGTTCGCCGCCGAGGACGACATTTACGACCAGGTCTTCCGCCGTTCCGGGCTGGTCCGGGTGCAAACCGTCCAGGAACTCTTCGACTGCGCCGAATTATTGGCCGGGCGCCCCAGGCCCCAGGGCCCGCGCTTGGCCGTGATCAGCAATTTCGGCGGCCCGGCGGTCATGGCCGTGGACGAATTGACGGCCCGGGGAGGCGTTCCGGCCGTCCTCTCGGACCAGACCCTGACCCGTTTGAATCGGATTCTGCCGCCATCGTGGAGCCGCGGCAACCCGGTGGACATCCTGGGGGACGCCGACGCCGAGCGTTATCTGAAGACGGTGGAGATATTGACCGCGGTCCCGGAAGTGGACGGCCTGGTCATAATTCATTGCCCCTGGGCCCTGACCGACCCGGCCGGCGTCGCCTTGAAGATAGCGGGCAGATTGGTCGAGACCGGGCGCCCGACCTTCACCGTCTGGATGGGCGGGGAATCGGCCGAGACCGGACGCCGGATTTTTCGGGAAATGGGCTTGCCGACCTACTCGTCTCCCGAAAGGGCCGTGCGGGCCTTTCTTGATCTCCATGCCTACGAGCAAAATTTGCGACTGTCCCGCGAAATACCCCGGCGGTTTTCCCGGACCCTGGAATTCGACCACAAGACCGCGGCCGGATTGATCCGCGATGTCCTGAGGGACGGCCGGGGCCTGATGACCGAGGCGGAAACCATGGCCTTGCTTGGCGCCTACGGGTTTCCCGTGGTCCCCGCCCTCGAGGCGGATTCGGCGGACGAAGCGGCGGCCCAGGCTCGCCGGCTGGGGTACCCGGCGACCTTGAAACTGGTGACGCGCGAGGGCGACGGGTCCTTGACCAGCGGAGGCGCCAAGTCGGGGCTAGAGAACGAGGTTCAGCTCCGGCGGGCTTTCGAGGACTTGGTTTTCGCCGTCGAGACGGAAAGACCCGCGGCGGAAATTCACGGGGTCGTCGTGCAACCGACCAGCGCCCGTCCGGATTTCGAACTCCTGTTGGGAGCGAGGAAGGACCCTCGTTTCGGCCCGGTTTTGTATTTCGGGTTGGGCGGTTCGGCGGCGGAAGCCGCGGCCGACGTCGCCGCTGGTCTGCCGCCGCTCAATCGTCTCCTGGCGGGTCGGATGATCGAGGAGACCCGCGTCTTTTCCTTGTTGAAGGCCGCCGGGTTCGATCCGGCGCTTGTGGAGGAGCTTCTGGCGAGACTGTCCCACCTGACCGTCGACTTTCCCCAGATAGTCGACCTGCGGATCAACCCCCTGGCCCTGGTCGGGACCCAGGCCCTGGTCCTGGAGGCCCGGGTGGAGGTGGAGACTTCCCCGGTCCCCGCGCCGCTTCACTTGGTCGTCAGCCCCTACCCGGACCAGTATGAGACGACCGAGACGACCAAGGGCGGGCTCCGGATTCACATTCGTCCGATTCGACCGGAGGACGGGCCGTTGATGGAGGAGCTTTTCGGGACCCTGTCGGACCGGAGCATTTATTTGCGGTTCTGCCGGGCGGTCAGGTCGCTGTCTCCCGAAATGCTGGCCAGGTTCACGCAAGTCGATTATGATCGCGAAATCGCCCTGGCGGCCCTGGACGCCGATTCCCCGACGGAAAGGATGCTCGGCGTGGCCCGGGCCATCTGTTCCCCGGACGACCAGACCGCGGAACTGGCCGTGGTGGTGGGAGACCCGTGGCAGGGTCGCGGCGTGGGTGCCTGCCTGTTCCAGAGGTGCATGGAAATCGCCTTGGAAAAGGGGCGCCGGCGTCTTTTCGCCTTCATTCTGGCGGAAAACCGGGTCATGAAGTCCCTGGTCCGGAAGCTAGGCTGGGAATGCGCCAGAACCGAGGATGGAGAGTATTATTACCAACCGGTCGAGGGTCGACGGAACGAAGCGCCGATTCTCGCCAAAATAGGATAATGGGTCGGCTCGCAAGCAGGCCGGCTTTATAAAAGGGAGGAGTATGATGACCCGCTCGCTCAGGAACAGGTTGTTGGTCGCGGTCGATGGAACGGAACAAGCCCTGGCAATGGTTCGATACGTCGGACGGGTTTTTCCGCCGGAAGGCGCGGAAATAGTACTTTTTAACGTATTCAACAGAATCCCCGACGCCTTTTGGGATATCGAGAAGGATATGAAGACTTCCCCGGCTTTTCGTTCCGCCGCCGCCTGGGAGTCCATGCAGCAAAACGCCATGACCGGGTTCATGGACCAGGCCAAGCGGGCCTTGCTGAACTCCGGCTTCCCCGCGGAAGCCGTCCAGGTCCGGGTCCAACCCATGGACAAGGGCGTGGCCCGGGATATCGTGGCCGAGGCGGCCCTGGGGTACGACGCGGTGGTCTTGGGACGCAAGGGCTACAGCCGGCTCATGGACCTGATCATGGGCAGCGTGGCCAACAAGTTGGTGAACAAGCTCAAGGACGTCAGCGTGCTCATGGTCGGCGGGGAGCCGGCCAACAACCGCTTCCTGGTGGCCGTGGACGGTTCCAAGGGCTCCGAGCGGGCCGTGAAGGCGGTTACGTCCGTGCTGCACGGTAAAAACGTGGAAGTCAAACTCTTCCACGCCGTGCGGACCCTGGACCCGTCCGGCAGGGCCGGGGCGGCCCGGGAACTGCGGGAAGACAAGGATTCCTGGCTGGAAGACCATTTGCGCAGCATCAGGCCCATGATGGAGGCCCATCACGACGCCCTGGTCGGGCATGGCCTTGATCCCAAAAGCGCTTCCATCCGGCTGGTCACCGACGCGGCCAGCCGGGCCGGGGCCATAATCGAGGAAGCCCGGGGCGCCGGTTTCGGGACCATCGTCATCGGTCGGCGCGGTTTTTCCGAGGTGCAGGAGCATCCCATGGGCCGGGTGACCAACAAGGTCCTGCAACTGGCCAGGGACTTGGCCGTGTGGGTCGTGGCCTGACCGGGGCCGCCGCGATGGGATCATCCGGAAAAAAAGCCGGAAGGATATCCAAGAGCGAGAAGGGTCGCGGGGGCGCGAACCGGGAAGGGAAGGACCCCTTCCCGGTCCCCCCGACCGGTTTCGACCGTTGCGTGTCGCTTAAAACCAACGAGGCCGGTTTCAGGAAAAGGAACCGGCCCCTCTCCCTGCTGTTGGACCTCGGCGGTTTTCTTCCGGCCGAAAAAGACCTGACCATGCTCTTGAACGGGTCCCTGGACATGATCCTGAAATATTTCGGCTTGGCGGCGGGCCGGATTTACCTCATGGACCCCGGTCGGGAATATCTCACCCTGGCCGCCTGTCGGGGGTTGGACCCCTCGGGTTTGGAACGGGTCCTTCTTTCGGAAAGCTTTACGGGCCGGAGCGCCCGGGAGCAGGTCTTTCTAGCCCAGCCCGTGACCGATCTCGAAGACCGGGCCAGGGCCGAGATGTTGATTGACAAGGGCGTCCGGGTGGTGATCTGCGCGCCTCTTATCAGCCGGGGCCAGGTGGAGGGGGTCATGAACCTGGCCGGCCCGGAGTTGACCGAGATAAGCGAGGGCCTGATCGACCTCCTGATCGCCTCGGGCAATCAGATCGCCGCGACGGTGAACGCCTTGAGGCTGCTGGATGAAGTGCGCGAAAAAAGCCGGGAGCTCGAGCGCCAGAACGAGGTCCTCAAGTTTTTATCCGTCGGGGTGTTGCACGACCTGAAAAGTCCGGCCGCGGCCGTGCATGGGCTGACCCGGCGCCTGGCGGCGGACTTCGGGCAGTCCCTGGGGCCGAAGGGACGGGATTACTGCCGCAATATCCTCAACGCTTCCAGTCAGGTCCTGGGGCTGATCGGCGAGCTGAACGCCTACATCTCCGCCCGGGGGGCGACGCTTAACCTGGAAGAGTTTTCGCTTCAAGAAATCCTGGACCAGGTCCGCGAGGAATTTTCCGGGATTTTTGAAGAGCGGAAAATCGGTTGGAAGACGCCCGCGGAGATGCCGCCGGTCCGGGCCGACCGCTTGTCCATGTCCCGGGTTATTCGGAACCTGGTTGAAAATTCCCTTAAATACGGGGGGGCCGGGCTCAGTGAGATCAGTTTCGGCTGGCGGGAGCAACCGGAATGTCACGTCCTGTGGATTTCCGATGACGGCGTCGGCGTCCGGGCCGAGGACAAGGAAAAATTGTTCGACCTCTTTCGTCGCCTGGACAGCGCCCGGGGGACCGAGGGGACCGGGATCGGGTTGGCCGTGGTCAAGGAAACCGCGGCCCGTCACGGGGGGCGGGTCTGGGTGGAGCCCGGGGATGAAAGAGGGGTTACTTTCTTTTTTTCCTTATCGAAAGCGCTCTAGGAAAATCCGTCTCCAGCCTTGACAGGCTCGTCGGCCTGTTCCAAAGTGTCCTTGGCCGACGCGGGCGGCTGGTTCGCAAGCCCGGAACGGCCGATTTTCGTATAAGGTTTGTGAAAATGGTTATTACCTTGGATTGGCCGACGTTGCTTACCGGAGGACTGATCACCCTGTCCCGAATCGCCGATGTATCGGCCGGAACGGTTCGGACCATCAGCATCGTCCATGGCCGCACCAAATCCGCTTTTTTTCTCGGATTGCTGGAAATATCCCTGTGGTTGTTCGTTATTTCCACCGTGCTGGGCGCCATGTCGGACAAGCCCGTCCTCGGCGTTTTTTACGCCCTGGGTTTTTCCCTGGGAAACGTGGTGGGCATTAAACTCGAAAAACGTCTCGCCTTCGGGCATACCATCCTGAGGATCATCAGTCGGCAGGGCCAGGTATTGGCGGACGACATTCGGCGGGAGGGCTTCGCCGTTACCACCTTCAAGGGGGAAGGACTCTCCGGTCCGGTGACCGAGCTCTTTATCGTTTGCCGCCGTCGGGACCTGAATTCCCTGCTCAAAAGGGTGCATTGCCAGGAGCCGGACGCTTTTTACACCACCGAGCACGTGGGCAGCGTCAACAAGATTTACCGTCCGTTCATGTCTCAGGCCACGGGGTGGAGAGCGATTTTAAAGAAGAAGTGACTTTTCGTTTCGACGAGGGAAACCCCTGGGGGGGGCGGGGCGAACGTCGCCCGGGCGCCGGGTGTTTCACTTAATGGTAAATGACCATATGGAGGGAAAAATGGTTGCAAGGCGTGTCGCGTTGATAGTGCTGCTGACAGTGATGTTTCTAGCGGGGCTGGCTCTGGCGGGCCCGCCGGTCCAGGCCCAGGACGACGAGGAGCCCGGCCGGGACCACCCCCTGCTTTCCAGGATGAGGGATTACGTGATGACCTCGCACGAGGCCAATTACGACGCGGTGAAGATGGCGGTCGGACCCGAGGGCTTGCAGGAGATGGAGGGCGAAAAAACCTTTATCATCTACGATATCAGAAACGGGGCCAAAAAACCGAGCGTGCTCCAGATAATTCGTAATTATCAAAACGCCTTGAAAACCCTGAACGCCGAGTTGGTGTTCGAGGGGGAAAACAACGAACTCGGCCGGGTCCTGACCATGAAGCTGGTCAAGAACGGCCGGGAAATCTGGGTGTCCGTCAATCCCTACAACAACGCGGATAGCTATGGCCTCCTGATTCTGGAACTCAAGGAAATGGAGCAGGAAGTGGCGGCCGGCGACATCTTTTCCGCGTTGAAAAACGAGGGCCGCGTTTCCTTGTACATCCAGTTCGACCAGGGCTTGGCGGTGATCAAGCCTGAATCCGGTCCCATCATCGCCCAGGTGGTTTCCCTGCTCAACGGCGAGCCGGAGGTGAAGATCAGCGTCGAAGGCCATACCGACAACATGGGGAACGACGAAGATAACCAGAAATTGTCGGAAAAGCGGGCCGCGGCCGTGATGAAGGCCCTGGTCGAGGGCGGCGTGGCCCCGGAACGTCTCGTTTCCGTGGGATACGGCCCCACCCGGCCCATCGCCGATAACGGCTCGGAGGAAGGCCGGATCAAGAACCGGCGGGTGGAATTGGTCCGTCAATAAAGACTTGGCTCATGGTGGACCCGGCGCGGCGGAGGACTGGAACTCCGCCGCGTCGGGATTCGCCTCCGGGACGACCTACCTCTTCCCGGCCGGACCGGAAAAAGCGCCGTCCGGCGCTCCCAGCCCCTGGACCCCTCTTGCAAATTTCCATTGTTTTGGTAGGCTTTATCAAGCGCAAGCTCGGCGGGCGATTCAGTCCGCCTTTAAAAATTGACGGCCCTGTTTTTCGACGCGGGCCGTCTCCTGGGTGGTTTTATGATCAAGGAAAAAATAAGATACGCGCCCTTGAGGGATAAAGTGGTAACTCCGGCCGAGGCGGCGTTGCATATCAAGGATGGGACCAACCTTTTTATTTCCGGATTCAGCGCCGGGTATCCCAAGTTGATCCCGCGGGAACTGGCGCGCCGGGCCGAGGAGGGGGAGAAGTTCAAGGTCAACCTGTATGCCGGGGCGTCCACCGGAGACGCGGTGGACGGCGTGCTGGCCGAGGCCGGGGTGGTCCATTGGCGGCGGCCCTACATGAGCGACAAAATCATGCGGGCCCAAATAAACCGCGAGCAGATTTTATTCAAGGACGATCATCTGTCCCGCCTCTCGGCCCTGGTCCGGGCCGGAGAGTGGGGGCCGGTCGACGTGGCCGTGGTCGAGGCCGTGGCCATCACGGAAAAGGGCCACCTGGTGCCTACCATGTCCGTGGGCAACACCCCCACCTACGTGTCCAAGGCCGAAAAGATCATCATTGAAATGTCCGTGGTCGAGCCGCCGGAGCTTGAAGGGATTCACGACATCTTTTCCCCGGAAGACCCGCCCTATCGCATGCCCATTCCCATTTATCGCACCTCCGATCGGATCGGCAAGCCCTTCATCGAGCTCAACCCCGATAAGGTGGTGGGAATATTGATGGGTTCCGAGCCGGATTCCTGCCCCATTTTCAACGAGCCGGGGGAAGCCCCCCTGCGGATAGCCCAATACCTCCTGGATTTTATTCGCTGTGAAATCAAAAAGGACCGCATGCCCAAGGGCCTGCCCTGGCAGTCGGGGGTGGGGGACGTGGCCAACGCCGTGCTCGGCGGTTTTCTTGAAGACGACTTTTTCACAAACTTGGACCTGTATTCCGAGGTGTTGCAGGACAATGTCCTGAATTTGATCGACCTGGGCAAGGTCCGGGCCGCCTCCGCCTCGGCCATGACCCTGTCCCATAAAACCCGGGAGCGGTTTTTCCGGGAACTCTATCGGTACAAGGAAAAAATCGTTCTGCGGCCCGTGGAAATTTCCAATTCCCCCGAGGTCATCCGCCGCCTGGGCGTGCTCGCCATCAACACCGCCCTGGAGATCGACATTTACGGGCACGTCAATTCGACCCACGTCATGGGCTCCCAGATGATGAACGGCATCGGCGGGTCCGGGGATTTCGAGCGAAACGGCCTGCTTTCCTTCATGGTCACGCCCTCGACGGCCAAAAACGGGGCGATTTCCGCCATCGTGCCCATGGTCACCCACGTGGACCATTCCGAACATTCAGTGGACGTCATCGTGACCGAACAAGGGTTGGTGGACACCCGGAACCTTACTCCACGGCAAGTCGCGGAAGCGGTCATTAAAAAATGCGCCCATCCGGACTATCGAGACGCGCTCTGGGATTACTACCAACGGGCGGTCCGGGAAGTCGGAGGGCATGAACCTCACCTGCTGGGACAGGCTTTTTCCTTTCACCAGCGGTTCCTGGAAAAGCGCGACATGCGGCCTTGAACCCCGCGCGGCGAATTCCCGGCCGGCCCGGCCCGTCGGGATTCGCCGGGGTTCGCCGGACCCGGGGGGGGCGGGGGACACGATCCGGCGGTCTTGCCCGAATCGTCGGCCTGGCAAAGTTCGAAATAAATGTTAGAATTGGCTGGCGGCAGCCTCCCTGAAATTGCCGCCCCGTCTCTTTCGCCGCGGCGAAAAATATCCGGACGGGAAAATGACGCTGGGGTCCGGAGGCCCCGACCAATGGCCGGAGAAATTCTTGGCGAATTCATAGAAGACTCACGAGAACATTTGCAAACGGCCAGCGGGCACCTTTTGGCCCTGGAAAAAGACCCGGGCGACCGCGAGCGGATCAACGGCCTGTTGCGCTCCATTCACACCATCAAAGGCAACGCCGGGTTCCTGGACCAAAAAAACCTGTATCACCTCCTGCACCAGGTCGAGAACATCCTGCAAACCGTCAGGGAAAAAGGATGCGCCCACTGTCCGGCCGGGCTCATCGACAACGTGCTGAAGGTCCTGGACTTGGTTGATTTGATCCTGGACCGGTTGGAAGAAGGCTTGAACGATCGGGTCCCGGGCCTGGACGACCTTCTCGCCGGCTTGAAGACGACGGAGGAATCCCTGGAAAACGCCTCGGACGGGAAACCGTCGACCGCGTCGCCGCAACCTCCCCCGCCGGTCGCGCCGGTCAAGGCGGAAAGAAAAGTGGAACCCCCTCGCCGCCCGGCGCCGGGGTCCGATTCGATCGAGTCCTTTTTCGCCGGCTTTTCGGCCGGGCTCGGGGACGACCCGACGCCGGAGACTCTCGAGGCCTGGCGGCAAGGGTTCGAAGGCCTCCGGGAGGACCTGTTCCACGCCGGGGGTCCCAATGCCCGACGGGCCGTGGACCTGATCAAGGACTACCTGGACGAGGTCCAGGCCGCGCCCCGGCGCGAATCCTGCCGGCGCTTATTAGAAAATTTAATGAAAAACCTCCAAGCCTGGCTGGAAATCGAGGGGCGTTGCGCGCCGCGGTCGATGCTCGTGGAAGCCTTTCCGGAAGACCTCGACCCCGACGGCGGCGGACTGCCGGCCAAGGTCCGCGGCCTGGTGGAAAAAGGAACCATGGCCCTGGCCGTGGATATTCGGAAGTTTCAGGTCCTGCACAGCCGTGAAATCGGGATGCTTATCTCCGTTTTGAAGGCCGTTCCGGATCAAAGCCGCGTCGGGCTGATCCTGGACCCGGAAACCCAGGCCGGTCTGATAAAGGCCCTGACGGTGATGGGGATAGACAAAAATTTTAGGTTGTTCAAGACGGCGGCCGAGGCGGAACTGCACCTGGGCCTCTAGGGCCGGAAGGGCGGCGGCGCGGCGCCGACATCCGCCTGTTTGTTTTAACCATCGGGTTTAATTTAATATTTTTACAAGGGGGAGTCGGCGTGGCGGATCATGTTTGCCCTTGGTACTTGGCTTATACTTTCGACAATATCGGTCGGAAACTGGTTCACCCTCCGGACAGGGTTTTCGGGCCCCATCTGTTCCAGGGCGCGACGGTGTTGGACGTGGGGCCGGGGTTGGGGTTTTCCAGCATCTCCATGGCCGGGTTGATCGGCCCGACCGGCCGGGTCATCGCCGTCGACCTTCAACAAAAAATGCTCGATCGCCTGAACAAGCGGGCGGAAAAGGCCGGGGTCGCGGCAAGGATCGAAACGCGGCGATGCGGTCCCGCCAGCCTGGGCGTCGACGACCTGAAGGGGCGGGTCGATTTCGCCAACGCCTTCTGGATGGTTCACGAGGTCCCGGACCAACCGGGGTTACTGGCCCAAATCCACCAGGCCCTCGCCGGCCCGGGACGGTTGTTGCTCGTCGAACCGAGGTTCCACGTCTCGGAAGGGGATTTCGTCAAGACCATCGACCTGGCCCGGGAAGCGGGCTTCACGCCCGACCATCGGCCGGCCGTGACCTTCAGCCGGGCGGTCTTGTTGAAAAAAGACGAAGCCGCGGCCAGGGACGCGGCTTGATTCGGCCCGGCGACCTCGCCCGAGGTCCTTCCGGGGCAGGGGGATAAGCCGGGCCGCCCCCTCGCGCGGGGACGGCCCCGTGCCGCTACTTTTTCTTTTCGGCGGCCTTGATGGCCATCAACACCCGTTCCGGAGTCAGGGGCAGCTCGTTGACGCGGACCCCCACGGCGTCGGCCACCGCGTTCAGAATGGCCGGGATGGTGGGCATGATGGCCCCTTCCCCGACTTCCTTGGCGCCCAAGGGACCGTTGGGCTCCCCGCTTTCCACGATTATCGAGTTGACCTTGGCCATGTCCAGGGCCGTGGGGATGTGGTATTCCCCCAAATTGGCGTTCAACACCCGGCCCTTGGCGTCGAACTTGACTTCCTCGTACAGGGCTTCCCCCAAGCCCATGCACAGGGACCCTTCCATCTGTCCTTCCACGGACGTCCGGTTGATGGCCAGGCCGCAGTCGTGGGCGTCGGTCAGGGCCTCGATGCGGACCTTGCCGGTTTCCAGGTCCACCGAGACTTCCACGGCCTGGGCCGAGCAGCCGTAAGCCGGAGACGTGCCGACCGTGGCGCCCTTGAACTTCCCTCCCAGGGGGGGCGGCTTGTACTTGCCCGTGCCCACTATTGTTCCCTGGGCCAGGTACGCCAGGCGGGCCGCCTCCTTGAAGGTCAGGTCCGGGCCGGAGGGCTGGTTCGTCCAACCCCGGTGTTCCTTGATATACTTGGACCGGAGCGGGGCAATGTCCACTTTCTTTCCCTTGACCTTGACCAGCCCCTTGCGGATGTCCAGGTTGTCGAGGTCCACGCCCAACTCCGTCGCCACGACTTCCAGGATGCGGCGCCGGACGTCCTCGGCCGCTTCCTTGGTCGCGTGCCCGGTCATGAGGGTCTGGCGGGAAGAATAGGCGCCCAGGTCCACGGACAGGTCCGTGTCCCCGGAAACCACCCGGACGTCTTCCAGGGGAATCCCCAGGGCCTCGGCGGCGATCATGGCCATGGCCGTGTCCGAGCCCTGGCCGATCTCGGCCGAGCCTGTCTGGACCGTGACCGCGCCGCCGTCCTCGGCGACCTTGATCACCACGGTGGAATGGTAGGTGTCGGACCGATAGATGGGGTACCCGGCGCCGGACACGAAAAATCCGCAGGCCATGCCGATGCCCCGGCCCCGGGGCAGGCGGCCTTTCTTGGCTTTCCAGTCCGATCCGTCCCGCACCGCCTCGATGCATTCCTTCATGCCCAGGCTGCTCATGTTCAGGTCGTTGCAGGTGACGTCCCCGGTTTCCATCATGTTCTTGAGCCGCAGTTCCATCGGGTCGATTTTCAGTTCCTCGGCGATGATGTCCAGTTGCTGTTCGAAGCAGGCCCGGGCCGCCACGCCGCCATGACCGCGCTGGGCCCCGCAGGCCGGACGGTTGGTGTAAAGCCGGTATCCGTCGTATTTCATGTTGGGCAGCCGGTAGGGGCCGCCCAGAAGCGAGCCGGCGTAGTAGACCGTGGCGATGCCGAAGGAGCTGTAGGCCCCGCCCTCGAGGTGGCAGGTGTTGTGAAGGGCCAGCAACAAGCCGTCCTTGGTGGCCCCGGTCTTCATTTCGTGGAAAAACTGGTGCCTGGCCCGGGAATGGAGAAACACCTGTTCCCGGGAATAGCCCATCTTCACCGGCCGGCCGGTTTTCATGGACAGGAAGGACGCCGAGAGTTCTAACGGCGTGGCCTCGCACTTGGGCCCGAATCCTCCCCCGACGTAGGGCTTGACCACCCGGACCCGGCCCACCGGAAGCCCGGTCACCATGGCGACGGTCCGCTGGACGTAGTGGGGGACCTGGGTGGAGGTGTACAGGGTCAGATGCCCGGACAGGTCGAAATTGGCCAGGCAGCAGTGCGGTTCGATAAAGGCGGCGTCCTGGCGTTTGTTGACGAACTTGTGGACGTGGATGAAATCGCATTCCTTGAAGGCCGCTTCCACGTCCCCGAATTCCTGGTGCACCTCCGCGCTGATGTTGCGCGGGTAGTCGTCGTGAAGCTGCGGCGCGCCGTCGGCCAGGGCCTCGAAGGGGTCGAACACCGCGGGCAGCTCCTCGTACTCCACCTTGATCAGGGACAGGGCTTCCTGGGCCGTTTCCAGGTCCATCGCCGCCACGGCGGCCACC
>JAZDGM010000083.1:0-5702 GCA_043806915.1 Pseudomonadota bacterium | reverse complement strand
CCGGAAAAAATTGAATTTATAAAAATAGAAGATGAAATTAGGGGCTCGTACCTCGACTACGCCATGAGCGTCATCATCGGGCGAGCCCTGCCCGATGTGCGCGACGGTCTCAAACCCGTTCACCGCCGCATCCTGTTCGCCATGCGCGAGCTGGGCAACGACTATAACAAACCTTACAAAAAATCGGCCAGGGTCGTGGGCGATGTCATAGGTAAATACCATCCCCACGGGGACCAGGCCGTGTACGACGCCCTGGTGCGCATGGCCCAGAATTTTTCCATGCGGTATCCCCTGGTCGACGGCCAGGGCAACTTCGGGTCCATCGACGGCGATCCTCCCGCCGCCATGCGTTACACCGAAGTGCGCATGGCCAAGCTGGCCCAGGAACTCCTGTCCGACCTCGAAAAAGAGACCGTGGATTTCGGGGTCAACTACGACGGGTCCCTGGAAGAGCCCCTGGTCATGCCGACCCGCGCCCCCAACCTGCTCATCAACGGGTCCTCCGGCATCGCCGTGGGCATGGCCACCAACATTCCACCGCACAACCTCGGCGAAGTGGTCGATGGACTCATCGCCCTCATTCATAATCCCGAAATTTCCATTTCCAAGTTGATGGAATACATCCCCGGGCCGGACTTGCCCTCGTCCGGGTTCATTCACGGTCGGGAAGGCTTGCGCGAAGCCTATAAAACCGGGCGGGGCATTATCAAGATCAGGGGACGCCTGGCCACCGAAACCAGGGCCAGGGATGGAAAAAAATCAATCGTCATCACCGAAATCCCCTATCAGGTCAACAAGTCCAGGCTGCTGGAAAACATCGCCGACCTGGTTCGCGATAAAAAACTGGAAGGCATTTCCGAAATAAGGGACGAATCCGACCGCGAGGGCCTGCGCGTCGTCCTGGAAATTAAAAAGGACTTTCCCCCGGACATTATCGTCAACCATCTCTACAGCATGACCCAGATGGAAATCAGCTTCGGCATCAACCTGCTGGCCATCGTCAACCAAGCGCCGCGGGTGCTGAATCTTAGGGATATTCTTCATCATTTTCTCGATCACCGCCGGGAGGTCATCGTCCGGCGGACCAAGTTCGAACTGGCCAAGGCCGAAGCCCGGGCCCATATACTGGAAGGCTTGAAGAAAGCCATCGACCAACTGGACCTGGTCATTCAACTCATCCGATCCAGCCCGACGCCCGCGGAAGCCCGGGAACGCCTCATCGATCGTCTGATTATCACGGAAATTCAGGCCCAGGCCATCCTGGACCTCCGGCTCCAGAAACTGACCGGACTGGAACGACGGGCCATCGAGGAGGAATTTCTGGAACTTCTCAAAACCATCGCCCGCCTGCGGGAAATCCTGGCGAACGAGCGTCTGGTCATGGATATCATCGAAGAGGAGTTGGTCATTCTCAAGGAAGAATTCGGCGACGTCAGGCGCACCGAAATAATGCTGACCTTGGACCCGGAATTGACCCCGGAAGACTTGATCGTGGAAGAAGACATGGTGGTGACCATATCCCACGGCGGATATATCAAGCGCAATCCCATCAGTCTTTATCGGGCCCAGCACCGCGGTGGACGAGGCGTGACCGGCGCCAGGAACAAGGACGAGGATTTCGTCGAAAGCCTGCACGTGGCTTCCACGCACAGCTACCTTCTATTTTTGACTTCCACGGGCCGACTGCACTGGTTGAAGGTCCACGAAATCCCCCAGGGAGGCAGAATGGCCCGCGGCAAGGCCGTGGTCAATATTTTGAATCTCGAACCGAATGAAAGGGTGGCCACGGTCCTGGCCGTCCGGGACCTGAACGAACCGGGACGCTACGTGGTCATGGCCACCAGAAACGGGCTGATAAAAAGAGTTGATTTGTCGTCCTTCGCCAATCCGCGCAAGGTCGGGATTATCTGCCTGACCATCGTGGAAGGCGACGAACTTGTTTCCGCGGCCCTGACCGACGGTAGTAATCTTATTTTCCTGGCCACCAGCAGCGGCAAGGCCATTCGTTTCCCGGAAGCGGAAATACGGGCCATGGGCCGGACCGCGGCCGGAGTCAAGGGCATCAAGCTTGGTCCCGAGGATTCCTTGGTGGGCATGGAAATTCTTTCCCCGGACCGGGAAGAAACCATTCTCACGGTTACTTCCAATGGGTTTGGGAAGAGGACGCCGGCCAGCGACTACAGGATTCAGTCCCGCGGCGGCATGGGGCTGATTACCATCAAAACCACCATCCGCAACGGTCCGGTGGTGGGAGTGTTCAACGTCACGGATGACGATCAGATGGTCCTGATCACCGACACGGGTAAGATAATCCGTATTCGGATGGCCGAAATTTCCATCATCGGACGCAACACCCAGGGCGTTAAACTAATTGAAGTCGAACCGGAGGAAAGAGTGGTCGGACTGGCCAGGGTCGAAGAAAAGGATGAAGAGGAATAACCGCGACGCTGGTCGGGTTGATTCAGGAGGCCGCCGGAAGCGCGGACGCGGCGGCCCGCTTATCCTTCTTGTGCTGCTGGCGTTGTTGGTCCACGCCTGCGCCCCGGAATCCGAGGACGATTATTTTACCAGGGTCGACCAATATTTCTATCAAGGCCGATTCGAACAGGCGGTCGCTGTCTGCAAGGACTACCTCAACGATTTTCCGGATGGGAAATATCGGGACCAGGCCTTGTTCCGCGCGGGAGAGATAAAATACTACGCCCTGGGAGACCGCTTGGCCGGGATCAAGGACCTCGGGCTGCTGATAAGCCGGCGGCCTTCCAGCGCGTATGCGTACCAGGCCCATGAAGTCCTGGCCGGTTTTTTTCGCGACGAATACAAGGACTATAACCGGGCGATCCTGGAATTTAAATTGTTGATAAACCAGCAGCCGCGTAATCCCCAAGCCTCGTATTACCAGTTCCAGGCGGCCCGGTGTTTTATCCTGGCCGGAAAGCTGGAACAGGCCATTACCGAATTCGGCGCCTTGATCGAAAAATATCCTGATTCCGAATTAGTTCCCCAAGCCTTTGACGAACTGGCCGGCGCCTATATGGCCCTGGGACGCCCGGAAGAAGCTTTTAATTATTTTTCAAAGCTGTTGGATAGATTTCCCTCTTGCGCGTTCCGGCTCGCGGTCGAGTTCAAAATGGGCCACTGCCTGGAAGAAATGAATCGTTTCAAGGAAGCCCTGGAGTTGTACGCGGGCCTTTTACCTCGCTACCATAACCCCAGGGCCATTGAAATTAGGATAGCCGGGGTCGAGGAGCGGCTTAAAAATAAAAAGCTCGGTTCGGCCAAGGTCGACTACAATTATCGTCCCCGGGCCGGCGCGGAAAAAGAGAGCGACCAGCGGCCCGGTAAAAATGAAAAGTCCACCAAGTAGATATATCCGGATGGTTATCCCAAGCCCGTCGCCGGCTTGCGGGGGCCGAGGTCCGGAAGTCGCTTACCGAGGGAAGGTGTTTATATGAGCAGCGCTAAATGGCGGGAACCGGAAGGCCTGGCCGTGGTGGGCGCCGGATCCTGGGGCTCGGCCCTGGCCATTCACCTGGCCCGCAAGGGCCTGAAAGTGAAACTGTGGGTCTACGAAAAGGAAGTCTGCGAACAGATAGAGCAATATAAGGAAAACAAAACCTATCTCAAGGATATTCACTTTCCGGACAACGTTGTCCCTTCCAACGAATTGGAAGAGGTGGTGCGGGGCCAGTCGGTGGTTTTAATGGTCGTCCCGTCCCATATCACGCGGACCATCGTCGGAAAAATGGCCGGCTTTCTGTCCCCGGGGGTCATTATCTGCAGCGCGACCAAGGGCATGGAAAACGAATCCCTCATGACCATGAGTCAGGTCATGGCCGACGTGCTGCCCGCCGGCCTGGCCTATTCGCCGGCTTGCCTGGCCGGTCCCAGCTTCGCCCGGGAAGTCGGCGTCGGCCTTCCTTCGGCCGTCACCTTGGCTTGTCCCAATTGCGACGCCGGAGAACGGCTGCGGGAATTTTTTTCCTCGCCGCTGATGCGGGTTTATTCAAGCCAGGACCTTATGGGAGTCGAGCTGGGCGGGGCGTTAAAGAATGTGTTCGCCATAGGCGCGGGCATATCCGACGGCCTGGGCCTGGGAACCAGCGCTCGGGCCGCCTTGATTACCAGGGGCCTGGCCGAGATGAGTCGCCTGGGCGTCCATCTGGGGGCCAACCCCTTGACCTTCATGGGCCTGGCCGGCGTGGGCGACCTGGTCCTGACCTGCACCGGCGACCTTTCCCGTAACCGGACCGTGGGCCTGAAACTGGGCAAGGGGTTTAAACTTAAAGATATTTTGAATGAAATGAAAATGGTGGCCGAGGGAGTCAAAACCACGCGTTCGGTGCATGACCTGGCCGGGAAGGAAAACGTGGACATGCCCCTGACCGAACAAGTGTATCGGGTTATTTACGAGGACAAGGACCCCAGGCAGGGCCTCATGGACCTGATGACTCGGTCCCTCAAGGATGAAATCGACCACCACTTGATGGTTTAGGGCCTTGGCGGACATGATCGAAATAACAAACCCGGACGAGGGACTAGTTCGCTTTCCCCCGCCCGACCCCAAATGGTCGTCCTGGGCCGAAAAACCACTGATTTTTTCTGTCGACGAAAATTCGTCCGGTTTGCGGCTGGATAAATTTTTGACCGAGTCGTCCACCTTTTCCCGGGGCATGATCCGTGAGTTGATCGATTTTGGCGGAGTTTGGCTGGACGGCCGGGTTTGCCGGAAGCAGTCAAGAATTTTGGAAGCGGGCCAGGAAACGATCATCCAGGTCCCGCTGTATGGACCGGTTCGTTTTTACGAGGCCAGGTCGTCCCGAATTGTGTACGAAGACGAATGGCTCCTGGCCTACGACAAGGAAGCCGGTCCGCCCTGCCAGCAGACCCCCTACGACGGGTACAACCACTTGTACGGCGCGTTGGCGCGTCTCCGGCCCCGGGATTACCTGGGCCTTCATCACCGCCTGGACAGTCTCACGTCCGGAATCACGGTCTTTTCCAGGAAAAAGGAAGCGAACCCGGGACTAAGCCGCCTTTTTAGGGACGGACCCTTGGAAAAAACATACCTGGCCGTGGTCCGGGGGGAGCCGGAAGCAGCCGAATGGCGGGTGGACCTGCCCATAGCCAAGAATAAAGGCGCATACGTCATCCCGGCGGACGGGCTGGGAAAGACGGCCCAAACCATTTTCAAGCTGGCGGCCGCGGGGCGGGGAAAAGCCCTGGTTCAAGCCCGGCCCTTGACCGGACGAACCCATCAGATACGCCTGCACCTGGCCGCGGCCGGCTTTCCCATCCTGGGCGACGCCCGCCACGGCGGCCCGCCTCACCGTCGCATGATGCTCCATGCCTGGACCCTGTCCTTGATTCACCCCCTGACCAAGAAACCCTTGGTCTTGACGGCCCAGCCTCCGGATGGATTTTATCGGGAAGATTTCGAGATCGACTGAGCCCTCGTTGGACCCCCGCTTTTTTTCCCGACATTATTTAAGGTAATAGTTTTATTTTATTAAAAAATATACTCACGCATAGGCTGGTTCCCAAGCTCTAGCTTGGGAACCTCGGCCAGGGAAGCTCCAGCTTCCCCAACCTTGACGGAAGCCCTGGGTGTTTCCCCCTTTCCCGCCGCCCGGCGGGAAAAAAAGCTTCCGCTCCCAACCATCCGTCCTCCTCGGCGCGATAGGAAAGAGGGCGCCCACGGG
>JAZDGM010000082.1:0-41900 GCA_043806915.1 Pseudomonadota bacterium | reverse complement strand
CTGGTTCCCAAGCTCTAGCTTGGGAACCTCGGCCAGGGAAGCTCCAGACACCTATATGCTTCAACTTCTTTACAAACAGATCAAGTTTTTACTTGACGGTTTGAGGCGAAGCTTCGCCGGCTTCCTCACTCTAGGGATTTAGCGCCACCGCCCCCGGCCATAATCGCTGGCCAGGGGATAGACCTTGCCCGGCGAGCCTTCAGGCATGGGTTCAACGAGATGGAAGAAATTTCAAACCGACTAATATCAATACCGTCACCGCCGCGCTACCCTACGACTACGGAATGGAAACGCCGCGTTGATTCCCCTTGGTTGCTTGCCGGATAAAGTGGGGAAGATAGAGCTTCCCCTTCTCGGGTCCCAAGCTCTAGCTTGGGAACCAGCGATTTTCATTTAGCAAAAAATGGTGCGCGTTGCGCACCCTACTGCCGGTCGATATCGCCAACGATGCATATTTCTTAAAGTTTTCGTTATTATTAGGTGGGGGGCGCATTGCGCGCCAAATGGCGATCCTTGGCCCTCAAGATAATGCCAGGTCGGATTATCCTCGAGTAAAAAGGCCGTATGATAAACCTAGCTCTTAACTTAACGCCATTGACTTGACAGTCGTTCAACCCGCCGTCCGAACATCCGCCGCACCTCGGCGTCTCCGGAAGAAACGGCGCGGCTTGGTCATCCCAAGACAAGCCCGGCGGCCCGGCGAAAGCTTGGCTGACATGGCCGGGATATTTTCGGTCAGGCCCCTCTTTAGGGCGCCCGACATGGCCATCGAATGTGGTTACAATAAGAATGCCTTGGGATTTGCCCCCCCGCGTTCGTCCTAGAAAAGGGCGTAAATGAACGGGCTGAGGGCCGACCCCTCGGAAAAAACCAGCAAGGCGCCCAGCAGGGTCAGGCTGAATATGACCGGCGCCAGCCAAAATTTTTTCCGCTGCTTCATAAAAGCCCACAATTCAAACATCGTGCTCGTTCGGCCTCCGGCCATGTCCGCCTCCAATCGTATCTTTTTGAAGTCGCGTTAAAACCGCCGACGATAATTTTCCGGGTCAAAGGGTTCGTCATCCTTGGTCCGCCAGTAGCTATTCTCTTCATCGGACGTTTCCAGGTCAAGAAGGTCCTTTTTGAAAAGACGAAGACCAATCGCCGCCGGCGTGATCAGGAAGCCATAGACCAAGGTAAGAATAATGGCCGTGTTGACCAGGGCCAGGCCCCGGCCGATCCAGGAAAACAACCGCTCCACCGGCGCCAGCAACCTGGGCCAAGCCAGGGCCGCGGCTAGGGACATGGCGGAAGCGCCGGCGAGGACAGGCCAGGCCGGACGCTGCCGCCAGAAAAGAACCGCGCCGACAAGGGCCAGGATCGCTCCCAACCCCAGCCCGAACCCGCGCCATTTTTTTTCATTCGCAAGCGTCTTTTTCATGGGTTAGTCCAATTCATAGCGGGAACGCCAGTCCTCGTCGTTCTCCAACGGTTTCTGCCTGGTTTTATCCAGAATAAACGGCCCCAGGACCAGGTAATCCATGTCCGTGCGCATGAAGCAGGCATAGGCGTGTTCCGGAGTGCAGACGATCGGCTCTCCCCGCACGTTGAAGGAAGTATTGATGACCACCGGGCAGCCGGTTTGACGGTCAAATTCCTGGATCAGGCCATGGAACAACGGGTTTGTTTCCCGGTTCACGGTCTGAAGACGGGCCGAGTAGTCCACGTGGGTCACGGCCGGGATTTGGGAACGGACCACCCCGAGCTTGTCGAGGCCGAACAGGCCCTGTTCCTCGGGAGTCATGTCCCGGCGGCGGTCCCGGCGCACGGGCGCGGTCAGGAGCATGTACGGGCTTTCGCGGTCGATCTCGAAATAATCCGCGGCTCGTTCCGCCAGGACCGCGGGCGCGAAGGGGCGGAAGGATTCCCGAAACTTGATTTTCAAGTTCATGACGCTTTGCATCTTGGAGGACCTGGCGTCGCCGAGGATGCTCCGGGCGCCGAGGGCCCGGGGCCCGAACTCGACCCGGCCCTGGAACCACCCCACCACGGCGCCGGACGCCAGGAACCCGGCCGTTCTTTCCAGAAGCGCTTCCCCCACCACCTTTTCGTGGGGGATGTTCTTACTTTTTAGGAAGGCCTCGATCTCCTCCTCGGCATATTCCGGGCCGAGATAGGCGCCGGACATGGAGTCGACGGGTCCCTCTTCCCCCCGCGCCGCCCGGCGGGGGTTGTCCAGGACCCGATGCCAGGCGAACAAGGCGGCGCCTAAAGCCCCGCCCGCGTCTCCGGCGGCCGGCTGGACCCAGATGTCGCGAAAAGGGCCTTCCCGGACCAGCAGTCCATTGGCCACGCAGTTGAGGGCCGCCCCCCCGGCCAGGCAGAGGCTTGCTTCCCCGGTTTCCAGGTGAATGGTCCGGGCCATGCGCAGGATAATTTCCTCGGTCACGCACTGAATGGACCGGGCGATGTCCATGTCCTGCCGGGTCGGAGGCGTTTCCGGGGGGCGAGGGGGCCGGCCGAACAGTCGATCCATGGACCGGCTGGTCATGGTCAGCCCGGAAACGTAATTGAAATATTCCAAATTGAGCTTGAAGGAGCCGTCCCTTTTCAAGTCCACGATGTTGTCCAGGATTAATCCGACGTATTTCGGCTCCCCGTACGGCGCCAGGCCCATGAGCTTATATTCCCCGGAATTGACCTTGAACCCGGTGAAATAAGTGAAGGCCGAATATAGCAGCCCCAGGGAATGGGGGAACCGCAGCTCCTTGAGAAAGGTCAACTCCCGTTCGCGTCCCACCCCGTAACTGGTGGTGGTCCATTCCCCGACGCCGTCCACGGTCAGGAAGGCGGCGTGGTCGAAGGGCGAGGGGTAAAAGGCCGAGGCCGCGTGGGACTCATGGTGCCGCGTGAACAGAATCGGGCCGTCGTAGTCCAGTTCCCGGCCGATCACCTCGGGCAGCCGGAGCTTCAGCCGCAGCCACATGGGCATGGAAGTCAAAAAGCTCCGCAGCCCCTTGGGCGCGGACGCCAGGTACGAATATAAAATACGTTCGAACTTGATGAACGGCTTGTCGTAGAAAACCACATAATCCAGGTCCCGGGCCGTGATTCCGCCCCTGTTCAGGCAAAAATCCACGGCCAGGCCAGGAAAACCGGCATCGTGCTTGACCCGCGAAAGCCGTTCTTCCTGCAGCGCCGCCACGATCTTCCCGTCCCGGATCAAGGCGGCGGCGCTGTCGTGATAAAAGGCGGAGAGGCCGAGAATATTCATGGAGCGTCCTTGTTTATGGTTGAATTTTCATGATTATCGACCAGGGGGCGGGCGTCCGAATTAAACCCGGCCTCCCGCGTCCAGTCCCGGCGATGGGCCAGGATGTAAGTCGCGATGGCCTCGCCGGCGACCTGGTTCCCGCGCGCGTTCCAGTGGGTGTCCCGTAAATGATAGGTCCGGCCGCCCTGTTCCGCTTCCCGCAACGCCGGCAGTAGGTCCAGGCACTGGATTCCGTTTTCCCGGCAAAAGGCGACGATCCTTTCCTGGGGATAATCGCGGCGGTATTTTTCAGGGGCGCCCAGTTTTGTTAGACACTTGGCAAAAAGGCCGTCATTGACCTGGTATTCGTCGGGAATAATGACCACCAACAATTGGTTGCCCAGGGTGGAACTGAACAGCTTCAGGCCGGAAAAGAAAGCAGCGTAAACCCCGGCCATGGTCGGACTGTCCTTTTTTAAAAAGGACATGCGCTCGCATTCGAGGTCCAGGTATTTTTCCTCGGTAAAGGTGGGCGTTTCCCGGGAAGGGTCCAGGACGCATTGGAGTCCCGCGCTCTCGCTTTCCGACGACAGGTTGAAGACATTGGCCTCGGCCCCGGCGCTCGCCTGGCGTCGAAGCAGGATCAAGCGGTGGGCCAGGCGCCACAGCCACCAGTTCTGAAACACGTATTTCCGCCAGGCCAGGCGGTTGCCGGTCAGGAGCAGGTCGTTGCCCACGAAGACGCCGAGCACGACCAAGTTCGGGTTGACGTCCCGGACCTCGGTTTGGAGTATATGAAAATACTCGGGCAAGCCGATGTTGCAGACCCCGTAATTATTGACCGCCACGCGGCCGTCCAGGTCGGGCAGGCCCGCGCGCAGCAGTTTCTCGGCCGCGGTGGTAAAATTATAGGCATGGGGGACCTGCCCCACGCCGAAGGAGTCACATAGCACCGCGACCACGAAATCGTTTTTTTCCGCCGGAAAAAATTCGTCGTCATAGTATCCCTGTCCGTTGAAGGGCTTGCCGAAATAAATTCGCCTGGAATTAGGCTTCTGGCGGGCGACGTTATACCCTCCGGGCTGGGTTTCCCAGAACAGGGGGGAAGATGAAACCGCGGCCGCCGCGCTGACCAAGGCTTCCAGCAAAACCAGGGTGAAGAGGACATTGGCCAGGACCAGGTCTACTCGGCCGGGACGCCCGGCCGGTTTTTTATCGCCTCCCGTGGACCGAATTAGTCGACCCTGCGTCCACGCGGCTTGAAAAAGGATGAAAAAACTGAGAAAAATAGACCAGTCGGGCCCATTTCGCCCGGCGAAAAGCTGGAAATGCCGGCCCAGGGACGAGACCGCCGCGGCGGCGAACACGCCATACACCCACCACCTGACCCCGGTGAAGGCCCCGCGGCCCGAAACCAACTTTAAAACGTTTTTCCACCGCGCCGCGAGCAGCCCCAGGGGGATAAGCCCGAAGCTCAGGACCGCCAGGCGCGTTCCCAGGACCCACCAGATTAACGGGCCGTTTTCCCGGACCAGGCCGCTCCAGTTCGTGAACATATCCACGACTCCCCAAGCCCACGCGACCGGGAAGGCGCCGACCAATATGGCGGCCGCCCAACCGGCCGCGCCGCGTTTTGCGGTCACGGGGGCGTTCGCTCCATCGCTGCTGCTTGGCATCGTTTCCTCCAGGTCCGACGCGGACCCGGTTGGTGTAATGCCCGGAATACGTAATTCAAGGACGAAAAGTCACGAGCAGGGCTTGTTTTCTAGGCGTGAAAAAAGAGGGGACGTCGGGGAAACGGGTCGGGGCGCCCGCCCCGGCCGGGGCGGGCGCAACTCCCGGTTACCCTAGTTTTTAACGCGAACGGCCGCGGCCCGGGAATCAAACTCGTAGGAATAACCGCGCCAGGCCCGGCGACCGCTGTTCGGCAGGTATCCCCAGGCGGACCACCGAAAAACCCTTTTTTCGGAGGACCAGACGAACCAGACGTTTCCCCGAACCGAGTGCCCGAACACGCCCGCTTCCAGGCCTCGCAGGGTCTTGAGTTCGTCGAGGGTCGGCAGGCGCCACCCGCCCCCGGCCGTGGACTGTCCGGAAGCCCACTGGACCGCCGCCTCGAAGGTCGTGTTTTGGTCCGGCCCGGGGAGCCATTCCAGCTTGGTTGCGGGATCGTAAAAGACTCCCTCGGAGCTTTTCACCAGACGCATCATCACCGAAATCCCCGGAACGGCGCTGTCGTCCGCCTCCTCGACGCCCATGGACGCGCAGGAAGCCAACAGCAAAACCAGAGCGAGAATGCACGGGACCGATAATTCACTTCTTGTACGCATACTGATTCCTCCTGGTGGGTTGTGGTCAGAACACATGGAGTTTAAGGGGAAAACCAGGCGGAGTCAACCCGGAAGGCGCGCCGCTAGGCCGACCGGGTCGCTAGTTTTTTGCTGAACGCGACGCGGCCGGCGCCTACCGGGCCGAGGGCGCTAGGACGGCCGGCGTCTTCCCCACCGCGGCGGGGGGGGCCGTCGGGGCCGAAACAACCGCCCCGCGTTCGCCGGAATAACCCGATTTATATAGAAGTTCCCGCCCCAGGCGTTCAAGGACGGCGCGGTCGAACAAGCAGAGATTCGACTCGATAAACTCCCTTTCGGCCGGTTTCGCCCGCAGCCGGTGGACCAGAAAATCCATTCCTTCCGGGCAGCGGCAGGCCGCCGCGAACACGAGGGCCGAGGCGATCTTTTTTTGGCGAACCAGAACGGAATCGAGATACTCCCGGGAAAACTCCCCGGAACAGGTCAGCAGGTCCAAAAACCAGGGCAGGAGCGCGGGCTCCTCGATCTCGAGGGTTGTTTTTTCCTTCAGCCAGGTTACGACATCGACGCCCCAGGGGACCTCCCCGGCGAACTGCCGGGTCAGGGGCGTGTGTCGTTCCTTCACCACCGGGGCCTCGTGGTTGGGGGTTCGGACCACAATCCGCCGGGGGTTGACCAGGAGGTCGCCCGCGGCTTGAAACTCCCCGGCGTCGGCGTAGTTCCCGGCGCATAAAAGCGCCAATTCGTTGAGGCGGGCCATGGTCAACCAATAATCGCCTTGCTCTAGGGGGCCGAGTTCCTGGAGGCGCCTGATCCGGTCGAGCAGAAAACTTTCGTTCAGGCGGCCGGCGGTGGATTGTTCCTCCAACTCCAGGTTGAAGTCGATAACGGCCTTGCGGTTGATGGGGTTGTTTTTTCGGGCGGGCAGGACTGACATCTAGGCCTCGTTCGTTTTATGTTTTATTTGACATATAAAAAATCATTACGTTTGTGTCAATCAAATTTTCCCAACCGCGCCGCGCCCTCTTCAACTGCCTCGGCTGCATATTTGACCCCCGGCTTCCGGCCGGGGAGCCGAGGTCGCCGGGTCGCCCCCCGCCGCGCCCTTGACCTGGACCGGGCTTTGTCGTTAAAGTAAAGGGAAAACCCGCCGGTCCCCGCGACCCGGCCCCGACTTTCTGGAGAAAAACCATGAGCGCTCCGTCCTTCACGCGACCCGGTCCCAAGGTTGAAGCGGTAAGGCTGCGTCTCCGGGTCGCCGAACTGGAACGGAAACTGGAAGAACAAGCCCGAGCGAACAACGGCCCCCACGGCCCCCGGGACGGGGACTTGGCCGATCTTTCCCGGCCGGCCCTGGACTCCCTGGCCATTCAGGTCGCCGTGTTGGACGAGACCGGGGCCATCCGCCACGTCAACGAAGCCTGGTCGTCCCGGGCCGAGGCGCGGGACGCCCTCCCCCTGGGCGCGGGTTTTTTGGAATCGTTCGAACCAGACGGAGGCGACGCCGAAACCAAGCGGCTTCTGGCGGAAGGGCTCGCGGCGGTCATTTCCGGAGAAAAAAACAGTTTTTCCGTGGAATATTCGCGGGTCCGGCAAGGCCAGGCGCGGTGGTTCCACGTCCGGGGGGCCGGACTGCCGGGCGGCGGGCCGGCCGGCGTCGTCATCAGCCGGGCGGACGTCACCGAACACCGGCTCATGGAGGACGGCCTGCGGGACAAGGAACGGCGCCTCCGCTTTGTCGGGGAAAACATGCCGGCGTTGCTGGAGGCTTTTGACGAAAACGGAAGCCTGCTGGCCTGGAACAAGGAAGCGGAAAAGGTCACGGGGCGAAAGGCCGAGGAAGTGGTGGGCTCCCCCCGGGGCATGGAAATCCTCTACCCCGACCCCCGGGTCCGCCGGGCGATCATCAAGGGCATCAAGGACCGGGGCCTGGACTTCAGCGATCGGGAATGGCCGGTCACCTGCCGGGACGGCCGGGAAAAAATCATATCCTGGTTCAATATCTCCAAGTATTTCCCCATTCCGGGCTGGTTTTCGTGGGCCATCGGCTTCGACGTCACCGACCGCAAAAAAGCCGAGTTGGAACGGCGGGAAACCCAAAAGAGGTTCACCCTGTTCATGAACAACCTCCCCGGACCAGCCTCCATCAAAAACCGCGACGGCCGGTACGTGCTGGCCAACGCCTTTTATGAAACCCTCCTGGGTCTGGACGACTACCGGGCCGTGATCGGGAAAAGGGACGCGGATATTTTTCCCGAAAATTTTTCCAGCCAAAATGAAAAAAACGACCTGGCCGTGCTCAACGAGGCCCGCCCCCTCGAATTCGTGGAAACCACTCCCGGCGCCGAAGGCCCCCGGCATTGGCTGTGCATCAAGTTTCCGCTTTTCCAGGACGACGGCCCCATGCTGATCGGGTCCGTGGCCGTGGAGATCACCGACCGCATCCGGGCCGAACGGGAACTGGAAATCGGCCGGAAGGAATTACGGCTGAAAGCGGAAAACCTCAAGGAAGTCAACACCGCCCTCAAGGTCCTCCTGGACCGGAGGGAAAACGAAAAGAACCGCCAGATCGCCGACATGACTTCCACCCTGGAAAAACTGGTCTTCCCCTACCTGAAAAGGCTGGGGACTTCCAATCTGGACAAGGACCAGATGAATTTCCTGTCCATCGTCGAAACCAACCTCCGGGAAATCGCCTCGCCCTTCGCCGGCCGGCTCGACTCCCTGGAAGACCGGTTGACCCCGGCCGAGCTCGAAGTCGCCGAGTTGCTGCGCCAGGGAAAAACATCCGACGAAATAGCCGAGCTGCTGCACACCAGCGTCCACACCGTCTCGTCCCACCGCCACGGCATTCGGCGCAAGCTGGGCCTGCTCAACAAGCGGGTCAACCTCAAATCGCACCTACGGTCCTTCGGCTGATTTCCAAGGCCGATTCTCGCCAAAATGACGAGGCCGCCTAATCAATAAATAGTCAATTTACTACCGACCGGCTTTCTTTTTTTGGGATACCATTTACGAGGATGCGGCGGCGGCGGGTCCCGGGGTTCCAGGCCGGCCGAACCGCCGGCAGTCGAACCGGAACAATAATCTTTCCCCCCGAGGGGCAAGGAGGCATCCCCGTGAAAACACACGCCAGAGTGGTGGTTATAGGCGGCGGCATCAACGGCTGCAGCGTGCTTTATCATCTGACCAAAATGGGCTGGACCGACGTGGTGCTGGTGGAAAAAGGCGAACTCACGTCCGGGTCCACCTGGCTGGCCGCGGGCAACGTGGTCCAATGGGCCGGCAACAGGGCCAATTCGCGGCTACACCAGTACAGCATCAAGCTGTATCGGGAGTTGGAGGAAGAAACAGGCCAGAGCACCGGCTGGCACACCACCGGAAGCCTGCGGCTGGCCACGACCAAGCAGCGGATGGATGAATACCGCCATGTGTTGTCCAAGGACCATGTGCTGGGAATCGAATGTTATCTGCTCGGTCCGGATGAAGCCCAACGTCTTTTCCCGTTCATGCGGACCGAGGGCCTAGCGGGGGCCATGCACCACGTCCTGGACGGCCACTGCGATCCGGCCGGGACCACCCAGGCCCTGGACATCGGCGCCCGGCGACGCGGCGCGGAAATATATCGGTTCAACCGCGTGACCGACCTCCAACGGACCCCGGGCGGGGAATGGCTGGTCCGGACCGAAAAGGGCGACATCACCTGCGAAATAGTGGTCAACGCCGCCGGGTTGTGGGCCGACCGCGTGGCCGCCATGGTGGGGGTCTACCTGCCCATCATCCCCATGGAACATCACCATATCCTGTTCGAGGACATCCCGGAAATCGCGGCCCTGGAAGAGGAATTGATCTCCCTGAGGGACCCGGACGTCCCCTTCTACCTGCGCAAGGAAATGGGCAGCCTCCTGGTCGGCCCATACGAAGCCAAGTGCAAGTCCTGGAAAGCCCACAACGTGCCGTGGGACTGGGGCCAGGCCGATCTTCCCACGGACCTGGAACGCATTCAGGATTACATCCTCGCCTTGATGGACCGGGTCCCCCTGCTCCAGGAAGCGGGCATGAGGCACATTCAAAACGGCCCCATCACCTACACTCCGGACAGCCAACAACTATTGGGTCCGGTCGGCGGGGTCCCCAATTTCTTTTCCATGGCCGGCTGCAACTTCGGCATCACCCAGGCCGGCGGGGTCGGTAAGGCCCTGGCCGAATGGATTATCGAGGGCCGGCCCGAATTCGACCTCTCTTCCCTGGACCCCCGACGCTTCGGCGCCTGGACTTCCAAGAAATACACCCTGGCCAAGGTCCACGAAGCCTACCGCCTGCAATACCAGGTCGCCATCCCGGATATCGAACGGGAAGCCGGCCGGCCGGTCAAGACGGTCCCCATTTATGACCTCCAAAAAGAGCAGGGGGCCGTGTTCGGGAGCCGTTACGGGTGGGAAAGGGCCAACTGGTTCGCGCCCCGGGGCGTCGACCCGGTGGACCGGGTCTCCTTTCGGCGGGACAACAATTATTTCGACCACGTCACGGCGGAATGCCTGGCCGCCCGGGACCGGGCCGCGGTGTACGAACTGTCCGCCTTCGCCAAGTTCGAGGTTTCCGGACCGGGCGCCGGGGCCTACCTGGACCGGCTCGTCAGCGGCCTGTTGCCGAAAAAGGGCCGCGTGGCCTACAACCTGATGCTGGACGAAAAAGGCTATATCGGCGAGGACCTGACCATCGCCCGGACCGCCGCCGACCACTTCTACCTGATCTCGGCCGCGGCGGCGGAAACGCGCCTTTCGCAACACCTGGAAAGGCATCTCCCCCAAGGACAAGGCGTTCGGATCGAAAACGTCACCACCAAATACGGCGTCCTGACGGTCATCGGGCCCCGGTCCAGGGACATTTTGGCCAAAATAACCGAGGCCGATCTCTCCAACCAGGGCTTCCCCTACCTCTCGGCCGGAAATATCCGGGTCGGGGTCTCCCCGGTCCTGGCCCTCCGGATCAACTTCGCCGGGGAACTGGGTTGGGAACTGCACCACGAAATGGTCCATCAGCGAACCATCTACCTGGACATCCTGGAAGCCGGCCGGGAATTCGGCCTGGCGCCCTGCGGCATGAGGGCCCTCCTCAATTCCCTGCGCCTCGAAAAAGGGTATCACCTGGGCGCGGATATCTGCGGGGAAGAAACGCCCCTGGAAGCGGGCCTGGATTTCTTCGTCAAATTCGACAAGGGGGATTTCATCGGGAAGGAAGCCCTGCTGCAAAAAAAGGCCGCGGGCCTGGCCAAGAAATTCGTGACCATGGAAGTGCAAGCCGGGGACGCCGACGCCCAGGGGGACGAATGCGTCTGGCTGGGCCGGGAAGTCGTGGGCCGGGTTACGTCCGGAGGCTACGGTCGTCGGGTGGAAAAAAGCCTGGCCCTGGGCTTTGTCCGGGCCGACCTAGCCCGGCCGGGAACCGAGCTGCGCGTGGAAATCCTGGGCGAACTCCGGCCGGCCAAGGTCATCGCCACGCCCTGTTACGATCCCGCCAACGAAAGACTGAAGGCCTGACCCTCGGATATCATCCGGTCGCGGGCGCGGGGGGGCGGGCTTTCAAGCCGCCCCCCCCCTTGTTTCCGGCCGCCAAACCGCTTAAGTTAGAATCAAGCCGACGGTTCGCCGGATCAAGTTTTCGATCCGGGAACCGGGTCCCTTGGCGCCCTCGGGGCGAGGCGCCTTGAACCGGGCCGAGACTAAAAACCAACTCAACATAACGACCAACCGACATGACCGCGGGCCATGTCGATGTCGGTCGCAATAACCAATGAAAATGCCCCTCGGACATTTTCATGCCAACGACGACGCCACAGACCAAATATGACCGGCCGCAGCCTGTTTATGCCGACAATAGGGAAAATGACGACCTGGTGGGGAGCGCTGTTGCTCCTTATTGTCCCGATCGCCGCGGCCGCGGCCTCCCCGGCCGTCCCCCGGGTCCTCCTCATTTGTTCCTACAGCCCCGCCTTCCCGACCTTTTATAATCAGGTCGACGGCGTCAAGGCGGTCCTGGACGGCCGCGGCGCGGTCCTGGACGTCGAGTTCATGGACGTGAAAAGGTTTCCCGATTCGACCAGCCTGGAACTGTTCGCGGCCCTACTGGCCCGCAAGCTGGCCCGGTTGGACAAATACGACGCGGTGATCACGGCCGACGACAGCGCCCTGGAATTCGTCCTGGCCCGCCGGAACAAACTTTTCCAGGATGTCCCCGTCGTCTTCCTGGGGGTCAACAACCTGGACCTCGCCCTAGGCCTCCAATCCGACCCCTGGGTCACGGGCGTGGTCGAAGCCGTTTCCATGCGGGACACCCTGGCCTTGATGCTGAAACTGCAACCCGGGGTCCGGGAAATAATCGCCCTGGTGGACGGGACCAACAGCGGACAAGGGGACCTGAAAACCTTCCACGAGGCGGGCCGGGAATTTGCCGGAATAAAATTTTCCGACCTCTCCCTGGCCGAGTTGTCCCTGGACGAATTCACCGGCCGCCTCCGGACCATCGGCCCCGACCGGGCGGTCCTGCTCCTCTCCGCCTATAATGACAAAAACGGCCGGACCTTGACCTTCCGGGACAGCCTCAAGCTGATCCGGGAAAACCTGTCCCGGCCCATTTTCCACCTCTGGCGGCACGGGATAGGCGAAGGCGCCCTGGGTGGAAAGGTCATCAGCCATTTCGAGCAAGGACGAGCGGCCGCCATGATGGTCCGGCGGGTCCTGGAAGGCGAAAACATCAAAAAAATGCCGATAATCGCCACCAGCCCCAACATCTATATTTTCGATTTCCAGGAACTGCGACGGTTCGAAATAAAACCGGCCGCCCTGCCGGAAGGCAGCCTGATCCTGAACCAACCCGTCACTATTTACAGCGAGTATAAGACTATTTTCTGGTCCGGCCTCTTCGTTTTCATCTTTTTATCCACCCTGACCACCATCCTGGCCGTCAACATCGCGCGACGGGGAAAAGCGGAAGCCGAACTGTCCCGCGAAAGACTTTTTTTTGAGAATATCCTGAACGCCTCCACCGACACTTATTACATCTTCGACCTCGAACAAGGGACGCCCCGCCGCTGGAACCGCGCCCTCGGCCGGATTACCGGGTACGACGACGAGGAAATCGCCCGCATGACCAGGTATGATTTCTTTCCCCCGGAATACCACGACGTGCTGGACGAGCGGAAAAAATCCATTATGAGGGGGGAACGACGCACGGACGAAATCCCCCTGCTGAAAAAAGACGGCGGAACCGTCTTCTTCGAATTTCAGTCCTTTGCGATCAAGGGTCCCGACGGGAAACAGACCCTGGCGGCATCCATCGGTCGGGACGTTTCGGAACGTAAAAAAAACGAGGAAGCCTTGCGCAAGAGCGAGGAGCGTTTCCGGGAATTCATCGAAGGCGCCGAGGATATCGTCACCCGGGTGGACGCCCGGGGCGACTACCTTTACATCAGCCCGGCCGGGGCGCGGATCGCCGGATACCCGCCGGAAGAGATAATCGGCCGCTCGGCCTTCGAATTCATTCACCCCGACGATCGGGCCGAAACACGGCGGGCCTTTCTGGAATGGCTGGAAAACGGGACCCAGGCCGCGGTCCTTGAAAACCGCATGCTCAATTGCAACGGCCGGGTCCATAACCTCCTCTGGTCCATCAGGCTGTATTACGACCAACAAGGAGAGCTGACCGGCATAAACAGCATCGCCCGGGACATCACGGAATTAAGGCGGACGGAGGCCCAATTAACCTGGGAGTCCAAGGTGAACGCGGCCCTGGCCGAGCTGGGCGAGGCCCTGCTCGGGGCCTCGTCCCCGGACCGGATTGCCGCCCTCTTTCTCGAAAAAGTCCAGCTTCTGACGGGCGCGACCACCTGTTTTTCCCTGCACATGGACCCAACCGACGGACGCCGGGTTTACCACGCCTTCCCTCGGGGACCAGGGGGGCCGGGCCAGGCCGGACTGAACGCCGAGGCTTTTTTCGACTTTCTGGACCGCCTCGACCGACCGGGCCGGCAAAAGCGGGCCTTTTTCGTCAATTCCCCCTTCGAGGAATACCCCGACCGCGACGCCCCGGCCGGGCTCCAACGCTTTTTATCCGCCCCGGCCCTGATCGGCGACCAACCGGCGGGACGACTCGCCGCCGTTAACCCGGACCGCGACTTCAACTCCAAGGACCTGGACCTGATGGAACGCCTGGCCCTCATTTTCGCCCTGGCCCTGCAAAAGCAGTGGACGTCCGAGGCCCTGGAGCGGGCCCTGGAACGGGTCGAGGCGGCCAACCGGGCCAAGAGCGCCTTTCTGGCCAATATTTCCCACGAACTAAGAACGCCCCTGAATCCGGTTATAGGATTGACCGAACTGGTTCTGGAAAGCCCGGAACTGGTCGGGGAAAACCGCGTTTTCCTGACCCACGTCCGCGACTCCGCCGGGAGCCTGCTGGCCATGATCAACGACCTGATTGAACTCAGCCGCCTGGAGGGCTTGGACGAGGCCCCGCGCTGTCAGTTATTCAGCCTGAAAGCAGTCGTGGAAGCGGTCGCGGCCCGGGTTTCCCGGGACGCCCGGAAAAAAAACCTGACCATCGCCGTGGACATCTCCCCGGAAATACCCGATCTTTTGACCGGCGATTCCCGCCTGCTGGAAGCCCTGCTGGAAAAAATCGGCGGCAACGCCGTCAAATTCACGGAGCAGGGGGAAGTGTCCCTTGTTTTCACCAAAAAAGTGGAAGACCACAACCAGGTCCTGGTCGAGTGCCGCGTCAGCGACCCCGGCATCGGCATCCCGCCGGACCGGCTGAAACAATTGTTCGACGATTTCACCCAGGCCGATGGTTCAACCACCAGGCGTTTCGGGGGGCTGGGCCTGGGACTGACCATGTCCCGCAGGATCGTGAAACTTCTGGGGGGGACGATCAGGGCCGAAAGCGAGATCGGGCGCGGCAGCCGTTTTATTATGGAAATACCGCTGCGCAAGCAGCGGCCGGAAGACTGATCATTTTTACCGGGGACTTCCCGCTGGGAGGGATGCCGGCGACCGCGCCCCCGCTCGGGAATTAGGAAGTCTTTTTTGACTAACGCCCGTTCATAAATTATATTTTACCTGGCGCCCATCGGGTCCCGGGCTTGTTCGCTCGAAAGACACCACGCGGGGCGCCATATCAAGGGAGGGCCGCGGACAGTGCCGGAAACCCCCGGGACCGCCAAACACCGAATCGGGAAGCCTCCCGCCGACAAGGTCCGGCGGCTGATCGTTTGCGCCCTCGGACTGCTCCTGGCAACGGCGGGGTGCGAAGGACCGCGGCCCCCCATGTTTAGAGTGGGGATGCTCTGCGGTCTTGACGCCCTGGCCCCGGCCCTGGACGGGTTTCGAGCCAAGATGACGGCCCTGGGATATATCGAGGGCCGCGACATCGCCTATGACGCCCGCATCTCCCGTTACGATCCGGCCCTGGAACGACGCGTCCTGGAAAAATTCATCGCCGACCGGGTCGACCTGATCGTGGCGGTGACGTCCCAGGTGGCGCTCGCCGCCAAGGAAGCGGCCCGGGGCACGGGCATCCCCGTGGTTTTCTGCCAGGCCACCGTGGAAGACACCCACCTGATCAACAGCATCCGGGAACCCGGAGACAATATCACGGGCGTGAGGTACCCGACCCTGGACCTGGCCCGCAAGCGCTTCGAGATACTCCACGAACTTGTCCCCGCCGCCAAAAGATTCTGGACGCCCTACGCCCGCGGGGTCCGGATCGTGCCGGGGCAACTGGAAGCCCTGCGCCAAAAAGCGGCCGCCGCGGGCGTGACCCTGGTGGAATCTCCCGTCGACCAGGCTTCCGATCTCCTGGCGGAACTCGAGCGGCGGGAACAAAACGAGGACATCGGCTTTGACGCCGTTTTATTCATTTCCGAGCCCCTGGCCCTGTCCCCCGGGGTTTTTCCCGCCATCGGACGGGCGGCCAAGGCCCGGAGAATACCCATGGGCGGCGCCGCGGCGACCATGGACGGGTATTCCACCCTGTTCGGGGTGGCCGCGGACAATGTCCAGGCCGGGGAACTGGCGGCCCAGCAGGCCCATAAAATTTTGCGAGGCGCCCCGGCCGGCGCCATCCCGGTGGCCTCCCCGGATATTTTTTTCCAGATCAACCACGCCGAAGCCCAAAGGCTCGGCCTTCGCGTACCCCTGGGCCTGTTGAAGGAAGCGAACGAGATCATAAGGTCGACCCCCGACGGGTTGGAGGCCCCTTGAGGCGGGCGGTCCCGCCCGCCATGGAAGGCCGCGGGTTCGGGAAACAAAGGAACGGAAACATGGATACTCGGACATCAGACGCCCCGTTCCGGTCCCGGCCCCTGGGCGCTTCGCTGGCCATGGCCTTTTTCTTCCTAAGCGCCTTGTCGCTTCTCGTTTTCAGCAGCGTGAAGACCTATTCGGACTTCAAGTCCCTGGAAAATATTCTCCTGAGCCGGCAACAGCTCGTGGCCCAGGACGCGGCCCGGATGGTGAGCGGCTTCCTCAACGAAAATTTTAGTATTCTCGAAGCCGCGATCTGGTTGACCGACCTGGACTCCAAGCCCGGGGCGGACCAAAAAACCATCATCCAGGGCCTGCTGGGACTCTGCCCCGGGTTCAGGAGGCTGGCCCTGCTGGACCCGGAGCGTCGGCTTCTGGCCCAGGCGTCCCGCCTCTCCCTGGAAGGATCGCGCCGGGCGGAGGAACTGCCCCAAGGCCTCGGGTCGGGTCCCGACCCGCTGGCCGACCGGAGCATCGGGCCGGTCTTTTTCGATCTCTTGACCGCCGAGCCCATGGTGGTCATGTCGGTCCCGGTGAAAGACGTTTTCGGCGACGCCAAGGGCGTCCTGATCGGGGAACTCAACCTGAAGTCCATGTTCGAGTTGGTGGAACAGATCACCGTCGGCCGGAGCGGGTATGCGTACGTGGTCGACCGCGCGGGCAATCTTCTCGCCTTCTTCGACTCGGCCCTGGTGATTCAAGGCAAAAAGGTAAATCATTTAAACACGGTCGCCGCTTTCATCCACAGCCCGGCGTCGCAAGGGCCCGAGTCCGGCGTCCGGTACCGGGGCCTGCGGGGGACCACCGTGCTGGGCGCCTATGCGCCCCTGGTCTTCCCCGATTGGGCCGTGGTCAGCGAACTTCCCTGGCGGGAAGCGTACCAGGACGTCTCCCGGAACGTGGTCCTGGCCGGAGGCGTCACCCTGCTCATGGCCCTTGTGGCCGGCGCCTGCGGCTTGGTCATGGCGCGACGACTTTCCTATCCGGTGAAAAAACTAACGGAAACCGCCTCTCGCATCGCCGCCGGGGAACGAGACCTCCAGGCCGAGGCGGCCGGTCCGAGGGAAGTGGCCCACCTGGCCGGGGCCTTCAACAGCATGACGGCCCAGTTGCGCCGCAGCCTGGCGGAAGCGGAAGACCGGTACGCGGAAACCGAGAGAACCAAGGAAGCCCTGCGCGTCAACGAGGAACGTCTCCGCCTGGCCCTCGAGGGGACCTCGGACGGCATCTGGGATTGGAATATCCTGACCGGCGACGTGTATTTCAGCCCGCGGTATTATGTTATGGTCGGGTATGAACCCGGTGAGTTTCCGGGATGCTACGAAAGCTGGCAAGGCCTGCTCCACCCGGACGACCGGGAGCGCTCCGAGCGGGTGGTCCGGGAGGCGGTCGAGAATAAAACCGGGTTTGTCGCCGATTTCCGCTTCAAGACCAAGGACGGCGGCTGGCGCTGGATACTGGCCCGGGGCAAGGTCGTGGACGTCGGCCCGAGCGGCGCCCCGATGCGGATGGCCGGGTCCCATACCGACATCACCGAACAAAAGCGGACCGAGGACGCCTTGCGCAAGTACGAGCGCATCGTGTCCGTTTCCCAGGACTTCATGGCCATCGTCAATGGCGACTACGTGTTCGAGGCGGTCAACGACAGCATGCTCCTGGCATTAGGAAAAGAGCGGGACGAGGTCCTGGGCCGCGGCCTGCCCCAAATAGTGGGCGAGGCGCTGTTCCAGGAAAAGGTCAAACCCCGGCTCGACCTGGCCTGGACCGGCCGGCAGGTCACTTTCGAGGAAACCTACGACTTCCGGGGTCCGCGCCGCCGGACCCTGGACGTCACCTATCTGCCTATTCGCGACGAAACCGGACGCGTGGAAGGTCTCGTGCTCAACGCCCGGGACATCACCGAAAACCGGAAGCTCCAGGAACAACTGGTGCAGTCGCAAAAAATGGAATCCATCGGCGCCCTGGCCAGCGGCGTGGCCCACGAAATCAACAATCCCATCAACGGCGTCATGAATTACGCCCAGTTGATCATCGACCGGGTCGAGCCGGAAAGTTCGACCGCTGAACTGGCGCGCGAGATCATCCTCGAGACCGAGCGGGTCGCCGGGATCGTCCGTAACCTCCTGACCTTCGCCCGGGACGAAAAACAGTCCCACAGCCTGGCCCTGGCCTCGGATATCGTGTCCTCCTCCCTCTCCCTCATTCAGACGGTCATGCGCCACGACCAGATCGACCTTCAGGTCGACGTCCCGGACAACCTCCCCGCCATCAAATGCCGAAGTCAACAAATTCGCCAGGTCGTCATGAACCTCATGACCAACGCCCGGGACGCCCTGAACCAAAAATTCCCGGGTTACAACCCGGAAAAAAAGCTGCTGGTCTCCGCCCGGCCCCAGTATAAAAGCGGCCGCGAATTCATCCGGATCACGGTGGAGGACCATGGGGTCGGAATTTCCCCGGGGATTCGGGACAGGATATTCGATCCCTTTTTCACCACCAAGCCCAAGGACCTGGGGACCGGCCTCGGCCTGTCCATAACCTATGGCATTGTCAGGGACCATGGAGGAGAATTGATCGTGGAGAGCGAACCGGACCGTTTCACCCGCATTCACGTGGACCTGCCCGTGGACAACGGGTGGCTGTCGCCTGGAGAACGAGGAAACCGCAATGGGTGATATCCTGTTGGTTGACGACGAACGCAGCATCAGAATCACGTTCAAGGTCTTTCTGGAAAACGAGGGACACCGGGTCGAGACCGCGGAAGACGCCCGGTCGGCCCTGGCGCTTTTCGAGCAGCGGCCCGCGGACCTGGTCCTGACCGACATCATCCTCCCCAAAATGTCCGGAATCGACCTGCTCAAGGCGATAAAAGCCAGGTCTCCCGAGGCCCTGGTCATCGTGATGACCGGGGAGCCGACCCTGGAAACGGCCGCCGAGTGCCTGCGCCTGGGCGCCCTGGACTACCTCCGGAAACCCGTCGGCAAGGAAGGCATACTCAAGGCCGTGCGCAACGCCCTGGGCGTCAAGTCCCTTCGGGACGAAAAAAACCGTCTGGAAAAGGAAAACCTCGAATACACCACCCGGCTGGAAAAACTGGTGGAGGAACGGACCCGGGCCCTGACCGAGAGCGAGGCCGCCCTTCGTCGCCGGGCCGATGAACTGACCATTCTCAATTCCCTGGCCCAGGCGCTTGGCAAAAGCCCGACCCTGGAAGACGCGATTCAGGCGGGGATGAAGGAAATCGCCCAGGCCTCCGGTTCGGACCTCTGCCTGGTCCTGTTGAAGGAAGGGGACGCCCTGGTCCTCAAGGGTTATTTAATGAAAAACCCCGAGGGCACATGGGAACCCGCGGACGCGCACCGCGTCGGGGAATGCCTTTGCGGCCTGGCGGCCCTCGAAAAAAGGCCCGTCTACGCCCGGGACGTTCGTTCGGACCCCCGCTGCACCATGCGGGAATGCATAAGAGCGGGCCTGACCGCCTTCGCCGCCCTGCCCCTGGAAAGCGACTACGACACCCTGGGCGTCCTGGGCCTGGCCTCCTATCGCCCCAGCGATTTCGAGGTTAACGGGCCATTTCTGGAAGCCCTGGCCAACGAATTGGCCATCGGCCTGAAAAAAAACCTTCTTTTCGCCCAGCTCAAGACCCACGCCATGGAACTTCAGGACAGCCTCGAGCAGCTCAAGGCGGCCGAAAGGGAACGCATCGACCTGATCAATCAACTGCAACAGGCTCAAAAAATGGAAGCCATCGGCGCCCTGGCCGGCGGCATCGCCCACGACTTCAACAACATCCTGTCCGCGATCCTGGGATTTACCGAGCTGGGGCTCGACAACATTCCCCAGGATTCCACCGTGCACGGGTATCTCGAAAACGTCCTGACCGCCGCGATCCGGGCCCGGGACCTGGTCCAGCAAATCCTGAATTTCAGCCGGCAATACGAGACGGCCCTGAACCCGATCCAGGTCAACACCATCGCCAGGGAAGCCGTCAAAATGCTCCGGGCCTCCCTGCCCTCGACCATTGAAATCCGCCAGGACATCCAAAGCCGACTGCTGGTCCTGGCCGACCCGACCAACATCCATCAGATACTGCTGAACCTGGGGACCAACGCGGCCCACGCCATGCGGGAAAGCGGCGGGACCCTGGAAATCAGGCTTGACGACGTCCAGCCGGGTCCCGAGTTCCTGGTAACCCACCCGGGGTTGGGGAGCGGCCCTCATATCCGCCTGGTGGTGTCCGACACCGGCCACGGCATCCCGGAAAACGTCCAGGGCCTGATTTTCGAATCGTTTTTCACCACCAAAAAACCCGGCGAGGGCACCGGCCTGGGCTTGTCCGTGGTCCGAGGCATCGTCCAGCGCCTTCGCGGCCACATCACCGTGACCAGCGCGTCGGGCCAAGGCGCTTCCTTTGAAATCCACCTCCCGGCGGTCGAACCCGAAGACATTGTCGCCCTGTTCAGGGAAGAATACGTCCCCCTGGGCGCCGAGCGCATCCTTCTGGTCGACGACGAACTGACCCTGGTGGATGTGAACACCCTTGTCCTTGAGTCCCTGGGTTACAGGGTCACGGGAGTCGGCGGCGCCCTGGAAGCCTTGAAAATCTTCCAAACCGACCCCGACGCCTTCGACCTGGTCATCACCGACATGACCATGCCTCAAATGACCGGGGATGTCTTGACCAAGGCCTTGCTGGAAATTCGCCCCAACCTGCCCGTGATCCTCCTCACGGGTTTCAGCACGGATATCGACGAGGGTTCGGCCGCCGGCCTCGGCGTTCAGGCCCTGCTGCATAAACCGGTCTTGAGGAAAAAACTCGCGGAAACCATTCGCAAGGCCCTGGACAGTCGCCGCCGGAGCACGGCAACCAACCAGACTAACCGGAAAATTAATGCCAACCAGTGAGTACCGCGGTTGACGGGTAGGCGCCTGGCCAAGTCCGCCGGCCCAAGGCAGGGTTCGGGCAAACGGTTATTTAAAATTAAGGAGGGAATTTATAGCTCGGGCAAGGCTAGGGGAACTGGCGGAGGCGCGTTCCGGCGACCAAGCCTCCTTTACAAATTCACAGAGCCTTATGTTATACATTGGGCCGATCTGGGAGTTTGAAGTCGGCAGCATTTCACGCAGCCATTTTTTCTTTCCCTTTTTTCTTATGATTGATAGTAGGTGTTCCTTCGGGTCGTTTAATGTATCCGGAAAAGATGGAAAATTGTCTTCTGGAATTCCCAGGAAGGCGGAACAACCAAATTGATCGGCTAGAATCCAGGCTTCAATCTCACGGACCGCGACCCTAAAAATAACCCGCCGGGGTAACTCGGCGGGTTTAGCCTTTATAGAAAACCATTTTTTTATTAACTCGGGAGGACATGCCTCCTTGTCCAGATCAGTCACCGTAAAGGTAACGAGCCCATTTTCGGCCATTGCCAAAAACCGAGGAGCCATCTTTTTTATTTTGCCAAATCCTTTTGTTACATGCGGGAAGCCCTCGATAAAAGCAAGTGAACCCTCGGCATGTTCATTTCGGTATTCAACAATTTTTTTGGCAACTTCCGCAGATGGCGGATCCTCGACATAACCATAGCAACGAATTACGGTCATAGTGGGATATTTTTTATGAAATTATTCGTTTGCGGCAAAAGAATGTCAGCGGGAGTCATACCTGAACGTAGGGCTTTCCGGTCATCCTCGGAGGGTTGGGTGATCCTGGTCGGCGCTCCTTTTCCTCCAGGTTTCAGGATTAGAAATCCACCATCAATTGACGAGCCCGAAAGGAGCGATTCGCTATGAGTGCTGATTAATATTTGTCCACCGGCCTTTTTCCTGCTCTTACGCCATTTAGAAACCAGCTCCGGTATTTGCTCCACAATTTTCGTGTGGAGGGAAATCTCCGGCTCCTCTAAAAGAATCAAGCTGTTAAAACTTAACAAGGTCCAACCCAAGGCGATAAGACGCAGGGTTCCATCGGAAAATTGGTCTTCCCGTTGCCAACCGGCCCTGGGCCGCCAATGGACATATCTCATCTCCAGGTGCGGCGCGCCGGTAATATCATCCTTGACAAAGCGCAGTTCTCGAAAAAAGGGGATGACTTCCTTCAAAAGAGCTTCAATTCTCTTCAAGCGAGAGTCGCGCGGCTTGCTCGGCGTGGCGGAAATATGCTCAAGGAAGCCTTGCCCGAACGGGTCCGATTCCATCTCACGGATTGAAACCTGTCCGCCAAATTTTAAAAGTTGCGGAATGAGGTGCAAATAAAGCACCTGCTGAAAGAATTCCGTAATCTCTCTAAATTCATTATTCATGTTAATTTGTTCGATGTAGGTTTGCGTCAACCGCACGGGGTCTCGTTTGTCATCATCGTTCGGACGAGCCAATATCCGTTCGCCGTCTCTATAAACCTCTTCCTTGGCGACAAGAATCCTTCGCTTCCCTGATTTTTCATTTTTAATAGATAAAACATATTTCCAATCAGGTTCCGCTAAACAGCCGTCGGTGGATGAGGCGTCATTCAATTCAATCTCTAAATCAACGTTGGTATATCTCCTCGCGGCCAGGCTACGAATTTTTTTCAGGCCGCCGCGAGAAGAAATCGCTTTTTGAAGACCGCCGCCTTCCGGGTTGGCTATATCTCGTAAAAACCGAAAAATATCGAGAAAATTCGATTTACCGGAAGCGTTCGGCCCTATCAAAAAAACCGTGTCTTCAAGCGAAACTTCCACATCAGTAAAATTTCGCCAATTACGAACTTTAACCTTCGAGATATACATAGCCTAATCTTTCTTGATTAGTAAACCGGCGCTTCAACTCGACATCCCAAGGTTTACCCGGGGCCGGGTTATTATATTTATGAATTTGAGCTCAACAAATACCATCGGTTGAACGCCAAGCAGTATTAAATCCTTAAAAAATCTTCACTAAATTATGGCTTCATCATTTTTGCCTGTCAAGGGAAACTTTTGAAACTCAGCCCAAAACGCCATTCCCAGGTCGCGGGGGCGGCCCATGAACGGCGGCTTGAAAGAAAATCATTACTTATGAGCAAATTGCAAAACATCGGGCTGTGGCCCAAATCAAGGAAAAACACCTCTACCGGCGATGAATAAAACGACTGCCCGCCATCCGGTTTCAGCCTAGCATTTCCAAAGACCACCAGGCAAGCAACCTCCACCTCGCCCGAAAAAAACCCCTGACCGCCGCGCCGTCAATTACTTCTTGCAATTCCGGGCCGTTTTTGTTAGGAAAAAGTCGATTCCGGCGCTCGCGAGAGCATAATAGGGAACCCCGTGCAAATCGGGGACGGGCCCGCCGCTGTAATCGGGGACCAAGGCGACCGCAAGCCACTGGCCGTAAAACGGCCGGGAAGGCGCGCCGAAAGGATGATCCGAAAGTCAGAAGACCTGCCTGAATCATCGGTGAACGTTCCTCGTGGAAAGGGAACGGCGTCGCGGCCATCTTGGATAACAGGGCGTCCCGGATCGACGGACCAGTCGATTCGGGCTTTTTTTTTGGGGGGAGGCGCTCATGAACGACCGAAGAGAAAACCTGAAAATATTCCTTCCCGGGACCAGGTTCCCGGCGGGCCACGCCCAACCCAGGCCCGACAAGGCCGGGCTCCTGCTGGTCGCCTTCGGGACCAGCGTCGCCGCGGCCCGGGGCGGGTTCCACAACATCCACGCCCTGGCCGGGGCGGAATTCCCGGGCCTGGAAATCCGGTGGGCCTTCACCTCGCCGACAATCAGGAAGATCATGGCCGGCCGGGGAGAACCCGCGGACTCGACCGTGACCGCCCTGGCCCGGATGATGGAAGAAGGCTTCACCCATGTGGCGCTCGGGTCGCTCCACACCATTCGCGGCAAGGAATACGAGGACCTGGTGGAAACCGCGCGGGCCTTCCTGGCCATTCCGAAGGGCTTTTGCAAGGCCGTGGTCGGTTCGCCCCTCCTGTCCAGCCGCCGGGACATCGAGCTAGTCGCCGCCGCCTTGATCGAAAACCTGCCCCGGACCCGAAAATCCGACGAAGCCGTCTTGTTCATGGGCCACGGCACGCCTCATCCGGCCGACGCCCATTATCTCGCCTTGATGCAACAAGCGCGGGAATTGGACGACCTGGTCTTCATCGGCACGGTGGACGGCCCTCCCGGCATCGGGGACCTGGCCGCCAAGCTGCGGGCCGGGGGCGTCCGCAAGGCCTATCTCATGCCGTTCATGTCCGCGGCCGGGGAACACGCCCGCCGGGACCTGGCCGGCGACGGTCCGGATTCTTGGCGCTCGGTCCTCCAGGGCCTGGGGATCGAAGTCGCGGTTGTCATGAAGGGGACCGCCGAATACGACAACCTCGCCGCGCTCTGGATCGATCATATCCGGGACGCGGTGACGGAGCTTTTCGCCGCAAACTAGGCGGCCAGGCGGCCGCCTGATCGCAACCTTGTTATCCACCCGCATAACCGGCCGGGAAGCCCGCGCCGGCGGTCAAGGAATATAAATGAAATCAATCACGCGTCTCGTTTTTAGGTCGTCCGTCCTGTTCTTGCTTCTCGTCCCGGCCGTCTTGATCGTCCCGGCCGTCTCGGCCGGCCCGGGCGCGGCGACGGACCCTGCCGGCCGGGAACTTCATTTTACCTCCACGCCCCGGCGAGTGGTCTCGTTGGTCCCCACGGCCTCGGAAATTTTGTTCGCCCTGGGGCGCCGGGACGTGGTGGTCGGGATAACCAGGCACGACGCCCGCCTGCCCGGCGGATATGAAAAAACGATCGTGGGCGGGTATTTTTCCCCATCCCGGGCGGCGATCGCGGCCCTGGACCCGGATTTGATCATCGCCGCTCCCCACCAGCGTCAAGCGCTGCCCGCGACCAACGCCGCCGTCCTGGTTTTCGACGCCCGCTCCCTGGCCGACGCCGACGCGAATATCACGATGCTGGGGAAAATTTTCCAACGGGAAAAGGAGGCCGGTGAAATCCTGGCCCGCAATCGCGCCGCCATGGACTTGATTCGGAAAAAAACCGACCGCGTCCCCGGAAAAAACCGACCGCGGGTCATGCGGCTGATGGGGCGGGAAGAGATCATGACGCCCGGGGACGATTCCTTCCAGAACGAACTGATCGCCGCCGCGGGCGGCGTCCCCCCCAAGTTGGGAAAAACGGGGGATATCATGGCCGTGACCCTGGAAGAATGGCGGTCCTTCAACCCCCAGGCCCTGTACGGCTGCGGCGACGACCTGCGCGCCCTGGGCGGGTTGCTCCAACGCCCGGGCTGGCGGGATGTGGACGCGGTCCGCGACGGCCGCCTGTTTTCCCTGCCCTGCGACCTGACCTGCCGGGCCGCCACCCACACTGGTTATTTCGCGACCTGGCTGGCTTCCCTGATCCAGGGCGACGAATTCTCCGCCCCCGGGAATAATGTCAGGGCGGAAAAAATCATCGGGGAACGCCCCGTCGAAGTCGACCTGCCCTACGTGAAAAAGGCCCGGATCGTGCTCAGCCATATCAACGACTTTGAAAACAAAACCCTGCTGCTGGACTTCACCGCCCCGCAAACCGCGGTCTCGACCCTGGAAGGACAACGCCACGGGCTGCTCTCGGTCGGCAATCACTATTCGCCCCCGCCCGCCTGGGCCGCCGAACACCGGCAAGGCCTTGCTTCCACCCGCGAACATCTCCTAAAAGTGTTGCACCGGCCCGCCGAAACAACCAGCCTGCTCTTTACCGGAGCGGACCTCGACAACCTCTCCGCCCAAACCGTCTCCTTCAGGGACATGAAGGTCGCGGCCCTGGTCACGGCCGGGGTCGGGTCCAACGCCGTCCGCATGTCCCGGGACAGCGGGGACTATTACGAGCCGGGGACCATCAACATCATCATCCTGACCAACATGGCCCTCACCCCCAGGGCCATGACCAGGGCCGTGATATCGGCCACGGAAGCCAAGACAGCGGCCCTCTGGGACCTGGATGTCCGAAGCTCCTTCACCCCCCTGGTCAACCCCGCCACCGGGACCGGCACGGACAACATTATAGTGGTCGGCGGCGAGGGAACGACCATCGACAACGCCGGCGGACACTGCAAAATGGGGGAACTGATCGCCCGGGCCGTCTACCAAGGCGTCCAGGAAGCCGCGCGGAAACAAAACGGCCTAACCCAGGGACGGTCAATTTTCGACCGCCTCGACGAGCGCCGAATCAGCCTCTCTTCCCTGGCCTCGGACCTGGACTGCGACTGCCTCGCCTCGGACGGCGCCGGCGCGGCCCTGGTGGAGGAACTGCTGCTCGAACCGAAATACGCCGGCTTTCTCGAGGCGGCCCTGGCGCTGAGCGACGCCCACGAACAAAAAAACATGGCCGACCTGACCGCCTTCCATCATTGGGGGCTGGCCCTGGCCGAGGAGATCGCCGGAAAAAAGCTCTCCCCCCTGGAAAAACCAAGGTTCAAGCAAGATATTCCGGAAGTCGTCCGGGAAGCCCTGGGCTATCTTTTCGCCGGAACGCTGGCCCGGGAAAGGAAATAACCACTTAATATGACATCCATCCATATGCCCAAGCGACAATCCCGATCACGCAAAAGAGGGCGGGCGCGGGGACCCGCCCCTACAAGCTTTTTCCGGAGAACCAACCTGTGTCAGCGGCCGGTTGAAAATGTCAGGAAAATGGCCAAATGAAAATGAGTAAGGCTGGTTCCCAAGCTAGAGCTTGGGAACCAGCGGATATTGGATGTCTTTTTAAAAAGTCTCCGTGAAACCATTTGGCCATCGTTTAGCCATCCCTGCCCGATGACAAGGATACAAGGGGCCACGCCGGCAAGAAATCAAAAAGAAAAAAATGTAGTAGTCAATTTTTTTGAACTGAAAAAGAAAGGAATAATACAATTTCAGATGGCGAGGTTTTAGGCATTATCAGTTGGCCGCTGACAAACCTGCGGCGGGCAAGCCCGCCTGGAGGCGGTTTCACGCCCCGAAACGTCCTGTTTCGAGGGCGGAAAGAGCGGGCGTCCATGCCCGCCCGAAGAAGTCCGGGGCGTTTGGAATTGCTTGGCCCGACGCGCCTCTACAGGTTAAAAAATAATGTGATCTCCGTAGGTTGGGTTGAGCCGTAGGCGAAACCCAACATCTTGCCCGGTCCCGTCGGCCCGGGTGAACCAAGGACTACCCCCCTCACCCCAACCCTCTCCCCCCGTCGGGGGGCGAGGGAGATAATTGTCCGGCCCGGCCTCGCCTCCGTTTGGGGCAAGGTCTTGTCTTTCAGAATAAAAGGAACAAAACAGAAGTGATTATCCTCCCTCTCCACCCATTCATGGGGGGAGAGGGCTGGGGTGAGGGGGGCTTTAAGTTAACATGGACACCCATATTTCTAGAGTGAGGAAGCCGGCGAAGCTTCGCCTCAAACCGTCAAGTAAAAACTTGATCTGTTTGTAAAGAAGTCAAGGCATATAGGCGTCTGGAGCTTCCCTGGCCGAGGTTCCCAAACTAGAGCTTGGGAACCAGCCTTATATACACGACATCCAAAATTTTTCCGTGCCGGGGGTCATGGCCCAAGGGGCTTGGTCTTCCAGAAAAAACCCGGAAGACAATTCCCATGAAAAAAGCCGCCGGCCCGGCTGACGACGCGGGGAAGGGGTTGATAGTCTAGGCTCCCTGGTATACCTTTAGGCCAAGGGTTCTTTTATGGGTTTTTTTCGTAATCTTCCCGGGCCGGCGTGAGGCTTGGGCCTGGGAAAAATCATCAACCACGCGCCAAGGCCGTTTCGACGTTCAGTTCTTGGCTTTGTCGGTCAACAAAAAACAACCGTGAATCTCGACAACGACTCGCCGGGCGCGCGCGGTCGGAATGAATGAACAGCGCGCCGACACAAAATACACATAAATTATTCAGGGTTATCCAACGGTTTGGCCGCGGCGCGCCCGACGGCCCCAACTTTGACAAATTTTAACCCGGGATAGGCGCAAATGGAATTATTTTGGAGGTCCATGCCAACAGCCGTTATCGTCCTGGCTTTTTTCTCCGTCTGCCTGACCTTGTTCATCATCGGCCTGCTGGCCCAGCGCGCCAGGCACAATCGGGCCCAGGAGGCTTCGCGCCGAAGCGAGGAACGCCACCTCATGGCCATCGAGAGGTCCACCGACGGCATCTGGGACTGGAATATCAAAACCGGCGCCGTCTCCTGCTCGGACCGGTATTTGGAAAACCTGGGGTATTCCCCCGAGGAGTTTTCCGGGACGATAGACGCCTTTCGCGCCCTAATTCATCCCGAGGACGTCGCGGGCGTCTGGGCGACGATCGAGCGCCACATCAAGGACCAGACCCCCTTCAAAACTGAATACCGCATGGCGACCAAGGCCGGGACGTTCCCCTGGTTTCTGTCGCGCGGGCAGGCCGTCTGGGACGGGGACGGCGCCGCCATCGAAATGACCGGGTGGATTCAAAACATCACCAACCGCAAGCAGGCCGAACTGAGCCTCAAGTCCGCGATCTCCTCCATCGAGGAATTAAAGGACCAACTCGAGGCCGAGAGGGCCTACCTGCGGGAAGAGATCAAACTGGAATACAACTACGAAAACATCATCGGCCAAAGCGACGAGATCAGTTACGTGTTCTTCAAGGTCGAACAGATCGCCGCCACCGACACCACCGTCCTGGTTCTGGGGGAGACCGGGACGGGCAAGGAGTTGGTCGCCCGGGCCGTTCACAGCCAGAGTCGGCGCAAGGATCGCGCCTTGGCCAAAATAAACTGCGCCACCCTGCCGGCGAACCTCATCGAAAGCGAACTGTTCGGCCACGAGAAAGGCGCCTTCACGGGCGCCCATGCCCGACAGCTCGGACGCTTTGAAGTGATCAACGGCGCCACCCTTTTCCTGGATGAAATCGGCGAGCTGCCGCTGGAGCTTCAGCCCAAGCTGCTGAGGGTGATCCAGGACGGCGAGTTCGAGCGCCTGGGCAGCTCCCAGACGGTCAAGGTCGACGTGAGGGTGATCGCGGCCACCAACCGCAACCTGGAAGAGGAAGTCCGCCGGGGGCGCTTCAGGGAAGACCTGTGGTACCGCTTGAATGTTTTTCCCATTACCGTGCCCCCGCTGCGGGACCGCCGGGATGACATCCCCCTGCTGGTTGATTTTTTTGTCAATAAAATTTCCAAGCGGTTGGGCAAAACCATCGAAACCATTCCAACCGCCGTCATGAACGCCTTGCGGAACTATCCCTGGCCCGGCAATGTCAGGGAACTCGAAAACGTACTGGAACGGGCGGTGATCAACTCCTCGGGACCCAAGCTGCACCTGGTGGATGAACTGAAAAAACCCCAAAAGGAATTAGCGACGACCCCCAAAACCCTGGATGAGGTCGAGCGGGAATATATTCTCAAAGTGCTGGAACAAACTCAATGGAAAGTGAGCGGAAAAAACGGGGCGGCCGATATACTGGGACTTGACCGCAGCACCTTGCGCGCGCGGATGAGAAAACTCGACATCCTGAAGCCATAAACGCCCGTTCCGCCAAGGCGGCCACGGGATGCTAAAGCGCCTCAACCGTCTTCCGCTGTCAGAGGCCATCTGAAATTGTATTATTCCTTTCCTTTTCAGTTCAAAAAAATTGACTGCTTCATTTTATTTCTTTTGGATTTCTTACCGGCGTGGCCCCTTGTAATCTTGCCATCGGGCAGGGAGGGCTAAACGATGGCCAAATGGTTTCGCGGAGACTTTTTACAAAGACATCCAATATCCGCTGGTTCCCAAGCTCTAGCTTGGGAACCCGAGAATGGGAAGCTCTATCTTCCCCACTTTATCCGGAAAGCAACCACGGGGAATCAACGCGGCGTTTCCATTTCGTAGTCATAGCGCGGCGGTGAAGGTATCGATATTAGTCGGTTTAAAATTTCATCCGTCTCGTTGAACCCATGCCTGAAGGCTCGCCGGGCAAGGTCTATCCCCTGGCCGGTGATTATGGGCGGTGGCGGGGCGCTACATCTCTAGAGTGAGGAAGCTGGAGCTTCCCTGGCCGAGGTTCCCAAGCTAGAGCTTGGGAACCAGCCTTACTCATTTTCATTTGGCCATTTTCCTTACATTTTCAACCGGCCGCTGACATTCCACCAACCCACCCCGCCGGGCCCTGGCGCGATAACGCCGCCGGGTCCTTGCGCCGGCGTGAATCAAACCGCCCCAGCCTAGCCCATCCCCCCAAACCAAGCAGACGCCAAAAGGGTCATATTTGACCATTGAGTATATATGACCTTTTGAATCCAACCGGTTTTCGACTGTCCCGCTGATGCCTATAAACCAATTATGTCTACAAATCAGAAAGATGAATGACGCCGTTCCAACCATTTCGGAATTGGTACGAAAATTGATATGTAATAAACGACGGAAAAAGATGATTTTGCCTAGCTCCAGCCTCAAAACGTCTTGCCCATCACGCCTTTAAACCACGGAGCCAGTCACTTGACGCGCCGCGGAAATAAATGAAGGCGTCATGTAAATATAAGAGGCTTTTCGGCGCCGCCCAGCCCGATTCGCCTTGGCCGGCCCGACGCCGGTCTAGCAGTTCAGAACGAGAACATTAAAACAATAACCGTCTAACCAACAAGGAGACAAGGTATGACTTTATCCAAATTTAAATGGCTGCTTTTGGCATTGATCGTATTGCCTTGCCTGATGTGGCCGAACACGAGTTCGGCCGCCAAGGAAACGATCATACAGATGAAAAAGGTGGAAGGATTCGAAATTCTGGTCGATGTGTCCGGGTCGATGGACGAAAACTGGGCCACGGGGAATTGCACGGGGCTCGATAAGCTCCAGGTCCAGTTCGAGGTCATTCGACGCTTTAGCGCCGGCGTACCCCAACTCCATTACGTCGGGGCCATGCGGGCCTTTGGAATTACCAACTTGATCACCGGAGACGCGGACTTTACCCGCATCGTTTATCCGCCGCAAAAGTTCAACAGCCCGGCCTTCGTGGCCGAGGTGAACAAACTCAAACCAACCACCGGGATAACTCCCATGGGACCGGCCACGGTTCACGCCGGCCGCGATCTTGACACCATGGCCGGCCGCAAGGCCCTGGTCATCATCTCCGATTTTAGAAGAAGCATGTTTTTTGGCAATCCCACGGCCGAAGCCCAAAAACTGCGGGATGAATATAACCACCAGGTTCGCGTTTACACCATTGTCATCTCCGAAAACCCGAAACAGGTGGCCCAGGCCCGGGAAATCGCCGCGGCCACCGGCGGAGTGTCTTTTGACGGCTGCGTGTTGTTTCAAAACCAGTATGCCATGGACGAAGCGATCAAGACCATCTTTTATGACGAATATCGCGTGGCCGCTCCTCCCGAGGCAGTGGAAGCCGTCGCCGTGGCGGATATCGACTCCGACTTTGACGGCGTCCCGAACCTGCTCGATAAATGCCCCAACACTCCGTTGGGAGCGATCGTGGATGCGCGCGGATGCTGGCTCGCCGCCTACGGTAAGTTCTTCGACTTCGACAAATCCGACGTCAAGCCGCAATACTTTGCTCACCTGCAACGGATCGCCGATGTCCTCAAGGCCTATCCCAAGCTGGAAGTGACGCTCGAAGGCCATACCGACCAGGTGGGGACCCCGGAATACAACCTGGCCCTGGGTGAACGGCGAGTCCTGGCCATCAGGGACGTCCTGTCCGGGTACGGCGTTGAAAAATCGCGTCTGAAATACAAATCCTACGGCGAAACCATGCCCATCGCGGACAACGATACCGAGGAAGGCCGCCTGCTCAACCGCCGCGTGGAAATAAACGTGGCGCAGCCCAACGCGACCCCGTAACAACCAAACCGACATGACCGCGGGCCATGTCGGTCACAACAACCACTGAAAATGCCCTTCGGCCATTTTCATACCAACCCCACCCCCTGGCAAGACCCTCGCCCTTGGCGGATTAAGGCCGCCAAGCGCGAACCCCCCAACCGACCGATTCCTTCCACCAGCCCCTGGTGGGAAACTTGCCGGCGCGGCCCCTGGACAGGGCGCCGCGCCGCCGGTTTTCCAACCGCGGGCGACCCGGTTTCAACCGTTCCCACCTCCGTCTGGGTTTCCTCCTCATGGCCTTTCGTAAAGTTATTTTTTGATTACAGCGACCACGCTGGACCGGCCGCCGGCTCTCTTCCCCGGAGGAAGGGCGGCCCGGCGGCAAGGCCGCGGTTGACGCGCCCCCCATACCGCGCCAAGCGCCGCCCGCCCAGCGGCCCCTGGGCCCGCTTCGGCCGGCCGCGCCGCTTCAAGTACCCCATGGCGCGAGGGACCCCGGCCCACCCGGTTCTAAACCGGAGCGCCGGCTAGTCGCGCCTAATGGCCGGTCATTCGGAAAAGCCGCCCCTGTCGGTTCATCCCAGGCCGGGACGTCCTGACTCCATTATCGTCTCTAGGTGGAACTTAACCCGGCCCCGGGACCGCGAATAATGGTCGTATACGACCTTTGGTCAAATATGAGCATTTTAGGGCCCCCAAAAAATACCCACGCATTGTTACTATTACAATAATTTACGCAAGATCAACACATTACCTTCAACGAATCTTTTTCCGGTCCTGGCACGGATTTTGATCTGTCAGTGGCGAAGCCCGTGACTTTGAAACATTGACCACCGGGACGGCTCGGCGTCGCGGGAAAGGTCCCCCTGTAGGCGACGAATGGGACCCGACGGAAAAAGCAGGCCGGACGAAATGCCAACGCCTCCCTGCGGGCGACGTCCCGGTTGGCCGGTAATCATAAATTACGGGCAATTCGATTCGACACGGATTCGCGCGAGCATTAACCTCGAAAGGGTGAAAGTCCGAGCTTCGCGGAGAGGAGAGCAGTTTCATGATAATCTTCAGGATAACAATGATCGTGCGTCCTGAAAAGCAGAAGGAAGTCGTGCAAACGCTTCTATCCCTAATCGAGCCGCCGGGTCTTGAAAACGAATACCTGAGCTACGGTATTTTTCGCGATATCGAGGATATTAATGTTTTCAATTTAATATCGGAATGGAATACCCGGGAACAACTTGACCATCATCTCGTTTCGCACAGGTTCAGCGTGCTCCTGGGAACCAAGAGCCTGCTGTGCGAACCGTTAAAAATTCAAATTCTCACCGTCGCCGGCGCGGAAGGAATCGAGGCCGTCAATTCCATAAGAAAAAAACCAAGTTCACTACAAAATGCGCTTACTTTCAAGGGAGTATAACATATGAATATTCTTCTTATTTTTCCCCAATTCCCCGAAACGTTCTGGTCCTTCACCCACGCCTTGCGTTTTATCGGAAAAAAAGCGGCTTTCCCGCCGCTGGGCCTGATCACCATCGCGGCCCTTTTACCGGACGCTTGGTCCAAGCGGCTGGTGGACGTCAACGTGGAAGCCTTGACCGATAAGGACCTGTCGTGGGCGGATATGGCCTTTATCGGCGGGATGGCGGTGCAGCGAAAATCCGCCAAGCAAATCATCGCCCGGTGCCGGGCCATGAATTTGAAGGTCGTCGCCGGTGGCCCGCTCTTTACCTGCGAACCGGAAGAATTCGGGGAAGTTGACCATCTGATCCTGGACGAAGCCGAGTTGACCCTTCCGGCCTTTCTAACGGACCTGGAAAAAGGCGCGCCCCAAAAAATTTACCGGGCCGACGGTTTCTGCGACCTGAACGACGCCCCGATCCCGTCCTGGGACCTGATTAAAACCAAGCGGTACGCCTCGCTGAGCATTCAGTTTTCCAGGGGATGTCCGTTCAATTGCGAATTCTGCAACGTCACCGCGCTGTTCGGACATCGGCCGCGAATAAAAACGGCGTCGCGGGTGGTCGCGGAATTGGATCGGATTTACTCCGCGGGCTGGCGCGGCGGCATTTTTTTTGTCGACGACAATTTTATAGGAAACAAGGACAACCTTAAAAAACATTTGCTGCCGGCGTTGATCGAGTGGCGAAAAAATAAAAAAGGCTGCGTGTTTTTTACCGAGGCGTCCATCAACCTCGCCGATGATCAGGAACTCCTGGATATGATGGTCAAGGCCGGATTCGACTCCGTTTTTATCGGCATCGAATCGCCGGATGAGCTGAGTCTGGCCGAATGCCATAAAACCCAGAATAAAAACCGCGATATTCTGGAAAGCGTGGCGATAATCCATCGTTCCGGGTTGCAGGTCATGGGCGGGTTTATTGTCGGCTTCGACAACGACCAGCCGTCCATTTTCCAGCGGCAGGTCGATTTCATTCAGAAAAGCGGAATCGTGACCGCCATGGTCGGCATGCTCCAGGCCCCCCCCGGCACGCTTCTTTTTGACCGGCTCCAACGGGAAAGCCGCGTGGTCAAGACCTTTTCCGGAGACAACGTCGATGGCGGCACCAACATCCTACCCCGCATGGGCCTGGACAACCTTTCCAACGGGTACCAATTTATCATGAAACAGATTTACTCCCCTAAAAACTATTACCGACGCATCAGGACCCTGCTCCGGGACCTTAAGGAACCGGTGGTCCGCATGCCCATCGACCTGCAACGGTTCCTTTCGATCTTCAGGTCCGCTTTTCGACTCGGGGTGCTAGGGAAGGAACGTTATCAATACTGGCAGCTAATTTTCTGGACCCTCATTCGCAAGCCCAGGCAAATTACCGTGGCCATAACCTTGTCCATTTACGGCTATCATTACCGTAAAATCTGCGAACGGAATATTTATTAAAACACCAAGCCCGCCCCGGTTTGCGGCGGTTTAATAAGGATATCTCGACGATGAACAATGACCCCATCGATAGGTTTTCGGCCGGCCTGAACGAATTTGTCGCGCGCTTCAGGCTGCCCCATCTCAATGTAAAACTGGCCCGGGCCTTGAAAATAGTTTTCGTGGCCCTGGCCCTGGCGTTTATCGCCCTGAACCTCATTTTTGTCTACGTTCGACCCGACCAATACGGGATCAAGGTCAACCGCCTCGGCCTGACCCGGGGCGTTCAGAAAGAAGTCTATCAAGCCGGGTTGACCATGGTGCTGCCCTTCGGGATACAGCAGATTTACCTGATGCCCAAAAGCATTCAGGTGCTGGAACTGACCAATTTTCCCGACACCGCCTCGGCGGAGGCGCGAAAGGACCGGGCCGCCCATATCCAGACCTCCGACGGTTTTTTCGTGGATGTGGATGTTTCCATCCTCTATCACATCAAGGACCCCTACCTGGTCTTTACCACCATCGGCCCCGGCAGCCTCTTTGAGGACAACGGCATCATTCCCAAGGCCGAACCGGCGTTGAAGGAAACCCTGGGAAAGCTGACCACCGAGGAATTTTACAACAGTCCCAGGCGGGTCCAAAAAGCCGAGGAAGCCAAGGATAGGCTTAACAAAGAATTGAATTTAAAGGGCATCGAAGTCGACCAGGTCCTGGTGCGCTACTTTAAATACAGCCCTGAAATACAAAAAAATATCGAGGCCAAAAAGCTGCAGGACCAGATGGTGTTCACCAACCAGTCGGCGGCCCGGGCCGCCAAGGAAGAAGCCGAGTTGAAAAAAATCGTTCAGGAAGGGATGGTCATCTCCACCGTGGAGATGGAAAAGGGCAAGGCCTACGTCACCCGCAAGATCGCCGAAAAGGACCTGTACGTGCGCCAGATCAAGGCGACCGCCGACCTGAGGGTGAAGCTGGCCGAAGCGGAGCGCGTCCGCCTGAAAAACGAGGCCCTCAAGGGCGTCGGCTCCGAACGAATGGTGGCCCTTAAAATGGCCGACGTCTACAGGGGCTTGAGCGTGATCATTCTACCCAGCGACGGCCCGCATGGGGTCAACCCCTTGAACCTCGGTAATACGTTGCAATTATTCGACGTCAGACCAGGAGGCGACAAATGAGGCGTTTTTTCGTCGTCATCCTGCCGCTCGCGGCCCTGCTCGCCGGGGTCGGCTGCGTTCCCCATACCACCGGTGAAACCGAAGTGGGCGTCCGGACCAAAAAAATCGCTTTTCTAGGGGACAAGGGCGTGGAGGAACGCGCCTACGCGCCTGGCTCCACCTATTTTTTTCTACCGTTCATCAACGATTGGAATGTGTTCGACACCAAGCTCCAAAACCTCGAAATGACCTTTTCCAAGCAAAGAGGCGACCGGGGAACGCAGGACGACCTGTTGTTCAAAACCATCGACGGCAACGACATCAGCCTCGACGTCATCATCGCCTACCGGATCGACGCCGAAAAGGCCCCGTATATTCTACAGTATGTGGCCCGCGACGATATCTCCCTGCGGGAAAAAATCGTCCGGACCGTGGCCCGGAGCAAGCCCCGGGACATTTTCGGGGAACTCAAGACCGAGGCGTTCTACGTGGCCGAGGCCCGGGAAGCCCAGTCCAAGAAAGCCCAGCAGTCGCTGCAAACGATCCTGGGGCCCATGGGCATTGTCGTGGAAAAGGTCCTGACCAACGACTACCGCTTCAACGCCGAATACACCAAGGCCATTGAAGACAAAAAAGTGGCGGACCAGCAGGTGGAAAAAAACAAGTCGGCCCAGCACGCCGCCACGGAGGAATACAAGCGCAAACTGGAGGAAGCCAAGGGCGAAGTCAACAAGATGGTGGCCGACGCCGACGGTCAATACCTTAGGGATAAAATCGAGGCCGATGTTTACCTCGAGCAACAACAACTGCTGGCCCAGGCCATCAGGGCCGAGGGCGTCGCGGAAGCCAACGGCATTCAGGAAATGAATAACGCCCTGGCCGGCGGGGGCGGCGAGGCGATCGTCAAGCTTCGAATCGCCGAGGCCATTCAGGGCAAGCGCATCATCTTGCTGCCGGTTTCCGAGGGCGGGATGAATCTCAAGACCACCGACATCAACCGGTTGATCGAAACCCTGGGGGTAAAATCCCTCTCCGCCGGACAATGACCGCGAAATTGACGAGGGCCTCATCTAGCCCCGTGAAAGGAGAAGCCGTGAGCAAGAACCCGGAATCAAGGACAATCGAACAATTGTTGGCGGAAGCCGAGGAACTCGTAAACCATATCAACGCCAATATCCTCCAGGACATGAAGGAAGAGCACCGCCTGCGGTTCGAGGAACACGCGCGCGGCTTAAACCGGATAAAATCCCAAGTTCAGGAAAAAAAGGAAAAGAAGGAACCATACGAAATAAGCGGCCACGCCGAGGGCGTCCACGAGGCCATCCTGGATATTGTCAAGGCCATGCACGATTTAAAACACAATATTTTTTGACGGCCGCCTGAAATTGCCGGGTTTTCGCCGGATGATTAACCCGCCGCCAAAGCCCGCCGCTTTCGTGGCGGCGGGCGTTCGCGACGTGGAAGCGCGGCGCGCCGAACACGCCGGCCAGGCCGAACCGCGGCGGCCGCCGCGGGCTTTCGCTTGGAACGATAGTGTGCATTGAAGCCGATAAAAAAAGATTGGAAAAGTATAAATGGCACGTAATGGAGAAAAGAATCCCGGCGATAATATACGGGATAAACTCAGTTCCTTCCTGGGGCTCGGCGATCCGCCCCCCAACAAGGCCGCGCCGCGCAAGACTCGGTTCAGCATCTGGTATTTTCTGGCCCTCCTGCTGATTTTTCCGTATATCCAGCAGTTCTTTTTTTCTAATAACGTGGATACTATTCCCTACAGTCAATTCAAGGACTACATCACCCAGGGGGGCGTGGGGGAATTAGTGATCGGCCCTCAAAATATCAAGGGGGCCCTAACCAAGTCGCCCGGGCGGGAATTCACGACCGTGCGGGTGAACGACCCCGACTTGGCGAAGGAGCTTGACGAGCTCAATATAAAGTATTCCGGACAGGTGGAAAGTAAATTCCTGGGAAGCCTCCTCTCCTGGGTCCTGCCCCTGGCCTTTTTTTTCCTGATCTGGCGGTTTGCCCTGAAAAAGATGGGGCCCGGGATGGGAGTGATGAGCTTTGGCAAGAGCAAGGCCAAGATTTTCGCCGAAAGCGAAATAAAGATCACCTTCGACGATGTCGCCGGCATTGACGAAGCGAAGGAAGAGCTGCGGGAAGTGGTGGAATTCCTGAGCAATCCTGAAAAATCCCAAAAACTCGGCGGCAGGATACCCAAGGGAGTGCTTCTGGTCGGACCGCCGGGGACCGGCAAGACCCTGCTGGCCAAGGCCGTGGCCGGGGAGGCCAAGGTCCCGTTCTTCAGCATCAGCGGGTCCGAGTTTGTGGAAATGTTCGTCGGCGTGGGCGCGGCCCGCGTGCGCGACCTTTTCTCCCAGGCCGCCAATCAGGCGCCCTGCATCATCTTCATCGATGAACTGGACGCCCTGGGCAAGGCGCGAGGCATGACTGTCATGGGCGGGCACGACGAAAGGGAGCAAACCCTCAACCAACTGCTGGTGGAAATGGATGGGTTCGAAACGAATAAGGGCGTTATCATCATGGCCGCCACCAACCGGCCGGAAATACTGGACCCCGCCCTGCTGCGGCCGGGACGATTCGACCGGCAGGTCCTGGTCGACCGGCCGGATATCAACGGCCGGGAAGCCATCCTGAAAATTCACTCCAAGAACGTCCTGCTCGATCCGGAAATAGACCTTCGCGGCATCGCCGGTCGCACCCCGGGCTTCGTGGGCGCCGACCTGGCCAATATCGTTAACGAAGCCGCGTTGCTGGCCGCTCGAAAAAATAAGGACATGGTGGAATTGAGCGATTTCGACGAGGCCATTGACCGGGTGGTCGCCGGCCTTCAGAAAAAAAACCGGGTCATGAACGCCCAGGAAAAAGAGATCGTCGCCTTCCATGAATCCGGGCACGCGATTGTGGCCGAGTCCGTCGAGCATGCGGACCCCGTGCATAAAATTTCCATTATCCCCCGGGGCATCGCGGCCCTCGGGTATACCCAGCAGCAACCCACCGAGGATCGCTACCTAATGACGCGCTCGGAGTTGATCGACCGCCTGGCCGTTCTTCTGGGCGGCCGGGTGGCGGAGGAACTGGTGTTCAAGGATATTTCCACCGGCGCCCAGAACGACCTGCAGCGAGCCTCGGATATAGCCAGGGCCATGGTCGCGGAATACGGCATGAGCGACAGCCTGGGGCTGGTGAGTTATGAACGGCCCCGCCAGGCGATGTTTCTCCCGGGCAGTTTTTCCCAAGGGAAAAATTACAGCGAAGCCAAAGCCGCGCAAATTGACGAGGAAGTCTCCAGGTTCATCGAGGAAGCCCACCAGCGGGTCCGTAAAATCCTGTCGGATCGGCGAGGGGTCCTCGATGACCTGGCCGACCTTCTTTCGCGCCAGGAAAGCGTGCAGGGAGAGGAGCTGAGACAAATGTTGTCGGCCGCCTCGTCCGGAAAGGAAGCTTCACCCCCGGGCAAGCCGCCCCGAAACATAACCGAAAAAAAGGGAAACACAAACGGCGGGTGACGCCGTCGGCTTCATGTCTGGTTCCCACCAGGGCCAAGTCGAATCGTTGTGGATTCAAGGAGGCGACTGTGGCATCATGGGCCCGGGCCGATTCGGCCGCGGGGGACGGCAACCGGGAAAGCCAGGCATGAACAGGGTTGTCTCGAATAATAAAATAACTCTTTTGCAAAACGGGGAGGCCTTTTTCCCGGCCCTCGAAGCGGCCTTGGACCTGGCTGTTCGTGAAATTCACCTGGAAAGCTATATTTTTAAAAACGACGCCACCGGACGCCGCATCACGGAAGCGCTCCGGCGGGCGGCCCTGCGCGGCGTCGGAACCCACGTCCTGATCGATGGATTCGGCTCGAGCGACTTGCCGAAAACAATGGTCGAATACCTTGAAACCGCCGGAGTCATGGTGCTGATTTTCCGGCCCAAGATATCGCCCTGGACCCTGCGGCGACAAAGGCTCCGCCGCCTGCACCGCAAAATCGCGGTCGTGGACCGAAAAATCGCCTTTGTCGGAGGCATTAACATCATCGATGACGTGGAACATCCGGATTGGACCTCCCCCCGTTACGATTACGCCGTAAGGGTGGAAGGTCCGCTGGTGGAACAAATCCACGAATCAGCCCGACGGGTATGGTCCCGCGTGGCCTGGACCCGCTTGCGGCCCGGCTGGATCCGAGACAACTCCTGGCCGGCGCCTTCGGCCGAACCAGTGGGCGGAATGCGTTCGGCTTTCCTGGTGCGGAATAACATCCGTCATCGCCGCGATATCGAAGAGGCCTATCTTCAGGCCATCGAACAGGCGCGCTTCGAAATCATCATCGCCAACGCCTACTTTTTTCCCGGGTCGAATTTCCGCCATGCGCTGGTGGAAGCGGCCCGCCGCGGCGTCCGGGTGATCCTGCTGTTGCAGGGCAAGGGCGAACACCCACTCCTGCATTACGCCGCCCTCGCCCTGCGCGGCAATTTTCTCGCGGCCGGCATCGAAATATACGAATACCAGCGGAGCCAACTGCACGCCAAGGTCGCCGTCATCGATGAACATTGGTCCACGGTGGGTTCCTCCAACCTGGACCCCTTCAGCCTGCTGCTTTCCCTCGAGGCCAATGTCGTGGTTGACGACCAGGGGTTCGCCCAAATATTGAAGCAGGGCCTTATGCGGGAAATAACGCAAGGCGCCCGGCGGATTATCGAAAAAAGCTGGAAAACCCAGCCCCTCCGACTGCGCCTGGCGAGTTGGCTAGGCTACGGCTTGGTGCGCTTCATGACGGGAATCGCGGGGTACGCCCCCGGGAACCGGCCCGACCGGGAATGACCCCCGACCGCGCCCCCAACCGGTGACAACCCGAGGCTGGGCATGTTATGCTTCACCTAAAACGACCTGACGGATTTTACCATTACCAAAAATCCTTCCAACGAAAGGCGCCGAGATGAAAGAAAAAGGAAAAAAAGACAAGGGGAAACGGGAAGAACAGAAACAAGGCAAGCTGACCATTAAGGAAAAAAGAAAACAGAAAAAAGATAAAAACACGGTCGCCATCAGTCCAATAAGCGGTACGACCAAGGCGAAAGTCGGTTCTTGAGCCGCCGGGCTGAACCGGGCGCGCGGCCGGGGGCGCTTGACTCGTTGCGGATGAGCGGTTTCGGTCCATTTTAAAATATTCTCGCCCGGGAGCATCTCTTGGTTCGGATACCCAATTTTTGAAAATAACTCCCCTCCCCCCGAGGCCTCTTTTCCCGCGGGAAAGGGGCCCCCGGGGGGGCCGGCCCGACAATAGGGATGCAGACCAAGAATCCGACTAAAAAATGGGTGTCTCCTAATTTTTTTCAGGTCAATTCGCCGGCCTTGACATCACCCCGCCCACGGCCGCCTCGTTTATCAGGCGATGTCCCGTTGGAGCGATCGTTGCGATCGCCTTCTTGCGCGGAACCGTCCAGTGAATTGGGGGAAATACTTGATTGGCCGTGGACGCAAAAATTGGGGTGAATTAATTATCCCCGCCGCCGGCGACGGGGTGTCGACCCCACCCAGGCTGTGCAATAAAAAAATTTGCAAAAACAATGGGTTGATATGTATCAACCAAAGACCGTATGAATGAAATTCTTTATATTGCCGGAGCAGCGGGTGGAATAGGCTGGCCTATAAAAAATGTCAGCGGCCATCTGAAATTGTATTATTCCTTTTTTTCAGTTCAAAAAAAAGCTACTTCATTTTTTTCTTTTTGATTTCTTGCCGGCGTGGCCCCTTGTATCCTTATCATCGGGCAGGGAGGGCAAAACGATGGCCAAATGGTTTCGCGGAGACTTTTTGAAAAGACATCCAATATCCGCTGGTTCCCAAGCTCTAGCTTGGGAACCCAGGAAGGGGAAGCTCTAGCTTCCCCACTTTCTCCGGAAAGCAACCACGGGGAAGCACCGCGGCGTTTCCAGGTCGTGGTCCTAGCGCGGCGGTGAAGGTATCGATATTAGCCGGTTTGAAATTTCATCCGTCTCGTTGAACCCATGTCTGAAGGCTCGCCGGGCAAGGTCTATCCCCTGGAACGAATTAAGAGTTTTCGGGTCGCGAAGCCGACCCTAAAACTCTGTTGGACTGAACGCGACGTTCTTGGAAATTACTATTTTTGGGTGTAACGAATTAAGAGTTTTCGGGTCGCGAAGCCGACCCTAAAACTCTGTTGGACTGAACGCGACGTTCTTGGAAATTACTATTTTTGGGTGTGGTCCTAGAGGGCTTGCAATTTGCTCGTTGTGGAGTTGCTTGTGGTTTCC
>JAZDGM010000081.1:0-34007 GCA_043806915.1 Pseudomonadota bacterium | reverse complement strand
TAGCCCGGCGCGGTAGACTGTGTCTACAACCCAAAACAAGCCCGGCTTCGGCCGGGCTTCCATTTGTAAACCGCATATCGTGGAATTACAAAGGGAAAATATAGAAGCTTCTTTCTTTAACTCATTAATATTATATGTAATTTATTTTGCATCTCGCTATATCGCCCCGGAATATTCCCAACATTTTTTACCACCCGACATACTTCCTCCACTAAAAAATCTCTCGCCTTTCCTGGTAATTTTAATTGGGATTTTTGTGAGACAAATGCGTGAGAATCTACAGTAATTGCCAAGGATGATTCCTGGTGGGACGCTATCCATGCCTTGCTGGTGGAACTCAACGAAACTGACGACGAGATGCTTTTCCGCCTGTTGGATCGGTGTCGCCTGATCGCGGGAGAGTATATTGAAAACAACGGCGACTTGTATAATGTGCTGACATCCGGTGAAATGCTCGAAGAGGATGTCGCCTCCGATCGACAGGACCGTAGGGAAGGTCTGGGATTTGTTACGCCCGGGTCCGCCGCCGCGTTTTTGAATCAGGCGAGATGTACCACCATCGAGGAAATCGTCGCGGAAAACGCCGCGGACCTGTATACACGGGCCTATTTCAAGGCGTTGGAAAAGCAGGTCGATCCCGCTGTAAAACCACAACCAGGGCGCGGCGCGGCGGATGGGACGGCTTCGGCCGCCCCTGACCCTAAGGTAATAAGATTCATTAAAACACTACAAAACGCCGAGGTTCTTTTAGCTTCCGATCCTAAAATGATAGGTTATGATGGGGCTGAATCGGAGCAAAGTCATTTACCGCTAGCCAATTCCATGCGCCACCTCAACAGGACGGAGCCCGAACTGTATTTTCAACGCCTCAATGAGCTTTCGTATTTGTCCAACACGTTGATCTCGGGCTGCGGATTCCAGGGTCGCGCCTTCAAACCCAAGGAAGCGGTTGAAGCCGCTTTGTCAGTCTGCAACCTGGGAGGCGAATACTTGACCCGGATAGGTGCGGGAACCAAGGAAAAGGGGGCGAATGAAAAACTGACAACGCTATTAAAAGCGAACGATTTGGTCCGGTTGTTCAAAGCGGGCTGGAAAATTATGTTCGATGATGTTGTGATGTTCACGGCCAAGACCGCGCTGGAATGCCTGGATCGGCAAAGGTCTGAAAAAAGAAACCAAAGGGAAGCCCGCGAAGTCGCTCGCCTGGCTGACCTGTCGCGGGCTTGTATTTCTTCAGGGCGGCCCTGGGAATTCAGTGGTCAACTGGATTATTTGCATCAATATCTCGATAGCGAAACCGTCATGACAACGGAAAAGCTTTTACAGGAGTACCCCACTCTGTCCCGATCCGTCTGCAACATGGGAGGTCATCGGATGTCTCCCTTCATCTGGTCTAGAATACAGATACTGACTGTCCGACGGTTTCTGAAAAAGGGTTTTAGAATGGCAGGCGACATCCCGTTGTCTGATTAGCAAGGGTCTGTACCGAAATAGGAAATTCTCCAAGATCAAGGATGACGAAAAAAAGCCGCGGGCATATGTTTAATATTCCAAGGCTATTTTTCTGGTCCGATAGTTGCCCGCCTCCGGTGGGAAGAGATTGGGCAAAAGCGCCCTTTATGGTCTCGCGCCTCTAGGCGCGGCGTCCCGCCGGGATTTTAGGTAGGCGGAAAAGCGGACGCCCCCGGAGGCGCGAGGCCGCCGGGGGCGTCGGAGGTTTCAACAAACCGGGGAGTTTAGAAGTTGACGATAAGTTCGTTCTTCCAGACCCAGCCGTTGTTGATCTTGTTGGCATAGTTGCCGGCGACCTTGGCGCCGCGATGGTATTTGCCGGCGATGAAGTAACCGAAACGGCTGCTGAGTTCGGCGTTTTCGTAGATGGAAGCCTTGACGCCGGCGTCTACTTCGTGACCGTAGTCATGCTTCACGTTCCGGGGAGTGTTGTTGACGTAGATGTAGCCGTAGGCGGCTTCCACCATCAATTCCTCGGTCAGGCTGTGGTCCCACCAAGCCACGAGGGACCAGTGGTTGGGCTGGTCGTTCAGGCCGGTGGTGTCCAGGTCCACGTCATAGGCGACCAGCAGCGGGCAGTAGTCGCCGCCGGCGCCGACCATGTTGGTCATCTTCTTGGTGCGGCCCTGGGTCAGGGTGGAGGTGGGGTTGAACTGCTTGTTCTTCTCGGTCTCGTCGCCCTGGACGTACAGGTAGGACAAGCCGGCCATGCCGCCGCCGTAGGTGTAGGTGGTGTCGGCGTAGAAACCGAAACCGCTGAGCTGAATCTTGCTGTAGGAAGAACCGGCCGCCTCGGAAGGCGTGTAAGTACCGGTTACGTATTTAAAGGTGGTCCGCAGGGCCAGGGGGCCGAACTCGATCTGGGCGGCGGGCCAGATGCTGTACAGGTCGGTCATGCCGCCGTTCATGCCCATGACGCCGGTCACTGTCCCGGTGGCGGAGTCGGCCACGGCGTACAGGCCCGCGGTGTTGTAAGCCGCGCCGGCGGCTAGGGGCGCGTTGGAGAAGTTGGAACCGATATTCAGGAGGCCGCTACGGTCCCTGGTGTAGGTGAACAAGCAATTGACCGCGCCCTTGAAGCCCTCGGAACCGAAGGTGAATACGGGCACGATATTATAGGAGTCGATGTCGCTGTCGTAGTCGCCGGTGTTGGAATCGATTTCTTCCAGCTTCTCGAAATAGCCGACCAGGGTGAAGTTGCCGCTGGTGAAGGTGTATTTGATCCGGTCGCGGGGGCCCTCGGTGTTGAACGGGGACCAGTCGTCGTGGAAGCTGCTGCCGTAGTAGCCGAAGATGGTCAGGCCGGCCTCGCCGCCGGACATGCGGCCGACGTCGAACTTGCCGTAGGGAGTATTGATGGTCATGTAGACGCGGTAGAATTCCACGCCGTTATCCCAAATGCTGTTGACGTCCTTGGAGGTGGACTTCATGTACGAACCGCCGCCGGCCAAGGGGGTCACGGTCAGGGTTTTGGCGTCGGATTTATTGTTCCAATCCATCTTGCTCTTCTGGTTGCCCCACTTCTGGTCCTTGAGCGCCTGGGCGCTGACGTTCACCGACATGAACTCGGAAGGGAGGAAGCTGAAGGCCAGACGGAAACGATGGTCGAAATAGGTTTCCTTGTTTTCCTGTTTCTGTTTGTGGGCCAGATTGAGGTTGTTTTTATACCAATAACGGACCCGATAGGACCCCTTGAATTTCACCGCGGTCTCGGCCAATACCGGCAGGGTAAACGCCAAAACCATTACCGCCGCCAGGGCGATAGTCAAAAGCTTCTTCATCACCTAATCTCCCATGAATAGGTTGAATGTTTTCGGACTCAAAACTACTCTAAAACTTTTCTCCTTGCTCCTGTCAACCGTAACGCCGTGCGTCCACCTCCCTTCATATCGGAAACTCCATCTCCCAATTAGAGTCTCCGGAATTCAAGTAAGCTTTTATCCAATCGCTTGGAAATTGTCAAGCGCCCGCTGAAATGGCCGCCACGCCAAAAGAGTGAAGCCCGCGCCGGAAAAATGATCGGCCGCGGGCGCGGCCATCGAGTTCGCAATAAACCAATTTTCAAACAAATATACTTTAAATTCAATAAGTTGTCAAAATATAATCCCGGCGCGGGTATGATGTCGGTTTTATGCTCGCGTCGTTTTTCAGCGGTTTTTTACCGACGCCGAAAAAATAAACTTGTGAACAAAATAACACTTTTTACCCAACTTTTACCTGTTTGTGACAAAATCCGGGGCCTGACCGGCGCGATTATTATCCGCGGCCAGGGCGGGGACGCGGTAATAATTACACCCGCCAAAGTTACACTTACAAACCGACCGGCCTTCTAGTTTTCGATACCGGCTTTATTACAAAAGGCGACAAAAGGTTAGTAAGGTTATACCGGGGCCGCGGGGGCGGCGACGACTGTGGGATAGGTCCGCGGCGAGCGCTTCCTCCGTTTGCGGCGTCGGCGTAAAAACCGAGACCGCCGAGCTGTTGTTTTTTGTAGGCAGACTTGACCGCGTGGGAAGGCTTTTACCAGACCGTGACGTACGTGAAGGTCGTCCGCGGAACCATGGGGCCGAACTCCAACCGCGCGGCCGGCCGATGGTAACAAGATCGGTCCGACCGCCGTTGAGTCCCATCATGCCCGTGACGGTCTCCGTGGAAGAGTCGGCCAAGGCGCGCGGGCCGGCCGTGTTGCAGTCCCCGCCGACGGCCGCCGGGGAGTTGGAAAAATTGGAACCGCGCTTCAGGAGGCCGCGATGGTTTCGCTCCCGGTCTTGGAGCGTGGTAACCTTCGCGGCCCTTGGTCCTTCGGACTGATCGGATTATCCGAGCCTTCCCGGCTCGAATTCGGCCGAGTCGCGCCATGACCCCATTTTTCGATCAATATAAAATTAATAAAAAAATTTAAAGCGACCGAGGCGTTGGGCGGGTCAAGGCCGAGAGGGAAAAAACATGTTGCCTATCTGTGACCGTTAGTGTACAAGAACTGTACAAAGTCTGAAATAGAGTAAAGGACATGGGCGTATTTAAAAAAGAAGTCGAATACAAAAGGGTGATTTTCAACATCAGGTTGGACTTGGCCGAGCGCCTGGAACAAGCCAAGGCCCAGGCGGCCGCCATCGGCAAGAAGCTGGACCTGGAAGCGGCGGTGAACAAGTCCCTGGAGGCCTTCCTCGGGAAAGCCGAGAAAAAATTGGGGGAATACAAGGCCAAGGGACCCCAAAAACAGTTCAAGAACAACACCGGACCCGTCGAGCCCGGTCTCGACGGTGGAGAAGAGGAGCTTTAGAAAATGAAAAAAGGAATTATGATTAAAACAACCATGTCGCCGGCGGCCGTCGTCGGTCTTCTCGAGGAAATTTCCCATAGTCTTTCGGCCGGAAAAATTTGCGTGGAAAGCGGGGCCGATTTCGTGGTGCTGGAACCGGCCGCGGACATTGAAGTGGAAATAGGGGCCTCGGTTCGCAAAAACAAGCAGAAGTTGACGTTGGACTTGTCCTGGAAGGAAGCGCCCCGGGTCGAGGCGGCCCAGTCTTCCTTTAGGATATCCAGCCGGACGCCTGAAGTCGAGCCGGATGTGGTCGAGGAAGCCCCGCCGGCCGCCGCCGCGCTCAACGAGGAAGTGGACTAGGCGAAGGTCGGCCTCGCCTTCGGCGCCCAATTGTCATGGAAAAGTGATGATCCCGACGGCGACGGGATATAAAACCGGCGTACTAGCACGGAAGGCCCGGGTCGCCTCGCCCCGGGGCAGGTAAGCGGCGGTGGTCGATGGAATTAAAATCACCAGGACGGCGACTTTACCGGATCGGCTGCGCCTGGCCAGGTACGCCCGGGCGCCCGAACTGGGGCCGACCATTCTCTTTTTTTCCGGCGGAGGCGCGCTCAACGCCATCGGCGACGTCCTGACCGGTTTTACCCACAACACCATTCACCTGGTCACGCCCTTCGATTCCGGGGGGTCCTCGGCCAAGCTTCGCCGGGCCTTTAAAATGCCGGCCGTCGGCGACCTGCGCAATCGCATGATGGCCTTGGCCGACAAGTCGGTGACCGGCAACCCGGAAGTCGCTCGGCTTTTTTCCCATCGGTTGCCGTCCGACCAGGACGGCGAAAGCCTGTCCGGGATTCTGCGCCGCCTGATCGACGGGGAAAACCGCCTGATCGCCGCCATACCCGACCCGTTGCGCAAAATCATCCGGACCCACCTGAAAATATTCTTCGAACACATGCCTCCGGACTTCGATCTGAAAGGCGCTTCCATCGGCAATTTGGCGCTGACCGGGGGGTATCTAAACAACAATCGACAATTGGACCCGGCGGCCTTTATTTTATCGAAACTGGCCGAGGTCCGGGGGACGGTCCGGACCATTTTGAACAAGGACCTGCACTTGGCGGCCGAATTGGTCAACGGGCGACTGGTCGTCGGGCAGCACCTGATCACCGGGCGGGAGGTCCCGCCGCTTGAATCACCGATCAAAAAAGTTTTCCTGACCGACCGCTTGGACCGGCCGCTGCCGGTTCGACCCGCTATCCGGCAAAAAACCATGGACCTGATTTCCCGGGCCGAGTTGATCTGTTTTCCGATCGGGAGTTTTTTTTCGAGCGTCATCGCCAACCTGTTGCCGCGCGGCGTGGCGAGGGCCATCGCCGCCAATGATTGCCCCAAAATCTTCATCCCCAATACCGGGCTGGACAAGGAATTGCTGGGGCAAACCCTGGCCTCTCAAGTCGATTTTTTACTGTTCCATTTGAAACAGGATTTCGGGGACGACGTTCCCGATAAAAAGCTTCTCGACTTTATCCTGTTGGACAGTCGCCGGGGCCGTTATGAAGGATTGGACGAATTGTCCGGGCGTGGCGTTGAAGGGCCGAAGATCATCGACGCGGACTTGATAACCGACCAAGGCGCCCCCTATCTCGATCCCAACAAGGTCGGTGAAATACTGCTTTCCCTGGTGTGAGCGGAAGCCCGCGAAGAGGGGGGCTGATCCAAGTGGGGATGATCCAGGGGCGGGCCGCCGCCCGCGGGCCCAAGGGCCTGAAGGAATATTTTTATTATGAAAAACCGGAAAACTATTCTTGGGCCGCAAAATAGCGGCGGTCCCGGCGCGACGGAACCGGGAAGAAAAGCTTCCCCGTTTTTCCCGGCGCCTTGCGGCGGCAAGTCGCGATACCGGCCCGCGCCGCCACGCCCGCTGGCGACTTTCCGGCAAAAAAGGTCATAATATAATTGACTTCCCCGGCAGGCCGTGTAAAAATCCAGTCAGGAAAATCGCCATATTCAAGGGTGAATTCACCAATCGTCACTTACCTGAAATATTTCGGGCGGCGATTTACGACGAATCCAAAATTCTCTCAGCCCGCGGCTCGGGCGATGTCGACCCGGCCCTGCAACGGATTGGATAATGACGGACCTTACGGGACATCACAGAGGAGCGGATAATGGCTAGACTCATTTTATCCCTCCGGGGGCGAGAACTCGACAAATTCCTTTTAGGCCAAGGAAAAATCGTCATCGGTCGCTCTCCGGAGTGCGATATCAAAATCGACAACCCGGCCATATCCAGAAAACACTCCGTTATTGAATTCAACGGCGAGGATTACCTTTTGTCGGACCAGGGAAGTTCCAACGGCACCTTTCTCAATGGAGAACGCCTGACCGGACCGAGCAGGCTCAAACCGGGCGACGTTATCGGCTTGGCCAAGTTCGAACTCCAATTCCAGGACGCTTCCCGGGCCGAAGTCGAAAAAATGATCGGCGGAATGGACATGGAAGCCACCATGATGGTGGACTCGGAAAGAATGGCCAAGGCTTTCCAATCGGCGCCGTCCGGCTCCCCGACCATCTCCGGCCCCCGGAAGTTGGTGGTCCTGAAAGGGGACGCCAACACCAAGGAACTCGTTATCGAACGCGATGTCATCACCATCGGCAAGGCCGATTCCTGCGACTTGGTGGTCAAGGGGTTCTTCCTGGATAAAATCGAGGCCACCCTGACCCAAAAACAAGGCAAATTCTTCCTGGTCCCCATGGGCGGCGGGATAAAGCTCAACGACGTGAAACTCGACCGGGAAGCCGCCCTGAAGGTCGGAGACACCTTTTCCGTGGGTAAAACCATTGTCGCCTTCACCTGAAAACCGGGCGGCCCCAACCGCTTTCGCGGGCGCGAACCCGGCCCCCAAGGCTTGATTTCCAAATGAAATTTCACTACGCCGCGCTGACGGACCCGGGAATGAAACGGGATAATAACGAGGATAATTGCCTGGTTATTCCCGAGCAAGGGCTTTTCGTCGTTTCCGACGGCATGGGCGGACATAACGCCGGCGAAGTGGCCAGTCAACTAGCCTTGGACGCCGTCAAGGAGGAAGCCGAAAAGTTTCCCGTTCCGTCCTCGAGCCGCCCCTGGTGGAAGCGTATTTTTTTCAAACCAAAAAACACCTTCAATCCCGTCGAGTGGATACACCAGGCGGTCAGGAACGCCAACAGCGTCATTTTGCGGGAAGCCCGGGCCGATCCGGGCAAAAAGGGCATGGGCGCCACCCTGGCCCTGGTCCTCAAAAGGGATGAAGCCCTTTTGACCGCCCATGTCGGCGACAGCCGGGTGTACAGGTTCCGCCGGGGCCGCCTGGAACAGCTCACCCAGGACCATTCCCTGGCCCAGGAACTGGTCCGGCAAGGCATCATGACCGAGGAGGAAGCCATGTATTCCGCCCCGTCCAATGTGCTCACCCGGGCCCTGGGAGTGCGCGAGACCGTTCAGGAAGACATCATCTATCATTCCGTGGAAAAGGGAGATTCCTTTTTACTCTGCTCCGACGGACTGTACAACATGCTCGACGATGACGACTTGGTCAAGGTCCTGGGAGACGCCCGCCTTTCGATTCAAGACAAGGCCCGCCGCCTGGTGGACCAGGCCAACGAAAACGGCGGCGACGACAATATCACGGTGGTGCTGGCTTATTTCGACTGAGGTCGACGCCCGGCGCGCCGCCGCTTCGGCCGCTTAACCCTAAAAAAGTGAAAAGCTTTCCATGATCGGGTCCCCCTCGCGGGCGCCGCGCCCGGCGTGCACGGCCAGGTAAATCAGCTTGTCGCCCACGATAACGGAGATGACCCTTGAACCCAGCCGAATGCTTCCCATGTATTCCCATTCAATCCCCAGCAGCCGGGCCGGAACCCCGGGAGTCAGGGTGATCGGGTCGGCGGAAACCAGGGACGCCCTTCTCCCCTTTTTTTGCAACATGGCCAGGTAACGACGCGCCGCCTGGTCCAGGTCCGTCGGCTCGGCCAGGGGAATGACCAGGACCTGTATTCTTGGCAGGAGACGGGGCGAGGCCAGGCTGAGGACCTCGTAACCTTCCGGCGGCAGTTTCAGATAGTCTTCCGGGTAGTCGAAATAAAAGTCGGGCTGGTGGAAAACAAACCGGGTCCAACCCGCCGGAGGGCCTTCCCGCTGTCCCGGCCCGCTCCGGGGCGCCGGAACGGTACAGCAAGTCATCAGGATAAACAGCAGCGGCAAAAGAGCGAACCAGAGCAGCCCGGGACCGCTTTTTTCCAACCGCCCGGTTTTTCCGGGCGCGCCGACGGAAGTCGAGATCATGGCTTCATCCTCCCTTGACGCCCGGCCCTGGAGGCTCCCGCCGCCGCGGCCGGCCGCAATTATTACAGCGACCATCCACCTTAACGGGTTCCCAAGTCCGGGCAAAAGTATTATACTCCCGGGAATCCGTCGTGAAAACCGGCGAACGCCGGGCTAGGCCCGAGCCGGCCCGCTGGACCGTCTGCATTTGTTTTCCGAAACCTCGTCCGCGGACCCGGCCGCGGCCAAAAAAACGCCGATGGATATAAGAAACCGTTTTCCCGTGAAAAAAGAATGTCGCGCCATATTTTTCATCGTGGCGATCGCGCTTGGGGCGGTCCCGTTGACCTTATGGCCGCCCCTCTTGGCCGAGGCGGAGGAGGAAGCGGCGCCGCGCACCATTGCCGGCAGCATCTTCCTCTACCTGGAAAACGACCTGTTTACCGGGACGGATCGACACTATACCAACGGCGTCAAAATAACGCTCCTGTCCCATGACTTGGAAGAATTCAGCGCCTGTCGGTTCATGCCTTCCCCGGTCGGGCGGCTCCTGGATAAAATCCCGCATTTCAACCGAGTCGGCTTCAAAAAAAATGTCGGCCTATCCCTGGGGCAAAACATGTACACCCCGGAAAACACCCAGACCGGGGAGCCCATCGAGGGCGACCGTCCCTACGCCGGAATCTCCTACCTGTCCGGCTCCCTGCAGCGCAAGAATTATCACCAACTCGACATTGTCGAACTGACCCTGGCCGTGGTCGGCCCCTCTTCCCTGGCCGCGGACGTCCAGAAACTGATTCACCGCGCGACCTTTAGCCAGGAACCCAAGGGTTGGGACAACCAGTTGAGTGACGAAGTCGGTTTCGCCTTGGCCTGGCAACGCCGCTGGCGGGTCGTCAGCCTCACGGCGGCCAACGGCTTGGGCCTGGACCTACTGCCTCATGTCGGCGCCGCGGCCGGAACCCTGATCGTCATGGGCAACACCGGCGGGACCCTGCGGCTTGGGTATAACCTGCCGCTGGATTTTGGTCCGTCCCTGATTTTACCCGGCAGCGGAGTGAGCCCTCCCACGGGCTTGGTGGGGGCGCCGGATCAGCCTCATTCAGGCCTGTCCTGCAACGTCTTCGCCTCCGCCGACGTCCTGGCCTCGGCCTGGTCCATTTTACTGGACGGCAACACCTACCGCCGGAGTCACTTGGTTAAAAAGGAGCCGTTGGTGGGCAACCTGGCCCTGGGGGCGTCAATCAGCCACCGGAGCCTGATCGTGACCTACAGCCTGGTCCTGAGAACCAAGGAATTCAAGGGACAAAAAAAGGGACAGGATTATGGATCCGTCACCTTCGGCTTTTCCTTCTGATTTTTTTTATGTTATACTCCGATCCCGGTTGGTCGGGGAATTTTATGTCAAATCGTCGGGGGGGCTGGTTGATGATCGGTAAAAAGGTCCTCCTCTGGACGGTGATCGCCTTGCTGACGGTCTTGGACCTAGGCTGCGCGGCCGTGCCGCTGACGTACCAGGAGGTGATTGAAAAAAACGGGGAGCCGAATGAAATCTTCGACCGCCCGGACGGCTCCAGGGTTCTGATCTACAAGTCCCAGGCGCCGCTTTACTACCAAAACCAATATTTCGTCATCCGGGACGAGACGGTTGTGGAAGGTGGATTGGACTTCGAGGGCCTGAACCTTCATTTTGTAAGTCCCCTGTGACGGCGGGACTAGACGCCCCCCGGGGCGCGCCGGAGGGCCTCGGCCCAAAAAACTCTTGACCCGTTCCTTTGTGCCGGTGTAGGGATTAATAAAAATAGGCCTCTTTTCGCCCTCCAGCGAAAACATGGGGCCCGTGACCGCGAGTATGGTTTCTTGAGGAGGAGTACCCCTGTGAAAGGTAAGAAAATCGTAACGGTGTTGGCGATCCTAGTGGCGGCCGCCGGGTTGCTTTTTATTCAACCGGCCGGCGCCGCGGACAGCGAATGCATCAGTTGCCATACGGACGCTTCAAGGCTGTCGGCGGCTTTCGGCGAATCGGCGCCCGGCCGGCCGGCGCTAAACGAGGCCCTGGCCTACTGGGCGGGTCGCTCGGGTTCCCCGGCGGAGCCTAGCTTTAAAAAATTTCTTATTGACCCCGCGATGACCGCGGACGCGAATCATGCCGACCTAGCTTGTGAAGACTGTCACGGAGGCGACCCCCAGGCCGGTGATTTTAAAACCGCCCATGAGGGCGTGGTCAAGGACCCCTCCTTTTCCAAACCCGCCGTCTGTCTTGATTGCCACGACTTCCAGGATTACCGGAAAAGCCTCCATTTCACCGCGGCCTCCCTCCGGAACCCGGTCATGAAACGCGCGGGCCAGGGCAAGGAAGTCATGGAAAAGCTCGACCGGGCCATGAACGAAAACTGCCTGACCTGCCATTCCAGTTGCGGCCAGTGCCATATCAGCCGGCCCGAGGCGGCGGGTGGAGGGCTCATCGCCGGACATAAATTCGTGAAAAACGCCCCCATGGAGCAGACCTGCCTAGCCTGCCACGGTTCCAGGATCGGCGACGAATTCACCGGCCAAATTCCAGGCGCGAAACCCGACCTGCATTTCGAGCGTTCGGGAATGACCTGCCAGGATTGCCACGGCCAGGCCCAGATGCACGGCGCGGCCGAGGGCGCGGCCAAGGGACCGGCCTGTCTCGATTGCCATCAGGCCATCTACAACGCCGACGCGCCCAACAAGGAAGCCCACAACCTTCACAAGGATCGGCTTAGTTGCCAGGTCTGTCACGCCCAGCCGTATAACAATTGCCTTGAATGCCACGTCAGCCCCCCCGCGGACGGACGGATGGCCATCCAGGCCGGTACGGCCCGACTCGGCTTCAAAATCGGCCTGAACCCCGAAAAGTCCGAGGTTCGGCCGGAAAATATGTTGCTGGTCAGAAGGGTCCCCGCGGTCAAGGATGGGTTCAAGGCCTACGCCGACAACGCCTTGCCGAATTTCGACCAGGCGCCGTACTGGGTCCCCTCGTCGCCGCACAACATCCGGCTGAAAACTCCTCAAAACAGCGACTGCAACAACTGCCACGGCATGGAAAACAAAGAACTCTTCCTCCTGCTGTGGGACGTTCCGGGCGATGCTCGCCGGGCCAACCGCGCGGTAATCGTCGCGCCGGACCAGATTCCCAAGCCCATTGTTAAAACGGAGAATAAAGCCGAATAGGCCTTCATGGTCCATTTTTCCCGAACCCGCCGGCGTCGTCCGGCGGTTTTTTTTTCCCCTTCCGGCGGGCAAGGCCGTTTAGTGAATCCAGTCGGGCTTTTTTATTCACCTTTTCGGCGCTTTTTGCTAAACTCGGCTAGGGGGTTCGTCCGGTAATGAAAGATAGAGTGTGCTGAATACATGCCCACCGCGGAAGAAAATAGGATTTTTAACGCGCTTTCCGACTTGATCGCCCGGAACGAGAAACCTTTTGCCGATAATAATCTTAAGCGATTCAAGGAGTTATATAGATACGGCTCCCCGGGTTTTCAGAAGGCCTTTCAGGAAATCCCTCTTCTCTTGCAGATGAACCACCAGTCCCTGCCCGGGTATGACGAAACCGACAGCACCCCCCGCGGGGTCTGGGGGTTCGAAAACACCGCCTTTTTCACCAACGCCATGCGGCAACACCCCGAATTGGTCTCCGAATGGCGGCATACCGGACGGGTCCAGGCCCCGGTGATACAATCACTTTTCCTGATGGGCAGTTCCGGGTCCGTGGGACATACTTCGCAGTCCGACCTGGATTATTGGGTTTGCCTGGACCGCCGGCAGTTCAAACCGGCCGCCTGGGACCTTTTTCACCAGAAGCTCGACGTCGTTTCCACCTGGGCCCAAAAAGCGCACAACACCGAGGTTAATTTTTTTCCCGTGGATTTGGCCGACCTGGCCGACAATCGAATCGGCGACCTCGGCGACGACCCCATGGGGCGGATAACGCCGCTGTTCATCAAGGAGGAGGTTTACCGGACCTTGCTTCCGGTCTCGGGTAAAATCCCCCTGTGGTGCGTTCTGCCGGTTCAGACGGGCTTTCAGCAATATAACAAAATCACGAACATCCTTACCCGGACCGAGGACGGCCGCATCGGCGGGGTCGCCCTGTTGGACCTTGGTTTTCCCTTGCGTCCCAGTCCCCAGGAATACCTGGCCGCGGCCTTGTGGTTAAGCGAAAAATCCGAGGCCGACCCGTTCAAGGCCGTCATAAAAATGTTGTTGGTGCTGGAACAGGTTGATTCCAGGCTCCAGGCCCCGCTGATGTGCGAGTTGGTCAAGGCCAGGATTTTCAGCCTGGGAAGCCGGACCGCCCCGGTCGACCCATATCTGCTGACGATCCGCCGCATCTTGGAGTTCAGCCGCGAAAAACTCCCCCAGGACTTGCAGGACCTGGTTCGGACTTCGGTTTTCTTTAAAATCCGCGGGTCCCTCGGTCAGTCCGTGCTGGCCCAATCCGGGCCCAAGTCCGCGCTTCTGGTCCGGCTGGTCCAGGAGTGGAACTGGGATCAAGCCAAGGCCGAAAACCTGGACCGGTATGGGGACTGGTCCGAAAGGCAACGGCTGACCCTGGGGCAGGAGATCAAGTCCCTTCTTTTTTATCTCTATTCCAGGATAGCCAAGAAGCTGACCGACGACTTTCCCGACCAGGTCCAGATCAAAAGCAGCGACATCTCCCACCTGACCGCGGGCTTCCTCGACCGCTATTCCATGCACGAGGCCAAGGTCGAGGGGCTCCCGTCCCAACAGCACCTGAAAACCTTCCCCAAGACGCTGACCTTGATGTTGAACCGGGGTGATTGGCATCTTTTTACCGGGTCCGTGGAACCCTGGCAGATTGGAAGCCCGGAAATCGAGGAACGGCTCATCTATACCTGTCAAGGTCCGGCCCGGGCCGCCGCCTGGATCAACAAGAACCAGCTCTGGACCCAGCAGACGAGATTGAGGATAAGACCGCGGCCCGGCCCGGTCAGCCTGGATTCCATGATTGAACTGCTCAATCTCCTGGGGCGGATTTTTCCACCCCAGACGCAGTCGGATAGCCATCAGTCCACCCCCTCCCCCACGGAAAAAAAAGAACGGTTCCTGCTCATCCTGAACCTCCAGGAAGCGCCCAATATCAGCCGTATCAATTATTGCGACCTGGTCTATTTTTCCGCCTGGGGAGAATTGCGGCACCGGGACCTGGCGGTTTTTCCCCTGGGGGCGGACCTGACCGAGGCGGAAAAATACCTCTTTCTGGCGGAACAGATTTCCGCCTCGGGCGTCACTTCCTGGGACGATTTGCAATTTTTTCTCCACCCCGGGCTGGCGGGCAGAAAACAGCAAAACAACCTGAAAGTCGCTTTCCACCACTTTCAAAGGGGCGGCCGGCTGAAAGGCTACAACAGGGTTGGGGCCGAAAAAATAAGATTGGACGCGGATTGACGTCGAAATGATATCATCGGGACTCGCGGACCGCACGGTATTCCTACTCGCCGATAACGACTTGGCCAGGCAGGACATCATTTACCAGGCGCTTCAGGCCGCCGGCAACGTGGACGTCTTGCAGGCGGAAGACGGCGCCGAGGCCTGGGGGCTTTTCGCCACCTTCAAGGTGGAAGTCGTCATCTGTTTTTGGGACCTCCCCGAAGTCAACGGCATCAGCCTCCTGAAGCTGGTCCGATCCAAGGAAAACCACCTGTCCACGCCGTTCATTCTCCTGGCCAATCAACTCACCCCCAAGACGGTGATCAAGGCCGGCAAGGCCGGAGTCACGGACATCATTCTGACCCCCTTCACCGCGGACGCCGCGCGGGCAAGAATACTAAAACTCCTGGCCGAAGTGGATTCCCCCGAAAAAAAGGAAGCCGAACGATCCTACCGGCAGGGTCTGGAACTGATGAAATCAGGCAAGCTCGACGAAGCCCTCAAGAAATTCGAACGCCTTTTATCCGTGCACGAAAACGCGGAAATCTACTACAACCTCGGGTATATCAAGGCCGCCAAGGGCCAGCTCGAGGATGCGCTGGTCATGTTCCGCAAGGCCACCATGATCGACGGCGACCATGCCCGGGCCTATAAAAAAATGGCCGAAATCCTGGCCGCCCTGGGGAAAAAAAACGAGGCCGAAAACTTTCTGCGCCTGGCCGGGGATATCCACTTCGACCGTCACGAGGACAGGGAAGCCGAGGAGGCGTACCTCGAAATTCTAAAAATCAACCCCGAAACAGTCAACGTATTCAATTCATTGGGAATTATATATCGCCGCCAGGAACGGTTCACCGAAGCCCTGGCCCAGTATACAAAAGCCCTCAAGGTCCACCCCAACGACGAAAACATAAATTACAACGTCGCCCGGGCCCATGTCTCCCTCAAAAATTTCGACCAGGCCGGACAATACCTCGAACACGCGCTCCGGCTTAATCCGGGTTTCTCCAAGGCCATCCAACTGCAACGGTTCGTGGAAATGAGAATGGCCCCGCCCGCCTGAAACGAAAACCATGTTTTTTCCCCTTCTTGACAGCCTGATGGAGTGTGTTAATATTAATTTACTCTTCCAAGGCTGTTTTCAGGTTTAGATCAAGGGGGACCTGAAAACGAATAAGGGGACGCGGTGGAAAATCAGTTTTTTCTCAAACCGGGGCTCAAGATTAACTTGGTGGCCCTGGGAACCCTGAAATCAAGATACGCCACTCAACTGTTGGGCTGGAAAAAAAGCCTTTTCCTTCTTATGGAGGCGCCGGTGATCAGTGGACTTCCCGCCCGGCTGGAGGAAGGCACCAGATGGGCGGCGCATTTCGTCAACAAAGGCGAAATGGTTGGATTCCAAACCGAGGTCATCGCGCAAGCCAAAAAACCCGCGCCCTTGTTTTTTTCCAGTTACCCCGCTGAAGTGGACCGCCGCCCCCTGCGCCAGGAAAAAAGATTTCCGGTGCGAATAAAGGCCATTTTCCACCCCCGGGCCGAAGGGATCGCCAAGGAAGAGGTCATCAAGGGAACCATCGTCAATATTTCCAGCGGCGGCTGCCAACTCAAGTCGACCGGGGCCTGTCCCGTGGACAGCGTCATCCAACTGTTCATGGCCCTTCCCGACAGCCGCAAGCCCGTGACGGTTCAATGCGAGGTCAAAAGTTGCCGGGCCGCCTCCGGCGGCTATATCATCGGCCTCGGCTTCCTTACCACCAGTGGGGAATATGCGTTGGTCCGGGACTACGTCTCCAGACTAGGCTCCTTTCCCCTCCGGGTTTAAAGACCATGGCGGAAAAAAAAGAGGCGGCCAAGCCGGCCATCGCCTCCAGGGTCTTGCTTCAATTCTCCCTCGGCGACCCTCGGGGGACCGACGTCGCCTTTATCCAGCCGGCCCAAATCATCCTGGGACGGGGGCCGGACTGCCACCCCCGGCTCCCCGACGACGAAACCCATCAAACCGCGTCCCGGAGACACTGCCGGCTGGATATCGATCCGCCGGATTTGAAAATCCAGGACTTGGGCAGCCTGAACGGCACCTGGATCAACGGCCGATTGATCGGCCGCCGCTTGGGGGACCTCCCCCCGGACGGCGCGGCCCCGCCCCCCTCCCCGGCCGAGGAGCTCCATGACGGCGACAGGGTCGAACTCGGGGATGTGGCCTTTGTCGTCCGGGTGACGCGGCCCGACCGCGGCGAGGCGTCGGACGACGACCTGGACCGGACCATGATGGTCGAACCCCGGGACATCACCCGGGCCGGGACCGCTTACCTGGATAAAACCGTCATCGCCCGATCATCGTCGGCGCCCGGGACCACCTGTCCCGGGTGCGGCGGGCCCTTGCTTCGCGGACCGGACGCCTTTCTATGCGTTCGGTGCCAGAAAGACGCCCAAACCGTTCTCCAGACCCTGATCCACGCGGCCGGTACCGGCCCACCCGAGTTGGCGCCGCTGCGGGACCTCCAGGTGGTCAAGACCCTCGGCCGAGGGACCCAAGGCGCCGTCTTCCTGGTCCGTCGGGGGAAGGACGCCGTCCCCTTGGCCCTTAAAATCATGCTCCCGGAAATGGCCCTGAATGTCCTGGCCAAAAAAATGTTCCTGCGGGAAATTGAAATATCCAAGCATCTCGATCATCCCAACGTGGTTCGGATGATCGACGCCGGGAGTTACAAGGACGCGATCTTCTACACCATGGAATACTGCGGGGGCGGCAGCGTGGACCAGTTGATGGCCCGGCGCGGCGGCAAGCTGCCCCTGCGGGAAGCGGCGCCCATCATCCTGCAAGCCCTGGAAGGACTGGAATTCATTCACCAGGTGGATATTCCCGCCATCACGCTGGCCGACGGCAGCGTTTCCAGCGCCAAGGGCCTGGTTCACCGCGACCTCAAGCCGGCCAACATCTTTCTCGCCCGGAGCGACGCGGGAAAAACCATCGCCAAAATAGCGGACGTGGGGGTGGGCAAGGCCTTTGGAACCGCCGGCTTGAGCGGGCACACCCGCACCGGGTCCGTGGCCGGAAGCCCGGCCCTCATGCCCCGGCAACAGGTGATCAATTTCAAGTTCGTCCGCCCCGAGGTGGATGTCTGGGCCGTCGCCGCCTCCTTTTACCTGATGCTCACCGGTTTTTTCCCCCGGGAATTTCCGGAGGACATGGATTTTTTCAGGGTGGTTTTGGAAACCCAACCGGTTCCCATAAGGGAAAGAGAGCCGTCGATTCCCCGGGAACTGGCGGAGGTGATCGACCTGGCCTTGCGCGACAACCCGACCATCCACTTCCAGAACGCCGCGGATTTGAAAAAAGCCTTGAAACAGGCCCTGCGGAAAGAGCGGAACCCGTAATGGACCGAACCGACGAATGACCGGTTTTATCGCCGTCTGCCCGCATTGCGGCTTCCAATACCGCAACACGCCCCAGGGCTTGTCCGGCCAAGGCGTGGCCTGCCGCCACTGCGGGAAAAAATTCCTGGTTCGCCTGGTCGGGGAATCGCCGGCGCGGCCCGGGCCGGCGCCCACCGTTCCTTCCCGGCGCCTGGACGCGGCCGGCGCGGACAACGCCTGGTCCATTGGCGAAACCATCCTGGGACTTTACCAAGTCACCGGTTTTCTGGGCCAGGGCGGCATGGGCCGGGTCTACAAGGTCCGGCACTTGGATTGGGGCGTGGACCTGGCCGTCAAAACCCCCCTGGTGGAACTCCTGGCCGGTTCCAAGGGCGCGGAAAACTTCGAGCGCGAAGCCGAAACCTGGGTCAACCTGGGGCTTCACCCCCACACCATCAGTTGTTACTACGTCCGCCGCGTCAACGGCGCGCCCTCGGTTTTCGCCGAATACGCGGCCGGCGGCAGCCTCCACGACTGGATACGAAACGAAGACGGCGGGCCGGGTCGGCTTTTCCGGGGGGGGCCGGCCGCGGTCCTGGCCCGCGTCGTCGATATCGGCATCCAGTTCGCCTGGGGATTGAAATACGCCCACGATCACGGCCTGATCCACTTGGACGTCAAGCCGGCCAACGTCATGATGACCCCCCAGGGATTGGTCAAGGTCACCGACTTCGGCCTGGCCATGGCCGCCTCCAAGGGCGGACTGGAAGCCCCTCTCGACCACGACCGGGAACTGGACCCGCAACTGCGCTCCATTCCGGGCACGCCCCAATACTTTTCTCCGGAACAGGCCGCGGGCCAGGTTGTGACCCGGCAAACCGACATCTGGAGCTGGGGGTTGTGCCTGCTGGAATTGTTCAAGGGCGGGCGCACCTGGGAGATGGGCGCCGTGGCCGAGGCGGTGCTGGAAGACCACCTAGCGTCCGGCGGCCAGGAAAAATGGCTGCCGCCCCTGCCGCCCGCCCTGGCCGACCTGCTCCGCCGCTGCTTTCGGATCGACCCCGGGGACCGCCCCCGGGACCTGGGCGAAGCCGCCTCTTTTTTGATCGATTTTTTTCAAAAAACCTTCCGGCGCGACTACCCCAGGCAGGAACCCAAGCCCGGGCTGGCCACCGCCGACAGCCTGAACAACCGGGCCGTTTCCCTGCGCGACCTGGGCCGGTCCGCCGAGGCCGAGGTCCTCTGGGACTCGGCCTTGCAGTCCCACCCGCACCACCTGGAAGCGTCCTATAACCAAGGCCTGGTCCAGTGGCGCGCGGGCCGCCTGGCCGACGACGCGCTAGTGAGCCGAATCGTGGAGGCCCGGCGGTCGCACCCCGACCACCAGGCCGGCGCCGAGGCCTTGGCCTTCGTCAACCTCGAAAGAGGCGCCTTCCGGGAAGCCCTCCAAATTCTCAAGGAAAATAACTCCTCCAAAACCAAGCAGGCGGCCGAGGACGCCCGGAAAGCCTTTCCCAAATCCAATCGACTGCTCTGGTCCACCGAGATACCCGAAGGCGGCGCGGCCGTGGTCGCCTTCTCCCGGGATCAAAAAACCGCCCTGGCCGGCGGAGACGATCAGCGGCTGCGAATCTGGGACCTGGCTACCGGAAAGTTGGTCAAGGTCCTCGAATCTCCCTGCGGCATAAGAGCCTTGGCCCTTAGCCGGGACGGCCGCGTCGCCGTTTCCGGAGGAGGTGATTTTTCGACCAAGGACTTTCGCCTGGCCGTCTGGGACCTGTCCCAGGGTCGGATTATCAAATTCCTGGAAGGGCACCAGAAAGGCGTGGGCGCGCTGGACCTGGACGCCGACGGCCGCGTCGCCGTCTCCGCCGGGGACGACCGCGCCATCATGCTCTGGGACCTGGACGAAGGAAAACGCCTGGCTTCCATGTCCAATAACAAAAGCGCCCTGCTGTCGGTCCGGCTGACCCTGGGCGGAAGTAAAGTCATATCCGGCGACGCGGATGGGGCCATCCGAATTTGGGACGCGCACCGAAGCCGGGCGCTAGGGGTCCTGGCCGGCCATCAAGGCCTGGTCACTTCCTTGTCCCTCAGCCCCGACGGCCGCTTCGTTCTTTCCGGGGGTTCGGACCGGACGGTCAAATACTGGGACCTGGCCGGCCGTCAACTTAAAATGACCCTGACCGGTCACCACGACGAAATTTCCAGCGTTCGGCTCTTCCAGACCGGGCGCCACGCCGTCTCCGCCGGGCTGGACCGGACGATCCGGCTTTGGGACCTGGAAACCGGACGTTGCCTCCGGACCCTTGAGGGGCACGAATCCTGGGTCAGGTCCATGGACCTGAGCCCGGACGGCAAGCTGGCCCTGAGCGGCGGCCTGGACCGGACCCTGCGGCTCTGGCGGGTGGACCCCCAGGGAGAAACCATCAAGGCGCCCATGTTCATCGCCATGGTTTCATCCAGCGAGGTGGCCCACACCGCCGGCAGCCTCTACGAAAACTCCCTGACCGGCGCCAAGGGCGCCCTGGAAAAAAACGACTTCAAAACCGCCGCGGAAAAAATTCGCGAGGCCCGGTCCCAGGCGGGCTTCGCCCGGGGCGCCGAAGCCTTGACCTTGTGGGCGAAACTCTACGGTCGCCTGCCCAAGACAGGCTTTGCCGGCGGCTGGGAAGAGCGGAGTCTGTCCGGAAGTTCATCGGATGTCGAAGCAGTGGCCATTAACCGGACCGGCGACCTGATCGCGTCCGGTTCGGCCGATAGAACGGCCGCCCTGTGGAACAGCAAGACCGGAGAACGCCTGGCCCGGCTCAAGAACCTCGAGGGGGACGTCAAGACGGTCTGCTTTTCCCCCGACGGCCGGTTGGTCCTCGCGGGCGGCGGAGACGGCGCGGCGCGGCTGTGGAGCTCCACCTCGGCCGAGTTGGTCGCCGTCATGGAAAAAACAGGAAAAAGAATCCTGTGCTCCGCCTTCTCCCCCGACGGCCGGTTGATTTTTACCGGAGGCGAGGACGGCAAAATCCACGTCTGGGACTGGGCCGCCAAAACCCTGAAAATGGTCCTGGCCGGGAGCAGGACCCCGGTCAACGTCCTGCGCCCCACTCCGGACGGCCGGAGCCTCGTTGCCGCCAGCGGCGATTTCACGGGCGAGGACAACCTGGTCCGCCTCTGGGACTTGTCGTCTCAAAAAGTGGTCCTGGCCATGACGGGCCACCAACGGTCCGTCAACACCCTGGACTTGATTCCGGGACGGCGGGAAGCCCTGTCGGGCGGCTCGGACGGGACCTTTCGCCTCTGGGACCTGACCTCCGGCCGGGAAATGAAAACCATCCCTTCCGGGCGCGGCGCCGTCCAGTCCTTATCCGTGAGCGGGGACGGACTATATTTCCTGGCCGGCTTTTTCGACAACTCCCTGGGTCTTTGGGAACTAGCCGCCGGACGGGAAGCGCGGTTTTTCGAGGGACACACCGCTCCGGTCACCTCCACCGCCCTCTCCCGGGACGGGAGGTTCGCCGTTTCCGGCAGCCGCGACGGCTTGATAAAAATCTGGTCCCTGGATTGGCTGCTGGGCCCGCCGCCCGAACGGACCTGGGATGACGCCGCCGACCCCCGCTTGGCTGACTTTATCGCCCTCCACGCCCGGGAAGGCCTCGCCGGGCTCGAGTATCAACCCGAGGATTTCGAGGCCCTGCTTCAGTCCCTGGGGGAAGCTTCCCTTGGTTGGATTGCTCCGGCCCAAGTCCGGCGGCGGTTGGAAGAGATGACCGGGTCCCGGCCCGCGTCCACCCCGGAAGAGGACAACCTGGCCCCGTTCCCGGACCATGACCAAGTCTTGTCGGATACGGAAGAACGGCCCGTGAAAAAAAGAAGCTGGTGGTCAAGGCTTTTCGGAAGAAAGTCGGACTAAAACCGTTTCGCGTCAAGCCGGACCGCCCGCCGCAACCCACCGGGCCAACCCGTGCTTTTTTCCTCGGGCCATGATATCCTGGCCGCCGGAAAACGAGCCGCGACGCCTCCGGGAAGGCTCGCTCGAGGAGTGGCAAACGTCTAGCATCTTTTACGGCTGGTGGATCGTCCTGGCCGCCTTCCTGATGGCCCTGTACGTGGCTGGAACGGTTTTTTTCGGCTTCACGGCCTTTGTGGAACCGATCGTGCGGGAATTCGGGTGGAGCTACACCCAGGTTTCCCTGATCGTGGCCCTCCGGGGGGTCAATATGGGGCTCTTCGCTCCGGCGGCCGGGTATTTGGTCGATCATTACGGTTCCCGGAAAGTGGTCATATTCGGCAGCCTCACCCTGGGCGCGGGGTTGATCCTGGCCGGCCGCGCCGAGTCCCTCGCCTGGTTTTTCGGCGCCTTCCTGTTGATTTCCTTCGGCGCGGGCGGATGCACCAGCGTGGTGCTGATGAAAGCCGCCGCCAGTTGGTTCAATCGCCGGGCCGGCCTGGCCATGGGCCTGGTGGCCTGCGGCTTCGGGGCCGGCGGCGCCTTGGTCGGCCTCGACGTCGTCCTGATAGACAACCTGGGGTGGAGGACCGCCATGCTGTGGCTGGGCGTGGGGAGTTGGCTCGCCGGCGTCCCGGCCGCGCTGCTTTTCCGCGACCGCCCCGAGGACCTGGGCCTGCGACCCGATGGCGACCCGCCGGACCAGACGCCCGACGGGACGCCGGCGACGGGTCCGGCGGCGGGCCCGGCCGTCTCGACCGTTTTGAAAAGTTGGAGCTACTGGCGCCTTAACCTGTCGGAAACATTCAGATTGATGGTCCTGACCGCCGTGGTGCTGCACATCATGCCCTGTCTGTCCAACCTGGGCTTCAACCGGTCCCAGGGCGCGCTCCTGGCTTCCGCGATCCCCCTGCTGAGCATCCTGGGTCGGGTCGGGTTCGGTTGGCTGGGGGACCTTTACGATAAAAAAATCGTCATGGCCGCCGCCATCGGCTCCATGGGGCTGGGACTGGCCGCCTTGTCCTTCAGTCGTCATTCCTGGCTGCTCGGACCGTTCTTGATTTTTTTCTCCCCCGGCTTCGGCGGCGCCACCACCCTGCGCGGCGCCATTATCAGGGAATATTTCGGGTCCGCGGCCTTCGGCCGGCTGCTCGGGGTCACCATGGGGGCGTCCTCCATCGGCGGCATCGTCGGGCCGGTCCTGGCCGGCTGGGCCTTCGACGCCTGGGGGACCTACGACCACATCTGGCTGGTCTTCGCCGGCCTGGCCGCCGCGGCCGCGGTCCTGGTCCTAACCATCGGCCCACCCCAAGCCCAACAGCCAACCAAGGCTTGAGATCGGTTCCCAACGGTCGCCGGGCCGCGAGGGGGCGACAGCCCCCAGCCCTTGGCCGGCAGCCCGTACCTGCGCCCAGGTCGAGCCGAGTCACGGGAATTTGACTTCCTGGTTGACACTTTTTTTTTACCCATGCTACCGTCCCGCTCATTTAAAGTAGACCACGCCAAATCGGAGAATTGCCTTGAAATTGAAAGTCTTGACCGCGGCGCTGCTTTTCGTCTGGCTGATCGCCCCCGGCGGTTTTCCGGGGCTTGCCCGGGCCTCCGATGACCAGGCCCTGGAAGAGTTGCTGGAAGTCCTCGAAAAAAAGGAGACGCTGTCTCCCGGGGAAGCCGAGGGCGTAAAAAAGCTCCTCCAGGAAAAACAGGCCCGGGAAGCCGCGCCCGGGGACTCGGCCGCGGCCAAGGACGAGGGGCTGACCCTCCGGGCCTCGCTCCAGGACGGACTCCGCCTCGCGGCCAAGGACCCGAAAATCTTTTCCCTAAGCCTGGGCGGAATCATTCAGACCGATTACCGGTATTTCGATTATAAAAACCAAAACCCCGGCCGCAACGAATTCGACCTCAGACGCGCCCAGGTGATCCTTCAGGGCCAGGCCCTGAAGTATCTGGCGTTTAGATTTCTGCTTGAATTCGAAGGCGCCAACGCTCGAAACCTTTTGGACGGGTATATGGATGTCCGGCTCTTCGAGTTCCTGAAACTTCGGGCCGGCCAGTTCAAGGAACCCTTCGGCCTCGAGTCCAACACCGCCGATGTCCAAATATTTTTCGCCGAGAAATCCATGAGCTACCACCTGACCCCCCAAAGGGACGTCGGGGCCATGCTGCACGGCTCCGCGTGGGAAGACCGCCTCAACTACGGAGTGGGCGCTTTTAACGGGAACGGCCGGGACGGCGCCGCCTCGGGGGACGAGGACGAGCCGCAACTGGCCGCCCGCCTGGTCCTGGCCCCCTTCCGGAAACTGGGCGTCGACTTTCTCGAAAACTTTCAGTTCGGTGGAAGTTATGGGCACGGCCGCATCGACCGGAGCAGCGTCTCGGTCAAGGTCGCCACGAACGGCCGGACGGAATTTTTCAATGCTTCCTCCCCTCTTAAGTCCGTCGCCGTCCAGGATGCGAAAATCCGCGACCGGTACGGCCTGGAAGCGGCCTGGGCCGTGGGCCCGGTCCTGGTCATGGGCGAATGGATTCGCCTCCACTACCGGGAAATCAAGACCGCCTCGGACAAATTCGACCTGATTCTAGACGATTACTACCTGGCGGCCCTGGTGATGCTGACCGGAGAGCGTCCGGGGCTGAAGGGCGGCCTGCCCCAACGGATCAATCCGGCCCACGGCCTGCTGGAAGGCGGGTTCGGCGCCCTGGGGCTGGCGGCCAGGGTTGATGTGTTCAAGGCCGGTCCCAAGGCCTACGACCGGGTGATAAACAAGGGCGTCTCCGTAAAAAGCGCCCGGGCCGTCACTGGGTCCCTGATCTGGTCCCCGTTCAGTCAGTTGCGCCTGCTGGTCGACTTCACCCGCACCGAATTCGACGCCCGGCTGCTTGTTCACACCGACGCCCTCTCCAACACCGCCTTTTATTGCGACCGGGAAGACGCGCTCACGGTTCGGTTGACCTTCGATTTTTAAACCGACGGGCTCGGCGCCCCCCACACCCCAATCAAACCCACCGGCTGGGGGGCCTCGGCCGCGCCGGGCCGCCCATTCCGACGTTGAAGCTCCCCGCGGCCGGTCGCGGGGAACGCGCGCGCTTGCCTGTTGAAGGCCCGCCCCGACCCCGGCGAAAAATATTCTTTTTTGATAGCCTGAAAACCGACCCTTTATTTGTTAATTAACTGTTATTCGTGGATTTCGTGAAAAAAATACGGAGATTTATCCCCGCTCCCACAACATTATTTCATTATTGACATATTAATTTTACAAATGCTACCTTGCCCTGTCCCATTAGTCGGATAAACGCCGCCGCCGCGGCGGGGCCGGGCTGGAAAAAGGGCGCGCCGGTTGGCGGGCGAGTATCCAGCTTGATGAAATTGTTAAATAACATCGGAGAACAGCTTTGAAAATCAAACCCTTGATCGTGGTTTTGTTTTTGGTCCTGGCGTTTTTGTTCGCGCCGCCTCCCGGGATTTGCCCGGCGGCCGGGGACCAGGCCCTGGAAGAGTTGCTGAAAGTCCTCGAAAAAAAGGAGACGCTGTCTCCCGAGGAAGCCGAGGGCCTTAAAAAGCTCCTCCGGGAAAAGCAAGCCCGGGAAGCCAAGCCCGCGGCGCCGACCGGGAAAGAGGAAGACGGGGTGACTCTCCGGGCTTCGTTCAAGGATGGGTTCCGCCTCTCCGCCGCGGACCCCGGGATGTTCTCCCTGACCCTGGGCGGCCTCCTCCAGACTGATTACCGTTATTACGATTTTAAAAACGAAAACCCCGGTTGGAATAAATTCGACGTCCGCCGGGCCCGGGTCATTTTCCAGGGTCGGACCCTCAAGTATATCGGGTTCAAAATATCCCTCGAATTCGAGGGGACCAACAGCCGGAACCTGCTCGACGGCTATGTGGATATTTCGCCCTTCGATTTCCTCAAACTCCGGGCCGGGCAGTTCAAGGAGCCCTTTGGCCTGGAATCCAACATCGCGGACAGCGGCATCTTTTTCGCCGAACGGTCCATGGGTTACGACCTGACCCCCCAAAGGGACGTCGGGGCCATGCTGCACGGCTCCGCGTGGGGGGACCGGATAAATTACGGGGCCGGCGCCTTCAACGGCGACGGCCGGGACGGCGCGACCTCCGGGGACGAGGATGAACCGCAGGCGGCGGGGCGGTTGGTTCTATCCCCCTTCCGGGGCTGGGCGCCCGCGTTTCTGGACAGCTTCCAGGTCGGCGGCAGTTATGGATACGGCCGGATCGACCGGACCGACGTTTCGGTCAAGGTCCGGACCACGGGCCAGACGGAATTTTTCAACGTCGCCTCCACCGCCAAATTCAAGGTCATCCAGGACGCCGGCATTCGGAACAGGTACGGTTTGGAGGCGGCCTGGGCCTGTGGCCCGGTCCTGGTCATGGGAGAGTGGGTGCGCCTCCATTTTCGCGACATAAAAACCAGTTCCGATAAATTCGATTTGATCCTGGACGACTATTACGCCGCGGCCCTGGTCATGCTCACCGGGGAGCAACCGGTTTTGAAGGGCGGATTGCTCCAGGCCGTCAAGCCGCGCCGCGGCCTGTGGGACGGAGGGTTCGGCGCCGTGGGCTTGGGGGCCCGGTATGACGTGTTCCAGGCCGACGACAAGGTCTACGAACGCGTGATCAACAAGGGCGATTCGATCAAGAAGGCCGCGGCCTATTCGGGGTCCCTGACCTGGTTCCTGACCGATCAGGCTCGCCTGCTGGTCGACTTCACCCGGTCGGAGTTCGACGCCAGGCTGCTTATCCACCGCGACGCCTTCAACAACACGGCCTTTTATTGCGATCGGGAAGACGTGGTCACCGTTCGCCTGACGTTTGAATTTTAAATCATAGGGAGGTTGACGATGAAAAAACTCTTTCTAACCGCGGCCCTGATCCTGGTTCTAACGACCCAGGCCGGACCGGCTTCGGCCGCGTATCACCACGAAGGCGAAAAGGACGCCGACAAGTTTCTCGCCGCCTATCCGGCGACCGCCGGCACGAAGCTGGACCACTGCGCCCTCTGTCACTCCGGCGGACAGTATGAAAAAAAACCGGGCCAATGGGTGAAGGTCGGGTCCTGCCAGTGGTGTCACATGACCTACGGGTATGACGGCGCGGGCGACATCGCCCAGACGATGAACCCCTACGGCGCGGCCTTCAAGCAGGCCGGCCGGAACACCGCCGCCGTGGTCGCCATCAACGACCAGGACTCCGACGGCGACGGATACTCCAACCAGGCCGAAATCCTGGCCGATCGCTTCCCCGGGGACCCCGCCGACGACCCCAGCAAGAAGGAAGCCCCCTACCGCATCTACACCATGGCCCAGATCAAGGCCCTGGGCGCCCACACCCAGTTCTTGCTCATGAACTCATCCAGGAATAACGACGCCTACCACCAATACACCGGCCTGCCCCTGGATGAGCTGCTGGACGACGTGGGCGCCCTGCCCGGGTCCACGGGCTTGAGCGTTTTCGCGCCGGACGGCTGGTCCTTGTACCACCCCCTGGACGAGGTCGCCGACCCGTCCTTGTACCATGTCAACGGCGTTTATCCGGCCTCGTCCTTCTATTACGACCAGGAAGCCGACATGGCCCTCAACGCCGCGGATGGCTGGTGCGACTATGGCTCCCCCTTCGCCAAGGGGCGGAACCACCTGGACCCCATCAACAATCCGGACGGGCTCAAGCTTATCCTGTCGTACCTGATGGACGGCCAGGTTCTCGAACCCGGACAATTGAACGCCGACAACAAATTGGACGGCGACGGGCCCTTCCGGGTCGTCGCGCCCCAGAAAACCCCGGGACCGCCCGACCAAAGCAGCACCGCGGCCAACCAGGCCGTGGTTTGGCCCTATAACAACGACGGGGACCACAGCAACGGGTATTCGACCAGGTCGGTCACCATTATCCGGGTCGAACCCTTGGCCGCCGGCGACACGGACGTCGACACCATGGAAGCGGGCTGGAACTTCGTGGACCAGGAAAAAATAATGGTTTACGGCGGGATCGACGGGACCGACTCCAACGGCAACTCCGTTTTGGACAGCGAGGAAAAGCTTGACGACGTCAGCGACTTCAACGGCGACGGCGTCCCCGACTACCAAGACCCCAAAACCACCCGCCTGCGCCAGGCGGAAGGCGCCGAAAAAATCCTGCTGAACGTTTCCGCGGGAGCGTTCGCCGAGGTGCAAGCCCTTGGCGCCAACGACCCGGCCCTGCCCCAGGCCGGCAAACCCGCGGCGCCACTCCCCTTCGGCGCCTTCAAGTTCCTGGTCACGGGCCTGACTCCGGGCCAATCCGTCACCCTGACCATGGTCTTTCCGGCGTCCGTTCCGACGACCGCGCTGCTCTACAAGGTCAACGCCGCCGGGGAATGGAAATCGGTCTCCTTCGGAAGCAATGACGGCGACGCGACCATTACCGTAACCCTCAAGGACGGCGACCCCGACACCGACGGGGACGGGACCGCGAACGGGACCATTGACGACCCGATCACCCTGGCCACGCCGTTCATCCCCACGGGCATAGGCGGGAGCGGAAGCGGCAATGGCGACAGCGGCTGCTTTGTCTCGACCCTAGGCCGCTGACAAGACGCGGCCCCCTTCAATCTCCTTGAAGAGGGCCGCGCCAAACCGGTCGGGAAGGTCGCCCTTCCCGACTTTTTTGTCATCGGTCGCTGTCGATCAGGCCGTGTACGCATCCTGGTGGGCCGCCCGGATAACCTTCTTGTCGGTCTTGCCCACGCTGGTCTTGGGAATCTCGTCCACGAACAGCACTTCGTCGGGAAGCTGCCATTTGGCGAAGACCCGCCCGAGATGCTCCCGAATGTCGTCCGCGGTGACCTTGCCCTTGAATTCCTCCCGGAGTTTCACCAGGGCCAGGGGCCGTTCCTGCCATTTGGGATGGGCCACGCCCACCACGGCCGCGTCCAGGACCCCCTGGAAGGATATGATTTCGTTTTCCATATCCACCGAGCTGATCCATTCCCCGCCGCTCTTGATGACGTCCTTGACCCGGTCCGTGATCTTGAGATACCCGTTTTCGTCCATGGTTCCCACATCGCCGCTGCGCCAGTACCCATCCGCGGTGAACTGGGCCTCCGACCCGGGAGCGTCGTGATAACTGCCCGTGATCCAGGGGCCGCGAATCAGGATTTCACCGGGAGTTCTCCCGTCGTGCGCCACTTCCCGATCCATGGCGTCCACGACCCGCACATCCAGCCCCACGATGGCGAAACCCTGCTTCCGCTTCAAGTCCCATCTTTTTTCCTCGTCCAGCTCTTTTTCCAGCCAGGGCATGAGCCGGTTGACCGTCACCAGGGGCGTGGTCTCGGTGGCGCCGTAGGCGTGGATGATCTCCGCGCCGGTCATGTCCCAGAAACCCTTCATCATGGCCACGGGAGGTTCCGTGGCGCCGGACAGCATGCGGGCGCCGGCCAGGTTCGGTTTGACCTCCAGGCCGCGGATGTACTCCAAAAGGGGCATGAAAATAGCCGGCGCCCCGGCGCTGACCGTCACGTTTTCGTCCACGATCAACCGGCTGAGGCCTTCCAGCTTGTCCAGGGTGTACATTCCGGAAAACACCAACCGGGCGCCCACCATGGTGGCCGCCTGGGAAAGGCCCCACCCCAGGGCGTGGAACATGGGGACGATCTGGCAGTAGGTGTCCTTGAGGGAGATATCGGCGTTGATGCCGATGGCGCAGGAATGCAGGTACACATCCCGGTGGGAGTAATAAACGCCCTTGGGCTTTCCGGTGGTCCCGGTGGTGTAGCAGGCCGCGTACGCGGACTTTTCATCCAGGTTGGGCCAGGCGTATTCGGGTTCGCCCATTTCGAGCAGTTCTTCGTACCCATACACATTCTTCAACTTGGTGGGAACGTCCGCCGCCTTTTTCCCCGGCAGGGTGATGATCACGAAAGCCTCCACCTTGTCGCAAAAAGGCGCTATGGCTTCGGCCAGGGGCAGAAGGGTCTGGTCCACGATAATAAACTTGGCCCCGGAATGATTGACCACGTAGGCCAGGTCCTGGGGGGTCAGGCGGAGGTTGAGCAGCAGCATGACCGCGCCCAGGCCCGGGACCCCGAAATATATCTCGTAGTTCTCGAAGGTGTTCCAGGCCAGGACCCCGACCCGGTCGCCGACCCCGACCCCGATCTTGGACAACCCGCCGGCCAGGCGCTGCATCCGGCCGTACGCATCATTATAGGTGTAGCGGAACAAGGACCCGTCCAAACGACGGCTGACGATCTCCTGCCGGCCGAACGAACGGGCGGCGTGCTTGATGATGTTGGTCACATTGAGTTGATACTGGTCCTGACTGGTGGCGGGAAAACCCATCACTGTTTCCATTGAACTTCCTCCTTATAGGGAATAATGAACATCCTGATCAACATTAACCAGCCTCGCCCCCGGGACCCGGTTGATCGATGGCGACATCCGGAACGCCTGGTCCGCCGGTTCAAAAAACACGACTTAAACTTTTTTCGCTTCTTTTTGACTTAAGGTCTGACTTACGCCGACCCGGCGGGGAGGTCAAGGAAAAAACGCCGGCTTTTCGAAAGTAGCCTCGGGGCATTCGACTTTCGAGGAATTATTGAAATGAACATCCGTCAGCGGCCATCTGATAATGCCTAAAACCCGGCCGTCTGAAATTTTGTCTGGTTCCCAAGCTAGAGCTTGGGAACCCAAGAAGGGGAAGCTCTAGCTTCCCCACTTTATCCGGAAAGCAACCACGGGGAATCAACGCGGCGTTTCAATTCCGTAGTCGTAGGGCGGCCGTGAAGGTAGCGATATTAGTCGGTTTGAAATTTCATCCGTCCCGTTGAACCGTGGCCTGAAGGCTCGCCGGGCAAGGTCTATCATCTGGCCGGCGATTATGGGCCGGGCGGGGGCTCTACATCTCTAGAGTGAGGAAGCTGGAGCTTCCCTGGCCGAGGTTCCCAAGCTAGAGCTTGGGAACCAGCCTTACTCATTTTCATTTGATTTTATTGGCAAGAATAGCATAATGCCTTGGGGGTCCAATGAGGTCCACCTAATCCGTCAAAAAGGGTCCATTCTTGACCGGGGGTAGCAAGCAAACCCAAAGAACGGCGCAACAAGGTGCTGTTCATCAATGCCGTGAACGAGGCCACCCGAGAAAAGGCGCGGAGCTTTCTGGGCGACGACCACCTACAGCGGATTGTGGACGCATACCGGCCCCTTGCTGACCAGGATGGTTTCCCGCGTGTGGTAACCAATGAGGAGATCAGGGCGAAAGGGAGCAGCCTCGGCAGCCCCTTTATGCGAGGGGTAACAACGGAAGCGGAAACGGGCATCCTGAAAGGGAAGATATCACCCTACGGCAAACCGTTTCTGGTTGTCTTAACTACTCGGAAAAATTGATAAATTCAAATGATCACCTTTTCATTAACTTTTAATTGGATTAACCCATTGGGTTAATAATCATTGACGTGGCGTCGTTTTGGATATATCTTTTATCAACAGGAAGCTTGAAAAAGCCTTCAACGAGGGAGCGCAGCTTGAAAAGCAGCACGGAACCTCGCGCGCCAAGAAAATTCGAATCCGTATGAAGGAACTCCGCGCCGCCGAGAGTCTGAGGGACTTCTGGCCGCCCAAGAGCCCTCCAAGCCGATGCCACGAACTGACCGAAGGACGCCGTAAAGGACAATTTCAATTATCGGTCGACCTGGACCATCCCTATCGTCTGATTTTCGTTCCCGATCACGACCCGGTTCCGAAGCTTCCCGATGGCGGTTTGGATTGGTCCAAAGTGGCAGCCGTCAAAATTTTAGGAGTTGAGGACACTCATGGTTGATATACAAAAAAACCAATACACTCCTGACTACCTGGTCACGCCGGGGGAGGTGCTTGAGGATTACCTTGAAAGCCACGGCATGACCCAGGCCGAACTGGCCATCAGAACCGGGTTGGCCAAGAAGACCATCAACGAGATCATCAAGGCGAAATCTCCAATTACTCCTGAAACCGCTTTAAAGCTGGAGCGGACCCTGGGACGTCCCGCCCATTTTTGGAACAATCTGGAGCGCCAGTATCAAGAGGATATGACTCGTCTGGCCGAAGAACAGCGACTTGAATCATATCTAACCTGGTTAAAAAACGTGCCCGTCAGTGTCATGGCCAAACACGGATGGATTCCAAAGCAGACCGACAGGATCAGGCAACTCGAAACGGTTCTGCGTTTCTTCGGAGTGGCGTCCCCAGAGCAGTGGGCCGTGGTTTGGCGGGAATGCCAGGCGGCCTATCGTCAGACCCAGCGTTTTCAGGCCCGGGCGGAAGCCGTGTCCGCCTGGCTCCGGCAAGGGGAAATCCAGGCGCGACAGATTCCTTGCGGGCCCTATGACAAACGCAGGTTTCAGGAAATCCTGGAAATGATCAGGAACCTGACTACCGAAGCAGCCCCCAAGATATTTGTCCCCAGATTGGTGGAATCGTGCGCTTCGGCCGGGGTGGCGGTGGTGTTCGTTCCGGAGCTTCCCCAGACCGGGGTCTACGGCGCGACCAGGTGGACGGGAGACAAGGCGGTCATCCAGCTCAGCCTACGCTACAAAAGCAATGACCATCTCTGGTTCACCTTCTTCCATGAAGCGGGTCACATCATCAAACATGGCCGGAAGGACATTTTCATTGAGAGCAACGGGCTGGAGGACGAAAAAGAGCAAGAAGCCGACGCTTTCGCCAGGGACAGACTGATTCCTCCCCCCGCCTACCGACGGCTGACCCAAGACGGGCGACCGGCCCTGGAAATAATAAAGCGTATCGCCGTCGAGATTGGCATTGCTCCGGGCATCGTGGTGGGGCGGCTGCAACATGACGGCCTGCTGCCTCGCAACACAGGCAACAAGCTTAAGGTCTTCTATCGTTGGGCGAATGAGGAGGGCAACTGAACTCGAATTCTCTGAAACCGGGCTGGAAAATGGTCAAGTTCGGGGATATCGCCCATAACATAAAAGATCGGCATATCAGACACCCACTTTTCGTCATCGGCCATTCGGGCAAAAAGCCTGACCCGGCCGCGGCTTTCAGTCGTTGCAAAGCGTGGCGGCAGCGGCTTGCCTGGTCGAGGCCCCCGAGTTAGAGCCTATCGACAAGTTTGTTTTGGGGTGATCTTGGATATCTGTCAAAGTTGGATGTCCTTTTGCTATCATGATTGTTTGCCTAAAAATTGTGTACTATGTTTTAGAAATTGTGCAATAATTTTCTATTCATATTTATCTGTTGCATTGGTTTATCGACCATGTCACTAATTTCGGTATGCTGTTAAAAGACATTGATATCTTTCCGAATCTTTACATAACCTTTCAAGCTCTATGCCGAGGTATTTAAATACACTTTCTTTAACAGAAAAAAAAATACCGATTGCTTTTAACATAACGGACTCAATGTTATCCTCGCGCGCTCCGAATTTTATTATTGTTTCCTCATTATTAGAATCATCAAAATAATCCAATGCAGTATCAGGACCGGTATGCTCAGATGAGGATAATGGCTTATAAAGCAAGCGATAAAAATACCCCAACCCAACATCTATAGCCATTTCACTAATTTTTTTTCCAGACCACGAAGTTTGCGAAGGGTCTGTTTTTAAGTTATACTTCTCCTTGATACGCTTTCGTTTTTCCTTACACTCCTTGATTCTTTTATCTTTTTCTTGATCAGACCATCCGTCATAATGCTCGCATGCGGTTTTAATATTGGAACATTTATAAATTTCTTCGAAATCCTTGAATTTTTCAAATCTATTTACGTCATCATTTTCAGCAAGCCACTTCAAATTAACCAATAGGTTAAAAAAACTTCGTAAAATAATTTTCCCTTCAGTTGCTAAACCATTGATCGACAGCGTATGAATTGCTAACATCAAATTGCATGCCTTAACAAAATGAAATAAAATAATATGCCTATCTAACGAATCAGTAACTTGACACGTTACAAGATCAATGTCTTTTTCAATAAATTTGCTTGAAAAGTCAAAAAGTGCTTTATATTTTTCAGCAATTTTTTCAGAATTATTCATATTGTCCTCCTATGGGAATGTTACAATTAATGTAAAGTGTAGGGTTGCATTTTAAATGGACTTTTTTTTGCTGATTATTTGGGACAGGATTTTCCTGACAAAAAATCTCATTAGCATTGTAAAATAAGGAGCCTCACCCATCGCCTTAATACCCATAGCCAAGAGAGCTAACGAAATC
>JAZDGM010000080.1:0-26277 GCA_043806915.1 Pseudomonadota bacterium | reverse complement strand
TTTAGGCTGGTTCCCAAGCTCTAGCTTGGGAACCTCGGCCAGGGAAGCTCCAGCTTCCTCACTCTAGAGATGTAGCGCCCCGCCATTGCCCATAATCGCTGGCTCGGGGATAGACCTTGCCCGGCGAGCCTTCAGACATGGGTTAAACGAGACGGATGAAATTTCAAACCGACTAATATCGATACATTCACCGCCGCGTTGATTCCCCTTGGCTGCTTTCCGGAAAAAGTGGGGAAGCTATATCTTCCCCTTCCCGGGTTCCCAAGCTAGAGCTTCCCCTTCTCGGGTTCCCAAGCTAGAGCTTGGGAACCAGCGGATATTGGATAATTTTAGATAGGACATCCACTTTAAAAAAGAATTGGAAACCAAGGAATATGGAAGCCAGTCTTTTGCAATATGGATGTCTTTGTATATAATTAAGAATGGATGTCCTGTTAAATAATATCCGACGCCGGTCGGATCGGGCGGGCTCGACCAGGCGGCGGGTTTTCCTTTTCGAAGCGGCTGATTCAGTGTATGATAAACCTGATAGGCAAGATTACGACCCAAACGCCCCGGCCGCCGCGGTCGAGGACTCATTCCGGATCTGGAGGTAACGCCTCCGGCCCGGGACCGCGCTTGGGGAAAGGAACGGCAAGGATGAAGAATTTTTTGACGATCTTGATCATGGTCTTGATGTTATTGGCGCCGGCCGGCGCCGGTGCTTTTGACTGCCAAAATCCCCCGTTCGGGGCCGCCCTGGATGAGTTGAACGCCGACGGCTATTTCGTCAAGTATCTGGAGAAGGGCGGGGTCGCCTACTACAATTTCACCGGGCCCTGCCTGCTCCCCATGCACCGAAAGGTCAATCCCGCCATTGCCTGGGCCTTTATCGACAACAAGCTCTACGCCCGGTTAACGCGAATCAAGTCCGGCAGCCGGCCGGGGTTTGAAAGGGTTTTCACCGGAGTGTACGGCCCTCCCAGCGGGGTTGCCGAAGAAGGCGAGTGGACGATTTTTTCCTGGAAACTGGAGCAGGGGAACAAAACCGTCAAATTGAAAATAAACAACAAGACCAAGGAAATAAAAAGCGTCTTCTATTACGAGCCGTTAAGAAAACTGCTTGCGGAAGCCGAGCGGGAGCCGTTCGAGCTGGGTGAATGAGTGGCGGGGTTGGCCAGGCGGTTCAAGCCCTTTAGCGCCCGCGGGCCGGGACGGCCGCCGGGGCCGGACCTGCCCCGCTCGATGGCCAAGGTTGGACGGTCCGGGAGGCGCCCGCGGGCCGTCTGGTCATTTTTTCCCCGCGTCCGAGCCAGGAACAGCCAAAGGATCAGGAGCGGCCGGTCACGGAATCGGCCCGCCGGCGGGAACGGAGAAGTATAATCGTGTCGCGTCGGATCGCCGTTTATTCCACCACGGAAGACCTGGGGGCGGCCGTCGCCCGCCGAACGGCGTTGCTGGCGGCGCGGGCCATGGCGGAGCGCGGCCGGTTCATGGTCGCGCTGTCGGGCGGTTCGGTCATAAATATCGTTTCTCCCCTGCTGGTCGCCGAACCGCTGCGAACCCAGGTCGACTGGTCGGGCTGGCATGTTTTTTGGGCTGACGAACGGTGCGTGCCCTCGAGCAGTCCCGAGAGCAATTACGGAGTCGCCCAGCGGCTGTTTTTGAGTCGCGTGGACATACCCCGCCGCCAGATATACGCCCTGGACGACGCCCTGGGGGCCGGCGCGGCCGCCGCGGCGTACGAGTCTACCTTGAAGCGGGTTTTTCGGACCCCGGACGGCCGACTCCCCGTCTTCGACCTGGTCCTGCTGGGGATAGGCGCGGATGGGCATACCGCTTCCCTTTTCCCCGGTTCTCCGGTTTTAAGGGAAACGGTCCGGTGGGCGGCCCCAGTCCTTGACGCCCCCCAGCCGCCGTCCGAGCGAGTCACCCTGACCCCGCCGACGCTCAACAACTCCCGCGAGGTTATATTCGCGGCCGCCGGATTAGGAAAGCGCTCCATACTGTCTAAAGTATTCGGACCGAATAATGATCGACCGGCGCTGCCGGCGGAGCTGGTACGGTCCCGTGACGGGGTTAGTCATTGGTTGGTGGATGAGGCCGCCGGCGGGGACCTCAAATAACTCAACCACAATCACCACGAGAGCCCAGCCCCGACTTCCCGCTTCCATGTTTCACCTGACATCCACGGCTCGGGACAGTCGCTCGACCGCGGCGTCCAGGTACAGGGCCGGGTCGATTACGACCTCGATGGCCTTTTTGGGGCAGATTTCGGCGCAGCGCCCGCACCCGCGGCAATCATCGTTGATCACGGCCCGGCCGTCCACCAGGCTGATGGCCCGGGCGAAGCAAACCCCGTCGGCGCATTTGCCGCAGCCCACGCACCGGTCCGACGCCGTCACCCGGACCCCCGGCATGCGGGTGACCTTGTCCGCGATGCGCGGCGCCGCTTCCGGCAGAATCCGCCACAGGCAGCAGCAGGAACAACAGTTGCAAATGGTCATCAGCCTTTCGCCGGGCCGGACGTTCAACCAGACCGCATCCAGCTTGTTCCGGCCGATCAGGTGCACCAGCCCGGCTTCCCGGCAGCGCCGGACATGGTCCAGGGCCTCGTCCACGCTTACGGCGCGCCCCTGCCGGGGATTGATTTTCAAGGTCGCCTCGCCCAAAAAGAGACACCCCAGGTCGATGGGATGGTCGCGGCAGTGGGACGCGTCCCGGCACAGGCATTTGTGCATGATCCACCGGCGTCCGGACAGGCGGATGAAATGTTCCACCACCTGGGACGGCAGGACCATGTCCCGACGGGGCGGCAGCGTCCTTCCGACCGGGATGACCTGGTCCCGGGGCAGGTACATGATATCGTCGCCCTGGAAAAGCCCGCGCTCCACCAACCGTCCGACCAGGGGGAAACGGGTGAGCCTGGCCAGGAAAAAAATCCCGGGAAACGTTTTTTTGATGAGTTCCACCAACCACATCGGACTGGCCATGCGCGCCTCCCTCGGCTTGGGGCGATCAGGGATACAGACCATCGGCGCGGCCGGTCATTCTGTTCCCGGCGCTCCGTCCCCGGTCGCGGTCTTGTTCAGATGGCGGCATGGTAAACCAGGCCGGGGGTTCGGGTCAACCTGGTTTCCGGGCGGGTTTCGGGGCGGCGCGCTTTTTAGCGGCGGCCCCGGTCCGGGGGGCCGAAAAAAAGGGGCGGGAGGCGTCCCCAGCGCCTCGCCGCCCGATTTCCCGGCAGGGGAATGGTTCGTCGGACTAATTCCTCGTCAGATGGCCGTAATGCAGGGTATGGTCGACGATCTGCTTCTTGAATCCCTCGATGGGCCTGCCTTCCCGGATGATGAAGCGGTACAGGCCGGCCCGGGCGATGTCCCCCACCAGGACCATTCCGACCAGGCGCGCCCCGTCCGGGGAGAAGACCGCCTTGCGATAGGCGTTCTTGGATTTTTTGATCACGGTTTCGTACTGGGTCCCCTTGGCGTGGACCACGCCCATGGAGACGAAGGGTTGGTCCGCCACCTGGGTGGCGTTCAGGATGCCGAAGGCGCCGGAATATTGGGTGATTTTTCCGGCCATGTTTTTCCCGGCGCACCGGCCCATTTCCACGGCATTGGTCCAGAGCCCGGTCACCACGCGGTTTCCGGAAACCGGATCGAAGAACACGGCCGCGTCGCGGGCCATGGAACCCTTCGCCGCGGTTGTGTTATATTACGGGGATGGGGCGGCGGCGGGGCGTGGGGCGGCCCCGGCGAAACGGTTTTTTGGCCAGGTTTTTATTTTTATGGTTCCGCGACGTCCTATCCGGCGCCCCAGGGAGTCTTGGGGGCGTCCAAAAAACCAAGGGGAGTGGGTGACATGAAAAAATCGTTTGATCCCAGGAGTTTTTTAATCGGCGTTCTGGTAATGGCTTGCTTGGCGATCTTTCTCGGGGCCGGGTCGGATGAATTCAGCCCGGATGAAACGTCCAAGCTTAAAAGCCTGGCCGGGCGCCTGACCCCGGACGGAGACCTGGACATGGGGACCGGAAAGATCATCATGCAGGGTTCCACCATCTACGACGACAGTTCCGAGGGCGGGGGGCTCATTCTGCGCGGCGGCTCCGGCCGGGTCAGCGTCTTCGGGCTTTCCATGTTCAGGGACGGGGTCGATGTTGTCGGCGGGTCCCTGCATTTGAATTCCGATTTGGACATGGGAACCAAGAAGATCATCATGCAGGGTTCGTCCATTTACGACGACAGCTCCGAGGGCGGGGGGCTCATCCTGCGGGGCGGCTCCGGCCGGATAAACCTGTTCGGGCAGACCCAGCAGCACTGATGATCGAGGCGTGGCCTTATCGCCGCCGGGCGGCCTTTTTGTTAAAGTCCGCCTTTCTCCGTGGCGGGGCGGGCGTTCCCCGAGGTCGGCCGCGGGGAACTCGTCCCTTGCCGCGGCCATTTTTTTTTAAATCCCGGCGCCCCCCTTCCCTTGACAAGGTTATCTACCTGATTATTTTTAGGACCAAAAGGGATTTAATGCTATAACACCCTGGTAACATGGACTATTTGGGGGCGGCGGCGCGGCTAGTGGCCGGCGCCGGGACCCCCCTGGAAAAGATCGGCAAGGATCAGGAAAGGAGGATTCGATATGGCCATTATCAGATGGACGGAAGGACCTGTATACCAGCGCGGCTTTTTATCCGAATTCGACCGCCTGCGCAATCAACTGGCTGGACTGCTCGAAAACGCCGCTCCGCCGGACAAAAACATCGCGGGACCGCGGGCGGGAGTGTTTCCCCTGGTGAACATCATGGAAGACGCCGACAATTTTTACCTGACGGCGGAACTGCCCGGCGTGTCCCCGGACCAGATGGAGTTGTCCTTCGAGAAGAACAGCCTCGTGCTGCGGGGGGAAAGGAAGATCGCCGCGGCGGAAAAAAAGGTCAATTATCACCGTCGGGAAAGGGAGGCGGGCGTTTTCCGGAGAGTGATCGACCTTTCGTATGAAATCGATTCCGCCAAGGCCTCGGCCAAATTTAAAAACGGGGTCCTGGAAGTGACTCTTCCCAAGGCCGAGGTCGCCAAACCCAAGCAGATATCGGTCGAGCTAGGTTGAATCCAGGAAAGGAGGCGAAGATCATGACCAATGAACTGCAAGCCAGGGAAAAAATGGAAATCGCCGGCCAGGCGGAACAGACCAGGCCCTACCAGGTCTTCGTTCCCCCGGTGGATATACTGGAATCCGAGGATTGCCTGACGGTGCTGGCCGATATGCCGGGGATCGACAAGGACGGCTTGTCGATTGACCTGGAAGAGAACCTGCTGACCATTCGCGGGACCAATACAGGATCGGCGGAAAAAGGACGAAGCGTTCTACATCGTGAATACCGGGATGGTGATTATTTTCGGCGGTTCACCATTTCCAACGTAATCGACCAAAACAAAATCGGCGCGACCCTCAAGGACGGCGTCTTGACCCTGGTTCTTCCCAAGGCCGAAAAAGCCAAGCCCAGGCGGATCGAAATCAAGGCCGGGTAAATCCGGGACAAAACCCGGCGGACATCAGCGGGAGGAGCGGCCCCTCGCTCCTCCCGAAGCTATTGAACCACCCGGGGCGGCGAAAGCCCCCCGTCCTATCCCCAACTGAAGGTTCTTGAGGAGGCGTCTCGCGCCCACTAGGGATTATTACCTGGTCCTGGGCGTCTCCAGGGATGAAACCCCGCGAAAATTATTTGCGACATCAATAGTTGGCAACGGCCAAGCCAAAGGAAGCCGGCTCGGGTTACGACTTTAAAGGATGTTTGAATAAAAGTTTAAAATGGATGTTATTTATTGTAAATGCGCGGGCGTCCCTGCCCGCCCGAAGAGGCCCGGGGCGTTTGGAATCGCTTGGCCGAACCCGCCTCTACAGGTTAAAAAATAATGTGATCTCCGTAGGTTGGGTTGAGCCGTAGGCGAAACCCAACATCTTGGCCGGCGCCGTCGGCCCGGGTGAACCAAGGACAACCCCCCTCACCCCAGCCCTCTCCCCCCGGCGGGGGGCGAGGGAGATAATTGCCCGGCCTGGCCCGCGCCTCCGTTTGGGGCAAGGTGGTGGCGGCCGGTTGAAAATGTAAGGAAAATGGCCAAAATTTCAGATGGCCGCTGACAGTTCTCCCTCTCCACCCATTCATGGGGGGAGAGGGCGGGGTGAGGGGGGCCTTTGGGACCACCAGGCCTGGCCCCTCCAGGTATAATCAGGAAGCCGGCTCGGGTTACACCCTTAATGGATGTCATTAGAAAGGTTTCCAATTATCGGCTTTTTTCCCCTGTCCCCGAGACGACCGGGAAAAAACGCGGGGCCGGGCATCCTATTCGATCACTTCCCGGAATTTTTTCCCTTCGTTCCAGGCCCGGCCCACGCATTCGCCCAGGGTCCAGAAGCGATTATCCGGCATGGACAGCAGCAGGGGTCGAAATTTTTCCGGATCCGGGGCGTCGTTGGTCAGGACGGCTTCTTCCGCGTGGACGGCGACAATCTCCCCGATAAAGCAAAAATTGGTCGGCAGTTCGAGCTGTTGCACTACTTGGCATTCCACGTTGACCGGGAAATCCACTATCATGGGGGCGGACTTGAGTTTTCCGTAAAAAATTTCGAACAGGTTGGATTTGTCGGCTTGCCTGGCGGAAACCAGCCCGGTGTAATCGGCCGCCGGGGCTTGGTCCGCCGAGGGAATATTAAGGCTGAACTCGCGGCAGTCCACGATGCCCTGGCAGGAGGCGTTGTTTTTGTTGACGCCCACGGCGATCATCGGGGGGTTGAAATTGATTCTGGTCAACCACCCGAGGGCCATGAAATTGGCCCGTCCCCGGATATGGGTCCCCAAAACCGTTTGAGTGGTAATGGGAACGAAGGCGAAAATATTATCCGCGATATTTTTTTTGGCCATCATACCTCCCTGGGTCCCCTTATGATTGAACATGCAAGCGCGCGCCTTCCCCGCGGCTTGCCGCGGGGCGCTTCAATTTTATTTAAATCAGCCAATGGCAAAACCGCGGTCCCTGACCCAACTGGTCGTCAGGCTCAATTATAACTCACCGAAATGCTTAGGCATGACCGGGGGTTATAATTTTCGCCTTCCTTGATTCAGATCATTTTCGGCGAAGCCGAATATGACCGGCCGCAAGGCTTTTAAAGGCTGAAAAGCCGTGTTTTGCAATAGGCTCAAATCACGAACAATTCGTCGCGGCCGCGTCAAGGTGATTTGCCAACCGCTCCGGTCTAGACTATCATTGGTTTATAGCAAGATATTTTAGGATCGGCGCTCTCAAAAAGCAACCTAGGGCCGGATAATTCCGTTCCAGGACGGACCATTGGAGAATAAATTCCGCCGGACGCGGGTCCGGCTTGCTGATTCGGCCTCGAAACTCCGGAGCGCCCGCCTGCCGCCGCGCCGCCGCCGGCCTGGTGGATTAAAATTCCCCAAGCGGTTTTTTCATATTATATTCAGGCCTTGACCCGCTCAGGGGTCAAAAGTCAGGGGAGGGAGATGAAGCCAAGATATTGGTTCGGACTTTTAATTCTTTTCCTGGCCGCCTGTTTGTTTTTGCTCCACTCCTTCTACCTGGAAACAAAGGAAGAGGCGCTTGACCAGCTCGGCGCCCGACAGGAACTCGTGGCCCGGCAAGCGGCCGACGGGATTCGGAACGTCATGGAGCACTGGGTTCGGGTGCTGGAAAAATTCTCGGAGCTCGATGATATCATCAATTTCAACGCCCAGGGCCGGAAGTACCTGGACGTGGTCCTCGGGATTCACCACAAGGAGCTGTTGCTGCTGGCCCGGGTGGGGCCTAGCGGCGATATCATTGGTCTGGCCCCCGAGGATCGAGCTCTGGTCGGCCAAAAGGTTCCGGGCTTCGAGTCGTTCATTGCGGTCCGGGAGACGGGGCGCTTGGCGGTCAGCGACGTCATCGCCTCGCCTCGGGGCCTCGCCGCGGTTTCGATTCACGTCCCTGTAGCCTCGAACGGGGAATTTAGGGGAACGGTGAGCGCGGTTATCGACTTTCGGGCCGTGGCCCAGGGCGGCCTCTCGAATATCAAGATCGGGGAAACCGGCTACGCCTGGATGATCGATTCCAAGGGCGTGGAACTTTTTTGCCCGGTTCCCGGCCACGAGGGGAAATCCGTTTTCGAAAATTGCCGGGACTATCCCGAAATATTGAACCTGGCCCACCGCATGCTGAAAAAGGAAAGCGGGACCGCCGTCTACACCTTCGACCGAATCAAGGATAATGTCGTGGCAAAGGAAAGGAAGCGCGCCTTTTTCCTGCCGGTCCCCCTAGGGGATTCCTTTTGGTCCATCGCCGTGGCCTCCTCGGAAAGGGAAGCCCTGGCTTCGCTCCAGGACTTCAATAATAGTTTGTTCTTGTTGGTTCTATTTCTAGTCCTGGGTTGGACCGCCTTGTCCTATTTTTGGATCAAGAACCGGCGGTTGATGATCGAGGAAAAGAAGGGCCGGCAGGCCCGGGAAGCCATTCACCGCAGCGAGGAAAAGTATTCCAGGTTGTTCACAAATTCTCCGATCGGAGTTTTCCGGACCGACCCGAATTGGTTTTTCGAATCCGCCAACCCGGCTTTCGCGGCCATCCTGGGCCTAGGGGACCCGGCCGCGCTGGCCGGTCGTCCCTGGAACGAATTCATATCTTTTCCCGACCCTGTAAATAAAGAGGAACTGCCCGCCTTGCTCGAAAAATTCGGTCGGCTGACCGGATACGAGGCCCTTATCCGTAGGAACGACGGCGCGAGTCGCCGGGTTTCGATTTTCGCCCAAACGGAATACGGGGACAACGGAAAAATCGAGCATCAAACCGGCTTCGTCATCGATGTGACCCAGCGGAAGCAGGCGGAGGACGCCCTGCTATATCGAGCCGGCTTGGAACACCAACTGCTGCGGATTTCGTCGCTTCTGCGGGACCTCGCCGCCGAGCGCTTGCGGGAGGGGCTGACGCGGGCCCTGGAAATCCTGGGCGGGTTCATCGGCGTGGACCGGGCCTTTCTTCTCCTTTTCGGGGAGGACCGGACCGCCGCGCCGGAAATCCTTGAATGGCGCTCGCCCGACCTGGAACCGCCCGACCGCGGCCCGCGGCCGGTGGACCCGCGGGACAGCCTGCCCTGGCTGGTCCAATGCCTCGGGTCGGGACAGGTCCTGGACCTGCCCGAGGTGAACTTCCTGCCCGGGGAAGCCGGGGCGGAAAAAAAATACCTTGAGGAAAGAGGGGTCAAATCGTTTTTCGCCGCGCCTCTCCAGCGGGGGGAAACCCTGGTCGGCTTCCTGGGGCTGGAGGCGAAGGTCCGGTCCCGAACCTGGCCGGAGGAAATGCAACTGCTGCTTAAGCTGGCCGGGGATATTTTTCGCGGCGCCCTGGAGAAGGCCCAGGCTGAAAAAGCCCTTCGGGAAAGCGAGGAAAAATATCGCCTGCTGGTGGATAGCGCCACGGACGCCATCTTTATCGCCCAGGACGAGGTTATCAAGTTCCCCAATTCCAAGACGGAACAACTGACCGGGTATTCCGCCCGGGAATTGGCCGGCTTCCCCTTTATCCGCCTGATCCACCCGGATGACCGGGACATGGTCCTTTCCCGGCACCGGAAACGAGTCAGGGGGGAAGAGCCGCCGACCTTGTATTCCTTCCGGCTTGTGGACCAGGCGGGCCGGGAAAAGTGGGTCCAGCTCAACACCGCCTTTATCATGTGGGAAGGTCGGCCCGGGACCCTGAACTTTCTCCGGGACATAACCGACCATAAAATACTGGAATCCCAGTTGCGGCACGCCCAAAAAATGGAGGCCGTGGGGGCCTTGGCCGGAGGCGTGGCCCACGATTTCAACAACCTTCTCCAGGCCATCAACGGGTTCACCCAGTTGTTGCTGCTGGAAAAGGAGGAAACCGACTCCGGGTTCGAGGAATTGACCCAGATCAAGAAGGCGTCCGACCGGGCGGCCGGCCTGGTCAAGCAACTCCTGGCCTTCAGCCGGAAAGCCGAAATCGACAGGCGCCCCCTCGACCTTAACCACGAAATCGGGAACGTCAGGGCCATTCTGGAAAGAACCATCCCCAAGATGATCGAAATCAGGTTGGAACTGGACATGGACCTACGGCCGGTCAACGCCGACGCGGTTCAAATCGAGCAGGTCCTGTTGAACCTCTGCGCCAACGCCGCCGACGCCATGAAGGACGGCGGGGTCCTGACCCTGAAAACCTCGAACACGATTCCCCTGGACGAACCGGGACCGGATTTTCCGGGTCTTCCCCCCGAGAGTTTCGTGCTGTTGTCTGTGTCCGACACCGGGCACGGCATGGACCGGGACACAATGGAACACATTTTCGAGCCATTCTTCACCACCAAGGACTTCGGCCAAGGCACGGGCCTGGGGCTGGCCTCGGCCTATGGCATCATCAAGAGCCATGGCGGCGTGATCTATTGTCACAGCGAGGTCGGACAAGGGGCCGCCTTTTTTATCCAACTCCCGGCCCTGGACGCGGAAACCCAGGTCGATCCGGACGGATCGGCGTCGAGTCGACTCAGCGGCGGCTCTGAAACCGTCTTGGTGGTGGATGACGAGGTTTCGGTCCGGGAACTGGCCCGGCTGATGTTCCGCCGTTTCGGCTATGCGGTCCTGACGGCCTCCTCGGGGGAGGAAGCCTTGGAAATAATGGACCATCGTTCTGAAAAGCCGGACCTGATAATCCTCGACCTGGGCATGCCGGGCATGGGCGGACTAAAATGCCTGGGGGAAATTATAAAAAGGGACCCGCGGGCCAAGGTGATCGTGGCCAGCGGGTACTCCGCCTCGGCCTCCATGACCCAGGTGTTGGCCGACGGCGCGGCCGCCTTCCTAACCAAGCCCTATCAACTGGACGACATTATTTCCAAGGCCCGCGCGGTTTTAGATGGACTCCTCCCCTGATTCCAGGTAAGAAGGCTGTTTCCCGGGTCGAAGCCGGCGAAGCGACTCGCCGGGAGCCGCGGGCCCCCGCCCCGGGCCGGGGTGACATTTCCCGTGAATAAAATTTTTATGGCCGGCGCCTCGGCTTTTAGGAAAAAGCGTGGGAGAAACAAGAAACCAGGGCATGACCAAAAATACTAGACTTAGCGGCCGCTCCGAGCCGTCCCCGCCGGACGGCTCGAAACGGTCCGGGGGGGGCGGGGCGTTCCGGGCCGGGCGTTCTCCGGTTTTCATGATCATCGCCATGTGCCTGGCCGAGGTTTTCACCATGGCCGGAACGTTTTCCTTTCCTTCCCTCCTGCCCCTTTTCCTCCGGGAATGGAACCTGTCCAACACCTCGGCCGGCTGGATAAACGGCGGGTATTTCCTGGGCTACACCTTGGCCGTGCCGCTGCTGGCCGGACTGACCGACCGGGTCGACGCCCGGCGGGTGTTCCTTTTTTCGTCCCTGGTCAACGCCCTGGCGTCCCTGGGGTTCGCTTTTTTCGCCGAAGGCTTGAAAACCGCGTTGCTGTTCAGGGCCCTGGGCGGGTTCGGCCTGGCGGGCGCCTTTATTCCCGGTCTGAAGGCCCTGGTCGACCGGTTGTCCGGGCCGGCCCAGGCCCGGGCGGTCTCGTTTTACACGGCGTCCTTCAGCCTGGGCATGAGCCTGTCGTTTTTTCTGACCGGGAGCCTGTCCGAGGGGCTGGGCTGGAGCCGGACCTTCCTCGTGTTGGGAGTCGTCTCCCTGGCCGCGCCGCCCCTGGCCATTCTGGCCCTCGAGCCGCGGAAGCCGCCGGCGCCCGAAACGAGCCTGAAGGTATTGATCGACTTTCGTCCGGTTATGCGGAACAGGAAAGCCATGTCCTATATTCTGGCCTATGCGGCCCACATGTGGGAAATGTTCGCCTTTCGGTCCTGGATGGTCGCCTTTCTGACTTTCACCGCGGCGAGCCAACCCGAGTCCGGCCTTCGGCTTCGCCCCACCACCGTGGCGGCCCTGGCCGGGCTGGTGGCCATGTGGGCCAGCGTCGGCGGCGCGGAGTTGGCCTTGAAGCGCGGACGGGCGCTGACCGTGACTTGGATAATGTGGGCGTCGGGGTTGATGGGCTGCCTGATCGGCCTGGCCGCCGGCCTGTCATACCCGGCGGCGGCCCTTCTTGGAATTATCTACACCCTGTTCCTGCAAGGAGATTCAGCCGCCCTGCATACCGGAGTCATCCAGAGCGCGGAGCCCTCCCGTCGGGGAGCGACCATGGCTTTCCAGTCCCTGCTGGGCTTCGGCTGCGCCTCCCTCGGGCCCATGGCGGTCGGGGTCCTGCTGGACCTCACCGGGGGAGGACAAACAGTATTTTCCTGGTTTTTCAGCTTTTTGATCATGGGCGCCGGCGGCGTTATCGGCCCCATCCTTCTTTTGACCCTGGCCCGCGGGGGTGAAAACCGCGCCGAACCTCCGGTCGGGAAGACTTGAGGCCGGGCGGAATTTGCCTGAAAATGCCCCGAGGGGCATTTCATTGGTAATCGCGACCGACATGGCCCGCGGGCCATGTCGGTTTGGTTCAATACCCGGGCTTGATCTGGGAACGACTGGGGATCAGGGTTTGGGTGCTGATGACCCCGGCGACCTGTCGGATATGCAGGTGAACGAATTCCCCGATGGTTTCGGCGTCGGAAAAAAGAAGATTTCTTTTCAGCACCACCTTGGCGATGATGTCCACGGCGCCGTGGACCGAATGAATTTCCTTGATCTCGTCAAGCTCGAAAAGTTTTTCCACCACCCGGTATTCCTTTTTGGCCGCGACGTTCATCAAGACAAAGGCGGTGATTTCCCGCACCATTTCCGGGTATTCATTTTCGTTGAGATGCGACATCATCTCCCTGAATTCCTCCATGTTTCTGGGAACGAAACGGCTGATCCCGATGCCGTACTGCCGTTCCTGGTCCGTTGGTTCCCAATGGTGCGCGGTGATATAGGAATACAAGTCGGCTATGGTCCTCCCCGGGAAGTGCTTCAGGAGCTTTCCCTTGTTGATGATGGAGGCCAGGGGATAATAGATGGTGGCGTACCAATCGGAAGCCGCCTTTTCGAGGGATATTTCCTTGCCGGCGTTCTTGGCCAGGAAGTCCCGGTGTTGGGATATTTGTTTTAGCAGATTGGCGTATTGACCGATTTCGGTCAGTTCGAGCGGGGTTTTCAGCTTGGTTTTTTCCCTGAAATCGGATTTTTCCAGGTACAGAATATTTTCCACCGTTTTTTTGGAGGAAATGAACTCCAGAATCGACGCCTCGATTTCCTGAAGTCCGAGTTCCTTGGCCACGGACACCCGATGGTTTCCGTCCACCACGTAATATTCATCCTTGATCTGGTACAGGAAGACCGGGGGCATGGGCTTGCCCGATTCCATGGCCCGACGGATATTTTCCAGTCTTTCCGAATGAAGATGATGCTTGGGCTTGAAACTTTTGTCGAAGTCATGGTAGCGGCCGACGCTGCCCACGATCCGGTCCAGGGGGATCGTCCGCACCCCCCGGTTCACCATTTCAAAGGCTTCTTCCTTGTCCTGGTTTTCCTGGAAGGATTTGACCTCGTCGTCCCGGCATTTTTTTTTCGACCATTTAAAGACGCCAAAGAAGTTGGTCATGATGGAATCTCAAGTAGGTAGTGACCATAGGCGTTAATCAGCCTGGTCCGGTTAATGTCGGTTATCCTATCTGAATCGTTGTTGAAATGGGCGTGGATGTGCCCATGGATAAAGAACCGGGGCGCAAAATTTTCAATGAGCTTCCGAAAAACCCTGAACCCGCGGTGGCAGGGGTCCTCGGCGTCGCCCATGAAGCGAGGCGGGGCGTGGGTGATGATTATATCGACGCCGCCCAGCCAGAGCCGGGGGTAGAGCCGCCAAGCCTTCAACCTCATCTGACCCTCGGTATATTGGAACGGCCCGCCGTTGTACCACCGGGACCCTTCCAGCCCCATTATTTTCAAATCCCTGACTTTCACCACGCGTCCGTCCAGATCGACGCATCCGGCGGGAGGGTCGTCCCGCAGGCGCAAGTCGTGATTCCCCCGGATATAGAACAGCGGCGCGTCCAGTTTTTCCCTCAAAAAAGTCAGATACTCCGGCGGCAGGTCGCCGCAGGCCAGGATCAAATCAAGATTTTGGAAGCGGGGCGAACCGCGATTTTGGTAGAAAACCTGCTCCACCCGGTCCGAAACGGTCAGAATTTTCATCCGGGATCACCCTTGCTCCAAGCCGGTCCGGCTGAATCCAAATTCCCAGGCCGGCATTATACTTAAGTTGGCCCAGGAATCCAACCCCGGCGGACGCTAGTCCCCGGGCCTGGTCCGGCGGACGAAAACGACCCGGGTTATGGTGCCGGCGTCGCCCCGGTAATAGACCACGGCGTTGTAATCCCCCGCCGGGTCGTAGATAATCTTGTCGGCCACCAACACGTAAACTCCGATAACCAGGGCCAGGGCCTCGGAAACCACGCCGCGGGACGTCTCGTCGCTTCCCGGCTCCATCTCGAGCTCCACCCGTCCCCCGGATTCCTCCACCTTATTTAACCATTTATCCAACCTTTCCGGCAGATGGTTCAAGCTGACCGGCGCCGCGAAGGCGACCGCGGCCTCGGGCGGGTTTTGGGCCAGGGTGGAGGACAGTTTTCGATCGAAGCTGCCGGAATCGAAAAACTGGACCTCGGCTGGGGAGTTCTTGAATTCATCCTTGGCGGCCGGCCCGGGGCCGGAACAGGCCGTCAAGAGCAGAAAGCATCCCAACAGGCCGAGCAGGCGAAGGCGGCGGCTATACTTGATTCTCATGGCTTTACACCCAATGTCATTAAGTTAAGAGCAATTATTGGTTTTTCATTTAGTAAATGATGGTGCGCGTTGCGCACCCTACATACTGTCATGTCTATATCGCCAACGATGCATATTTCTTAAAGCTCGTTGTTATGATATGGTTAAATGCTGCTGGCTGAATATAAAATATCGGTGTTATTTCAACTTATTATAAGTATTGTTAAGTATTGGACTTCGGATAATTTACAAAGTAGGGTGCGCATTGCGCACCAAATGGCGATTCTTGGCCCTCAAGGTAATACCATGTCGGATTATCGTCGAGAAAAAAGGCCATATAATAAACCTATCCTTTTACTTAATGCCATTGACTTTTCACCTCGGCTTTCGCTCGGCCGGCCAGCGGCGCGGGCCGGCGGTTGCTGACTGTTTTTCCGTTTCAATTTACAACCGCCACCGGGAACGACGGCGCCGAGGCGGGAATTTCCACGGTCGGCCGCTGTGTTCCCCCGGTCAATTCGATCACCCTATGGGTGACGAAAAGGTTTAGTTCAAACAGGTCGATGATCCTGTCGCGGTTATAATCCGCGTCGCCCCGCAAGCCTTCCAGGACAGCCAGGGTAAAGGCCCCATGACCCCACTTGGAGCTTTCCTTGGAATCTCCCCGGCCGGTCGAGGCCGCCAAAACGGCCACGCCGGTCCCGGAAGCGACCACTTCCTTCAGCGGGCCGGTCATGTCGATTTCGCTTGGGAAAGGAAGGCGGCGACTGCCGGTGATTCCACCGCTCCGGCAGGTGTCGGCCAGCAAAATAACCCGGGCGGGGGTTTTGGTCAGGAATTCGCGAAAGACGGGCCAGGGGGCGCCCAGGGCGTCGGAGTCGTCCAGCCGGGCGTCGTGGCTTAAAAAATAATAGTCGCCCCGGCCATTATCCCGGCCGTGCCCGGCCAGGAAGAGCACGGCCAGGTCATTGGGCCCGGCTTCCTCCAGGAGCCGGTTCAAACCGGCTTCGATGCCGGCCCGCGTGGCTTCCTCGTCCAACAGGGTTTTAACCCGCACGCGCCGGTATAGTCCGTTTTTTTGCCCCTCGAAAAAAACGGCCGCGGCCTCGGCGTCCAGGCGGGCGTAGTTCAGGTTCAGGTCGGCGTCGCGATACCGGGAGACGCCCACGGCCAGGACGTGTAAATCGGGCTTTTCCTCCGGAAGATCGGAGGGGCGTCCCACGAACCGCACGGTCAGGGTGAGCGGGTTGGAGCGGGCGAACCTGTTGGCGGCGGAGAGGGTAAAGGTGTTCAGGCCGGGCCGGAGTTTGATTTTTTGGTCAAGCCGCCCTTCCGGTCCGCCCCCGGAAACACCCCCCCGGGGGGCTTCGAAGACCGGCCGGCCGTCCTGAAATATCTGGAACTCGCTGATGGGTTCTCCGGTGACGGATTGGGCCAGGGCCTTGATGGACACTTCCGGACTGGTGGTGGCCAGGCGGGTGGTTGTAGGCTGAATCAGCCGAACTTCCGGAGGTAAATACCGGGCGAGGTCGACCTTGGAATCCACCGGCCGGCATTGACTCGCCAGGTGAACGGCCGCGTCGATGTCGCCGGTTTCCAGAACGGCGGACACGACGTCCGGCCGGTGCAATTGACCGGAAAATCGTTCCGCCGGAAAAAACTCGGCCTGTTTATTTAGGCCGTGATTGACCTGCCAGCCGACCAGGCGGTCTCCCTTGAGCGAGCAGGCGTAATACCCCGGGGCGGTCCAGGCGACCCATTCCCCGTCCCGGGCCGCGAAAATCGTCAGGTACGGAAAAATAGTCTCCAGGCGGCCGAGTTGGTCCAAATTCCATAACCGGATGGTTTGGTCGCCGCCGCCGGTGACCAGGCGACGCCCGTCCGCGGAAACGACCAGGGTCCGGACTTCGCTTTCGTGGCCGGAAAATTTGGCCAATACCCGCCCCGTTTGTGCATCATAGGCCGTCAACCCGCCGTTTTCCCCACCGGAAATGACGGCCCGGCCGTCGGGAGTGAAACCGAAGCAGGAGTGCCGCCCGCCGGTGGAAGCGTTCCGGCGGAGGGACAGGGCCGGATGGCCATCCTTGAAAACCTTGAGGACCGACGCGATCCCTTCCGGACCGTCCTCCACGGCCAGGAACCACGTCCCCAACCGGTGCAGCGCCCGGATAAAGCGGTCCTTCCCGTTCAGCGGACCGGTCGACGACAGCCCCCATTCGCCTTGGTCTTTCAACCGAAACAGATTGTCCGGGCCGGAGTCGCGGCCAAAAACCAGTTCCGTCCCCTCCGGAGAAATTCCCACCGACGCCACCGCGGCGCCGGCGCCGACCAGGACCCTCGCCTGGCCTCCGCCGGAAAGAGGCCGGACGAAGATAGGAAAGGAATTCCCGCCGGCCGAGGCCGCCCATCGCCCGTCGGGTGAAATCGCGACCGCCAGGACTTCGTTGTCGTGGCGGTTGAAGGAATTCAAAACCCGGCCGGATGGGAACGCCAGGGTCAACGCCGGATAGGGCCCGGCGCCTTGTTCGCCGCCGACCGCCAGGGCGGCGCCGTCGGGGGAAAAGGCCAACGCGGCCGGCGCCCTTTTCAAGACGGCCAGGTCCGCGAGAAAGCGACCATCCCGGCCGTCCCATAGTTTAATAACTTTATCGCGGCCGCCGGAAACAATGTGGCGGCCGTCCGGGGACCAAGCCGCGGCCCGGACCGGATCGGCGTGGCCGGACAATCCGGCGATCTGGACGCCGTCCTCCACCCGCCATAAAATCAGGGTCCGGTCGTCGGAGGCCGAAACCAGGAAACGGCCGTCCGGTGAAAAGCGGGCCTGATAAACATAGCCGGAATGACCCCGCAGCACCCGCGCGGGCTGGGCCTCCCCGCGCAAATCCCAGAGGCGGACCGTCCGATCGGAGGACGCGGAGGCCAACAGCCCCCCCCGCGGGGAAAAGTCTAGATCATTGACCACATTGGCATGGCCGGCCAGAAGCCCGGCGACGCGGCCGCTTTCGAAGTCGTGCAGTCTGATGGAACAGGCTTCGGCCCGGTTCCCGGCCAACCGCCCTCCCACGGCCAGGACTTTCTCGTCCGGGGACAAGGCCAGGGCGTAAAGCGCTCCTTCCAATCCCGGCCCGACTTGGCCCAAGATGGTCCGGGCGGTCCGGCCCGTTTCCAAATCCCAAACCCTGACGACCTTGTCTTCTCCCAGGGAAATCAACTCCCGGCTGTCCGCGGTAAAACGCAGGTCGAAAACATGGGCCAGGTGTCCGCCCGGGTCTATTCTTAACAACGGTTTTCCAACCACCCGGGAAACCGGCGTCGGCTTGACCGGCGGGGAGGGCGCCGGGGCGGGAACTTCGGGCGCGGGCCCTCCCGCGCAGGAAGCAAAAAATAGGACCACGGATAACAACATCCATATCCCTTTGTCGACACGACGGTTCATTAGCGCCGCCTCCGGCTGGAAGACCAATTTTCATGCTTTATTCCAATATTATAACAAATCCGGAGGCCAATGTCACCCCGGGACTCCAAACCCGGGTCGAAAACCTTTCCCTAACCGGGCCCGGATGCTTGACCGACGGCGCCCTTGACCGGTATTATCGTGGAAAGGAATGTTTTTCCGGACAAGACCCCAAAAGTCGTTGCGCGAACTTTTGGCCAGGTGGACCTCCAAACCGGGATAAGGATAAAAAAGGAACGCCATGATGGAAAAGGTAGGTATCGCTTCCCTGTCGTTATTCCTTGTTTGCGGCGTACTGTTTTCAACCGCCATCGGCGCCGATCCGCCGGAACGGAGCCTGGCCTATAGGGCGGGGAAAGCCGACAGCTTGATTTCCTGCCGCGCGATCGCCGGTCAAATGTTGAGAAAGACGGTGTTTCAGGAATTGAGCGGGAAAATTCAGGGAGACCTGCCCCCGGGGGCCAAGGGACCCGAACTGCCGGGGCTGGTCTCGGCGGCCGCGCTTCCGGAAGTCGTCTCGGAACAGTGGAACGGGGAAACCTATTCACTCCGGGTCACGGTCCCCTCGGACCTTAAGGCCATCAGGGACAGAGTGATCGCCCTGCAAAAGGACGCCCTGTGGGGCCAGGACCTGCGCGGCGCCTGGGACCGGGCCGAACTCGCCAAGACGCAGCTTCTCCGCCTCAACCACCGGTTTTCCGAGGAGGAGCCGACCGGGGACGACCTGGTGACCCATGCCCTTCTCGTCAATAAGTTGTTCGCGGAGCGTTTTTTCGCCGAGGGGGTGTTTCTGACCCAGTCCAAATTGAATGACCTGGCCATCGCGGCCTTTTCCCGGTCCATCAAGGACAAGCCGGACCACGCCGCGTCTTTCCTCGGTCGCGGGGCCGCCCGCCTGTTGATCCAATCACCGTCATCCCCGGTCGCCGCCGCCGGGCCGGGCCCCGGCTCGGACTCAACCGGCCTGGACGCCGCTCCCCGGCTGTCCGACTACTCGACCCCGAAAACCACCGAGGTTTATTCGCACTACGCCTTTCCCGGACAGGGCCGCCTCGAGGAGGCCATCGAGGATTTTTCCCAGGCCATCCGCTACAAACCCGACCTGGCCCGGGCGTACTTGCTGCGAGGCCAGGCTTACGAACGGGACGGCCAGAATGAAAACGCGCTTTCGGATTATGAAAAATACAGCCAGGTCGCTCCCGACGATCCCTTGGCCGGGCAATATTTGGAAAAATTAAGAAAAAAAATTCAATAACCGCTCCCGGCCATTCCTCGGCCCCCCGGTCTTCCCGCGCGGCCGGGCGTCGGACTTTTTCGCCCCTTGGTGAAAAAGATTAACATTTTTTCAACAATACGATAAGATAGCGTAATCCTTCCAGGCTTTTCCGTTTCGAGGCGTCTAGTGGCCGGTTTTATCCAAAGCCTGACCGGGATGCGTTCCCAGGTTTCTTCCAGTGTTCCTCGTCGACCGTCCGGGGGCGTGAGCGGCGAGAAGCGGAAGATGACTCCCACCCGTCGGTTCAAACCCGCCCCTTGGGTCCACGCCTTTTCCAGGGGGGCAAGGTCGCGTCGGGTTTGAACGACCAGGATTGACCATAAGGAGCGAGCGCCTTGGATTTGTCCCACCCCAACCGGAAGCCAAGCGTCTTGATTGTCGAGGACGACGCCATTATTTCCATGTCTATTCAGCAGACCCTGCTGGACATGGGGTGTCGAATCAACGCCGCCGTCGACAACGGCCTAAAGGCCCTGTCCTTTATGGAAAAAACCACCCCCGACCTGGTTGTTTCCGACATCGTCCTCGGGTGTGAACCGGACGGCATAGACCTGGCGCGGGAAATCAGGTCAAGGTTCGGAGTTCCCGTCGTTTTAATAACCGCCTACGCGGACCTCGAAAAGATTCGGAGAGCCAAGCTGGTCCAACCCTTCGGCTATCTCATCAAGCCTTTTCAGGAACGGGACCTGAAGGTCACCGTCGAAATGGCCCTCTACACCGCCCAGGTGGAGGCGAAGAGGGTGAAGGCGGAAAAAGCGCTCCAGGAGAGCGAGGCGATGTTCCGCCTGGTCTATGAAAAATCCCCCACCGGCGTCTGTCTTTTCGATAACAACGGGCGGGTCCTGGGTTGCAACCGGCAGTTGGCCGACCTGATGGGGGTTGACCACCCCGACCGGCTGGTCGGCTTCAATTATTTTGAAATGATGAAGGACGGCCCGGCCAAGGAAGCGGTCCGGCAAGCGGTGGCCACCGGCGCGAGCCTGTTCGAGGGGCCTTACACTTCCGTCAGTGGAGGCAAGGACGCTTACCAGAAGGTCCATTTCAAGCGCGTGGCCGAAAACCTGCTGCTGGGGGTCTATGAAGACCTGACGCCCAGGATGAGATCGGAACAAGCCCTCCGGGAGAGCGAGGAAAAATACCGCCTGGCCATGGAAGCCACCACGGACGGCTTGTGGGACTGGGACCTGGTTTCGAATGACGTTTTTTTCAGTCGGGCCTGGAGCGAAATCCTGGAAGAAAAGGAAGTGGAACCTTGCCGCCGGTCCTGGGAAGCGCGGGTGCATCCGCAAGATTTCGACCTGGTAATGACTTCTCTCCAGGAGCACCTGGAGGGCCGGACGCCTTCGTGGCAGTGCGAACACCGCCTCAAAACCCGGTCGGGGGCCTATAAATGGGTCCTGGGACGCGGGCGGGTCGTGGCCAGGTCCGAGGACGGCCGTCCCCGGCGCATGGTCGGGACCATGACCGACATCTCGGCCCGAAAAAAAACCGAGGAAAGCCTGCTTCAAAGCCGCGCCGAATTTGAAGCGGTTTTCAATTCGATCACCGACCCGATCATCCTGACCGACCGGGAAAGGCGAATCGTCATGGTCAATCCCGCCTTTACCCGGGTGTTCGGGTACCAGGCCGAGGAGGCCGTGGGAAGGTCGACCCTGTTTATTTATGAAAACCAGGACGATTTTCACGACATCGGCCAAAAACGATTCAAGGTCGGCGGCGCGCCGGACACGCGGCCCCTTGAGCTCAGGTGCCGGAGAAAAAACGGGGAAGTTTTCGAGGCGGAATCCCTCGGCTGCCACGTCAAGGATTCCCGGGGCGAAATTTGGGGATTTCTCGGGCATCATCGGGAAATCACCGAACGGAAACAGGCCGAAAAAGCCCTGGCCAAAAGCGAATGGCTGCTGCGGGAAACCCAGCGCCTCACCCATTCCGGCGGCTGGGAATACGATCTGGAATCAGGCCGGGTCGCCTGGACGGACGAAGTTTACCGCCTGCATGGCGTGTCCAGGGAGCACGATCCCGGCGGTATTTCCGGCAACTTTTCCTTTTTCACGCCGCCGGCCCGGCGGGTGCTGGATGAATCCCTTCAGCGCCTGATTTTAGAGGGGGAACCCCTCGACCTCAAGCTCGAGTTCAACAACGCCCGAGGCGAACGGCTCTGGGTGCGGGTGGTCGCTCATGCGATGCGGGACCAGGGCCGGACGGCGCGGGTGATCGGGACGTTTTTGGACATCACCGAAACCGTAACCGCGGAACAGGCCTTGCGTGAAAGCGAAAGCCTGTACCGGCTGCTTTTCCAGAGCGGAAACGACGCCGTGTTCATTCACCCCCTCGATGACGACGGCTTGCCGGGTCCATTCCTGGAAGCCAACGATATCGCCTGCCAGCGATTGGGCTACTCCCATGAGGACCTCCTCGCCCTGTCCCCCCTGGACATCGGCGCCCCGGCGGCCCGGTCCAAGGCTGGAGGTTTCGGCCGGATTCTATTGCGGGAAGGACGCGCCATCTTCGAAACCGTGCACCAGGCCAAGAACGGCCGACTCATCCCGGTTGAAAGCAGCGCCAGATTGTTTGACATCGATGGACGGCGGCTGGTGCTCTCCATTGCCCGCGATATTTCGGAGCGGAAAAAAATGGAGGCGATCCTCCGGGAAAGCGAGGAAAAATACCGCCGGATCGTGGAATTGTCGCCGGAGCTGATCGTGGTTCACCAACACGGCACGATACTGTTTATCAACAAGGCGGGAGTGCGCCTGCTGGGAGCGGACGGGCCGGAAGCGATCATCGGCCGGAAAATCGTCGAATTTACGGTCTGGTCCCCGGAAAAGCCGTCCCGGGAAGAAATGGACCGGTACTTGAACGGCGACGAAGGCCTACCCGCCGTCGAAACCGAATTGATCCGCCTTGACGGGTCGAAAATCGAGGCGGAAATCTTGTCCGTGCCGTTCCTCCGCAACGGCGAGCCGGCTTACCAGGTCATGGCCCGGGACATAACCCAGCGCAAACAGGTGGAAAAGAAACTCCGGGAAACGGAAGGCAATTTCCGGCAGCTCGCGGCCAATATCCGGGAAACCTTCTGGCTCAGGGATCGGGTCGGCGGCCGGATGCTCTACGTCAGCCCCGCCTTCGAGACCATTTGGGGGCGGCCGAGGGAAGAAATATATCAGGCGCCGCAAACGTTTTTCGACGCCGTCCACCCCGGGGACCTGGAACGGATCAGGGAATCCTTCCAGGCCCTGGAAAGCCGCGGGGTCCCATTTATCGAGGAATACCGGATCGTCCGGCCCGACGGCGCCGCCCGTTTCGTCTGGGTCAGGTCTTTCCCCATTTACAACGAGGATGGGGAAATTTTCCGCTTCGCCGGCATAGCCGAGGACGTCACCGCGCGGAAACAAGCGGAGTTGGAACGGGAAAAAATGGAAGGGTTGCTCCGCCAGTCTCAAAAAATGGAAGCCATCGGGACCCTGGCGGGCGGCATAGCCCACGATTTCAACAACATCCTTTCCGCCATACTCGGGTACACGGAGCTGTCGATGCTGGACGCCCCGCCCGAAAATCAATTGTCGCGGAACCTCAACCAGGTGCTGAAAGCCGGTCGGAGGGCCCGGGACCTGGTCCGCCAGATTCTGGACTTCAGCCGGCGCACCGACCGGAAGCAAACCTTCATGACGCTCGCGCCGATCGTCAAGGAAAGCATGAAACTCCTCCGGTCATCCCTGCCCGCCACCATTGAAATCACGGTCGCTCTCGAAACCGCGCCCCTGACCATATTGGGAGACCCGACCCAGATTCATCAGATTCTGATGAACCTGTGCGCCAACGCCGCCCACGCCCTGCGCCGGCAAGGCGGCCGCCTGGAAGTGACCTTGTCGCGGGTCCAACTGGACCAAGCCGAAGCCGAAATGATTCCGGGAATTACCCGGGGCGCCTACGCCAAGCTGGAAGTCCGGGACGACGGGGAAGGGATTCCGCCCCTGCTGATACCCCGCATCTTCGATCCATTTTTTACCACCAAGGGGCCGGGCGAGGGCACGGGCATGGGCTTGGCCGTGGTGTTCGGCATCATCCAAAACCACGGCGGCGGGGTCCGCGTCGTCAGCGAACAGGGCCGCGGGGCGACGTTCAACGTCTTTCTCCCCCTGGTCGAGGCGACGCCCGCCCAGATCGCGCCAAACTCCGCCCCGACCCTGCCCGGCGGCAACGAGAGCATCCTGTTCGTGGACGATGAACGGGTCCTGGCCGACCTGGGCAAGGAAATCCTGGACCACTTGGGCTACCGCGCGACCCACCTGGATTCCAGCGTGGAGGCCCTTGAGGTTTTCAAAAAATCTCCGGACAAATTCGATCTGCTCATCACCGATTACACCATGCCGCGGATGACCGGACTTGATCTGGCCGAAAAAATCATGGAAATCCGGCCGGACCTGCCCATTATTCTCTGCACCGGCTTCAGCCGCCAGGCCGCCCAGGACGCCGCCTTGCGCATGGGGGTAAAAAAAATCCTGATGAAACCGCTGGTGATCAACGAAGTCGCCCAGGTGGTCCGGGAAGTGCTGGACGAAGCCAAGAACAGCCGCGTTCAAGCCTTGGGCAACTAGTTGTATTTAAACCATTTTTTAAGAAACAGCACCGGTCGCGCCGCCCGGGGGGGCGACGCGGGCCGGTTTCAAACCCACCGACATGGCCCGCGGTCATATCGGTCGCAACAACCAATAATAAGGCCCGAAGGGCATTTTCACGCCAACCGGATGATTGTTAGCGGCCGGTTGAAAATGTTAGTAAAATGGCCAAATGAAAATGAGTAAGGCTGGTTCCCAAGCTATAGGGACCGTGAAAGAATTGCCATTTTGTCCATTTTATATCACGTAACTAGTTGAAATCACAATGACGTTATTCGAGAATTTTGAATACTTTGCAGCCTCTATAGCTTGGGAACCAGCGAATAATGGAAAAACTAGATAAAATCAAATATGAATGGATGTCAATCAGTATAAATATGCACAGCTCAAAGTCGTTCCGCCTTCGGTTTCATACTCGAGGCGGTCAAGGCACATTTCGTCGGAAACCCCACCCCTCCCTTTTGAATTCAACATAAGATTGCTCTGCCGCCGAGATATACTCAGGCCCTTGCAAATCAATATTTCCAACCATTTTACTGACGGCCTTGTATTCTGTGAACGAGTATCTATATTTTAGTGCTTTGCCAGATTTGTACCATGTATACTATCCACGATTCGGTTCTTAATAAGAGAAACTTAAGTTGTTCATCTGTCAACTTTATGCCCAGTTTGTGCATTTTGTGGAATACTTCGAATAGCTCAACGAAAGTTTTTGAATCAGAATCGATAAACTTTTTTAGCGGTTCGTTGTAAAGCATTCGGCAATTATACAAAATTTTTGCGCGACGAATCGGTTTTCCTTGAGCATCCAACAAATTCTTGCAATCAGGGATACTGTTAATCCATTCCAAAACGAGACGGTCAGGAGCTATGCGCCTAAGTAAGTGGCTACATAGTTCCCTGAGCGAGCTTAAGAAATGCCGCGCATAGTCTGCATTGCGGCCGGTAAGGGCATCACGAGCGCCGATGTGTATCAAAACTAATTGGGGATCAACCAGCTGAAGTAAATCGTGACAATTCGATGTCTCCTCCTTCACCGCGGCGATAAATTCGATTTCATTTTTAGTAGCTACATCATCCAGTACATTAGTTGGATTAAAGGTCTTAAAAGTTATGGCTGTCGTATATATCTCACGAGTTGCACTTGGTAAAGCGAAGGTTGGTATTTTTGTGATGTCTGAAAAATCTTTTAGAGAACCTAACATTTTATAGTATGAGGATGTAAGTTCTGGTATTGACTTTATAATATCTGATAGGAAAAATTTATCATTTAATAGTGAAATCAGATTGGTAGAAAAAATACACTCAGTTTCTAATAAAATCTTCGACATATGGTGAATTAGGTTGTTTGCAAAGAACAATTGTGTAGAAATACTTTGTTGGTCAAGCTTTCGGTCGCTGCTCCATGATTTATGAATAACATCCATACCACCCAATAAAGGAGTTGCGATTGCGGCTTTACTAATTATACTGTTAAATCTATCTCTTTCTTTGATTATATTTTGTAACTTGTTGACCAAATCTGAATTATTAAATGCCAGATTAGGTTTCACTTGGATAGAACGAGCACTGATATTCATACGATCTTGCTGGTTGATTGCCTGTTGGATGCTGCTATACGTCGAGTTATCCCTATTAGCATCCTCTGTTAGTTTTTTTAAAGGATCGTTTTGAATATTACTACTAAGACTTGATAAGGTGTTATGTTGACCAAAATTTTCTATTTCTCGTCTGATATTTGCAATTTGTTTTGAAAGAACAGCGTCACTGACGTCGGATGTCTTATAAGAAATATTACCTAATTCCTCCTCCGAGCTTGCCGCAGAGTTAACATCAGTTTTTACCATATCAGTCTCATCTATGCTTACGATGATAGGTAATTTAGTCTCCTTGGATTCGTCGTTCATTATTTGCACCCCCTCTGGTAATAGCCAAACCAGGCAAAATCCCTTCCGGTTAAAGTTGTTGAGTTGTTTTGGCGGAGGCGGCGGGAGTCGAACCCGCGTCCGAAGATCTTCCTCATAGTCATCTACATGTATATTCCGTGTTTTTTTTTCGCGCCCTAGGGACCCCCAACGGACAGGGCTCCCATCGGGCCAGTGGAAGTTATTTTCGACTTGCGGGGTGTTCCGCGCCCCCCGAAAGGCTAGCCTACTGTGTCGTCGCCCAACAGACCCCCATAGGCGAAGAGCTTGTTGG
>JAZDGM010000079.1:0-30703 GCA_043806915.1 Pseudomonadota bacterium | reverse complement strand
GGCACTCAAACCGTCTGGAAAGGTTTGCAACGCCTGGATAGCGCTGTAGAGATGTACGCTCTCCTTACAAATCAAAGCTTGCCGCCTCCTGAATACCCCCGCGATCTATCCAACGGTGCCAAGTACGGGTAAAGATCAGCCCCAGCGGGGGGAGAGGGTTGGGGTGAGGGGGGGCTTGGTTCACCCGGGCCGGCGGCCCAAGTCAAGATGTTGGAACGTAACTTCACGAAATCACGTTATTTTTTGGCACGCGGAAGCGCTCCGGGCCAAACGGGTCCAAGCGCCCTGAACCTTTTCGGGCGGGCGGCCCCGCCCTAGCTTTTGCGGTACGCTATTTCGCCGTCGATCATGGTCAGCTCGATTTCGACCCCGGGCCATTCCTCCGGCGCCAGGTCGAACAGGTCGCGGCCGAAGATGGTCAGGTCCGCGATTTTGCCCGGCGCGACGGTCCCCAGGGACGCCTCTTTCCGGGAAACCCAGGCCGGCAGGGCCGTGAAGGCCCTCAGGGCCTCGGCCAGGGTCACTCTTTCCTGGGGCTGCCAACCGCCCCCGGGCCGGCCCTGGAGGTCCTGCCTGGTCACGGCGGCCTTGAGCCCCAGTAGCGGATCGATGGATTCCACCGGGGCGTCCGACCCGAACATCACCGGGAGGCCCGCCTTCATCAGGGAGTTGTAGGCGTAGGCCCGGGGGGCCCGTTCCGCGCCCCAGCGTCTTTGGGCGATGGACCAATCCGTGGCCAGGTGAACGGGCTGGACCGAGGCGGTCAGGCCCAGGTCCCGGAGGGAGTCCAAATCCTCGTGACGGAACAGTTGGACGTGCTCGACCCGGTCCCGATGGTCTCCGGTCGGGGCGGACTGTTCCCGGGCGGCGCGGTAAACTTCCAGGGCGTTGGCGAGGGCCCGGTCGCCGATGGCGTGGATGGCCACGTCGCAGCCGAGGCCATAGGCGAGCAGGATGTTCCGGAGCAGGGTTTCCCTGGGGCTGAATTCCACGCCCAGTTGTCCGGGTTCGTCGGAATATTCCTCGTGCATCAAGGCCGTGCCCGAGCCCAGGGACCCGTCGGTGAAAAGTTTGAGCCCGCCCAGCCAGAGCCGGTCGCCCTGGGACGGCTTTTGCCCGCCGGCCGCGAGCTGTTCCAGTTCATGGGGGGGCAGGGTGTGGTGGACCCTGATCCTAAGCCGGCCTTCCCGGTCCAGTTCCGACAAGGCTTCCCATTCCGCCAGGCTTTCCAGGGAATGGACCCCCGTGACGCCGCGACGAAGCGCTTCGACCTGCGCGGCCAGCAGGGCTTGTTTCAGGTCGTCCCGGGTGGGGAGCGGGACCAGGCTTTCCAGGGATTCGAAGCATTCCTTGACCAAACCGGTGGGCAGGCCGGTTTCCGGGTCGCGTTCGATCTTGCCTCCGGCCGGGTCGGGCGTGTCCTTGTTGATTCCGGCCTGTTCCAGGGCCAGGGAATTGACCCAGACGCTGTGCCCGCACATCCGGTAGAGCAGCAGGGGGTTCTCGGGACAAAGATCGTCCACGTCCCGGCGGGTGGGTTCGCGCTGTTCCCGCCAGGCGTGGTGATTCCAGCCCCAGCCGACGATCCATTCCCCCGGCCGGCGGGACGCGGCGTAGGCCCTGATTCTTTCGCGACAGGCTTCTATCGAGTCGAGGTTGGTCAGGTCGACCCGGAGAAAGGTTTTACCGAAGGCGGCCAGGTGCACATGCCCGTCCACCAGGCCGGGGACGGCCAGTCGGCCGGGAAGGTCCAGGACCTTGGCGCCGGCGGGGGCCGCCTGGGCGACCTGGTCCGCGGACCCGACCAGGATTATTTTGCCGTTTTGGATCAGGACCGCCTGGGCGAAGGGGGCCGACGGCTCGCCGGTGAAAATATTGGCTTTTATTATTAGTGAATCCACTTGCGTCGCCTTTCAACTATGTTGGGCTTGCGGGCGGCGGCCCGCTTTAGTTTTTTCCCCTGCGGGAGGTGTGAGGGTCGAGGATGTCCCGGAGGCCGTCCCCCAGGAGGTTGAGGCCCAGGACCGTGATGAAAATGGCCAGGCCGGGGAAGATGGATATCCAGGGCGCGGTGAAGAGTTGGTCCCGGGCCGTGGACAGCATGCCGCCCCAACTGGGCGTGGGCGGTTGGGTCCCCAACCCCAGAAAGGACAGCGACGCTTCCATGAGAATGGCGTCGGCGACTCCCAGGGTGGCCACCACCAGGATGGGGCCCACGATATTGGGCAGGATTTGCGTGAACATGATCCGAATCCGGCCGTACCCCAGGGCCCTGGCGGCCTTGACGTAATCCAGGGACCTGGAAAAGAGGACCTGGCTGCGGGTGATGCGGCAGGAATAGGACCAGTTGGTGAACCCCAGGGCCAGAAACACGTTGATCAGGCCCGGGCCGAGCAGGGCCATGATGGCCAGGGCGAAGATGAGCGAGGGGATGGACAGCATGATGTTGGTCAGCCCCATCACCACGTCGTCCCACCAGCGCCCGAAGTATCCGGCCGTGATCCCCAGGAGGATGCCGATGGTGGTGTTGAGGGCCTGACAGACCAGGCCCACGCTCAGGGATATCCGGGCGCCATGGATCACCCGGGACAGGATGTCCCGGCCCTGGTTGTCGGTCCCCATGGGGAAGGTCCGGCTCGGCGGTTCCTCGGCGTACATCAGGTTGGCGTCGTCCACCGGGTGCCGCGGGGCCAGCCAGGGCGCGAAAATGGCCATGAAGACCACTATCAGCACGACGGCCCCGCCGATCACCAGGTTGTTGCGGGCCAAAAACAGGTTCAAAAGCTTTTTCACGATCTGTCCGCGCCTTGTTCTATTTGTATTCTATTCTGGGGTCGATCCAGGCGTAGAGCAGGTCCACGACCAGGTTCACCAGAAGAAAGACCACGATTATCAGTAGGATGCATCCCTGGGTCACGGGGATGTCCCGCATGAAGATGGAATCGACCAGCAAGGACCCCAGGCCCGGCCAGGAAAAAAGCTTTTCCACGATGACCGTCTGGCCGATCAGGGCCCCGAACTGGAGGCCGGCCGTGGTCAGGACCAGGATGAGGGTGTTCCGGAGCACGTGTTTTCTGTTGATCAACAGTTCCGACAAGCCCTTGGCCCTGGCGGTGCGGATATAGTCCATGGTGTGGACTTCCAGGACCGCGGCCCGGGTGGTTCGCGCCAGGAGGGCGGTGTACCCTATGCCCAGCGAAAAGGCCGGCAGGACCAGGTGTTTCAAGCCTCCGGAACCGTAGCCCGAGGGCGGAAAGAGGGGGAAAACCACGGACAGGAAATACATCAACAGGAGCCCCAGCCAGAACTGCGGGATGGATACTCCCGAAACCGCGCCCAGCATGCCGGCCGTGTCCATCCAGGAACCCTGCTTGAGGGCGGAAAAGAAGCCCAGGGGGATGCCGAGCAGCACGGAGAGCGCCATGGCGGTCAGGGCCAGTTTCATGGACGGCCAGAAGCGTTCGGCCACGAGCGTGCTGACCTCGTCGCGGCGGACAAAGGACTTGCCCATGTTTCCCCGGGCCAGGTTGGCCATGTATTTGAGGTAGCGGATATGGATCGGCTGGTCCAGCCCCATTTCGACCCGAAGCTTGGCCATGATGACCGGGTCCTTGGCCCGTCGCTGGTCCCCCATCAACAGGGCCGCGTCGCCGGGCAGGACGTTGAGCAGGGTGAACATTATTATGGTGATGGCCAAGACCGTGGGGATGAATTGTATAATCCGGCGTACGGCGTAACGGAGCATTTTTATTCCAAAAAAATTGATTTGGCCCGGGGCCGCCGGTTGCGGGCGACCTCGGGCCGGAAGGGTTTACAGGGTCACTATTTAGCCGCGGCCCGGGGGGAGCTTTCCTCGATCCAGACGTTGGCCAGGTCCTGGTACATCATTTCCACGGCCACGGCCTGCATGCCATGGACCCAGGGCTGGTGGGCCATGACGGCCTTGTTGTAGTTGAAGAACCAGATGGGCGCGTCGTCGGTGAAGACCGCGTCGGCCTTTTTCAGGATTTCCATCCGCTTGGCCGTGTCGCGTTCGTTGCCGGCCGCCTCGAGCAGCTTATCGAACTCGGGGTTGTTGTACAGGACCGAATTGCCGGCGGTGGCGGAGTTCTTGCTCCCCCACCGCTGCATGGCGTTCAAGGGGCTGGGGCCGGACTCGTACGACCAGATAAAGGCCTGGAAGTCGTTCTTCTGGTCCACCTGGTCGGCCATGACGGCTTCCTCGACCTGGACCGGCTTGATGGTGACGTTGATTTCCTTGAGGTAGGGAATCAGGGCTTCCAGGACGGCGGTGCCCCAGGCTTCGTTGGTGGTGCCCAGGCATTCGAAGGTAAAGCCTTTTTCGTAGCCGGCCTTCTTCATCAATTCCTTGGCCTTGGCCGGGTTGTATTCATAGCCCTTGCCGTTGGGATCGAAGGCCGGGGACGTGGTCGGCAGGTAGCCGATGGTCGGGAAGGCCTTGTCCTTGAGCAGCTTTTTGATGATGAGCTTGCTGTCGATGGCGTAGTTGATGGCCTGGCGGACTTCCTTCTTGGAGAAGGGCTCGAACTTGGGATGCAGGCCCATCAAGCGGGTGAACATCTCGGCTACTTCGAGCATGTACGGGCCGATTTCGGGGTTGTTTTTATATTCCGGGTACTGGGAGGAGCCGACCAGGGTGGCGTCCAGGTCCTTGGCCTTGAAAGCCAGGTCGCGGGCCGCGCCCTCGGGCATGATCTTGTACACGACCTTGTCCAGGTAGGGTTTGCCTTCCTCGTAGAAGCCGTCGAATCTTTCGAGGATGATTTCGCTGCCCTTGACCCATTTCACGAACTTGAAGGGGCCGCAGCCGACCGGGTTGTTCCCGAAATCGTCGCCTCTTTTTTCCACTTCTTCCTTGGGCAGGATGCCCAGGGCCGCGTCATAGAAGGCGTACGCGACTTCCACGGGCTGGGCCATGGTGATTTCCAGGGTCAGGTCATCGATTTTCTTGAGGCCGACGATGGTCTTGGCCTCGCCTTTTTCGAAGGCTTCCGCGCCCTTGACGTTCCGGATAAACCGGGCGCCGTTGGAAATGACCTTGGGGTCCATGATCCGTTCATAGCTCCAGATCAGGTCGTCGGCGGTCACGGCCCGTCCATTATGGAACTTGATGTTGGGGCGAAGCTTGAAGGTGTGGGTCAGGCCGTCTTCCGAGGAAACGATGCTTTCGGCCATGTCCAGGACCGGCATGTTTTTATCGGCGTCCCACTTGTACAGTCCGCGGTGGATGCTCATGGTGACGATGAAGTCCTGCACGCGGTTGGTCCGCTGGCAGTCCAGGGTCATCAGGTCTCCGCCGTAGGGAGCGCAGAAGTTAAAGGTTCCCCCCTGACGCGCGGCCTGGGCGTTCCCGGCGCCGAGACCAATCATCAGAGCCAATGCCAACAACACAACAAAATACTTTCTCATGGGGCCTCCTTAAAAAAAATGGTTTTTCTGTTGCTCAGGCCCTGAAGATGCTGTAAGTTCGCAAAAAATGCAACTTGTTTTTTCGGATTGACATATGAATGACACAAGCCGCCTGTTGGAGGTGGAGGAACTTAGGACCTATTTCTTCACCGTGGACGGGACCGCCAAGGCGGTCGACGACGTTTCCTTTCACATGGACCGCGGCGAAACCCTGGGCCTGGTCGGCGAATCGGGCTGCGGGAAGAGCGTCACGGCCCTGTCCATCCTGGGATTGTTGCGGCCGCCCCTGGGCCGGGTGGTTCACGGTTCGATTCACTTCGACGGACAGGACATCCTGAAACTGTCGTCCGGCCGCCTCCGGGCCATCCGGGGGGACCGGATCGCCATGATCTTCCAGGAACCCATGACGTCCCTCAACCCGGTCTTCACCATCGGCGACCAGATATCCGAAGTCCTGATAATTCATCGGAACATGGACAAGAAGTCGGCCTGGAACCAGGCCGTGGACATGCTGGCCAAGGTCCAGATACCGTCTCCGGCCAAGCGGGCCGGGGAATACCCGCACCAACTTTCCGGCGGCATGCGGCAGCGGGCCATGATCGCCATGGCCCTGGCCTGTTCCCCGGAACTCCTTATCGCCGACGAGCCCACCACCGCCCTGGACGTGACCATTCAGGCCCAGATCATCGACCTGATGCTGCAATTGAAGGAAGATTTCGGCGCCGCCATCCTGATGATCACCCACGACCTGGGGGTGATCGCGGAAACGGCCCAGCGGGTCGCGGTCATGTACGCCGGCAAGATCGTGGAAACCGGGACCTGCCTGGAAATTTTCGAGGACCCGGCCCACCCCTACACCCAGGGGCTGCTGGCCTCGATCCCCCGCCTGGGGGAAAGGTCGCTTCTCGGCCGGAACAGGCTCAAGGAAGTGCCCGGCATCGTGCCCAGTCTTTACAACCTGCCGGACGGCTGCGCCTTTCGGCCTCGTTGCGCCCAAGCCCTGGATGTCTGTTCCCGGGTCTCGCCCGAGTTGACGGTCCGGCAAAACGGTCGCCAGGTCCGGTGCTGGCTTTACGCCGGGTGATTTTTTTACCTAGGAAGTGAATTGTTTTGGAAAACCTGCTGCAAGTCGATAACCTGACGGTCCATTTCCCGTTGAAAAAAGGGCTCTTTTCCCGTTCCGCGGGCCAAGTCCACGCCGTGGACGACGTGTCCCTGGTCCTGAAAAAGGGGGAAACCCTCGGCCTGGTGGGGGAAAGCGGGTGCGGCAAGACCACCACGGGCCTGGCGATCCTGCGCCTGATCGAGCCCACGTCCGGCCGGATATTTTTCCAGGGCCAGGACGTGCTGGCCATGGACCAGGCCCGGCGGCGGGCCATGCACCGGGAAATGCAGATCATTTTTCAGGACCCTAATTCTTCCCTCAACCCGCGGATGACCGTGTACCAGGCCTTGTCCGGGCCCATGAAAATCCACGGCCTGCACCGCGGCGCGGCCATCAGGGAACGGGTCGAATACCTTCTGGAAAAGGTGGGGTTGACTCCGGAACAGGGCGGGCGGTACCCCCACGAATTCAGCGGCGGGCAGCGGCAGCGCATCGGCATTGCCCGGGCCCTGGCCCTCAACCCCAAGGTGATCATCGGCGACGAACCGGTCTCCGCCCTGGATGTTTCGATCCAGGCCCAGATCATCAACCTGCTGGTGGATTTGCAGCAGGAATTCCAGCTTTCCTATATCATCATCGCCCACGACCTGGCCGTGGTGGAACATATCTGCGACCGCATCGCCGTCATGTACCTGGGCCGGGTGGTGGAAACGTCCGGGTACCGGGACCTGTACACCGACCCGCGGCATCCGTACACCCAGGCCCTGCTCTCGGCCATCCCGGTCCCGGACCCCCGGGTCCGGCGGCATCGGACCATTCTGGTCGGCGACGTGCCCAATCCGATAAATCCGCCCTCGGGTTGCCGGTTTCACACCCGGTGTCCCAAAAGGTTCGAACCCTGCGACCAGGTCGAACCGCAATTGAAGGAACTCTCGCCGGGCCGTTTCGCCGCCTGTCACGCCTGCTGACCCGATTATACCCGCGCCCGCCCTTCGAGGCGTGATCAAAAAAAGGGCGCCCACGGGGAGGCGCCCCTGCGTTGCGCCGGTGGTGGTGGTTGTCATAGACATCCATTTGTATTTGATTTTATCTTATTTTTCCCTTATTCGCTGGTTCCCAAGCTCTAGCTTGGGAACCCGAGAATGGGAAGCTCTAGCTTCCCCACTTTATTCGGAAAGCAACCACGGGGAATCAACGCGGCGTTTCCATTCCGTAGTCGTGGCGCGGCGGTGAAGGTATCGGATATTAGTGTGTAGGGTGCGCCTCGCGCACCATTTTTTACTATTTTGCGGGCCTTGCCGCGGTAAATTGGAGACGTTGGCCTGCGCCTTGCGGCGGGGCTGCTCCGCCCCCCGCGCGCCTGGCGTTGGGCTTCGAGAGACTCCTTTCCGTCCCAGGGTCAGGGGCGCGCCGGAGCCGGCGCCCCTGACAACCCCCGGCTCTTTTTCCGGAGAACCCGCCTGGCGGCGGTTTCACGCCCCGAAACGTCCTGTTTCGAGGGCGGAAAGGGCGGGCGTCCATGCCCGCCCAAAGAAGTCCGGGGCGTTTGGAATTGCTTGGCCGAGCGCGCCTCCGCTGGCCTAAAAATAATGTGATCTCCGTAGGTTGGGCCCCGCCTACGGCGAAACCCAACATCTTGGTTGGCCCCGTCGGCCCGGGTGAACCAAGGACCACCCCCCTCACCCCAACCCTCTCCCCCCGTCGGGGGGCGAGGGAGATAATTGTCTGGCCCGGCCCTCGCTTCCGTTTGGAACAAGGTGTTGTCTTTCGGAATAAAAGGAACAATACATTTTCAGATGGCCAGGTTTTAGGCATTATCAGATGGCCGTTGACACACGGGCGAGCCGACAGACAGGACGACAACTCCAAGGCGGCCGTAATACCGGCTGCCAAGTTTCCCTTCCCCAGCGCCCCTTTCACTCGAGTTGCCGGAACAGTTTTTTTATTTTGCCTTAAATCGCCGCATCGGCATAAATAGGGTTGACAAAAAGCTATAACATAGCTAAATTAAGGCAAATTCAAACAAGTAATGGCGTCGGCCGGCGGTTGGGCCCTGGACGACGTCAGAGCCGGGAGTAACATGTCCGACCCTGACTTTAGCGGCTTTACCCCAAAATTCCCCCGTTTAGCGCAGCAAAACCCTTTTATTTATTTCCGACAAGGAGGCCGGCGATGGATTATATCGAGAAGCTGAGGGCTCTGTTGGGCCCGGAGAACATGACGGAGACCGCGGTCGATTGTCTCAGCTATTCCAGGGACATGTCGATCCATGTCGGGACTCCCGACGTTATTGTGTTTCCCGAAACGGCCGAGCAGGTTTCCGAGATAGTCAAGATCGCCGGGGAATTCAAGGTCCCGTTGATTCCCCGCGGGAGCGGCACCAGCGTCACCGGCGCGGCCTTGAGCCCCCTGGGCGGGATTCTGCTGGACCTGGTCAGGATGAACAAGATTTTGGAGATAAATTTAAAGGACGGGTACGCGCGGGTGGAGCCGGCGGTCATCTGCGGGCAGTTCAACCACAAGCTTGGGCCGTCCCATTTTTTCCCGCCCGATCCCGGCTCGGCGCCCATTGCGTCCATCGGGGGCATGATTTCCACCAACGCCAGCGGGGTCCGCGCGGTCAAGTACGGGACCACCAAGGACTTCGTCAAGGGGTTGAAGGTGGTGATGCCGGACGGGAACATCATCAGGACCGGGTCCATCGCGCCCAAGCATTCCACCGGATTTGACCTGACCCATCTATTTATCGGGGCCGAGGGGACGTTGGGGGTCATTGTCGAGGCCGTGGTTAAAATCCTGCCCCTGCCGGAATACTGGAAATTCGCCAAGATCGACTTTCCGTCCCTGGAAGCGGCGGGGGACGCGGTGGTGGAAATACTGACCACCGGCATTCCCGCGGCCACCTGCGAGGTGTTGGACCGGGTGTCCATTGACATCGTCGCCGCGAAATTGGGCCTGACGGTGTCTCCCGACGTCCACTGCCAAATTTTGCTGGAGATAGACGGCAACCGGTCGGCCGTGGAATCGGACGCGGTTAAGATCGACGACATTTGTTTGAAAAACAAGGCGCTGGATATTAAGTGGACCACCGACGCCGCCGAGCGGGGCGCCTTGTCCAAGGTCCGCCACGGCTTGGTCCCGGCCATGAGCCGGATTAAGCCCTTTAACCGGCTGATCCCGCTGGTGGAGGATTTCGGGGTCCCGACCACCGCCATTCCGGCCACCATCCGGGGCATTCAGGAGATCGGGGAACGGCACGGCTTTCCCATCGCCACTTTCGGCCACATCGGCGATGGCAACCTCCACGCCACGTTCATCATGGACGTTCGCAACCCGGACGAATGGGCCAAGGTCAAGCAGATCGCCCTGGAGTTCATCGACCTGACCATGAAGTTCGACGGGACCCTGTCGGCCGAGCATGGAGTGGGCATGGCCAAGAGCCCCTATATCGGCCAGGAGTTGGGCGCCGCCGCCGAGGTGATGAAGAAGATCAAGAAGGTCCTGGACCCCCACGACATCATGAACCCGGGGAAATTGATTTTCGATAACAGCATCAAGGATATTCTGGAAAAAAACGCCTTCGACGCCCTGATAAGGGACCCTTCCAAGTTGAAATCATTCGGGGACAAGGTGGACGGCGAAATCCTGGCCTGCATCCAGTGCGGCTTCTGTCACGCCGGCTGCCCCACGTACGCCCAAACCAAGCTCGAATCCTTGAACGCCAGGGGGCGGACCGCGTTGGCGTACTACATGATGACCGATCAGATTCCTCCCTCGGCGGACCTGGCCAAGCGGTTGTACCAGTGCATGCTTTGCCTCAACTGCAAATTTACCTGCCCGGCCGGGGTCGACCTGTCCACCATCGTGCACGCGGCCCGGGAACGCTTGGTGGAAAAGGGCTTCCTTCCGGAAGTCCACCGCCGGCTCCTGGACGGGATCGCCCAGTTCGGGAACCCCTTTTCCGAACCCCGGGAAAAACGGGTCGAAGTCTTTCCCAAGACCTTCAATAAAAAGGAAGAGGCCGAGACGCTTCTGTTTCTCGGCTGCGTGTCCTCCTACCAGGACCTCAAGATCGTTCCGTCCATGATGAAAATAGCCGCGGCGGCGGGGGAGGATTTCACCGCTCTAGGGGAAGACGAGGTCTGTTGCGGGTATTTGTTCTACCTGGTGGGAGACATGCCCGGTTTCGCCAAATGTCGGGAAGAGGCGACTCGGCGGATTAAAAAAACCAAGGCCCGGACCCTGGTGACCACCTGCGCCGGATGCTACAAAACGATTCACGACCTGTATCCCAAATATGGGGCCGGTCTGGAGGGCGTCCGGGTCATCCACGCCATCGAATACATGGACGAACAGATCAAGGCCGGCCGCTTGAAGTTCAAGACCGATGACAAACCCCTCCGGGCGGCGTATCATGATCCCTGCGACATCGGGCGCCACATGGGAATGTACGAACCGCCCCGGGAGGTCCTCAAGGCCCTTCCGGGAGTGGAACTGGTTGAATTTCCTTTGAATCGCAACCTGGCCAAGTGTTGCGGCGGCGGCGGCGGGGTTAAGGCCTTCGACAATCCGCTGTCCGGGGACATCGCCTACGAGCGGGTCCTCCAGGCCGCGGGCGTGAACGCCGAGGCCATCGTCTCGGCCTGCCCTTCCTGCAAGAACAGCCTTAACCAGGGCGCGGCCCGGGCGCGAAAGGAGAAAACCGCCAAGTTGAAAGTGATGGACCTGACCGAGTTGGTGGCCGGTCGCCTGGCCTGAGGCGAGGGTTTTCCGACGGGGCGGGCCGTACCGGGCCTTCCCCCCAATTCCTCTTGACGGAAAAAGCGATGGGGAACATGCACGAAGCCAAGAAAATTAAAAATATCGATTCTTCCAAGGATTGTCGCCAGGTCATGACCGATCATTTCCGGGAGTTGGGCGAGGCTTCCCGGACCGGGTCCAGGAAAATCGCCTGGTGCACCAGCGTGGGGCCGGCCGAGCTGCTGCGCTCCCTCGGGTTCCTGGTATATTTTCCGGAAAACCACGCGGCCCTGCTGGGGGCGACCAGAATGGCGGTGGACCTGATCCCGGCGGCCAACGCCATCGGGTATTCCCCCGACATCTGTTCCTACCTGACCGCGGATATCGGGTCGTTCCTCAAGAAAAAGACGCCCCTGACCTCGGCCTTCGGCCTGGAAGGCCCGCCCCGGCCGGACGTCCTGGTCTACAACACCAATCAATGCCGGGACGTTCAGGATTGGTTCGGCTGGTATTCCCGGGAACTCAAGGTCCCCTTGGTCGGAGTGGTCACCCAGCGCGGCGTGGGGCCGGTCATGAAGAACCATGTCGAGGACCAAGTCGCCCAGATGAAGGCCATGATTCCGCTTCTGGAAGAGGTTGCCGGGCAAGCGTTCGATCCGGACCGGCTCCGGGAGACCGTGGCCGAATCCCGGCAAACCAGCCTGCTCTGGCGACGGGTCCTGGAAACCGCCGCGGCCAAGCCGTCGCCCCTGACCTTTTTCGACCACACCATTCTGATGGGTCCGGCCGTGGTGGCCCGCGGGACCAAGGCGGCCAATGTTTACTACGAAAAACTGCTGGCCGAACTCGAGGCCAAGGTCGCCGCGGGGTACGGGGCCGTGGAGGGGGAACGCTTCCGGCTTTACTGGGACGGCATGCCGGTTTGGGGCAAGCTTCGGCCCCTGGCCGAGTTGTTTCTGGGCCTGGACGCCTGCGTGGTCGCTTCGACCTATTGCAATTCCTGGATTTTCGAGGCCCTGGACCCGGACAACCCCCTGGAGGGCATGGCCCGGGCCTATCTGGAACTATTTATCGTCCGAAACGACGATTACAAGGAACAGTATGTGCGGCGGATGAGTGAACTTTACGATTTCGACGGGATCATTTTTCACGACGCCAAAACCTGCCCCAACAACACCAACAGTCGGTACGGCATGCCGCAACGCCTGACCCGGGACCTGGGCCTGCCGGGGCTGACCATCCACGGCGACCTGAACGATCTCCGGTGTTATTCCGAGGAACAGGCCGTGACCAACATCGAGGCCTTTATCGAGCAACTGGCGGACCAGGGATGAGTATCCCGGCTTCGGGGGACGAGGCGCCCACGGTTGGTCAATTGAGTCCCGGCAAATATTTTTTCGTGGGCGTGGATATTGGGGCTTCCGCCGCCAAGGTCGTGGTGATCGACCGGGCCGGGGACATCCTGGGCTGGGCCGTCTCCAGGTCCGGCGTGGACTTTTCCGGGGCGGCGGAGAAATTGCTGGACCAGGCCCTGGAAAAGGCGGGATTAACCAGAAACGATATCGCCGCGGCCGTATCCACCGGGTACGGCCGCCGCAATGTGTCCTTCGCCGGCATCAATCGCACCGAGATAAGCTGCCACGCCGCCGGGTGTTATCATTATTTTCCCGAGGCCTTGACGGTGATCGACATCGGCGGCCAGGACAACAAGATAATAAAGATCGACGCTTCCGGTTCGCGGACCGGCTTTAAAATGAATCGCAAGTGCGCCGCCGGCACCGGGGCCTTTCTCGAGGAAATGGCCCTGCGCCTGGATATTCCCCTGGACGAAATGGACGCCCTGGCGGGAAAAGCCGAGCAAACAGTCGAACTGGGCAGTTACTGCACGGTTTTCACCGCCACGGAAATTTTGGAAAAAATCAGGGCGGGCCTACCGGTCCCGGGCATTGTCCGGGGCATCTATCATTCCATCGCCAAGCGAATCCTGGAAATGGATTCCATTACCGACGCCCCGGTCCTTTCCGGCGGCGTGGCGGCCCACAACCCCGTTCTGGCGGAAATATTCAGTCAACTTCTGGGACGGCGGGTCTCGGTCCCGCCCCGTCCGCAACTGATGGGCGCCTTGGGGGCGGCCCTTTTCGCCGCCGGGCGGGCGGGCCAGGGCGAGTAAAGGTTCGGAAAAGTATTATTTGACCAAGGGAGGACCGTAAAACATGAGCAGATGGCAAAACGTCGGGGAAATTCTGGCGACCAACGCGGCGCTGTGTCCGGACAAGATCGGGGCCAAGGACCTCAAGCGGAGCATGTCTTTCAGGGAATGGAACGAGCGTAGTTGCCGCCTGGCCAACGCCCTGTTGGGACTGGGGTTGCAAAAGGGCGACCGCTTCGCCATAATCGCCTACAACTCGGTCGAATGGATGGAGATGTACGCGGCCGCGGCCAAGGCCGGCCTGGTGGTCGTCCCCATCATGTTCCGGCTCGCCCCGGCCGAATACGAATATATTTTAAAGGATTCGGGCGCCAAGGCCTTCATTGTCGAAAAACAGTTCGTGGAGGGCGCGGACAGTCTCCGGAATTCCCTGCCCGAACTTAGCCACTTAATTTTTCTGGGGGAAGGGGACGTCCCGGCCGGGTACGTGGGTTACGAGGACCTGATCGCCCAGGCCTCCCCCGGGGAACCAGGAATAAAGGTCGATCACGACGACGTCTGGACCTTCATGTATACTTCCGGCACCACCGGCAAGCCCAAGGGCGTGGTTAGGACGCACGAAAGCTATATCGCCTTCTATATTCAGAACGTGGCTGAAATGGGCTTCAACCGCGATGACCTGGGGCTGCTGGTCATGCCCATGTGCCACGTCAATTCTATTTTTTATTCGTTTTCCTTCACCTATATCCAGGCCGGCGTCTGCGTTTACAACCAGGTCAGCTTCGACCCGGAACACATGCTCCAGACCCTGGCCGAACAGGAAATTACCTTCACCTCCCTGGTCCCGACCCATTACATCATGATGCTCTCCCTGCCCGACGCCATAAAAAATAAATACGATGTTTCCCGCGTCAGAAAACTTCTCTGCTCTTCCGCTCCGGCCCGGCAGGACACTAAAGTCGCCATTTTGGAGCATTTCAAGAATTCCCAACTGTTCGAGGCGTACGGGTCCACCGAGGGCGGCCTGGTGACCTTGCTCCGGCCCGAGGACCAGATGCGGAAACTCGGGTCCATCGGGCGCGAGATAATGGGGACCAGCCGCATCCGCATTCTCGACCAGGATGGAGTGGAAGTCCCGGACGGGCAAGTGGGCGAGCTCTTTTCCCGGGGGCCGGCGCTGTTCAGCCGTTACTGGAACCTGCCGGAAGTGACCAAGGAGGCTTTTTACGGCGAGTTCTTTTCCGCCGGAGACATGGCCCGCCGGGACGAGGAAGGCTACTACTTCCTGGTGGACCGCAAGAAAAACATGATCATCACCGGCGGGGAAAACGTTTACCCCTCGGAAGTGGAAAACATCGTCGGCGCCCACCCCAAGGTCAAGGACGTGGCCGTCATCGGCGTGCCCGACTCCAAATGGGGCGAGTCCATCAAGGCCATCGTCATTCCCAAGGACGGGGTGGAGCATTCCGATCAAATAAAAAAGGAAATCATGGATTTTTGCAAGGGCAGGATCGCCGGGTTTAAAAGACCCAAGTCAGTGGACCTGATCAGTGAAGATGAAATGCCCCGCACCGGCACCGGCAAGATTCTTCATCGCGCCCTGCGTGAAAAATACGGAAAATGGAGCGATAATAGGTAACTCTACCCGACCGGACGGACCTGTAATTTTCTAAACGGAGGAAAATAAATGTTTTCGAATTGTTTTATTCCCTACAAGGCCTATTGGAGTTCACCCTTCTGCCGTTGGCAGGGCAGTTTGCAGAACGAGCACGCCATTGTCCTGGGCGCCGCCGCCGCCAAGAAGTTTTTCGAATTGCGCGGCCTGTCTCCCCAGGCCCTCGACGGGCTTTTCCTGGGCATGACCATCGGACAGAAAAGCTGGTTTTACGGTGCCCCCTGGTTCGCCGCCATGATGGGCAACGACAAGGTCAGCGGCCCGATCGTCTCCCAGGCCTGCGCCACCTCGGCCACCTGCGTGGGCTTGGCGGCCATGGCCGTGGAAACCGGGTCCTATCGGTGCATCCTGGCGACCGCGATGGATCGTTGTTCCAACGGACCTCATACCATCTGGCCCAACCCCAACGGACCGGGCGGGGAAGTCATCAGTGAAAATTGGCTGATGGACAATTTCAACAAGGACCCGTACGGGCAGCAGGCCATGATTCAGACCGCGGAAAACGTCGGGAAAATCCACGGCGTGACCAAGGAGGAATCCGACGCCGTGGCCCTGCGCCGGTACGAGCAGTACTTGGATTCCCTGGCCAATGACCGGGAATTTCAGAAAAAATACATGATACCCCTGGAAGTGGCCATCACCAAAAAGAAAACCCTGGTAGTGGATGCGGATGAAGGCATTACGCCCACCACGGCCGACGGGTTGGCCAAGCTGAAACCGGTGTTGCCCGGCGGCGTGATCTCCTTTGGCGCCCAGACCCATCCCGCCGACGGCAACGCCGGACTGATCGTCGCCTCCCAGGATCGGGCCGCGGAGATGTCGGCGGACAAAAACGTGACCATTCAGTTGCTTTCCTACGGCTTCGCCCGGGCGGAAAAGGCCCACATGGCCGCCGCCGTCACGCCCAGCGCCGAAATGGCCCTGGCCCAGGCCGGCCTCAAGGTCGCGGACCTGGGCGCCGTCAAGACCCACAACCCCTTTGCCGTTAACGACGTGGTCATGGGCAAGTTGATGGGGATTCCCGACGGCATCTTCAACAACTACGGCAGCTCCCTGGTCTTCGGGCATCCCCAGGGGCCCACCGGCGCCCGACTGATCGTCGAGCTGATCGAGGAACTGGTCCAGAAGGGCGGCGGATACGGGCTCTTCGCCGGCTGCGCCGCTGGCGACACCGCCGCCGCCGACACGGTGAAGGTGAGCTAACGCGCGGCGACCGGGATTTGGTATTTCGACCGCGAAAAAACGCCAGGCCGGGACAAATTTCCCGGCCCGGCGCTTTTTGGGGTTGACTCCCGCCGGTCAAAACGGCTAAGGAATTTTTATTTACACGAGGACCACCACGGCTTATGACGGAAACGCTGGAACCAAAAGAAGTGATCATCTATACCGACGGCTCCTGCCTGGGCAACCCCGGCCCGGGTGGCTGGGCCGCCATCCTGATTCACCCCCAAAAAACGCTCAAGCTGTCCGGCGGGTTCGCCAAAACCACCAATAACCGCATGGAAATGATGGCGGCCATCGAGGGGCTGTCCCAACTGAAACTCAGATGCCGCGTCAAGCTGCACACCGACTCCCAGTATCTCCAAAAAGGCCTGACTTCCTGGCTGGCCTGCTGGAAGAAAAAGAATTGGGTCACGGCCGCGAAGACCCCGGTCAAGAACAAGGACCTGTGGCAGACCCTGGACGACCTGATGAAAAAACACGAGATCGAATTTATCTGGGTCAGGGGACACGCCGGAAACCAGTATAACGAAGAGTGCGACCAACTCGCGGTCAAGGCCGCCAAGGGAAAAAACCTGCCGAAGGACGTCGGCTTCCCGGGCTTGGAGGAAAAATCCAGACCCCGCCTTTTCTAGGGTCCCTTCCCCGCGTCTTTCCCGGCGTGGTATAATCGAATTAAACCTGGGCGGGTCGAGGCCGCTCCGTCGACCTCCTCGAAACGACCAAATCGGTTTAACCTTGGGAAGGATGGGGCATGGCTTACAAAACACCCGACACTATCTGGGAGGCCGCGCAAAAGCTTTCCTTTAACGAACCCCTGGACCCCGACGACCCCCGGTTCGTTTCAACGGAAAAAGCCCGGGGCGATTTTTCCATTTCCCGGCAACTCAAGGCCTTTGGAGTGGACCCGGAAACCAACACCCTCAGGTTCGAGCCGGAGCGGGTTTACAGTATTTTTTGCGGGCACAGGGGGTGCGGCAAGAGCACGGAACTAAGACGGCTCCACCGGCGCCTCAACCAACCGAGCCTGTTTTTCGTGGTTTTCCTCGACGTCTTGGTGGACCTCGACCCCAATAACCTCCAGTATTCCGACGCCCTAATGGCCATGGCCAAACGCCTGTTTGCTCGTTTGATCGAGGAGCAAATCCCCATTAAGCAGGTTTTCCTGGTCAATCTTCAAACCTGGTTCGGCGAAAGGATCGAGCAGCACGACGACGTCAGGGATTTCGCGATCGAATTGAAGGCCGGGTTCCAGGTCGAGACCGGGTTGCCTTGGCTGGCCAAGTTGTTTGCCGGGATTACCAACGCCTTGAAAACCAATTCCACCCACAAGGAGACCTTGCGAAGAATAGTGAAGAATTCCTTCACCGAGTTTTCCAGCGCCTTCAACATGTTGATCAGGGCGGCGGAGGCGGCGGTTCAAGACGCGGACCAGGGCCGGAAGATTCTATTCATCGTGGACGGCTCGGATCGGCTGTCGAGCGAGGACGCCCGCCGCTTTTTCGTCGACGATGTTTATCAGTTGCAGCACATCGAGTCGAACTTCATCTACTGCGCGCCCATCAGCCTGATTTACGAGGGCATTCAGGTCCAGAACGCCTTCAACGACAAAATCGTCCTGCCCATGATCAAGCTGCATGACCAGGACGGGGGAGTAAAAATCCCGGCCGGCTATGACGCCTTGCGGAAATTGATCTTCAGGCGGGCCGATAAAACGCTGTTCGACTCCCGACGCACGGTCGATTATCTGATTGAATATTCGGGGGGCAGCCCCCGGGAGCTTTTACGGCTCCTGCATTACACCTACCAGAACGCGGACAACGACAAATTTGATCGGCCCGCGGCGGAAAAGGCGGTCAGGCAACTGGCCGTGGATTACCGGAGAATCCTCGACCATGATGATTACCCGCTTTTGTGCCGCATTGACAGGGCCGGCGAAGAGGCAAATTCCGACCAGGCCCGCCGCCTGCTGTTCAACTTGGCCCTTTTGGAATACAACTCGTTTTGGTGGAAGTCCCATCCCGTCATCCGAACATTGCCGGCCTATCAACATTGCCTGGAAGGCTTGGACGGGAAAGATAGTACCTCAACCTTTGATCAAAAGGAATAAAGGTCGGACCTAATGACCGAGCCGGTCGGAAAACCCTTCGCCGCCGAGGGGGACGGTTCGTCCCGGCCGGCGGAATTTTCCCGCTTGAAACGCCTGTTGACCCTGACCGGGACTTTTCAACTGATTATTGTGGAATTCGACGACCCGGCCCGGCGGGACCGGCTTATCCAGGCGTTGTCCGCGGAGAAGGCGCCCGGCGCCGTTATCGCGGTCCATGAAGCCGCCCACCCGACCTTCCATGAACTGAAAGCCTCCCTGTCCGAACTGGTTAAGCAATGCGGCGCGGTTCATCTGGTAAACCTGGAAAAATGGTTGACCGGGGCCAAGGGCGAGGAGCGGCTCAAGGCCTTCAATTTTTACCGGGCGAAGTTGGCCGAGGATTGCCCCGGCAACTTGATCTTGTGGCTGACGCCGGAACTGGTCCGGACCTTCGCCTTGAGGGCCCCGGATATGTGGGCGTGGCGATCCGCCGTCCTGGACGTGACGGATGAGCCTGTCGTCAGGGGATACGCGCCGCCCCAACAGCCCGACATTTCGATAGGCCGGAGCTGGTCCGGGATTCCGACGCCCGAGAGGGGCCGGGAGATACAAGCCCACCTCGAAACCGCGAAAGAGGAATTGACCCCGGATTTGAAGGCGCGGTTGTTGTGGGAGCTTGGGCTTTCGCTTCGGTGGTCGGGAGAAACGGCGGCGGGCGTGGCGGCCCTGCGGGAAGCCCTGGAAATTTACCGCGGACTCGCGCGGGCAAATCCGCGGGCTCACGAGCCTGTTCTCGGAAGCGCGCTGGGCGACCTGGCCTCGCTGTTGAGCGGTTTGGGCGAGCGGGAGGAAGCCCTGGGTCTGTTTAACGAGGCCCTGGCCCTCGGGCGGAAGCTCGCCGAGGAAAACCCCTTGGTCCATCGACCATCCCTGGCCGGAACCATCAATAACATGGCGGTGCTAGTCGGGTCCATGGATAAAACCGGGGAGGCTCGCCGGCTGTTTCAGGAGGCCATAAGCCTCGGGGAAGGGTTGGCCCGGGACAACCCCGGGTCGTTTTTGCCTGACTTGGCCTGGAGCTATTATAACTACGGCGTGTTCCTGGCGAGATCCGGCCACTGGGCGGAAGCGTCATCCGCGGTCGCCAGGGCGGTGGTGAATCAAGCCGTGATTAACGCGTGGGAACCGGCGCTTTACGGGCCGCGCCTGGCATTGACCCTGCGCTTGGCCTGGGGCCTTTGCCACGAACCCGCTTTTTTGGCGCGGCGGGAGGCCTGGCTGGCCGACCTGGCCGCGGAGCTTTCCCGGCGGGTCGGTCCGGAAGAGTCGGGCCGGTTGATTCGCGGAATCACATCGTCGTCCCGGTCGAACCCGCCTGAATAACCGCGGGGCGTCAGTCCGGATACGACCACTCTTTTTCCTCGAGGGAATAAACGGCCCGGCCGAACGGGGGCATGATGGCGAAAAATATCCAGTGACGGTCCGGCCGGGCCAGGTAAAAATACCTGTTCAGGAGAATGGTGTAGTTGGGGCGGGGAATTCGCTCGAGATAGGCGGGGGTCAGGTCTTCCAGCTTGTCCGGGTAGCGGCCGTGGTCTGTTCTGAATTTTTCGCAGGCCGCGATAATCGATTCCGCGCCGGCGCGGCCGGCCGCGGCGTTGAGTTGAATCGCCCCCAGGCAGATGATAATCGCCATAAGGAGGACGCCGGCGCCCAGCAGCCGTTTTTTCAAAACCGGCGGCCTTTTCACGGCCCACAGGGCCCGAATGAGCAAAAAAGGCAGGGCTAGAAGCAGGACAAGCGAGACGATGACGGAGTTGAGCACGAACCCGTCGACGATTATGGCCGCCGCCGCCGTCAGTAGATAGGGCTTGGCTTTCCAGCGCGCTGTGTTTTTTTCCAAACGGCGCCCCTCCGATTCGGGAGATTTTTCGAATGCTCACTGGGTTTATTGTATCCAAGGAGCCGGGAAAACGCCAAGGTCCTTGGCGGCGGAGAGGCGGGGAAGCCGGCGAAGCTTCGCCTCAAGCCGTCAAGTAAAAACTTGATCTGTTTGTAAAGAAGTCAAGGCATATAGGCGTCTGGAGACAACCCCGGCCCGGAACGAGGAGAGCGCCGGACCGGGCCGGGGTTTGGGGTCCCGGGGCCGGGGCTCAACCCAGCCCCAGGAGCCGCCCTCCCTGGAAGACGCCCAGGGCCAGCACGTAGGCCAGGCCGGTGGTGTAGACCACGCTGAACAAGGCCCAGCGCCAGCCGGCTTCCCGGGCCATGACCACGACCGTGACGAAGCACGGGGCGTAGACCATCACGAAGATCATCAGGGCGAAGGCCGCGAGCGGGCTCCAGTCCGGGTTTTTCCGCAGCCGGTCGCTCAGGCCCTCGACTTCCTCGGGGTCCACTTCCCCCAGGGAGTAGGCCGTGCCCAGGGTGGAGACAATCACTTCCTTGGCCGCGAAACCGCCCACCAGGGCCACGTTGGTCCGCCAGTCGAAGCCCAGGGGCGCGGTGACGACCGAGAGCCCCCGGCCTACCCGTCCGGCGAGGGAATATTCCAGTTCCGCCTCGGACTTTTCCTGTTCCACGGCCGTCCGGCCGTCCTCCGTCGCGGCGGCTTCGATTTTGGCGTCCCAGGACGCGGCCCGGTCTTTCGGCAGGCCGGGAAAGGTCATCGAGGCCCAGATCAGGATGCTGACGCCCAGGATCACGGTGCCGGCTTTTTTGATGTACAACCAGGTCCTTTCCCACATGTGAATCAGCAACCCCTTCAGGGTGGGGAGGCGATAGGGCGGCAGTTCCATCACAAAGGGGGCGGAGGCGCCCCTGAGGACCGTCCAGCGCAGGACCCGGGCCGCCGCCAGGGCCAGGCCCCAGGAAATCAGGGTCAGGGCGAACATCATGTCGGCTTGGCGGTCCGCGAAAAAAGCGGCGATCAACAGGGCGAAGACCGGCAGCTTGGCCCCGCAGTTCATCAGGGGGACGGTCAGGATCGTGGCCAGGCGGGCCTTGGGATCGTTTAAGGTCCGGGCGGCCATCACTCCCGGAACGGCGCAGCCGCCGCTGATTCCGCCGCCGACGATAAGGGCGACCACGGAATTGCCGTGCAAGCCGAACATCCTCAGGGCCCGGTCAAGGAGATAGGCGACCCGGGCCATGTATCCAGTGTCTTCCAGCAGGGCCACGGCGAAGAACATGAACATGATCAGGGGCGCGAAACCGAGCACTCCGCCCACTCCGTCGATAACGCCGCTAATGAGCAGCGACTGAAACAACCCCTCGGGCAGCGCGGCCTGGGCGGCCCCTCCCAGCCAGCCGAAAAAGGATTCCACCCACCCGACCGGAGTTTCGCTGGCCCAGAAAACGAATTGGTAAACTCCGTACAGCACGGCGAACAGAAACAACGGCCCGATAAAGCTGTTGGTCAGCACCTGGTCGATTTTGTCCGATAGTTCCAGCCTCATTTCGTTCCGGCGGGTCACGGCTTCCCGGGTGATGGCGGCGATCCGGCCGTACCGGTGTTCAGCGATCACGCCCTCGGGCTCGGAGTCGTGCGCCTTTTTAATGTGCCGCCTGACCTTTTCGATCACCGCGAGCACCTGGGGCGCCAACCCGGGAACGCCCTCGATTTTCTTCAGGACCGCCGCATCCCCTTCCAGGCACTTCAAGGCGGCCCAGGCCGCCGGGAGCGGGGATAGGGCGTTTGCCTGCCCAGCGATGCTCTTCACAATTTCCGCCATGGCCTGGTCGATGTCGGGACCGTAGGAAATCGCCAGGGGCTGGACCGGACGTTTTTCCAGGGCCGCGGCCAAGGCCGTCTCGAGCAGGCGGTCCACGCCCTTGGAGGCCCGGGCCACGGTTTCCACCACCGGGACGCCCAGCAGCTCGGACAGGCGGGGGACGTCGATCTTGATTCCCCGCTTTTCGGCCAAGTCGACCATGTTCAGGGCGATGATCACCGGCGCGCCAAGTTCCAGGAGCTGCACCGCCAGGTACAGGTTCCGTTCCAGGTTCGAGGCGTCCACCACGTCGATGACCACGTCCGGCTTCTGTTCCAAAAGGTATTCCCGGACCACGACCTCTTCCTGGGAGTAGGCCGTCAGGCTATAGGACCCCGGCAGGTCGACCACGGAGGCCGAGCGGCCGTTTATCTTGACGGTCCCTTCCTTTTTTTCAACGGTTACGCCCGGGTAATTGCCCACGTGCTGGCGGGCCCCGGTAATGGCGTTGAACAGGGAGGTCTTGCCGGCGTTGGGGTTGCCGGCCAGGGCGATGTAGATATCTTGGCGGCTCATTAACAGCCCTCCAGCAATTCGACGACGATATGGTCGGCTTCATTGTTCCGGAGAGTCAGGGCGCAGTCGGTCAGTTTCAATTCCACCGGGTCCCGGAGCGGGGCCCGGCCGACCACCTGTATTGTTTTTCCGGGCAAAAGACCCATGTCCCGGATGCGGCGGCCCAACTCTCCGTCGATCACAATTTTTTTGATGACGGCTTTTTGTCCTTTTTTCATCATCCTGATGGTGTTGAGAGTGCTCATGGCGTCCTTTCTTTTAATTGAGACTCATTATCAGTTGAGGGGCAAAAAAATTAACGGGGCGAAGCCCGGAGGGCTTTTTCCAGGGAACCCCTGCCCGTCTCCCTGACGGTCAGCAGGGGGATGCCTTTTTTCTTGCAGGCGACCTTGATGACGGACAAGGCGGCATGGCTGTTGATGGAAGTGAAAAAAACGACGAGATCGGCGCTGTCAACCTGTTTTTTCAGCTTTTTCCCGCCATTGCAGACATGGCCGTCGTGGCTGGCGAAACGTCCGCCCAACTGGACCACCACTTCCCGGTACCCGGGTTCGAGTCGGTCGAGCCCTCCAATCACCACGACTTTTTGTCCCGCGAGCGGGCAGTCGCGGCGCAGGCGGCACTCGTCGCATTCCTGCCCCGTTGGGAGGCGCCGGATTCTAGTGGCGGAAGAAAAAACAGTGTTTGTGGCGCGAGCGACGGAAGCGGTCCGGGCGTGGGCGCCGGAGGGCTTTAAAAGGATACGGTCGGACGATTTCCTGGCCTTTTCCATTTTTTTCCCTTTCCTTGAAGTTATGTTTGTCGGCCCCGGCCGGTTCGCGGCTGCGGCCTCCTCGCCGGCGAGCCGGTGTGTTCGGTCCGTTTGATAAAGTTTATATAGTCTAATTTTATTTTTTGTCAAGTATATTTTATCCACGCCCTAGCTATCTATGAGCCAAGACCGCCCCCCTTCCTGGAAACGGTTTTCCGCCCCCGGGGGCCGCCGAAAAAATGACGGGTCGCAACAGGGGCGTCTTTATGGTAGTATTAATGAAATTCCAAGGATTCAGCGGGGAAGGACGGCGCCTGGGGCCCGCCGGGATGGTCTTTTCGGCGACCGGGACGCTTGATTTCCATGTTCAGGCCGGTCTCCCAGGGCGGGAAACTTGCCCCGGCCCGGGTCATGTTTCCGTTGGGGAGGCTAAATGTCCCTGACTCCAAAATTCAAGGCGGCGCGCAAGGTCCTCAACGGGCTGAGCCCGAGCGAGCGAGCGGCCCTGGAAATAATATGCGCGGAAATTCGAGCGGCCGAGGAAAAATTGCTGGAGGCGGGCCGTGTTGTTTGCGAAAACGGCCTCTGCGGGGCCAAGGGGCTGTGCTGCCGGAACGTTAATCTGGACGAGATCATCAATCTTCAGGACTTTGTCTTCATCCTCGTTTCCGACCCATCCCTGGGGGAGGCCATATCCGGCCGCCTGGTGAATGAAGGCCTTTTTGTCGCGAATTGCCTTTTTTTGGAAAATGGGGCCGGCCCTTGCATCTTTCCCCGGGCCTCGAGGCCGGAAACATGCATCACGGCCTTTTGCGGGGATGATCGACCGGTGAGGGGCGAGTTGGTTGAAGTGCGAGTCGGTTTCGAGCGCCTTTCGAGGTTTTTGGCCAAGCGCCGGCTGCTCCGATTCGGTTCGGCCCTGGGGCGGGCCTGGGGCCGCTCGTGGTGAAACGGCCCGTCCCGCCGTCCTAGTTTTCCCGCCGGGGGAGTTGTATTTTTCTAGCGGCGGGGTCTTCACGGGGTCGGTATAGAATGACGGTGTGCCCCACCATGCCGACGACGCGGGCGCCTGTCTCCTCGACCACCTGGGTGGAAAGCTCGCTCTTGGCTTCCTTTTCCTTGGCGTCGAGGAATTTTATTTTAATCAGTTCGTGATCGTCCAAGGCCTGGTTGATCGATTCCAGCACCTGGCCGGAGAGTCCCCGTTGTCCGACGAGGACCACTGGTTTGAGGTGATGGGCCAATTCCCGTAAGTACTTTTTCTGAAAACCCTTAAGGTCGTCCATGTTGTTTCCCTGACTTGGTTTTTGGAGGGCCGGGCGCGATGGTCCACCGGCCGCGCGGTTATGTCCCGCCGGCCCGAAAATGACCTTTATGGAGGTAAATGTCAAGACGTTCCCCAAAAACCAGGCTTCCCGCGGGCGGGAGGCTTTCATTTTTTCCCGGGCCGGCCGACGACTTCGATTTGAAATTTTCACCGGGGGCTGTTACGTTTTAAATACCCACCTTGTAACTTCACAGGGTTTGATAGGTGTGACCATGGCTGATCTTTCCCGCGCGAGGAAACCCAGAAATACCTTGGAACTGGTCCGCTCCGGCCTGTGGTTGGCCCTGTTGCTCGCCCTGGCCGCGTTGTACGGAACCCGGGCCGAGGCCGGGGACGACCAGGCGCGGCCCCGGTTCGCGGTCCTGGCCGGTTCCGAGATAGACTACCCGCCCTTCTGCGTCGTGGACGCGGCCGGCAAGCCGGACGGCTTTTCAGTCGAACTGCTGCGGGCCGCCCTGGCGGCCATGGGCCGCGATGTCGTTTTTCGGACAGGCCCCTGGTCCGAGGTCAAGGGTTGGCTCGAAAGCGGTGAGGTGCAAGCCCTGCCCTTGGTGGGGCGGACGCCCGAACGGGAAGCCCTGTTCGACTTTACCTTTCCCTACATGTCCCTCCATGGCGCCATCGTGGTCGGAAAGGACACGGAAGGTATTTGGGAGTTGAACGACCTGAGGGGGAAACGAGTCGCGGTCATGAAAGGAGATAACGCGGAGGAATTCCTGCGCCGCGAGGACCGGGGCATCGCGATACACGCCGCCGTCACCTTCGAGGAAGCCTTGCGCGAGCTCTCCCGAGGCCTCCATGACGCCGTGGTCATCCAGCGACTGGTGGCGGTACGCCTTCTTCAAGAAATGGACCTGACCAACCTCCGGGTAATAAACAACCCCATCGAGGGCTTTCGCCAGGATTTTTGTTTCGCCGTCAAGGAAGGCGACCGCGATGTTTTGGCCCTCTTGAATGAAGGGCTGGCCTTGGTCATGGCGGACGGGACCTATCGCCATCTCCATTCCAAATGGTTCGCGGCCCTGGAACTGCCGGCCAACCGCCGCATCGTGGTGGGCGGGGACCACAACTACCCGCCATATGAATATCTCGACGAGAAGGGACGCCCCGCCGGCTTTACCGTGGAGCTGTCGCGGGCCATCGCCAAGGAGATGGGCCTGGATATCGAGATACGGCTCGGTCCCTGGGACCGGGTCCTCACCGGCTTGGAAACGGGTGAAATCGACGTTATCCAGGGAATGTTTTACTCTCCGGAACGCGACCTGAAATTCGACTTCACCCCGCCGTATCTGGTCAATCATTACGTGGGCGTGACGCGCCGGGGCGAGGGCGCGCCTCCGGTCGCCCTGGCCGACCTGACAGGTAAGAGCATCGTGGTCCAGCGCGGCGACCTCATTCATGATTACCTGATTAAAAACGGACTTGGCGATCGGGTTTCCCTGGTCGACGCCCAGGAAGACGCGCTCAAGGCGTTGGCCGCCGGGAAGTTCGACCGGGCCGTCACGGTCCGAATCAGTACCATGCACCTAATTGAAAAGCTTGGGCTGGCCAATCTTGACCTGGGCGGGAAGCCGCTATTCTCCGCGGATTATTGCTACGCCGCGGCCAACAACAACCCGGCGCTCCTGGCCCAATTCAGCGAAGGCTTGAAGGTGTTGCAGGAAAACGGGGAATACCATCGTCTCCGCGAGAAATACATGGGCGTGTACGACGATTCGCCCCCCAGTCTAGCCGCCATCCTCTCTTATGTCGCCCTGTCCGCCGGGCCCTTGCTGGTGATTATTTTCTTCGCTCTTTTTTGGTCATGGTCCTTGCGCCGGCAGGTGGCGAGCAAAACCGAGGAACTGCGTTCGAGCGAGGAGCGGCATCGCTTGCTGGCGGAAAAAACCCTGGACGTGATTTGGACCATGGACCTCGACCTCCGGTTCACCTACGTCAACCCCGCCATAGTAAGCCTGACCGGCCATGACGTCGGGGAATTGCTGGGCAGCCGCCTGGCGGAACATTGCGACCGGGAAAACTTCGCCAAAATTTCCGCGGTGATCGCCGCGGAACTGGCCAAGGGGTCCGAGGGCGGCGGCGTCATTTTTGAGACCGTGCTGCTAAAAAAAAACGGCCGGCCCGTTCAGGTGGAAATCCACGGCTCGGCGATCCACGACGATAACGGTCGACCGATCAGCCTGCAGGGCATAACCCGCGACATCACCGAGCGCGTGCAGGCCGGGCAAAAGCTGGTCAGAAGTGAAACACTGTTGAAGGCCGCCGAGAAGCTCGGAAAAATCGGAGGGTGGGAATGGGACGTCAACAGCCGGGAAATGTTCCTAACCGAGGAGACTTATCGCATCCATGATTTCGACCCGGCGGAGCATCCCACCCGCGGTCCGGGGCTCATTGCCCGGAGTCTGGAATGTTATGCGGAGGAAGAGCGCCCGCAGGTCCTGTCCATGTTTCAACGTTGCGTCAATGGCGGGGAGCCGTTTGAGCTGGAATGCCGTTTCACCACCGCCCAGGGCCGGCGGCTGTGGGTGCGAACGGCGGGGCAGGGCGTTTGGGACGGCGGGCGGGTCGTCAAGGTTTTCGGAAACATTCAGGATATCACCAAGCAAAAGCAGGCCGACGAGGCGCGGCGATACCAGGACCATTTGCTGCGGGAAATGGGGCGCATCGCTAAGATAGGCGGCTGGGAATTCGATCCTGGAACCGGAAAGGGGACCTGGACCGAGGAGGCGGCCCGAATCCACGGGCTGGACTCGGGAGAGGATACGGATTTGGCGTTATTTTTAGGTCTGTATCAGGGAGAATCCCACGAGGGGATGGAAAGGGCGACGCGCGAGGCCGTCGAACTCGCCCAACCCTTTGACCTGGAATTGGAAATGGTCACGACCCAGGGGGTCCGTAAGTGGGTTCGAACCATTGGACAGCCCCAGGTGGAAAACGACCAAGTCATTCAGGTGCGGGGTTCCATCCAGGATATCACCGAAATGAAGCAGACGCGGGCCGAACTGGAGCGCTACAATTTCATGCTGTCGCGGCTGTTGGATGTGGCCCGCCAATTGACCATGACCTTGGAGTTTTCGGAGGCTGTCGCCGTCATTCGACAAGCGGCGCTGGATTTGAGCGGCGCGGACGGCGTCGGCATCGTGGCGCGGGAAGGGGATTTTTGTCATTACCTGGACGAGGCCGCCATCTCGCCGCTGTGGAAGGGGAAGAGGTTTCCCCTGAAGGAATGCATTTCCGGCTGGGTCATGCTGCACCGCCAGAGCGTGGCCATCGAGGACGTTTACTCCGATCCTCGAATACCCCGGGACTTCTACCGACCGACCTTTGTCCGGAGCCTCGCCATGGCGCCCATTCGTTCCGAGGACCCGGTCGGCGCCATCGGGGCTTACTGGGCCGCGCCACACGCGGCGACGGAACAGGAAAAAGCCCTCCTGAACGCCCTGGGCAACATGCTGGCCACCTTGTGGGAGGCCGTCCAGGCCCGCGAATCACTTGGGCGCTCCGAAAAAACCCTGAGCGCCATGTTCGAAAACATGCTGGACGGCGTCCTGATGATCGACGTGGAAATGGGCGGGTTCGTCATCGCCAACGCGGCGATAGGCCGGGACCTCGGTTATTCCAGCGAGGAACTCCTATCCCTGGGTCTTAAGGACATTCATCCGGAGGAAGACCTGGCCTTGGTGCAGGCCGAGTTTGGCCGGCAGCTTCGCGGCGAGATCACCCTGGCCGCGAACATGCCCATGAAACGGAAAGACGGGAGCGTGTTTTACGCCGACGTCAACGCCACGCCCCTGGAGCTCGAAGGGCGTTCCCACGTCCTGGGCATCTTTCGCGACATAACCGAGCGCCGGCGGGCGGAGGAGCGAATCGAGCATTTGAACCGCGTCTTACTGGCGATTCGGAAAGTGAACCAACTAATTGTGCGCGAGCGCGACCCGGACGTCTTGATTAGGGACGGCTGCCGGGTGCTGGTGGAGAACCGGGGCTACGCCTCGGCTTTTATCGTGCTCACGGATGACGGCGGCGCCCCGGTCAAGTGGGCCGAGGCGGGCCTGGGCGCGGCCGTCGCGCCCCTGGACGAGATGCTGGGGCGCGGCCTGCTGCCGTCCTGTTTCGATCACGCCCGGAACACGAAGGGGACCCTTCTGGTCGAGGACCGTAAAACCGTTTGCGGCGAATGTCCGCTCAGCGTCGATTGTTCCGAAAGCCAAGCCCTGTGCGCCAAATTGGTTCACGAGACCGCCGGCTTCGGGTTCATCGCCGTCGCGGTGGAGGCCCATCTTTTCGTGGACGAGGAAGAACGCCTTCTTTTCTCCGAAATGGCGGATGACCTGGCTTACGCCCTCCATGTCCTGGCCATGGGCCAGGCCAGGGAAGCGGCGGAAAAGGAACGCCATTCCCTCGAAGGCCAACTGCTGCAATCCCAAAAAATGGAGTCCGTCGGCCGCCTGGCCGGCGGGGTGGCTCACGACTTCAATAACATGCTCTCCGTGATTATCGGCAACGCGGAATTGGCCCAGGCGCAGTTGGAAACGGAGCACCCTCTTCGCCTAAATCTCGAGGAAATATTAAACGCCGGGAAACGGTCGGCCGATCTCACCCGGCAGCTTCTGGCTTTCGCCCGCAAGCAGACCATCAAGCCCCTGGTGCTCGACCTGAATGAAACCGTGGAAAAGATGCTGCAGATGCTTCGCCGCCTGTTGGGGGAGGACATCAACGTCCTGTGGAAGCCGACCGCCAACCCTTGGCCGGTCAGGATGGACCCGGCCCAGATCGACCAGATCATGGCCAATCTATGCGTCAACGCCCGTTACGCCATACTCGGCCAGGGCCAGGTCGTGATCGAGACGGAAAATACCTCCTTCGACGCCGAGTATTGCGACCGGCATAAGGGTTTTCACCCCGGAGAGTTTGTTATGTTGGCGGTCAGCGATGACGGCGTCGGCATGGACCGGGAAACCATGGAACGAATTTTCGAGCCGTTTTTCACCACCAGGAAGGAAGGGCAGGGCACGGGGCTGGGGTTGTCGACGATATACGGCATTGTCAAGCAGAACGAAGGCTTCATCAACGTTTACAGCGAGCCCGGCCGGGGGACGATATTCAAGATTTATTTTCCGCGGCACGAGGGCGGAATTAGGGAAACGTCGGCCCCGACAATGACCGAGGCCATGATGGGGCGCGGTGAAACCGTGTTGCTGGTGGAGGATGAGCCGGCCATACTGCTTTTGGGCCGGAGAATTTTGGAAAAATTGGGTTATGTGGTCCTGTCGGCCGACACGCCCGGCGAGGCCCTCCGACTGGCCCGGGAACATGTCGACGGGCTCGCGCTCCTGATAACCGACGTCATAATGCCCGAAATGAACGGGCGGGAATTGTCCCGGCTTATCCGCGGGATCAAGCCCGACCTGAAATGCCTGTTCACGTCCGGCTATACCGCCAACGTGATCGCCCACCACGGGGTGATCGACGAAGACGTCCATTTTCTGCAGAAACCGGTGTCGTTGCAGGCCATGGCCCGGAAAGTGCGCGAGGCCCTCGATTCCTGATCCCGGACGGTATTCGGAAGTCGGGGGAAGTATCCAGTGCTTTATTGGGGAAGGGGTCCAATACCCCGAAGTTTGCTTCGGTTAAATCTTTTCCTTTTGATACCCCGTAGCTTGCTGCGGGGTAGTTCATTTTGGGGAAGGCCCATAATGGAGTTTGTAGGGTGCGCAACGCTTGCCATATTTTACTATTTTTCGGGCCTTGCCGCGGTAAATTGGAGACGTTGGCCGGCGCCTTGCGGGCGGGGCTGCTCCGCCCCCCTTCGGGTTGGGGCGAGGTGTTGTCTTGCGGAATAAAAGAAACAAGCCCGGGGCGCTTTTTCCCCTCTCCACCCATTCATGGGGGGAGAGGGCGGGGTGAGGGGGGCTTTTTTGACCACC
>JAZDGM010000078.1:0-2109 GCA_043806915.1 Pseudomonadota bacterium | reverse complement strand
CGGCCCGGGTGAACCAAGGACTCCCCCCCACACCCCAACCCACTCCCCCCGTCGGGGGCGGGGGAGGTAATTGTCCGGCCCGGGCCTCGCCTCCGTTTGGAACAAGGTGTTGTCTTTCAGAATAAAAGGAACAATACATTTTCAGATGGCCAGGTTTTTGCGTTATCAGATGGCCGCTGACACAATTGGGTCAAGGAATTGCCTTCGAAGGTAGAGAGGCGCTATATTTGGATGTCCTTAAAAGATTTCCTTGGTCTATCCTGAAATAGTCAAACATCGTGGCGACTACAATATCCCGGCGTTGTTTTAGAAATGTTTCGATGTCCTTTAGTGCGCGCTCGAAACGAACATCCCCGCCCTTATGGCCGGGCCTCCCGACCAGGGCCGGATGCAAATACAGGCCTTTTCGAGCCATTTCCGGCCCCAGGATTTCACGAATAAAGGTCTGTTCGGTCGCCCCCTCAACCACCAGGTAAATATCAATATTACTCACGGACCGGCCCCCCGGCGACGATATTCTTGCGCCAGAGTTCACCGAGGGAATAATCCTCGAGCCAGGCCGTCAAGCTCGCCGCGTCGAGTCGCTGAAAAGTCGAGGCGCCATGCTCCCGGTTAACCACGATTATGTCTTCCGGTGAAAAGCAATCCACCAGGGCCGGCGATTGGGTCGAAATAATCACCTGCGTCCGTTTGGCGGAGGCTCGAATCAATTCGGCCAGTATCTCAATGGCGTAGGGGTGCAACCCGAGTTCCGGTTCGTCGATTACAATCGTTGGAGGGAGGTCCGGTTGGAGCAAGGCGGCTGCCAGGCAGATAAAACGTATGGTTCCATCCGAAAAATGATAGGGCTGCATGGGGTAGTCCGAGCCCTTCTGCTTCCAGGCCAGCTTGACCGTTTCTTTTTCACCTCTGATCGTCGGTTCGAGCAGGAAATCGTCAAAAAACGGCGTGACGAGTCGTACCGCATCCACAATTTCCCGATAAGATTTTTGGGTGGATTTCTTCAAACGCAAAAGGAGTGGCGCTAGATTATCAGCGTTTGGACGAAGCCGCTTATTATCCTCCACAATTTCCGAGCGACGCATACGCGCGAGTTCGCCGGTGTCGTGAAAATGGTAAACAGTCCAGTTTGAAACCGCCTGATATACATAGTACCCAACTCCATGCGGGGCGATAACCCCTTTCTGGTCCCTGATATCAAGTAGCCTGCTTTCGGGTTTATTCGTTCCGATGCTCATCCAACCACTTTGTTGATACTTTTGTTCTTCGCTTTTTATCAGGAACGCTTCACTGGCTGTTGGTCCCAACTCAAATCTATATTCATTCATACCAAAATGAAAATGCGCCATGATGGAGTTTGTCTGTTTCGGCCCGTTGAAAAAAAAATCGTCCGCCCCACCATGGCCATGGGCGTATGCGCCCAGGTTCTGTTCAACCATGGCCCGCAACAAACGAAATATTTCCACGAAGTTGCTCTTGCCGGCGCCGTTGCCGCCTATCAGCACATTCAATTTCTCCAGCTTGAAGTCCACCAGTTCACGAATGGACTTGAAGCCTTTAATCGTCAACATGCTTAGAGGTCTGGCCATTTAACCGCCACTCCATCCCGCCCAGACGGCTTATGATTTTATTACGTCCTAGCGGATATTATTCGAATATAGGGATTTCAATTCATGATATCATCCGGTAATCGGTTTCAGTATACCATTTTTCCTGATTCGCCGAAACCTAAAATGGGAAAGTAGAAGATGTGGTGGAGTTAAATGAAGAACGGACCTGGGCCTGCTCTTACACACTCCTTTCGGAACCATTGGCGCTCGCGACCGACGGTTGGCGGGTTTCGTTCGAGTAGGTGAGCCCCAGGGCTTGGCGTATCCTCGCCTCCAATTCCCGGGCCGCTTCGCGTTCCCGGCCCGGTTCCGGGGGCGGAATGGGTTCCCAGAATTCCAGTCGAATCAGGGAAGTTTTCCGGGGCGGGTAAAACCATTTGGCCCCTTTAGGCAAAAACGGCGGATCGTTGCGGATGATGACGGGTTGAAGCGGGACCTTGATCCGGGACGCCATTTTAAAGGCGCCGGCGTTGAAGGGCCGCAGACCGCCCCGGGGCGA